>NZ_MBTG01000003.1 GCF_002027705.1 Paenibacillus ferrarius | reverse complement strand
TTAAATAAGGGGTAAGCTTCGCTCACCCCAAACCCCGAAACATATAAATTCTTATATGTTTAAATAAGGGGTAAGCTTCGCTCACCCCAAACCCCGAAACATATAAATTCTTATATGTTAAATAAGGGGTAAGCTTCGCTCACCCCAAACCCCGAAACATATAAATTCTTATATGTTAAATAAGGGGTAAGCTTCGCTCACCCCAAACCCCGAAACATATAAATTCTTATATGTTAAATAAGGGGTAAGCTTCGCTCACCCCAAACCCCGAAACATATAAATTCTTATATGTTAAATAAGGGGTAAGCTTCGCTCACCCCAAACCCCGAAACATATAAATTCTTATATGTTAAAAAAACATGACTCTTATCGAGTCATGTTCGTCTATCATTGCTATTTGGATACGGGATGTAAGTGTGCTAGACAATTGTACAATTGCAGCTCCCAGCCTGTTTCTTGGCGCATCAGGATGGTTAGCGACGTATTTTGCAGGAAATCTTCACTGTCCATCTGCAGCACACGCAGGATTTGGACAATGAAGCCGCCATGAGAAATCAGCAGAATTTTCTTATTCGGATACTCCTGTATGATTTCTTTCTCAAGTTCTATCCAACGAGCCCATAGATCATCATCCGACTCCTGACCTAGTGCCTGCCGCTTCCAGTCTGGGCCCCAGCGCTCTTCCCGCTCCGCGACCGTAGTTCCTTCTGCCTGCCCATACATGCGCTCTCTGAGCCTTTTATCCGTCCTGATAAAGGGAATTCCCGACAGCTCCGAAACGATGAGTCCCGTTTCTCTGGCCCTTGTCAGATCGCTGCTAATAATGCCATCCCATTGTTCTTCAGCAAGTCTTAGTCCTAAGAGCTTTGCTTGTTCTTTCCCTTCTTCAGTTAAATCCGTGTCCAATTGTCCCTGCAGCTTGCCCATTCGATTCCATTCTGTGCTTCCGTGTCGGATAAATCCAATTGTTGTCATCGTAGTGCCCCCCATTGCCCTCTAAAATGAAAAATGCTCCTTCCGGAGCATTATGTTTTCGTACGTGATAACCAATTCATAATAATAATCGTAGCAATCAGCCCTAGAAGCGAAACCACTAGCAAATAATGTGGATAGGAATAAATTGGTCCTACGTGGAACCGCAGTGGTTCCATGAAACTCGGATTCAAACTAGCTACTGCATCCTTTATTTTGTGACCATTCATTGACTCAGTATTCGTTGACTTCAATGCTTGCGGTGCTTGCAGATCGAATAAGGAGTTATCTGCAGAAGCAACCGTAGATTGCGGCGTACCTTCATAGACCACCGCAAACAAGAAACTAAAAACAAATAAAGCTATACAAAACGCAATGACCGCCGTGAGATTCCTGCGCAATTTGTAAGAGATTGCATACATGCGTTCCGTTACAGGCAACCGCCAAGACTCGTTTTCGTAGATGCGATTCATTACCATGTTGGAAACCTTCGATTCATAGTCAGGCAGTTCACTGTCGATTGCGGCTGTGCGTATGAGCATTGTACTTTCTTCCCATATCTGAAATTCCTCCGCACACTCTGCGCAAGTCGCAATATGCTGATCTACCGCGACACGTCTCAGGTCATCATTCGGCAGATCCCAATAGACTCCAAATAACTCCTGGATTTCACTACACTTCATCGCGCTTTCATCCCTTCGATTCTTCGAATATCGGTTCACTGAAATAGGGATCTAGCTGCAACTTGACGGAGGCTCTTGCTCGAAATAAAAGAGACTTCACCGAACTTACAGTTTGACCTAGTATATTTGCGATTTCCTGATAATCCATCTGATCGTACTCTCTTAATATCAAAGCTGATCGCTGTTTCTCTGGCAAGCTGTTAATCGCATCGCGAACCATCGTTACTTTCTCGTTGCGCAGCATCGCTTGCTCCGGCATCGCATCAAAGGATGCATGCGGCGTAAGCCCGCTTTGCTCCAACGAGACTTGAACACTTTTATTTTTGCGCAGCTCACTCAGGACCGTGTTCCGGGCAATTGTGTACAACCATGTTGAAAAGGATGCCTCAATTTCTCGGAATGAATGCAAACTGCGGTACGCTTTATAAAATGTTTCATTGCACAGATCTTCAGCAATTGCTTCCATCTGTGTACTTTTGAGCATATGAAAGATAAATGCAAGGATTTTACGCTCGTAACGACGCATAAGTTCATTATAAAGTTGAACATTTCCATCCTTGATTTCTCTGATCAATTGGGAATCGGTCATTACGTGGCGACCCTCCTAGCGGATCCAAGTGCCACTCCAACTGCTCATACATGTTTGTACTGCAGCAGGAGTGAAAAGTTGCGGTTATTTGTAAAAATTTTATGAATACAAAAATAATTAGACTATGCCTTATAAACTCTTCTGGGTCGAATCCCAAATTCCTGCTCGGTTCGACAAATTGTTGGATAAAGTTCATATTCACCGTCTGTCGAATCTAAACAACAGCGCGTCTTTCCCATTATATTATAAAATCCCAATATTATGGTACATTTGAGCAAAAAAAAAAAACCGCCAAATTGGCGGCTGCACTTATGGTGCGATTATCGGATAGGAGTGGAGAGAAACCATACTGTACTTTTATTATATGTATACGGTTTCATTTTGTCAACGTTTTTTTGAAAACGTTTACCTGCATTTTAATTTTTATTTAAACCCGGCATTTCGTGCCTATTGGCTTGTTTGATGAGATTGTTGATGGAATGTGGTCGGATATACGGACTGCCTGCATTTATCCTCGGGATTTGCATCGGATCTGTCCGATTTGTCGCGACGCCTGCCTTTGTTGTAAAAGCAAACCTCACTCCGGCTTCCTGCAGCAGGGACATGGTTTGATCATCATAGCTTCCAAATGGATAAGCATAGGAATCAACCGCTTGGGATCCGCCTATATCCTTGAGTTTAGTCAGGCATTTTCGGGTGTCGCTCAAAATCCTATTTCTAAACTCGCTATCGGTTTCTATCACGCCGTTCGTCGTCACCTTGTTTGTCAATAACGGTTTTCCGTCTTTCATGGCATGCAATTGATCGGAGTGAGCTTGGAAATCAATGCCTGCGAACTCTTTGCGCATCTGTTTGATTTCTTCCCTTGACATGGAGGGCAGCAGCGTCCCCTTCGGACTGTCGAGACCGCTTGTTATGACGAAATTAACAGCAGGAATGCCCATTTTCTTCAGAATAGGAAATGCTTTTGTATAAAAGCTTTCATATCCGTCGTCAAAAGTAACTAACACGGCATTATCAGGCACTTCGGCCCCTTTGGATAAAAACCGCTTAAACTGGTCCATGGTAATGAATTGATAGCCTTGTCTTCGCATTGCACCTAATTGCTTTTCGAATAATTTCGACGAAATGGTGACAGCTCCCTCCGTTTGGTCATCGATGTGGTGGTAAACCAGAACAGCTACTTCGTTCGTAAACATGACTTTGTTCGCACTTACGAAAGAAGGAAAAAAATTAACAAAAATAAGTACGCCAATCAAAAGACTTTTCCACATCATCCATAACTTCATCCAATTCGCCCCACAGTTAGAATGTAAAATAAAAATAATATGTGCAACAACAGATGTCATTATAGCATGAAGCCCTTTTTTTGAATATCCAGTTGACATAATAAAAAAAGAAGCTGGATTTCCCTCCCCGTTGGTTTGCACAGGAAGAAAATTCACAGCTTGCTTAATCGTTTTGACAGCTTACACATGGACGGCATATTGTTGTCCCAGCAGTGCAGAAGCGCGATCTGCATCTTCTTGATTGCGGAACGAAAGACGCAGAATACCGGGAACATCTTCTCGGCTTTCAATAATCTGAATGTTGCTCAAATTAATCCGGGCATTCCCCAGCAGCGTCGTGATTTGCCCAATAATGCCTGGGTGATCGGGAATATCCACATAGATATCGAATAAGGATGTTATCATGCCTTTTCTGCGCTCAGGCAGCTGGCTTCTGAACTCACCTGCCAAACGGAACTGCTCGACAATGCCATCTCCGTCTCCGGATTCAAGAAGCTTCACGAATTGTTCAATCTCCAGGTTCCAATCTTTCAAAAGCTTGAGCAGCACTTCTCGATTGTTAATCAGAATATCCCGCCAAATCATCGGCTCACTGGATGCGATTCGAGTAATATCTCTGAATCCTCCGGCGGCCAGATTCTGGTACAAGGGATTGCTTGTGTTGTAGCCTCTGACTTGATTAACTAGAGCAACTGCAATGATATGCGGTAAATGACTGATTGCACCTACGATATCATCGTGCTCGCGCGCCTCAACTTGGACAATTTGAGCCTTTGTCGTTTTCAACAGCTCCGTCAGTCGATCAACTTCAGCTTGAGGAGTTCCTTCAGCCGGCGTCAACACATAGAAGGCATTCTCAAAGAGATGAGAAGAAGCTGCTTCTACGCCATGACGCTCTGAGCCAGCCATCGGGTGACCGCCAATAAAGTAGACGCCTTCCTTCACGATCTTAGCCGAGCTTTCTGTAACGGAGGCTTTGGTACTGCCAACATCCGTAATGATACAACCACGCTTAAGCGGAAGTTGTACCAGCTGCTGAACATAATCCTCCAGCATCCCCACAGGCACGCATAGAAAAATATAATCAGCATCTGCTACGGCCTCAGCCATACTTGTTGTCCCTATAACGACGACACCACGCTTAAGCAATTTCTCAACCGACTTCGGGTTCGGTGAATGACCGACGACGGTAAACTCTGGTTTTCCTTTATAGCATAGGGCAAGTGATCCACCGATTAGCCCGACGCCGAATATCGCAATTTTTGTCATGAAATCAACCTTTATAATATGAATTAGGCTTGAACAGCCACTTCAGCTAGAACTTCCTTCAGGGCTGCAATGAATTTCTCATTCTGTTCGCGTGAACCGATGGTTACCCGTATCGACGTTGGGAATCCAAGCATATGTCCTCCGCGAATAATAATGCCTCTGCGCAGCAGTCCATTGAATACATCTGCCGCAGGACGTCCGACATTAACCATAATAAAGTTGCCATGCGCTGGGAAAGCATGCAGATCCAACTGAGCAAATTGCTCGTTCAAATATTGCAAACCCGCTGTATTGGCTTCTCGGCAGCTTGTGATGAAATCTTGGTCTTTGACAGCCGCAAGAGCCGCTGCTTGCGCGAATCTCGAGGTATTAAACGGTTCACGCACTTGGTTAATGGATCGAATCACATCGGGATGCCCGATTCCATAGCCCACACGAAGTGAAGCCAAGCCATAAATTTTGGAGAAAGTCCGTAAGGCAATTACATTGCGATACTGACCAATGAGCTCAATGCTATTCGGGAATTGTCCCGTCGTATTGTATTCACAGTAGGCTTCATCCAAAACCACTAAGACGTGAGCCGGAACCTTTGCAAGAAACGCTTTGATTTCTGCATCAGTATTCATGGTTCCCGTCGGGTTATTCGGGTTGCAGATCCATACAATCTTCGTTTTGTCCGTTATGGCAGCCAACATGCCGTCAAGATCATGAGTACCATCAATCAATGGAACCTCGATGGATACCGCGCCTTCAATCTCACAGTTGTGTTTGTACTGCGGGAATGTATGGGAAGCCATAACCGTCTCGTCGCCTTGAACAAGGAAAGCCCTTGCCAGCATCAAGATCACTTCATCGGATCCCGCGCCAAAAATCAATTGATTCGTAGCCACTCCCAGAGATTGCGCGACAGCTTCAGACAACTGGACAGCCCCGCCATCCGGGTACAGGCTGATATTGGCTATTTCTGCCTCTAGGGCTGCTTTCACATTGGGTGATGAACCAAAAGGGTTTTCATTGGAAGCTAGTTTGATCACTTCTGTTAAGCCAAGTTCTCTTTTCACTTCTTCAATCGGTTTGCCTGGTTGGTAAACAGGTAGATGTACAATCGTTTGTTTCGGTTTCACCGGTAAGTCACCTCGTCAATTAGTTGTCCGAACCCTTTAATTTTCCCACAAAGTTGCGAATTTGCAAGAGCCCCTCGGGGTGTGCAGCATCGTTCTCGAAATGGGTCAAAGCATCCTCAATTGTACGTACAATCGCACTTCCTACAACAACGCCATCACAGAGCTTCTCAAAGCGCTGAACTTGCTCGCGGTTCGATATGCCAAAGCCAACTACAATCGGCACTTGAGCAGCTTCTCTAACGGTCGCTAGGAAATCTTCAATGCCTCCAAAAAATTCTGCGCGCTCGCCTGTAACACCCAGGGATGACACACAGTAAACGAAGCCGCGAGCACCCGCTGCGATTCGTTTCACGCGTTCATTCGAGGTTGGTGCAACAAGCGGAATCAAGTGAACGCCATGAGCCTCAGCAATGGCTCTGGTTTCGCTGTCTTCTTCCAGCGGAAGATCCGGAATAATAATGCCGCTGATTTCATTCTCTTGCATCGTTTGGAAAATACGTTCAAGCCCGATTTGCAAAACCGGATTATAGTAAGTAAACAAAATGAAAGGCAGCTTTGAACCTCGGCTTCTGGCTTTGCGAGCAACTTCAATCACATCGAAGATAGAAATTTTGCGTTTCAATGCCCGTTCAGACGAACGTTGAATAACGGGACCATCCGCAAGCGGATCCGAGTAAGGCACGCCCAACTCGATGAGATCAGCGCCAGCCCGCTCCATCTCTAGAATGAGCTCCAGCGAAGCTTCCAAAGATGGGTCTCCAATCGTCAAGAAAGGAATCATAGCCGTTTCCCCGCGTTCCTTGAGCTCGGCAAATCGTTGATCAATACGGTTCATCGTCTAGTCCCTCCCTTTGTCGAGATAGCTCATAATGGATTCTACATCCTTATCGCCGCGTCCAGACAGACTCACGATAATGATTTCATCCTTCGACATGGTAGGAGCAAGCTTAAGTGTCTGGGCAATCGCATGAGCACTTTCCAAGGCCGGGATAATGCCCTCCGTGCGGCTCAGCAGCTGAAGAGCATCTAAAGCTTCCTGATCGGAAATGGGATAATAGGTCGCGCGCTCTATGTCCTTCAAATAGGAATGCTCAGGACCGATGCCGGGATAGTCTAAGCCAGCGGAGATCGAGTGAGCCGGAAGCACTTGGCCGTACTCATCTTGCAGCAAATAACTGAGTGACCCCTGGAATACGCCTGGCGTGCCTTTAGTCATCGTTGCAGCATGCTCTTCGGTATGAATACCGCGGCCGGCCGCTTCCACACCGATCAATTTGACCGATTCATCCTGGACAAACGGGTAGAAGATCCCCATCGCATTGCTGCCACCGCCTACACAAGCCACGACAGCATCAGGCAATCGGCCTTCTGTTTCAAGAATCTGTTCACGAGACTCATCGCCAATGACACGTTGAAAATCTCGCACCATCATTGGATAGGGATGAGGTCCTGTTACTGAACCCAAGATATAGTAAGTGTCCTGAACATTGCTAACCCAGTAACGCAGCGTCTCGTTACACGCGTCTTTCAACGTACGTGTTCCCGATGTAACAGGGATAACTTCAGAACCTAGCAGCTTCATACGGAAAACATTCAGCTGTTGACGTTTCGTGTCTTCCTCGCCCATGAATACTTTACACTCGAAGCCCATTAGCGCTGCAACAGTAGCAGAAGCAACGCCGTGCTGTCCTGCGCCGGTCTCGGCAATAATTTTCTTCTTGCCCATTCGTTTCGCGAGAACCGCTTGTCCGATGGTGTTATTGATTTTATGCGCGCCTGTATGGTTCAAATCTTCTCTTTTCAGATAAATTTTAGCTCCGCCTAATAATTCGGTTAGACGTTCCGCGTAATACAGAGGCGTAGGACGGCCTGAATATTGCTTTTGCAAATAACGGATCTCGGCAATGAATTCAGGGTCATCTTTGTATTGGTTATAAGCTTCTTCAAGCTCACTAAGTGCATTCATCAATGTTTCCGGTACATAACGGCCGCCGAACTTGCCGAATCTGCCGTGCTGGTCAGGTACTTGCGTCACTTTCGAGTCACCCTTTCCACAAATGCGGTAATTTTCGCAATATCTTTCACGCCTTCTGTCTCAACACCGCTGGACACATCCACACCATCGGGTTGATAGGCTGTCACTAATTCATTCACGTTATCAGGCTGCAGACCGCCTGCTACCAGCAGTTGTACACCAGCGGAGCGAGCCCACTCTTGGTACACAGGAATGCAGTCCCAAGCAAACGTCTTGCCTGAACCGCCGCCATAGACCGGATCAAACGTATCCAGAAGTACGGCATCTACAGTCCCTTTGTAAGGGTCAAGCTGGGCGCTGACTTCATCAAGTGAAGGCACCTTATGATCTGATTTGGAAATTGACACTGACTTAAACACTTTCACCTGAAAATTCTCACGCACAAAGCGGCAGAATTCCGGTGTCTCCTTACTATGCAATTGAACAACATCCAAAGGAGCCACAGCCAGAATTTGCTTCAATTGCTCTTCAGTCGGGTTGACAAAAACACCTACGGTCAACGGGACCGAAATGCCGTTCTTCTCCTCCGATTTCAGGAAAGCAACCAGCTCGCCTGCCTTATCCGGCGTTACTTGTCGCTTGCTTGGAGCAAAAACAAAGCCGATATGATCTATCGGCAAATGCACGATTGATTTTAACACTTCAACGCTTTGAAGTCCACAAATTTTTACCGTAGGAGCCGTCTTTGCAGCCATTCCATTCGCCTCTTTCTACTGCAGGTTGTCGTTTAAATGCGTGCGCCCATCAGATCATGAACAGCCTGTTCAACGCTCGGTTGACGCATGAAATGTTCGCCGATCAGTACGGCTTTCGAGCCGATTTGCTGTAAATAAGCCATATCCTGTATGGATGAAATGCCGCTTTCACTAACAACTGTTTTACCAGCAGGAATGTATTGTATCAATTCCTCCGTCGTCCGCAGGTCCGTAACGAAAGTCTTCAGGTTGCGATTATTCACGCCAATGAGTTGCGTATCCAATTCGAGAGCACGCTCCAGCTCTTCACGATCGTGTACTTCAACTAGCGCGTCAAGTCCCAGATCACTGGCCAATTGCAAATACTGTTTCATTTGTTCCGTAGTCAATATAGCCGCAATCAGCAGGATCGCATCGGCACCCAGCAAACGGGCTTCATAAATTTGTTTCGGATCAATGGTGAAATCCTTCCGCAATAGCGGCACATTTACCGCGCCGCGGACAGCTTGCAAGTAAGCATTGCTCCCTTGGAAGTACTGCACATCCGTTAGGACAGAAATACAATCGGCACCCGCTTGCTCATACGATTTGGCCAAAAGAACTGGATCAAAATCTTCTCGAATCAATCCTTTGGAAGGAGAAGCCTTCTTCACCTCTGCAATAAGGCCCATAGCCCGTTTATTGCGCACTGTCAACGCTTGTTCAAAGCCTAGGCAAGGAGGAAGCTCAGCGATGAGCTTCTCTGCCTCCTTGATCGAAAAATGGCTCATCGCTTCCACTTCGGCTAATTTCGTAGCTACAATTTTATCAAGAAACATGGCATAGTTCTCCTGTATATTGGATTAAATCATTCAACTTCTGTTCGGCGCGTCCCGAATCAATCACATCCGCCGCCAGCTTCACACCTTGCTGCATCGTGCCAACATGCCCTGTTACGTAGAAGCACGCGGCTGCATTAGCCAAAACGATGTCGCGATGTGGCCCTTTTTCACCGGCAAAAATATGACGAATGATCTCTGCATTCAGCAGGGCATCTCCGCCCGCTACATCTTTGATGCTGTGTGCCCGCAATCCCAGATCATCTGGAGTTATGGTGTAGGTCGTAATCGTGTCCGATTTCAATTCCGTCACTTTGGTTGGTGCCGAAATACTGAATTCGTCCAAACCGTCCTCGCTCGCTACAACGAGTGCGCGTTTCAAGCCTAGCGCTTGCAAAGCTTGCGCAATCAGCTCTGTCTTCGTCCTGTCAAACACGCCCAGCACTTGACGGTCTGCTCCTGCTGGATTCGTTAACGGACCCAACAAGTTGAATACAGTGCGAAACCCTAATTCACGCCGCGGCGCAGCTACATGCTTCATCGATTGATGATACGTTTGGGCAAACATGAAGCAAATCCCCGTTCTATCCAAGCATTTGGCTGCTTGCTCCCCGCTTAGCGTTATCTTCACGCCAAGAGCTTCCAGCACATCAGCGCTGCCGCTTTTGCTCGACATCGCCCGGTTCCCATGCTTCGCTACCCGAATGCCGCCCGCAGAGGCGACGATCGCCGCGGTTGTAGAGATGTTGAAGGTTTCCGCACCATCTCCGCCTGTTCCGCACGTATCCAGCAGATCGCTTTGCAGCACATTGACTTGCATCGCCTTGCTGCGCATCGTTTCCGCGAAACCCGTAATTTCTTCCAGCGTTTCGCCTTTAATTCGAAGTCCCGTCAATAAACTTCCGATTTGTGCGGGTGTAGCCGCGCCTTCCATGATTTCGGACATCACGCTGCGTGCTTCCTCACGGGACAGATGGCCTCCGCTAATTACTTTGCCAATCGCTTGCTGTATATGAATAAGTCCACTCATGACTCTAATCCTCCTATGCGTCTACTCCCTTAAGAGCTAACAAAGTAATCTTTGTTAATATCACTAATCGGTCTTGGTTCCGGGCTGAACATGGCCTCAGCCATTCGGATAGATTTCAGCAAGGCTGTCGCTTTATTGATCGTTTCCTGATACTCGCTTTCAGGTACGGAGTCCCACACAATGCCAGCTCCTGCTTGAACGTAAGCCTTGCCTTTTTTGAAAACAATCGTGCGAATGGTTATGCAAGTATCCATATTCCCTGAAAAACCAAGGTAACCAATCGCTCCCGCATAAGATCCGCGAGATTCCGGCTCCAATTCAGCAATAATTTCCATAGCTCTCAGCTTCGGGGCGCCAGACACCGTTCCAGCAGGCATACAGGAGAGGAACGCATCGAAGAAGTCTTTATCTTTGGCAATCTTCCCCGTTACGTTAGAAACAATGTGCATGACATGAGAATAACGTTCGACCTCCATGAACGTATCGCATTTCACAGTCCCAAATTCCGCTACTTTCCCGATATCGTTGCGTCCTAAGTCAACCAGCATTAAATGTTCAGCGCGCTCTTTCTCATCGGCCAGAAGCTCTTTCTCCAGCGCCAAGTCCTCTTCAGGCGTTTTCCCTCTTGGTCTTGTGCCTGCGATAGGACGCGTCTCCACTTTCTCCTCCTCCACTCGCACCAAGAGTTCAGGAGATGTTCCGACAACGACTTCATCGTCCATTTTGAGCACATACATATATGGCGAAGGATTCATTGTACGCAGCACGCGATAAACCTGAAGAGGAGACACCGTAGTTTCCATCTCGAATCGTTGAGACAATACAACTTGGAATATATCGCCGGCGCGAATGTATTCTTTGGCTTTATTCACATTGGCAATGTACTTTTCCTTCGTAATGTTGGAGCGAATCTCACCAAGTTCAGGCTCGGATACGATCGGATTGTGCGTCATCGTTTCTGAACCAAGCGGACGCTTGATTTTCTCAATGGTCGCATCAATTTTGGCGCACGTCGCTTGGTAAGCTTTGACGATATCAGCATCTGTTGCAAATGGGGGGACATGCACATTGGCAATCACTTTAATTTGCTGTTTGAAATGGTCGAAAGCAATGACTTGATCACAGAACATAAACTGGATATCGTTCATTTGCAAATCATCAATTTGATGGGCAGACAGCTTTTCGTAGTATTGCAATAAATCATAGCCGAAAAATCCAACAGCACCGCCAGTAAATCGAGGCAAATCGGCTAGTTGAGGACTGGAGTACGTACGAAGATAAGCTTTCAGTACTTCAATTGGCTTCTCATCCAACACCTTATTCTCCGTTTGCGTTTCCACCATCGTTTTTCCATGTTTGGCCTTAATCATTAAGAAAGGATCGCTGCCGATGAAGGAATAGCGCGCCCATTTCACGCCACCCTCTACACTTTCCAGCAGAAAGGCGCGCGGCTCTTGATAGAGATGTTGAAATACACGTATAGGTGTTTCAGTATCTGCTAATAAATGACGCACAACAGGAATGAGATTATAATCTTTGGCCAAACGAATCACTTCTTGAATTTCAGGTGTATACATGGAAACATCCCCTCTCAGCTTGCGAGCATCTCGTCAGTGCGGTGCTCAAAACTCTATTATGAATACAAAAAAACCTCTACAGGAGTAGAGGTTGACTTTAGTTACAGTAGAAGATCAAGACGAATACGAAAAAAGAAGCCATAGTTATGTATGAAGAAATAGACGGCTCCCTAAGAGTCGTACCTTCCATACACCAACCTATGTTGCCTTTTCTCAGCTCATCTGCACTCAGCTCTACTCGACTAAACTCTGCTCTACTTGCCTAAACTCATCTAATTCCACTATACTACCGGGTTGCTTCATTTGTCAATTTAACAATATCAGGTCTTAACGCTTTCGCTTCCTTCAAATAAACATGATTGATTTCGGCTTGGGTTTTGGTTGTGTTGACCTGAACCATTAATCGAATGCATTTGGGAAGTGAATTTTCTACCGGCACTTCCAAAGAACACATAAGCGGCACAAGCTCCCAGCCAGCCAAGGCGCGAATCGCACGCGCTGGGAAGGTAGCAGTAATATCCTCAGTCACTGTAATGAATACGGAACATATATCTTCCGGATGAAAATCATTTGCTTCTACGATCGCCCGAAGCAAATCCTCGGTTGCGGTTAAAATTTCTTCTGCCTCATTGTGCGCAACGGTCGTTGCACCACGAATTCCCCTTAAGAACATTGGCTAACTCTCCTCTTTTAGAAGCTCAACAATTTGTCTGACTTGATCCTCAGTAACATCCTTGCGGATTTCCACTTTGCCGATCTCCGTCGGAATGATGTAAACCATCGTGCCTTCTTTGAATTTCTTATCATGCATCATTGCACTCATAATACTATCCGTATCCAAATGAGCCGGGATCTGGACAGGCAAACCAAATTTCACGAACAAGCCTTTGGTGACTTCATGGATCTCTTCGGCATAGCCAAACTGCTGAGCAAGTTTAGCTGCTCCTACCATTCCAATCGCAATGGCTTCTCCATGCAGCAGCTCGCCGTAACCGGCAACTGCTTCCAACGCATGTCCGATCGTATGTCCGAGATTCAGAATCGCTCGAAGATCATTCTCTCGCTCATCTTGAGAAACAACGATCGCCTTGACTTGGCAACCTATATAAAGCGCATAGCTAAGCGCTTCTGGATCAAGAGCCAGCAGCTTAGCTGCGTTGTCGTCGCACCACTGCGTGAATGCGGCGTCCCAGATCAAGCCGTGCTTGATCACTTCAGAGAGGCCCGCCTTCACCTGGCGGGGCGGCAATGTCAACAGCAGCTCGATATCGAAGAGAACGAACTCAGGCTGGTGAAACGCTCCGATGATGTTCTTCGCCATCGGATGGTTGACCGCTACCTTGCCGCCGACAGAGCTGTCGTGGGCAAGGATGGTCGTCGGGATCTGCACGAAGCGGACCCCGCGCATGAAGCTCGCCGCCGCGAAGCCGGCGAGATCGCCGACCACGCCTCCTCCGAGGGCCACGATCGCAGAGCTGCGATCAAGGCCCGCCTGGAGGGCGGCTGAGACGATTCCCTCGAGCTGCGCGAGGGACTTGGATGTTTCGCCTGCGGGGACGACGCAGGCTGTAACGGCGT
This sequence comes from Paenibacillus ferrarius, assembly GCF_002027705.1. Taxonomy (GTDB): domain Bacteria; phylum Bacillota; class Bacilli; order Paenibacillales; family NBRC-103111; genus Paenibacillus_E; species Paenibacillus_E ferrarius. The sequence goes on along the minus strand of NZ_MBTG01000003.1, from coordinate 247,702 downwards.
AGCCGCCTTCACGGAGCAGCGTCAAGACGCGCTCCAGATGCAGTGGCGCTACCTCTTCGTCCGTGACGATGAGCAGCGGCGACTTGCGGCTGAGCTTCGCACGGTCGAAATATTCCGTAATTTGGTTCAGAATCCCTTGACCGATATAAATAGGATAAGACCGATCGCCAAGCTCTACTGTGAGCTCTCTCATATTAGTAGCTCTCCACTTGCGCTAGGAAGTTGTTCAAATTCGCGCGGATTTCTTCGATGGAATCGCCGCCGAATTTATCCAAGAACGCATTCGCCACTTCCCAAGCAATCACATTTTCCATAATGACGCCTGCCGCTGGCACTGCGCAAGTATCGGAGCGTTCTACTTGAGCTGTGAATACTTCTTTCGTGTCAATATCCACGCTTTGCAGCGGTTTGTATAAAGTAGAAATAGGTTTCATGACACCGCGCACGATAATTTGCTCGCCTGTAGTCATACCGCCTTCGAAGCCGCCAGCGCGGTTCGTTCTGCGGCTGAAGCCATTTTCCTGTGTGTACAGGATCTCATCATGCACATTGGAGCCTCTGCGCTCCGCTGCTTCAAAACCAATCCCAAATTCAACGCCCTTGAACGCTTGAATAGAAAGGACTGCTTGTGCGATTTTGCCATCGAGCTTGCGATCCCACTGAACATGACTGCCCAGCCCTACCGGCACGCCTTCAATGATGACTTCAACAATACCGCCCAGCGTGTCGCCATCTTCTTTGGCAGCATCGATAGCCGCGATCATTTGAGCTTCCGCTTCTTTATCTACGACGCGTACAGGTGATTCTTCCGTAATACGGATAAGCTCATCAACTGGCAGCTCTTGACGTTTCACTTCTACATCGCCAATTCGGATCACTTGTCCAGCTACTTTAATGCCGAACTCAGCAAGCAATTGACGTGCAACTGCTCCTGTCGCAACGCGCATCGTCGTTTCACGCGCACTGGAACGCTCGAGAATATTGCGCAGATCCTTTTGATTATATTTCAGACCGCCGTTTAAATCCGCATGTCCTGGACGGGGGCGATTCACACGACGTTTGCCTTCGTTGTCCTCTTCTACGGGTTCAATCCCCATAACCGTTGTCCAATGTTTCCAATCATTATTAACGACAACAAGCGCAATCGGAGCTCCCGTTGTTTTGCCATGGCGCACACCGCCCGCAATTGTCGCAGTATCCTTCTCAATCTGCATCCGACGACCACGACCGTAACCCTTCTGACGTCTATGTAGTTGAAAGTTAAGATCTTCAAAGTTCAAGGTTACATTGCTTGGAAACCCTTCAATTATCGCAGTGAGCTGCGGTCCGTGCGTTTCTCCTGCTGTTAAATATCTCACAATCCGTTACCCCCTAAAGTATGGCGAATCAATACTGGCTTCGATAACATTCGCTGATTCATTTATGATTTTCGTATGTATGTCCTGTCGAACACTTTAGCGCTTTGACGCGCGATTACCTTTTGTCATTATAGTATAGGTACTGTGGTTTGGCAACAGCGTTAACGCAAAAAACACGCCTCGCGACAAGGAAAAAACCCTTTAGCGTAAGCGTGTCAACATCTGATCAGGAGCAAATATTATCCGAGCATTGGCTGCTTCTGGATAACTCTCGGTAATTCGGCCATCTGTGGATCATTCATCAATCCCATAATCTGTGACGAGTCGACACCCAAAATTTGCGCACATTCCTGAATAGAAATCATTCCCCTGCGATAAGCGGTGATTACCTTGCGTTTGTCCATAAGAGCCCCCTAGGAGTTTCTGCTTAAACCAAGACAGATACCGTAAACTTTACTGACGTTGCCGTAATCAATCATGACTGCATCCGTATAAGCTTAGACTTAGTTACTCTTAGTATTGGAAGATATGGAAGATCTTATACACCCTTCTTGCGATAAAAGAACGTATCTGCCGGTTCCAAGTCATATTGCGACGGAGAAAAAATTTGCTCTGTCGAGCCAACGAACAGCAAACCGCCCGGTTTCAAGGCTTTCGAAAACTTTTGATACAAAACATGCTTGGCTTCTTCTGTGAAGTAAATGATGACATTCCGGCAAACGATGAGATCGAATCCGGTGTCAAAGGTATCGACCAGCAGATTCTGCTTCTGAAATTTAATCGTCTTCTTCAGATCATCTGTAATATAGTGCATCAACTGATCTTGACGGAAATATTTCTTCACATATTTCTCCGGCACATCTCTTAAAGAACGCTCCAGATAGACACCTTTGCGCGCCTTGTCCAACGCCCCATCGTCGATATCCGTCGCAAGCAAATGAACTTCGTTCAATGCGCCCTGCTCGGCCAAGATCATGGCTAGTGTATATGGTTCTTCGCCTGTTGAGCACGCAGCGCTCCATACTTTCAAGCGACGGTTTTTCTTCAGCATATCGGGAACAAACTTTTGCTCAACCAACTCCCAGCGATTCGGATTCCGCCAAAACTCGGAGACATTGATCGTCATGCGGTCTAAGAATTCATAAAACAGTTCTTTATTTTTCATCATTGCATCAAAGAAAGCAACGAATGTATCGTATCCGCGTTTCATCCGCAAAGTGGTTAACCGTCTTTTCATTTGAGCTTCTTTATACAAAGCAAGATCAATGGACGTGTGCTCTTTCACTTTTTTTATAAACAATAAAAAATCTTGATCTTCCATGTTGTCCACCTACCCTGACATATTCTCATTGATACATTCTGTAGGTTACCGTTAGAATCCTTCATAAAACGACAAAAAAAAGAACCTGCATCCAAAAAGATGGCAGATTCTTAGTCCATTGCTCCAATTAGATCCATTGTTGAACCACTTTGCTGTATGTGATCAGCTCGTCCGCTTGAAAGAAATTGCCGATTTCGCGTTCAGCGCTTTCCGGTGAGTCCGATCCATGAATCAAATTAAAATTCGTATGAACCGCGTAGTCCCCACGAATCGTCCCTGGAGCAGCTTCTAGTGAATTGGTCTTGCCGATCAATGTACGCGATAAAGGAATCACTTGATCCCCTTGCCATACCATGGCGAATACAGGTCCCGATGTAATGAAGTTCACTAGTCTTTCATAGAAGTCTTTACCTTCATGCTCGGCATAATGAAACTCTGCTTGCGCTCTCGTTACCATCGTCAGCTTGCCGCCGATTAATTGAAAGCCCTTCTGTTCGAATCGTTTTACGATTTCACCGATGAGACCGCGCTGCACGCCATCAGGCTTAACCATCAAAAATGTTTTTTCCATGTCAGGACTTCCTCCTTTGAGTTTTCGTCAGGAATTGATATCGTAAGCATTTACTCAGTAAGGTTTAAGCTATGTAGTAAGCATTAGTTTACACTTTTTGGCAGCATTTCTCAAATGGTCCTTAGTACGAACGATTTCCGAAAAAATGTGCGATTTCAGTCAGGTCTTTCTTGGCTTGTGTTTGAGGCAGCGAATCAAGGGCAGCAATGGCCTTGTCAATGTATTTCTGGGAAAGCGCCTCCGCTTGGTCGATCCCTTTGCTGGACCGAATTGCATCTAGAAAACGGCTGACGTCCGTTTGTCCGTCTAATTGATGTATACGCTCTAATTCGGATAAAATAAATGGCTTTAATGCAGGATCCTGCATGGCGAGCAGCACAGGAATCGTAATATTGCCCTGTTTCACATCACTGCCGGGCGGCTTGCCGATTTGTTTCTCGGTTCCAATCAAATCAAGGATGTCATCTCGAATTTGAAAAGCCATTCCAGCATTGTAGCCAAAGGAATACAGCTTGTTGCAAATCCAGTCAGGCGCATCTGACGCTATAGCCCCCAGTTGACAAGAAATCGCGATAAGCAAAGCCGTTTTACGTCTGATTCTCAGCAAGTAATCTCGGATGGATTGTTCGGAATGAAAAAAGAAGCGAATTTGCTCCATTTCTCCAATTGACATCTCGACGATCGCTTTGGACATGATCTGATGGACAGCCGGCTTGGGGATTTGCGTGATGACCCCAAGTGCTTTGGCGAAAATGTAATCCCCTGTGAACATCGCAATGCGATTGTCCCATTTGGAACGGACCGTCAATTGGCCACGCCTAGTATTGGCATCATCAATGACATCGTCATGAACGAGCGAGGCCATATGAATTAACTCCAAGGGAACAGCCACCCTTTTCATCGTCTGCAGCTGATAATTGCCGAATTCACCAGAGAGAAGTACGAAAACAGGGCGTATTCGCTTGCCCCCTGCTTTCAGCAAATGCATAGACGTTTCTCTCAGCATCGAATGATCGGTATACACGCTTTCTTCGAGCTCTTTTTCAATCGCTGCTATATCTTTTTTCTTTCTTGTATAGATATCCATTAAATTTTTCATTCAGTCACCCGTGCCACTTTATTCTCTGACCATAAAGCGATGCTAACTGGCTTCGGCAGGAAACCAAGCTCATAGCAGTACTTGTAATACAGAGCAAGTCCATCCCATTGTTCCGGTCCAAAATCATAGCATAATGTATGAAAATAATGATGCCAATAATCCGATGTGCCCCCTACAGCATCTTGCGCCTCTTGCATCATTTCCAGCGGATCGTTGTGTGCTTTCGCTTTGCTTGCCATAAACGCATTGAACGCCTCCGCCACCAGCTCGGGGTACTGCTCTGCTGTTTCTTTGCGAATGGCCCAGACGGCGAAGGACATCCATTGTCCAGTCCATTTGGCCCATTCTTGCCCAAGATCCGTAATCATATACGTTTTATTGCGCCAGTTCTCTTTGATGGCATCGTCACCGATTAATAAAGCCGCATCTGCCCGTTCCATCATTTGAGCAATATTCGGCTGTGCGTATTCGTAGGTTGGTTTTCCATTATAAAACTTTTCGAGAATAATTTTAAGTAAGTTGACGGATGTTGCCGAGGTGGTTGGCAAGACGATGTGCCCATTTGCTATTTCGCGCAGCGGCTTTTCATGAAAGAGCAGAATGGAGTTTACTTCTCCATAAGCGCTAACGGAGAGATCGGGATATAACAAATACTGCTCAAACGATTCTCCGTAAGCAAAGGAGGATATCGGCCCCATATCGATGCTGCCAGCTTTCATCGCTTGATTCAGTGAAGTTGGGACTTGTTCAATAATTTCTACCTCGCTGCTGTTCATCAGTTCAGGAAAGTAGTAATAAATGGGCCAAACGTTCGTATAATTAATTCGGCCTATGCGTATTTTAGGGTCTTGGCTGCTCATGATTATCTCCCCATCTTCGGTACAAGGAATGCTCAATCTCCATGCTATCCAGCACTTTACCCACCAAAAAATCGACCATCTCCTCAATGGAGTTCGGACGATTATAGAAGGCCGGCATCGCCGGAAGCATGCGTACCCCCATTCTGGATAAAGTCAGCATGTTCTCCAAATGTATGGCATGCAATGGGGTTTCCCTTGGAACCAGAATTAATTTTCTTCCTTCTTTGAGCATAACATCTGCCGTTCGCTCCATTAAATTATCGGACGAACCATGTGCGATGCCGGACAAAGTACCCATAGAACAGGGGATGACTACCATCCCTTTGGTGCGAAAGGAGCCACTTGCAACCGTAGCTCCAATATCGGCAATCGGATGAAACACATAGGAGCCTGCTCGGCCGCCAAAATGCGCTTGCAGCATCTCTTGGCGTTTGCTTGCTTGCCAATCCAGTTCATCATGCAGAACTCTCCAGCCAGCCTCTGTAATTATCAAGTGTACATCTAAGCCTTGATCCAGCAGCACTTGAACGAGTCGCACACCATAGATTGCACCACTCGCCCCTGTTAGCCCGACTACCCAATTCCCGTTCATGAATGCTGCCTCACAAGCACATCAATCAAAGTGAAAGCAAACATGACCAAGCTCAAAATTCCATTCATCGTGAAGAATGCAGTATTCAATTTGGACAAATCCTGTGGAGAAACAAGACGGTGTTCTTTGTACAAAATCACATAAGCAATGACGAGACCGATTAAATAAAACCAGCTCAAATGTGTGATGAAAAATAAAGCGACAAGTCCTACAGCAGTGAGCACATGCAAGATACGAGCTGTATTTAGAGCAGCTTTGATGCCAAACCGACTCGGCAAGGAATGCAAGCCTTCTTTTCGATCAAATTCTGCATCCTGGCAGGCATAGATCAAATCAAACCCTGAGCTCCAGCATACGACCGTCAAGTAGAAAATGAGCGAAGACCACGTGAAATGGCCTGTTACAGCGATCCAGCCCCCAAGCGGGGCTAAGCCTAGCGTTAAGCCTAATACAAAGTGGCATGTCCATGTAAACCTTTTGGTATATGAGTAAAAGACAAGAAAAAACACTGCAATCGGTAGCAGTTTCATGGACAAAGCGCTTAAATTGGATGTTGCCCAAAACAGTAAGGCGAAGGAAATAATAATGTAAATAATGACCTGCGGGATCGAAATGAGTCCTGCTGGAATGGCACGATTCTCTGTGCGTGGATTGCGTTTATCAATTGCCTTATCAATAACACGATTCAACGCCATCGCGGCGGTTCTCGCTCCTACCATCGCCAGAGTGATCCAGCCAATCTGCGCCCAGCTGGGCAGATGACCATTTAACACAACAGATCCCAGAATAGCTCCCATGAAAGCAAACGGCAAAGCAAAAACACTGTGTTCGAATTTAATCATTTCCAGAAAAATTTTAAGTTTAGTAAACATATGCTGATTACACTCCTGATTTCGTTTTCCCCTTGGTGCCTAAATGTAATGCGGCAACTCCACCTGTTAATGGGTAAGCTTGTACTTGTTCCAAACCTTGCTTTTGAAAAATGACAGCCAATTGCTTATGGTCCGGAAAATGAACTAGTGATTCCGGCAGCCACTTGTATTGCTCGTATTTCTTAACGATAAGTTTTCCCAAAAAGGGCAACACACGCTGAAAATAAAAATAATAGATAGACTTGAAAGGCTGCCAAGTTGGCTTAGACAGCTCTAAAGACACAACTAGCCCTCCTGGCTTCACGACACGCTGCATTTCACGAATGACCTGCTCCAGATCAGGGACATTTCGCAGCGCGAACCCGATGGTAGCGAAATCAAATGTGTTGTCGTCAAACGGAAGACTCATCGCATTGCCGCGAATTAGTTGTATCTGCTGGTCCAAGTGAAGCTTCTTAATTTTCTCTGCGCCATAATCGAGCATGTTCTGACTAAAATCCAATCCAACCATTTTGCCATTGCCGCTTGCTTGAGCTAAGCTGATGGTCCAATCACAAGTCCCGCAGCATATATCGATGGCCGTATCTCCCGGTTGAACATTCATCTTCTTCATCGTGAATTTCCGCCATGCTTTATGCCTGCGAAAGCTCAATATGCTGTTCATCAAATCATACTTGGGGGCAATGCTCTCAAAGACGGAATGCACAAATTCTTCTTTGCTTTTCTTCGGCTTGCCCGTTGCTTTTGTCATACTCATCTGTTCTGTCACCTCATATTTCTTCCATCACTTTGGATGGCTTCGCTAAAAATCGAAGAAATGGCTCACCTATGTGAAACAGTTCACTTATTAGTTTGTCCGAGTCCAGCTGCTGCACGATCGCCTGCAGTTGCTTCGTATGCGTATCAAGCATCTGATAAAGCTGAGACTTGATATTATACTTATGTAAAAGCGTGCGAACTTTGGTTTGGTCTGATTCCTCTGCGTGAAGCTGCTTCCGTTCTTCTTTGGTTCCATGCTGTAGAATGTGCCAGAAAGCCCAACTTCCTCTGAAACTGGCAATCGCTTCAATGTGAAAAATTTCTTCAAAAATGATTTCGCATTGGGCAAAGCTTCTCAGAATGTCCGGCCAATCTTGTTCATACGTGTCAGACATGAGGTCCGAGAAAGACAAAAAAAGCTGAGATTTAATTTCCACAGTCTGGTGGAGGTAATCTTCTGCTGTTAATTTCAATTGTTTCATTTTGATATACAAGTTCATCTTCAGACGATTGACTTCACAAATAGCTTCGGATAGCTGCTTAATGATTTCAATTTGACCCGCCTGAGCCAACAGATGGTAGAAACGGGAGCTGAAGTAGTCTCCTGCAAGAACCTTCAACTGTCTCGATCTAGCTGCTTTCTTTTCTTTGATGTCATTAGAAGCTATGACCATATCATGGGTGTCGAGTGCAAGCTGGACCAGCGATGTAGCTAAGGCAAACAATTCGCTTGAAGCGCTTAGCTTGCTGCTGCCATTCAAAAAAGCAAACAACAGACGTGTTCGAAGCTCCGGAAAATCGGGCAAGTCTGTGTGAATTTGAATCATATCATAATCTGTGTATTGCTTAGCGATCTCAGGGATCCGATAAGAATTCATGCAAAAGCCTCCGTAACCGTGTGCCAAATCTCTTTTGTCTTCTTCAATGCTTCAATTCAAGTCATTATATCATAACACGTAAATCGACGCACATTTAATTATAGCGGATATTTTTGCTGCCACTTCGAGGTGTAGGTCAGACGAAAGCGGTTCTGCAATTGCTGTTCCAGCTGAATCAGGCTTAATTCATTCGCGTTCTTCTCCATATCCTTCCCGTTTTCACGCTCCGCAACCATGGCGAGCACAAGCTGGGTAGAAGCGGAATCCTTTGTCCCCGAATAGTCGATAACGCGCACCCAGACTTGTTCCACATTTTTCGTTCGATTGATCATCGTTTGCGCAATGGTGTACAAGTCTCTGTAAACAGCTGCGGAATCTGCATTTTTCGGCAAGCTTAAATCAAGCGACATCCGAGAATTGCTCAGCTCCACTTTGCGAATTCGCAGTTGAAGCGGGACTTGAACCAGCAAGTCAACCAAATTGCTGTCCGTCAACTCGCCGGGCCGATTGCTTGACCAATTAACAGATGAGCTGAGACCGGCAGATCGATCCATTTTGGGAAGCAGCGATAAACAGACGACCATAGCAACTGATATTCCTATTGTCAAGACGATACGCATCGACCATTTCATGACCAAATCACCCCCAACACGATTCCAAGAGCATGCTGAAATTGCATAACCATTCGCATGTTACAAGCTCTATACATCATTGTACAAAGAAAAAAAGCAGGCTATGCCTGCTTTTACAAATTATTCTTCTGTATCAATCGTGCCATACTTCGTCATAATGATGGCTTTGCCTCGTACTTTGACTGCTGACGTGTGTTCGGTGAACTGGGCAATCATCACTTCACCCTTGTCCAATTTCTCCGTATGATGAAAGCGAGTATCTTGACCACGCGTTAATCCAATCACATGCACACCGTTATCTTTGGCTTTAATCACAAAATACTCATTGCCATTCGAGTTTGTTGGATTTGTTTTATTGTTCGGTTGTTCCACTTGTCATCCTCCGTTCCGTTCTTGCCTAAACTACTGATCCTTCTGTTATGATGCCAAAAAAAGCAGCCCAAAGTCAACTTGATTTAGACAGGCAGATGATTATCCGCTGTTTGCGTACCTTTTCGGTAAAAGCTTTTGAATTTGGCCGGCAGCATCCGATTGGAGCCGATTCGTATCAAGAAATCTGACAGCTTCACTGTTCCGTATGCAAACAACATCCCAGCGAAAACATCAATCAGCCAATGAATCTGCAAATACAAAGTTGAGAAAATGATGGAAGCGCAGTACGTCACCATCATCGTTTTGAAAATACGATCCTTCTCTCGCAATGCCAGAAGCAGCATCGCAAATGAAATCGAGGTATGCATACTTGGAAAACAGTTCATGACCGCTACCAAAAGTGAATTCTGGTCTGTAAACACCCGATGCAATAAATCCGGCTGCTTGTTCACGTACCAAACTTCGTGCAGCAGAATTAAGTTGTAAAAAGGCAAAATGAGCGGGAATTGAAGCATATGACCGGATAATGCGTAGGAGAGCATTTTCTTGATGCTGCGTGTCCAGAAGCTTCTTACAAGACAGATCCATAACGAAAGGACGAAGCCGTAATTATAAATCCACACCATCGCTTTATCCAGAAAAGGCGTGGCAATCCATCTCGCCCAACCTCCCGTATTCAGCGGTATTGCGTTCATGTAATCATCCCAGTGCCACGGGTGTCGATTGTTCTCAAACATCCAATTGGCGATTTTCCACCAGAAGCCGTTTCCCGAACCGTAAAAGTAATAAAAAACACCAAGGAGTGGAATACCAAAGAGAAAGAAGCGTCTCCAATCCACATCAATCTGATCCTTGCGAACACCCAATAAGCAAATTAACAATAGAATCCAGCATTCTTTCGTCCAATTCCCTACCACACCTATTCGCCAAACTAAATAAATAGATGCAATAATGCCGAACATCGTCCAATCTTGCGATTTCACGAGCTCGTTTAATTTCAACTTATTCAAGACCGTTCCCCCTACAATGATCTAAGCAGTGTTATCTCTTTCTCGGAACAAGCCTCTTCACGAGAAAAAGACATCGCTTCTTCGATGTCTTTTTCTTAATCGGAGTAACACGATTCGAACGTGCGACCTCACCCACCCCAAGGGTGCGCGCTACCAGGCTGCGCCATACCCCGTTTGTAGCTGTAAAACTTATTCACTTTTGTAATTATAGTAGGAGAATTTGGAATTGTAAAGGCATTTTCTATCGTCAATAAAGAAAGCCGCGACAGCGATTAGCGGTCACGGCTTTGTTGTTATATAACGTTCAATAGTATGTAAAACGCAAATTATTGAATGCCATCTTTAAGTGCTTTACCAGGTTTGAAAGCTGGAATTTTGCTTGCTGGAATTTCGATTTCGTCACCAGTTTGTGGATTGCGTCCTTTACGAGCAGAACGTTCACGAACTTCAAAGTTACCGAATCCAACCAGTTGTACTTTATCTCCGCCTTGCAGCGCTTCGGAAATTGCATCAAACACAGCGTCAACTGCTTTCGTTGCATCTTTCTTGGAAAGCTCAGAGGTTTCAGCAACCTTGTTAATCAATTCAGATTTATTCATGCCATTCACCTCCCCCCAAGATTTCTCACTTCCGTTACTTCCTGTTTTCACCGTTTCCTCAGAAAATATACATTATCCAATGAAAAATCGTTGATTTTCTTAGTAAAAATGAACTTCGAAAGCAGACGAATAAACTCATAGTAATATACTCCGACAGCAATTTCAAGTATCGATTTCCAATTTATGTGGGGATTTCCGCTACTAAACGACAAAAAACACTCAATCGAGTGTTTTTTGTTCATCATTTTACAAAATAATGGCAATTAATCCGCCTGAGCCCTCATTAATAATTCGTCCCAGAGTTTCTTGCAGTTTATAGCGCGCATTGTCCGGCATTTGGGCCAGCTTTCCTTGGATCCCTTCGCGAACGATCGAATGGAGCGACCTTCCGAAGATGTCGGACTCCCAGATTTTGAGCGGGTTATCCTCGAAATCTTGCATCAGATAGCGGACGAGCTCTTCGCTTTGCTTCTCCGTTCCGATGATCGGTGAGAACTCGGACTCGACATCTACCCGAATCATGTGAATGGACGGCGCTGTAGCCCTTAGACGCACACCAAACCTAGAGCCTTGACGGATCAGCTCCGGCTCATCCAGCGCCATCTCAGCCAGCGTCGGAGGCGCTATCCCGTATCCGGTCGTTTTGACCATTTCAAGAGCTTCTGCGAACTGATCATATTCTCGTTTCGCATGCGTGAAGTCCTGCATTAATTGGAGCAGATGATCTTTCCCGCGAATCTCGACACCAACCACCTCAACCAGGATGCGATCATAAAGCTCATCCGGCGCGAACAAGTCAATCTCAGCTACACCTTGCCCCATGTTAAGTCCGGCCAAAGCTGCCTTATCAATGAACTCATAATCGCCAAACTGGCTGACGACACGATCTACGTCACGCAAGCGTCTGATATCTTGAACGGTATCCCGGACTGAATTCTCAAATTGCGTACGCAACCAGTGATTCTCATCCAATACCATAACCCAGCTTGGCAAATTCACATTAACTTCATGAACAGGGAACTCGTAGAGCACTTCACGCAGGACGGAGACCATTTCTTCTTCCCCAGCGCTGGCGACGCTCATCGTTACAACTGGAACGTCATAACGGCTTTGCAGTTCGCTGCGCAGCTCAAGAGCCGGTTCGCTATTCGGTTTCTGCGAGTTGATAATGACAATGAAAGGTTTACCTACTTCTTTCAGCTCGTTAATCACTCGTTCTTCTGCCAACACATACGAAGATCTCGGAATATCCGATATCGTTCCGTCGGTTGTCACTACAACGCCGAGAGTAGAATGCTCTTGAATGACCTTCCGTGTCCCGATCTCAGCCGCTTCCTGAAACGGAATCGGTTCATCGAACCAAGGGGTGTTGATCATTCTAGGGCCGTTCTCGTCTTCATAGCCTTTGGCGCCATCGACTGCATAACCTACACAATCAACAAGTCGAACATTGACGTTCAACCCTTCGGCCACAGAAATTTGAACCGCCGTATTCGGTACGAATTTCGGCTCCGTTGTCATTATCGTGCGGCCAGCAGCGCTCTGCGGGAGTTCATCGGTAGCCCGGATCCTATCCGCTTCACTTTGAATGTTAGGCAGCACTACAGATTCCACAAAACGTTTGATAAAGGTTGATTTTCCTGTCCGGACTGCTCCGACTACCCCCAGGTAAATGTCCCCTCCCGTTCGTTCTGCAATGTCCTTAAAGATATCCACTTTCTCCAAGAGAATCCCTCCTACAGTTTGGTCGTCAACTGACTCATGTGACGGTAACAATTGACTACTCGTACATTCATTTGGACTAGTAAGAAATATATGTACTTTCGATAGAAATATGATAGATGCGTAGATCTTTTTTTTGCCGCTCATATTTTATGAAGCACATACGGCTTTCCTTATAGAACCATTACAAGGGAGCTTTAATCTTAGACCAAAGTCTCACCACATTGAAAAAATATATGATAGACAGCTAGCAGTTATTCTGAAAAAGCAAAAAAACCTCTTACAAGATTTCTGTAAGAGGTTGGGATTACGGGGCAATCTGCGGCATCGGCTGTTCCTTTTGCCATAGATATGCCGTACTTCGGATAGGAACGAATAGCGTTTTGGTCACAAGAATCTCGCGTAAATCCTGCTCAGGCTTAAGGCTGCCAGCCAGCGATCCGCTCTGAATGAGCTGCATAATATCCATGGCATAATCAATTGATACATCGCCCGTTTGTTTATTTACGATATAAGAAATGATGTTTTTGCGGTTATACACGGATTTGATATCAGGAGCTTTCATACCAAGATGATCAAAATCAACATATTCAAAAGCTTCATTGATAGCCACGCCCGCTGGCAAATTGCCATCGTGTTTGGCTTTATAGTCATTTATCTTTTTTTGAACGTCCTCTACACTCTGATAGGCAGATAAATCCATCAGCTTCACGGTCGGTTTAGTTTCCGCATCAACAAGCACATAGATGAAGATACCCCCGCTCTCGAAAGCATTGGCTGGTACGGTGCTAAGTAGATTTGTTTTTTTCAGCTTGGCAAAATCAATGACGTATTTCTCGTAAAGCGGTGTCGTCATCTCACTATTTTTAATGGGCAAAACACCGGTTTTCTCATGATAAAGATCAATCGCTTGCTGCACGACTGTTATGAATTCCGCTGGGTTAATCTGATTTTCTTTGCGCAATTCTTTGGGGTATGCACATCCGCTGAGGAGCAGTACCAGACATATCGTGAGCCCCAATAATCTGACTTGGAAGAGGCCGCGCCATATTTTCACTTATGATCATCCTATCTATTTTTCTAAAATAAATCGTCATCCTCATGTTGTCTTGCAAGCTGAGCCCGTATGGCTGCTTTTAGAGGGTCTTCAGGCACAGTTACCTGTACAGGTCCTATCACCTTCGCCTGACAAGCCAGCCGGTATCCCTCGTCAGCCTGTGAGCCAAGCTTCAACCGTTCATTGATGTTCATCGGTGCTAAGCCGCTGGAATCAGTCACTTTGACTTTGCACATGAGACATGCCGCTTTCGCGCCGCAGCGCGTACGAATATTCACTTTCGCTTTACGCCCTGCATCCAGCAAAGTTGTACCTGATCTGACCGTAACCTTCTTGTTGTCCGGCCAAAAATGCACTTCTGAAACATTCATCCTATTCACCTTCTTATCGCATTAACCTGTTAGCGAAGTGAGTCTTTCATTAATTGTTCCAATCTGTGTTGGAACTCCGTTCCCCAGCTATTTCTTTGCAGGAGGTCGTTTAATACCGGCATATGCAGCTCTGGATTCGCAAGCATCGTATCCCTAATAGCTTCATAGCGGTCAGGGCGGTTTCGCAGCATATTAAAAAGAAGCTCATGAGCCAGCGGCATCAACCTCACAATGTGACCCGTTATTTGTTCCTTTTGGCTGTGAGCTTCCCACAAATAAGAGGCTTCAACCTGATAGGCGGATTGCATCGCCTTCACTTTGAAATCTCCTACGAGCTCGACGGCATTGCCATCGATTTGGTAATGACTTAGAATCGACGCATAGATTGGCGTTTCATTATACATCGGTACATCTACCGAATAAGGCTGTAAGCAAGTATGTACAGCTGTGACGTCTTGATAATCCACATACAGATCCAGATCTCTTGGACTTCTTCCAATATCTACATGCTGTAATAGCAATCCGCAGCTTCCACCGATGAGCCATCGTACGTTAGGAGCTTGCAATAAGTGAGTCTGAATGGTCGTAATCGTTGGGAGTAACGGCTCTAGCAGGACCAAGATGCCCACACCTTTCAGGCAGAAATTTTAGAAATAAGGCTTATGCGTCACAGAAATCGTGCCGTCTTGTTTCACGACGCACTGGCAAGCTAAACGATACCCTTGCTCTAATTCCTCAGGCTCCAGTCGATCTTCTTCCTCCTCCGAAGGTACAGAAAGCAGGTCTCGACCCGAAGCTACATAACAACGGCATCTGGCGCATGTGCCCCGTGTGCACGAAAACCCCCAATCCACATCATCTTTGAGCGCATGGTCCAGAATGGTTAATCCGGTTACCGCCTCAACCGTTTTCTGTGTTTTGCGCGTTTTCAGTTCCAACATCGGTTATTCGCCTCCAGAAAGTTAAAACAATGATAGCAGCATATAAAGTAAAATCGGAATAAATAAAATGAAAGCAATGAAGGATAATACGACACGAAGTGCCCCTTGGGTTCGTGTTCTTGCATAAGAGATTAATAATGACGCAACAACCATGAGACCGATGGCCACAAAAGACGCCCACATTTTGTCTAAACTTGACATTGTTCATAACTCCTTATGTAGAAAACATTAAAATTGATCACCAGTAAGTATAGCATAGGATGAGAAAAAAAGCATAAAGGGCAGCAAGCTCCCCTTTATGCTCTTATTTTTTACCCATCATCATATTCATGAGCTGCTGCATATTATTCGTATCCAGCTTACTGCTTTTGACAGCCTGAACGATGTCATTGATCGTTTCTTCGGAAACCTTGACATTGACTAAACCGGAGACTTGCTTGATCAGTTGACGAAGCTGCGTCTCACTTTGCAATGTAGAAGGTTTCACACCGCTTGCCAATTTCTCAATATCTTTGGGTGTAACGGACTTCCCTGTTTTCTTCTTGACCACATTCAGGATGTCCTTCGACATATCTTTATTCGACAAATGTGCCGCCTCCCTATACCTCTTAATCGCAAAGCTTATAAGGTATAGTATGAATGCGGCAAGAATCTGGTGTAGGCTACTTGAATACTTTTGTTGTCGTCTCCACGGCAACCTCTTCGATCTCATGCGTCCGTACGCGGCCCATCAGATCCTGTGCAGCCAATTGCGGCGACTTCCCTTCAAAAAGAACATTGTGCAGCTCATGCGTAATAGGCATAACAACATCATATCGCTGTGCAAGCTCATAGGCTGCCTTCGTTGTCTTCACGCCTTCAACTACCATGCCCATCTCTTTGAGCACTTCATCGAGTGCAATGCCCTTCGCCAATTTGTTGCCTGCTCGCCAATTCCGACTATGCTGGCTCGTGCACGTAGCAATTAAGTCCCCGATACCTGCCAAACCAGCAAACGTCAATGGATTGGCTCCCATTGTCGCTCCTAACCGAGCGATTTCGGCTAAGCCTCTTGTCATTAGCGCAGCTTTGGCATTGTCACCAAAGCCAAGTCCGTCGGTGAGACCTGCTCCAAGCGCAATAATATTTTTGAGCGCCCCTCCAATTTCTACACCCGCTACATCCGGATTCGTATAGACGCGGAAATACGCATTGATCATTAAATCTTGTGCAGCTTCAGCAGCTTCCAAGTCTTCAGCCGCAACGACAACCGTAGTCGGACGCTTCTGAATAACTTCTTCGGCGTGACTTGGCCCCGATAAGACAACGAACCGTTTGGGATCATGCTCCGGAAGCTCGTCGGACAGCACTTCTGTCATCCGTTTGAGCGTGCCTGTCTCGAAGCCTTTGGTCGCATGAATAATCAGCGCGTCTTTCTTCAAGAAAGGACGTATTTGCGCAGCAACATCTCGCATGCCGGCTGAGGGAACGACCATGACAATGGCATCCGCATCCACAACAGCTTCCTGCAGCGAGTGCGTAGCTACAATTAGAGGTGATAACTCGACGTCTTGGAGAAACCGATGATTCGTATGTTTAGCATTAATTTCTTTCACTTGCTCCTCGTTGCGAGACCATAACAGGACTTGCTTCCCATTATCCGCCAGTACCGAGGCAAGCGCCGTTCCCCAACTTCCAGCCACAAGTACCGATACTTTGTTTGACAAGGCAATCCCTCCTAAGAGTTTTCAGGCTATGCTCTTTTTTGACCCAGCTTGTTCTCTTTACCTTGAATTAATTTCACAATATTCGTTCGATGCCGCATAAATGCAAAGGCACACAACAAAATACTAATCCAAAAAACAGGCATAGGTCGGTCCATCCCCCAAATAAGGAAAGGTAAAAGTGCCGTTAAAATCAGGGAACCGAGTGAGACGAAACGTGTAATGGCAATAATCACAATAGCTGTTAGACCGGCAATGAGCGTTGGGATGAAACAAAGTGTCGCCATAACACCAATCGTGGTTGCTATGCCTTTTCCACCTCGGAATCCAAAAAAAACAGGCCAATTGTGACCTACAATAGCCGCTAACCCACACAACACGCGAACCCAAATGTCATCCGGCCCAGGAGCTGCCCACATCCCCAAACAAACAGCGGCAACTCCTTTGAAGCCGTCAAGAAGCAGCACCAGAATCGCAGGACCTTTGCCCAGCACACGAAGCGTATTCGTGGCTCCTGCATTACCGCTGCCATGCTTGCGGATATCAATGCCTTTAAACCATTTCCCGAATAAATAACTAAAGCTTATGGAGCCTAATAAATAACCCACTACAATTGTTATTATGGAAAGTAAAAGCAAGCTACAACATCTCCTTATTCTTTGTCCGAAGACTTTCTGCGGCTTAAGATACGAATCGGCGTTCCTTCGAAACCAAAGGCAGCACGAATTTTGTTATCCAAGTACCGCTCGTATGAAAAGTGCATGAGCTCAGGCTCATTCACGAATAGTACAAAGACAGGAGGTTTAACGGCCACTTGCGTGACATAGTTGATGCGCAGACGTTTCCCTTTATCCGTTGGCGGCGGGTTGTATGCAACCGCATCTGAAACAACATCATTCAGCAAATGAGTCGCAACGCGCAGGGAGTGGTTTTCTGCCACTTGGATAACCACAGGCAGCAATTTATGCAATCGCTGTGTTGTTTTGGCCGAAACGAACACAATCGGAGCATAGCTCAGGAATAGGAAATGATCACGGATTGTTTGTGTAAAATGCTGCATCGTTTTGTCGTCTTTGTCTACGACATCCCATTTATTTACGACAATGACAATCGCTTTTCCTGCTTCATGTGCATAACCGGCGATATGCTTGTCCTGATCGATAATGCCTTCTTGGCCGTCAATGACAACAAGCACAACATCCGCACGTTCGATGGCCTTCATAGCACGCATTACACTGTATTTCTCTGTATTTTCATAAACCTTGCCTCTTTTGCGCATACCAGCTGTATCAATGATAACAAACTTCTGATCATCTCGCTCAAAAGGCGTATCAATGGCATCACGCGTTGTGCCTGCCACATCACTTACGATGACACGCTCTTCGCCAAGTATCGCATTCGTCATGGACGATTTGCCGACATTCGGACGTCCGATCAGCGCAAATTTAATAACTTCCTCGCCATATTCATCGTCTTTCTTATCCGGGAACAAATTACAAACCACTTCGAGCAAATCGCCGATTCCAATCCCATGGGAACCCGAAATCCCAACAGGATCTCCAAAGCCAAGAGAATAGAACTCATAGATATCATCTTGGCGTGCAAGATTATCTACTTTATTAACAGCCAGTACGATTGGTTTTTTGGAACGGAATAACAATTGAGCTACCTCTTCATCTGAAGGGGTAACGCCTGCTTTGGCATCTACCATGAAAACAATAACATCCGCTTCTTCAATCGCAAGCTCCGCTTGGATACGCACAGACTTAAGAATCGCATCTTCGCCATCGATTTCAATACCGCCTGTATCAATGACGCTGAATGACGTATTCAGCCATTCCCCAACCCCATATAAACGATCACGAGTAACACCAGGTTTATCTTCCACAATCGCAAGACGATCGCCTACGATTCGATTGAAAATAGTGGATTTGCCGACATTCGGTCGGCCAACAATTGCAAGAACAGGTCTAGCCACTTCTCATTCACTCCTTCGAATTCCATGATCAGCCACGGAAAAATACGCAACTTACATCATAACAAAAAAGACACGGCTTGGCTAATCTCATTTGAGATTCCGCTCCTAAGAGCGCAAGCCTACATCGACTTTCATGTATGCTTGACCAAGATCATCGTGCCATTTTTCAAATCGTGGGCGTTCGCATCCAATATTTTCTCAAGTGAAAATGACACTTTTTGCAGATCCTCTTCTTGATCTACCACGAAAATGGGGGCACCGCCAGCCACCTTGTCCTTCATTAACGTCACGATTGCCACAATTTGCGCCACCTTGCATCAATTCCCCTTCCCTTTGTTTACTCCGGCTTCAGAAGGCATGCGTACGGCGCTTTCCAGAACAGGGACCCGATGCAGAGCGGTGGTCGTCTTCTCTATATCCTTCTCTTGCGAGAGCAGGAAAACGCCAATAGTTCCCGTATTTATATCCAGCTTCGCCATCGGTCGTAAGGAAGGCTCGCCTTCATCGCGGTAAACGCCAAATAAAGTGGACATATCGTGGAGTATCGCCTGTCTTTGACCTAAATTCGCTAAGGTTACACGTGCATTCCGATTTTTGGGTTTAACATGAAAACCGAGGCCATGCTCAACAATTTTGTTTCGGCTATCCTTTAACCCGACATTCATGATGTAAATATTGCCGACAAATAAATCAGGTCCATCCATCCTGACCGCGACCGATTCAATATCAGCAATATTGCCCAACTTATTGCCTGACTTGAAATAATTAGCGATCCAAATTGAAATAAGACCTGCTGCTATTCCCCAATACCATGGAAACAAGATACTGAACAACGATGCCAAAAACGAGGTGAAAATGACGAGGTAATTCCGCCCCTCGAACACCATCGCTATGCCTTCAATATATGCCGCACCTCTAGGGACTAGTTCAAGTTCATCAATTTTGGTCAAGCTTTGCCTCTCCATATTGCGGACATCCCTGAACTGCTGGGCGGCTAAAGAAAGGAAGGTAACTGCCGTATAATTTTTGTCAA
The DNA here is from genome assembly GCF_002027705.1 of Paenibacillus ferrarius. GTDB lineage: Bacteria > Bacillota > Bacilli > Paenibacillales > NBRC-103111 > Paenibacillus_E > Paenibacillus_E ferrarius. The sequence continues at coordinate 227,974 of NZ_MBTG01000003.1, read as the reverse complement.
GCAAAGCTGGGACGGCCACTGCTCCTAATCCTGCCGCGATGACCCCCAAGGAAATATGAATAATTTTGCCATGAGGATAGGTAGGGTATTGCCGGTAATCCGTTCTGAGCATATTCAGCCGTGCGAGAATACCAAATATAACCCCTATCATAATACCAATCGTGTAGCGATGCGAGTAGAACCAGTCCATTTACTTACGCCATCCTCCTTTACGCTCCATCCAATTTCTTATCGCACTGCGGCATCCTTGATAAGCGGCTTGTACGACGATCGTCACTGTGCGCGCTGCAAAGACCGACAGCCACCATTGATCTTGAAACATTGCGTTCCCCAATTGATGATAGCCATTCACTGGGTGAATTCCCGCTTGGTACATATCACCAAGCAAATAACCAATGGATAAGGCAGCAATCTGATCACTGGCTTTGCGCTGCAAAATAACAACAACCATAGATAGCAGCAAAGCAATATCCCATTGCGAATTACGCACAATGAGGATAGGATCCATTTCGAGCAGCTGCTGCAATAAGAAATGTAAAGAACCAAGAAGCAAACCGATGGACAGCAAATGAAGCTTATGTATGAAACCTCGCGTTGCATAAAGAATTCCCAGACTGATCAGAAAAACTTCTACATAAACCAACTGCACATGGACATGGCGGACGGTTATTGCCAATCTGGATAAAACAAGCCATGAGACAAAAAAAAGAAGCATGCCTTTGTGCGATATACTTCTGACATACAGGTCTTTCCAACCGCTGGCAAACAAGATCATCGTGATACTTAGGAGAATAAGCGACAAATAACCGGAGTTCATAATCTAACCACCCTACAAGGCATAGGCTGCTCTGATGACATCTTGCTGTCACTGAACTGCCTGCGGATCGTCCAAGCTCCTGCTCCGTCTGGCGGAGAGAAGCTTGGTCTGATCCTTAGTATGGCAATATTCCGATTATTTACTCCGATTGGCTTTATCTTGCATATGAAGTTAAGTCGATCCCTCTGGCCCGGCACCACTCTGCCGTTTGGCCCGTAATGACTACCGGGCTGTTACCTAATGCTTGAATTGTACTTGTGCCAAGGGCTGTCATGATAAGTATAAGTCCATGATGAAGCTCGTCCGCAAATTGGTGCAGCGCATCCACGCCTTCGCTGCGCAGCACCTTCAGGAACGCGCCTGCCATTCCAACGGCTGATGCCCCTAAAGCTAACGCTTTGGCTGCCTCCAAAGCGTTCGTAATGCCGCCTGAGGCGATAACTGAGCCTCGCGCATACACAGACAACGCCTCCAGAAGCGAGATGCTGGTCGGTGTCCCCCAGTCGTTCAGCCAGTCCATCGCGGCCGGACGTCTGGCATTCTCAATCGCGGCGAAATTCGTACCGCCTGAGCCTCCGACATCGAGCACACGGACGCCGATATTGTGCAATTGTCTGGCATTGTCCTTCGAGATGCCGAAGCCTACTTCCTTCACAATGACCGGCACAGGCACCTGCCGGACAATGGCTTCAATACGCCCCAGCATCCCGACAAAGCTGCGATCTCCCTCCGGCATGATGAGCTCCTGCATCACATTCAAATGAATTTGAAGCGCATTCGCTTCAATCATATCGACGGCTCGAACAGCTTGTTCCACGGAAGCCTCGCTGCCCAAATTCGCAAACACGATGCCACTCGGATTCTCGCGACGTACGACTTGGTAGCTGGATGCTACCTCGCTGTTCTTTATCGCTGACATTTGGGAGCCGACAGCCATCGCCATCCCTTTCTCTCTTGCCATAATCGCTAGCTCGCGATTAATGTTCTCTGTTTCCTGAGCGCCGCCTGTCATGGCATTAATCAAAATCGGCGAACTCATAATGAGATCGCCGATTTGGGTAGTTAATGCAATATGATCCGTCGAAGTCTCAGGTAGACAGTTATGCACAAGCTTGATATCTGACAGCCCCTGCTGCCCAGATTGACCAAGCTCCAGCGCGTAATGGACATGTTCCATTTTGCGTGAGATGCGCATCCTTATGGTCCCCCTAAGAAGTATGGAATCACTCTATTATTTTTTGAATTTAGCTAATTTATCGCCAAAGCGCTCGCCAAGTGTCATGGAAAGTCCTTGATTGCTCAGGGATACATTCTCATTGCCAGCGATTTCTTTTTGGTGACTTGCGCTGTTACCGCGGTCACGATCGCCTCTTGGTTGTCTTTCTCTGTCTGGTTTGCCAGCAGCCGGAGCTGCTGCGCCAGCTGGAGCTTCCGGAGCATCTTCTGTTTCTTTGATGCTTAGGCTAACACGTTTCTCAGCTGTGTTGATTTCCAAGACTTTCACTTGAACTTCTTGGCCTTCTTTCAACACTTCATGCGGAGTGCCGATGTGACGGTGTGCAATTTGGGAAATGTGCACTAAACCTTCAACACCAGGAGCCACTTCAACGAATGCGCCGAAAGCTGCAAGACGTTTAACTGTACCTGTAACGATGTCGCCAGCTTTGAAATCACGCTCTACATTGGACCATGGGCCTTCTTGAGTCGCTTTGATGCTCAAGCTGATTTTATCATTGGAAGGATCAAGCTTAAGGATTTGCACCTTTACTTTGTCGCCTTCTTTGACTACGTCAGAAGCTTGTTCTACGTGGTGCCAAGCCAGTTCAGAAATATGAACCAAACCATCAATACCACCGATATCAATGAACGCGCCAAATTGCGTCAAACGTTGAACTGTACCGTCCAGTACTTGACCAACTTGAAGACCTTCGATGATTTTCTTTTTGTTCGCTTCGAACTCTTCATCCAATACATCTTTTTGGGAAAGGATGACTTTGTTTTTCTCGCGATCGATTTCTTTCACACGCAGACGCAAAGTGCGGCCTTTGTAAGAAGAGAAATCTTCAACGAATTGACGCTCAACCATGGAAGCTGGTACGAAACCGCGTACGCCGATATCCACAACAAGTCCGCCTTTAACAACTTCAGACACCGTTGCTTCAATAACTTCTTTGCTGTCTAATTGACCTTGCAATGTTTCCCATGCTTTTTCGTTATCGACTACACGTTTGGACAATACAAGAGTTTCTTTCGCGTCGTTGATTGAAACGACTTTAAGTTCAACCTCTTGACCCAATTGGACAGCTTGACCCGCATCATCCAAGCTTACGGAAGAAAGCTCTTTAACCGGGATAACACCATCGTATTTGTAACCGATATCCACGAAGGCTTGATCTGCGTCTACTTTAACGATTTTGCCTTTTACAGTAGCGCCTTTCTTAAGAACCGGCACATTGTTAAGTGCGTGTTCTGCTTCTGCTTGCGATACGGCTGTTTCTTGTGCTTCTTGAACTTCTTGGGTTTGATCTTCAACTTTTACTTCATCTGACATGGGATTACCCTCCTCTAATTACAACCAACAATAAATAATTTATAAGTCACAAAGCAGGATATTAGCTTCTACTCTGTTTCAAACAAAACAATAACTTCCATTCGCTTTAATGATAGTATAATTCCAAGCTTTCGATTCCATACATTGTTGCTAACCTTTGCTATAAGCGGTATGTAACCGGCGAATTTCCTTCATAATGGCTTCGGTTGCCAGCTCCAAGTCTTCCGAGCTTGCTCCCGCATATGCGCTGAGATCGAGCGGCTTTCCATACACGATCGTCATGCGTCGGAATAACGTATAAGTGCCAATAATCGCTACAGGAACAACAGCTGCTCCGGATTTAAGTGCAAGACTGGCTGCGCCCTTCTTGCCCATGCCGCCGGCGTTGTTGCGCGATCCCTCCGGGAATACGCCCAGCATGTTGCCGTCTCGAAGCAATTGCACGGCAAGTCGGATGGATTCTCTGCTAACGCCACCGCGTTTCACAGGAAAAGCGCCAACTTTTGCAATAACGGAACCAAGGACTGGGATATCAAAAAGCTCGGCTTTGGCCATAAAATGTACCATACGCTTGAGCGGAGTACCTAGTAATGGCGGATCCAGCAAGCTCGTGTGATTCCCGCAAAGCACAACGGCCCCATCTGCAGGCACATTCTCCGTGCCTATGGCACGCATACGGAAAAATACAGTGAACATGAAACGAAACAAGGCCCTGCCGATGCGATACAGCATCTTATTTGCCACCTCCGACTTTGTCTTTACAAAGCCCAAGTATTTCGTCTACAACTTCCTCAATGGTCATCGAGGTGCTGTCCATTAGCACAGCATCATGAGCACGCCTAAGCGGTGATATCTCTCGATCTTGATCCAATTGATCGCGTCTAGCGATGTCTTGCTCCAGTTCGGAAAGAGTCATGCTGCCTATGCCGCTGTTCTGCATTTCTTTGAAACGACGCTCGGCTCGTTCCTCCACGCTAGCTGTCAGAAAGACCTTGATCTCTGCATCCGGCATCACGTGTGTGCCAATATCCCGGCCATCCATAACAACACCCTTGGATATAGCCATTTGCTTCTGCAGTGTTACAAGAAGCTGACGTACAGCTCCATAGCTTGCAATTAAGGAAACATAGTCCGTAATGGCCGTTGTGCGAATTGCCTTGGTCACATCGACACCATCCACGATCACTTGCTGTCCTTCCTCGCGAGGAATAAGCTCAATCTGCATGCGATTCGCCATAGCAGCTACTTCATTTTCTTGTTCAGGTTGCAGCCCTTCATGCTGTACTTTCCATGTTACTGCTCGATACATGGCTCCTGTATCCACATAAACGAAACCAAGTGCTCCGGCGACTAACCGTGCAATGGTACTTTTACCGGCTCCAGCAGGACCATCTATGGCAATATTGAACTTTTCCAAGCTGCTGTTCCTCCCAACAATACTTTACAGTACCTTACGAACAAAAAAGCAGGCACTGCCTGCTAATTAATTCAAATTATATCACACTACTACGGCATATGCAAAACTTGGACCTCTGCAAGAGAGCGCTAGAGTGTCTTTAAGAGCGCTCTTCGTCGCCTGAATGAGGCATTATATAAGGCTTTCCCTCCAATGGCTCGACACGTGTAAAATGTTTGCGAATATACGGAATTTGCAGCAAAGCCTGCGCACAAATCAATAAAATGAAAAATACGAGCGTTGTCCGAATAATCACTTTCTCTACTTTGGCAGAGAAAAGGATAAACAGCTGCTCGTAGGATTTCTGTTCTTGTTCCGAAGACATGGGACGTCTCACCTGCTCGCATAGACATATTTTCTGCTAGTATGTCCATGCCTTGAGCTTCTCATGCCGATTATCTTTTGCGGAAATCCATCTGTCTCTCGAAGCAAAAACGAATTAATTTTTGACGCTCGCGATCGGCTATATCAACGAACTTAACCATCGCCAGCTGTTTGCCTGATTCGAGCTGCTTGACACGAACGATTTCACCACTGAATGGGATATGTTCAATATTGCCATTTTTGAATGGTGCAAGAATCCAGCAGGAAATCGCCGCATTCATCCCGATGGGAACTTGTCCATCACAGATAAATGAGATGCCTCCTCCGCTTACATCATCGGTAACACCGATAAACTGAATTTGGTCCGACAATTTCACCGCAATTTCAAGTTCAGCAAGCACCCGCAGAAAATTTCTGCGCTGAATTTGCGTAATGGATTCAAGCGTTGGTTTACGCAATTCGACTAGACGAATCACGTCTTCTCTGTACCCGACGACAGAAGTTGTGAAGTAATACTTCACGCCTCCATCCCCTAAGAAAAACGTGCTTAGCTCATCACCTTGATAGAGCTTCTTAAGTTTGCCTGTCTTCTCATTCAACGGAATTTCTATAACTAATTCATCTTCCGTAACATCAGCAATTCTGGATTTGTATTCAATTCTGGACTCTTCATCATCAATACTATTAATATTCATATGCAAAATCTGGTTGACCTTGGGAAGCAATTTCTGCACCTCCGTGAGATAATATGACATAATTATACCACGCCACTTTAATTATGATAGCAAAAAAAAAAGAAGCTGGGGAATAAACCAGCTTCTTTCTCGCTATTTCTTAGCCGCACCAGAGGCAGCCTCTGCTTGTTCAGGGCGGATCGTTTCAATTTTCTCCTGTACACCCAGATCAGCATTCATATAAACACGATAAATGTTATTGTTCATAGTACCGATGAACTCGTGGCACAGCACTTCTTCATCTAAGTCATTATTGATAATCGCCAAAGTCTCGCTGGTCACCTTCATATTGGGACTCAGCTGTTTGCGGGCTTCAGTCGCAGTAATCTTAGGCTGGCCCAAGCTTCGCTGCTTTTGTCCATAAATATAATCCGTAGCCTGCACACCCGTTACTTCCAGCGTATCCAAAGCAACCTTAACGCTTATTTGCTGCGGATAGATGGTCACATCCTTTTCGCGCTTGGCAAATATAATATTTGCAGTGTTCTGATATTGATCATAACTTACCGCACTCATATCTTTATATTCATGTTGATCTAGAAATTCGTTGGCAATATCGCGCGCTTGTCTAAGATCAAACTTCGAGGCTTGCACATTGCGCGGCTTCATAAAATAAATGAGATGCCCGCCTTTTTTGGTAAAATCCAGTTGGGTATCATTTTCACTGCCTTGAGAAGCCGGCAGGATGACACTAAAGCTTTGAAGTTCTGGCGCGCTGCCGCCATTCTCCACGACTTTCATAGCCGCTGTATCGCTTACTCCAAGGAATGTTGCTGCCTTCTGTTTAATTTCATCTGCTGTCATGTCATTGCCCGATAGCATTTTGACATTATTTTTGGACAGAATCGTTAAATTCCCTGGACCCCAATTTAATTCTTCATAAGCTCCAACTTTTTTATCAACGCTAGAGAAGCCGTCAATGATCGCATTATCACGCGTTTCCTTCTCGGAGGCCAAAGCCATTTCCACATCCATCCAACGCAGATTGTTTGCGATGACTTTATCCTGGACGCCGCGTATTTCCTTCGTAATTTCCGAAGAATGATCGTACAGTGCTGACAGCGTTTTGATTTCCTGTTCATTAAGCGGCTGCTTCGTCATATCCCGAACCGACATGCGATAGGAGAAATTGGCCATATTCGCCAAGAAATCCTCGGTCTTGTTAAACGGCAGCAAGGTTAATGGAAGCTGTGTAATATCGCTTTGAGCTTGGCTTGTCAACCGCCAAACATTGACCAATCCTTTACGATAAGATGGCTCCGACGTCGCATTAACGGCTAGCGTATTGCCGAGCTCCGTGTGGAGCTTGTCTACGTGGAAGGACAGATCATGAAATGCTCTCTGATATTGATTTTCTGCTTTAATCAAAATCGTATTCTTCTCCTGGTGCTCTAAGTACCCCCATACAGATGCGCCAATTACGGCTAGCAAAAGGAATGGAAACATAACAATACTTAATCTTTTATACACGCGACTGCTCCTTTCATTCCCAAACTTGCGCTTAGTTTTTACGTGGAAAGTCAGGTTTATGCAGAAATGACAACAAAAAGAGGCCTATTCGGAAAGAATGGCCCCTCGCTAATCTTCTGTTTCTATTTCAAAATCATGCTCATTGCTGCAAATACATTGCCGGAATCCCGTTTCGATCTTCCCTTTATCCCTTTTGCCTTTCAGCACAAACTTCTCGCCGCATTGTCGACAGCGGATCTTCACTTTCACTCGTGTTGTGGACATGTATACCCTCCCGGTCGTCCCTGGCTTCGTCCAGGAATGCCATCTATACCGTCCATTATGACCCAATTTAACTGACTTTAATCTTCTCCTCTGTCGTCACGACGCGAAGCGGAGAATGGGCATTCGCCCGGTCCACCCGCCAGATGGTCCGCATCCAGAGATAACCCATGACCGGAATCATAATCCAAATCCAGTTCGATTTGAAAACAAGCAAAATATAATCAAACAATCCATGCCAGAATATCGGCAATAGCAGAGAGATCCACAAATAGCGCGACGCCTTATGGGGAATGAATTTGGCTTTGCCTAAATAGTAGCCCATCATTACCCCAAACAGAGCATGCCCGGATACTGGAAGCAAGGCGCGAATCATAAGCGCAGAGAACGATGTAGCGTTCAGGAAAGCATAAATAATGTTCTCCAAAGTGGCAAAGCCCAAACTTACCGCAACCGCATAGACGATCCCGTCGTAAGGCTCGTCGAAATCTTTGTGCTTGAAAATAATGTGATAGATGACAAACCATTTTAGAAATTCTTCAATCCCGCCGGAAAGAAAAAAGGCAGTGATAAATGTACCTTCGCCGATTTCCTTGATAAAAGCGTTTTGAAGCGCCATCGTAGGATATACAAGCAAAAAGCCGAACACGAACATTCGAATGACCAAATGAATCGGTTCCGTCTCATAACGGTCCTTCAGATAAAAGTAAGCAAGCAGCGAGAGACCTGGCGCTACGGCTGCCAGAATAATCGGCAGAATTTGCAACTTACAGTCCCCCTTTTCAATGAATTATTCTGTAAATAGAGCACGATCATTATGAAAAATAAGTGGGATATTCCCTATCGTTCCGTTGCGATTCTTCGTCAGAACAAGCGAAATGGCCTGCTGCTGCTCGTCATCTGACTTCACAGGCTGCATAATCATCACCACGTCAGCAGATGCCTGCACGCTATCGGGAACATTATCTTGCCCGAGTTCAATAGCTGTCGCAGCGATGATGGGGCAATTCCATTCCCTTGACCATTGTTTAAGTGTGTAGGCAATAGCAGCCTGCTGCTGCTGCCAGGTTAACGGCGACTTCCCATTCGTTACCGGAATACGCTGCAAGTGATCAATGAAAATAACCGGCTCTTTGCCAACGTTAACGGCAATTCGTTCAATAGATGCTGCCACTTGATCAAGCGTAGTATCCATCGTACATTCCACCATCCAAAGCATCTTGCTTATTTTCGCGTACTGTTTATTCGCTTCAGCCACCTGCTCAGGTTCAACTTTCCCTCCAAGCACTTTCTGCGGCTCTATTCCTATAATACGTGCAATACTGCGGGACCACAACTCAAAATTCGTCATATCCCAGGATACAAAAACAACCGGCGTCCCGTCTGCAGCCAACTGATCCGCGATTTGTTTCAACAGCATGCTCTTGCCAACAGCGCCAACACCGGCAAGCAAATAAAGTCCATTCCCAAAGCCACCGAAGAGCTGCGTGTCCAACTTGGCAAAGCCTGTACGCAAATTAGCTACTTGGCCGCGGAATCGCTTCATATATTCTTCCAAATATACGGTACTATTCTTAATATCCGGCGCAACGGGGGCTAAGGTAGCTTCCTCAACAGACTGGCTGACCAGCGATAGAAAAGTCTCCGCCGGGTTCTGGGCTCTTACAAATAAATCGTTAATATCTCGAATCGTTTCGGGCAGACTAATAATGTAGGTTTCATTCCCATGTTCTCTCAAAAGGGCTTCTATTCGCGTGGATTCCCTGCGGCCGGATTCATCATTCCCCATGCAGATATAAACACGTTTGTCAGCAAAAAGGGCAAGGTGCTGTTCTTTGAATACCCCGAAGTCTGGCACACAAATAGCCGGCACTTTGACCTGATTCAATGTTAAGACATCAAATATGCCATTGCATAATACGACTTCATCCGATTCTTCCAAGGCCGAGTAATTAAACAGATATTGATCCACACCGTATAAAGCTTTATATTTAGGCTCCCTATTGTCAATAGAACGGCCAATGAGATCAACAATTTCTCCTTCATAATTACGAATCGGAACTATCACCCGATGCTCAAAGTAATCTCCGAGTTGATTCTGATCTACATAGAAGCCAATCTTACCGATTTCAAAGCCCATGCGATATTGCTGTGCGGTTTCCTCGGTGATGCCCCTTTTATGCAAATAAAAAAAAGCCTCTTCTCTCATCTGCTTCTGGTAATAGCCTAATAAACCATCCAAATCCACAGCAGCCAAAGTGGGCACCAATTGTTTGCGTTCTATGTTTGTCATGTAAGTTCCCCCATTGCTCTCTCTAAGTAGCTGCTCCAACTAAAAAAAGCACCAACAAAAACAGTTGTTTTTGAAGATGCTTGTTTCATTCTACAATAAAAAGCAAGAATGAAGGATTATTTGAAGTGTCGGCAAAGGACCTTCACAGCATCATCTGCGATAATGGTCTTCCCATACTCCTCCAGTACTGCTTGCGTAACCGAAGCTGCTTCTCCGAATTCAGACAAGAATGCGATTAACGCTTGGTACTTCGTATCTTCGAGATCTACAGGCTCAAGCTGCAAAATATATTTCCCTTTGTAAGAATACAGGGTACCGCCTTCCATCAGAAGGGGATTAATTACTTTGGATACACGCAACAGATCTTCAAAATCTCGGAATGAGTAGGAGATCAGATCGCTTTGTTCAAGCGTTACTTCCATTTCATACACTTCTTCAGCTTCTTGATCATCATACGCGTCTGAATTCGCATATAAATCAAGTTTTCCTCTGGTTACAATTACAACCATGCCTTGCGCCGGAAGTGCAAATACTTCGACAGCAAGTGGGCCGGACGGGTCAAATCCGAGCTCGGAATAGGCTTGATCCATCATTTCACTGAATAATTCGTGTACTTTGGGGATTTCTCTCCACATATCGTCCTTTTGAATTCCGCGTTCAGTTAAGTCATCGAATGTTAGGAAAATCCGTATCTTATCCTGACTTAAGCGTTCTATTTTCATGATAGGATCCTCCTTTGAGCTTTCCGACAGGAAAGCTTGCATCGAAAGCATGGTCATCTTATTACAACAGAATATGATAACAAAGAAAAAAAGGTGAGTCCATGAGCACGAATTGGACATGTATCCTTTAATCGTTTTCACCTACCATGTTAACATTAAATGATTCCAAATGCACGCGTTAAGTTATGTATAAAAGAAAAAGCACAGCCGGCCCCGTGGGTATGCCTGACTGCGCCTTAAGCTTGCTTTATTGGATGCTTGATGTATTTTCCTTATTTTCGCTTAAGATCTCGTTTACCGTAGCCTTCAAGCTAGGATCTTCTTTGACGATTTTCTCCACTTGCGTCAAGTTGCTGGCTCCCGAATTCGTGAAGCTTTTAGGTGCTGTGGAGGTGCTGTTGAAGGTTTTACTTGTGAAGGTATCCTTCGCTTTATCTACTACTTTGCCCATGGATTCACTGGACGAGCTGAATGCTGAGAACAACATGGACTTGCTTTTACGATTCAGATAGACGACCGCTGCAGCACCGGCAATACCACCTAACAAAAATGTCCCTATTTTCATTGGGTCTCCCTCCATGCAAATTAGTATGAATCCTCTATAGGTTGCGCGAGTTCGTACGTCGACATACGCCAAATCAGGAGGAAAACAAAGGAGATATGAGATCATCGAAATGTGGTACTATAAGATAAGATCAACAAGTTATCAACCTGAGGAGAACCTAAATATGAAAACAAATAAAGCCAGTGTATTGTTAATTAGTGTCATGATACTGCTTGCAGCATGCAGCAATAATCAACCCAGCAAAGGCCCGGCAGCGGCTGCAAGTTCATCTTCCGCGCCAGCAGCAACAACCGCGTCAACCCCCAGTCCAGCAGCTACGCCCACTGCGACTCCGACACCAACGCCTGAGCCTACGAAACCTGCTCAACAAGAGGTCAAGAAGGAATATCATATGAACAAAAATTATGATATTGTCCCTAACGATCCGAACGGGAACAAAAAAGTGGTCCTCTTGACCTTTGATGACGGTCCCAAAGAACAAGAGATGAACCAAGCTCTCATTGACACGCTAAACAAACATAAGGCGAAAGCCATCTTCTTCATGAACGGATACCGAATCAAGCAGAAGCCTGAGCTTGTCAAGCTGGTTCACGATAGCGGAAACATCGTTGGGAATCATGCGTGGGATCACGATAATTTAAAAGATATGAACAAGGAAAAAACAGATCAGCAAGTGGACGATGTACAGAAAATTGTTAAAGAACTGATCGGAGAAGCCCCGCAATTTTTCCGACCTCCGTTCGGATCCGGCAGTGATTACCTGAAAAACAAAATCAAGAGCAATGGGATGCTCTATATGACATGGTCAAACGGTTCTCTGGACTGGGAAATGACCAATAAAAAAAATGACTCTGGCAAAGTCATTGAGAATGTCATGAAGCAGCTGCATAACGGAAGCAATATTTTGATGCATGAGCTGCCTTGGACAGTGAAAGCATTGGATACCTTGCTGACGCAGCTTGAAGAAAAGGGATACTCTTTCGTAGATCCCAATGCCATAGAACTTGAAATGAGATGAGAAAAGCCTTGCAAATCCACCAACGTGGGAATGCAAGGCTTTTACTTTTAATACTTGATTGTTACTGTTCTTGTACTTTCGTCATATGCCACATTCGCGCCAAGTGCCTCTGAAAGCAATCGGACCGGAATCATCGTTGTTTCATTAATAAGGAGTGCCGGGGTTTGGGTTATCGTCTCCACCCCATTTACGCTGAAAGCACTGCGATTGGTGTAAAAGAGAAGATTTTTATCCCCTTTTTTGTAAACGGCGGCCTTCAATTGATCATTCCATTCCACCGTTGCACCAAGCGCCGCGGCTAGATCACGAATATATAAATAAGAGCTGCCATCTTGAATGTAAGGCTTCTGCTTCATCGGAAAAGGAACTTGATCAAGGGTATAGGTATCTCCATTCAACCCAAAAGTCACGACATGTGCTCCGAGCTGAAGAGGCTGGGCCATCTGCGCCGTATAAGCAGCCGCGTCCGCATGAAGCTTAGCCACGCCTAAACCTGAGCTTGGTTCCGTATGGAACGTCCATTCTTTTGAGAAAAGCTTTGACGTGCCGTCTTCCATTACGGCGGATAGCTTAATTTTCGCTTTATACGTACGATCAAATGCGAGCGGCTTATCCGGCATGACAATAACTTCATTGGTCAAATGATTGTCGTTGCTTGAATCATTCTTGAGCAAGGTCAACGCGGTCCCGCTTTCATCGCGTATTTCGGCATCTACCAAGGTAACCTTCTTGACGCCTTGACCATTCACAGCAGCCATAACCGGGTATCCCACTGGATAGTTCAAGCTTGAATGAATGCGCAGCGGATCAGGCGTTTCATGTCCGTCAAAAGTAGTTGGCACATAACCATCATTACTGCTAGGAGAAACTACAATCTCTGGTGTACCACCGTCTGCGAAGCCGAATTCAATGACATGATAATCACCAGCTCGGAATACGCCTATTTCATTAAGATTTGGCGCCAAAAAAGGAGAACGATGATAAGGAGCATCAAACAGGCTGTCAATTGCTTCGATAAGAGACACCGGATTATAGGCGACATCTTCACTGCTGGCTCCTGTGTATCCGATATATTGCGCTCGTTCCTTTAACGATTTGCCAATAAATCCTGGCAATGCCGAATTCTCATCGTGCAGAGAGACCGACGTTTTTATCGGATCTATTTTATTTTGCGATAAATATTGGGCATGCTTCTGAGCCACGGTATTCAGCCCATCGCTGAATTTTACTTTGGAAAGTCCAAGCTTCATTCGATAATCATTAATGGCTTGAAGTCCGTCTTCCTGCTCTTTGCTTAAGGTTGAAGCCAAAGAAACCGCGGTATTGCTTACAGAGAATGACCATTCGACTTTGATCGGTGAATAGCCTTTGAATTGAAACTCCATTCTTGCTTGATAATTCCCGGGTGGCAAATCGGATTTGGGCACATAATCGTATTTCGCCGAGGCCGGATCATAATTGACGGCTACTTCTTCACCATTGACATAAAAGTGATAGCTTTCAGGTGTCATTCCATCACTGAATGTCACGTTAAGACCAATAACGGGACGTACAATGCCCACTTTTCCTTGCGGGTAATTCAAGTACTCGTATGTCAGCGCATAGGCGGGCTTGGCCGTCCAAATGAAGCTGGGTACAAGAAGAAACAAGATTGCTACAAGCTTAACATAGGAAATCCATCTCGGTGTTTTCAAGTTCCTCATCTCCCTGAATCTCCTCCTATAAGAAAGTATGCACAGCAAAAAAAGCTATGAATCTATCATAGCTTCTCATGTGCCATTATTCAATATAGTTCGACATAGTTCGACAGTCCTATTTTTATAGGTCTAGGTGTAATACTTAATCCCCCAAACGGTAAGACCGATGACAAGAATAATGAAAATCCAGAGTAGGGAGAGGTAGAAAATGCTAGTCCACTTTCCTTGCTCAGAAGGATGCACCACTTTGCGCGGCGGTAAATAAGTTTCATCAACTGGCATCTCCTCCGACCTACGATTAGACCGTAGAGGCGTGTTTCCTTCTACATTCATACGCTCTGCTCTTCCTCCTCCTTGCTGTAGCGAAGTATGCAGCCCATCACAAAATCAATTATAAAATGGGCAATAATAGGCGTCCATAGACTTCCTGTTTGAAGATAAATCCAACCAAGTCCATAACTAATACTAAAGACCATTCCTGTCATTAACCAGTGCTGTAAGTACCGAATGTGAATAGCCGCGAATAAAATACTCGTCCAGTAGGGTCCCCAAGCGTGTTGAATGGCTCCACGAAACAGCAGTTCTTCGCAGATAGCCACAATGAGTGAAATAAGCGCAATATGCCATAGCGCCCTTTTGCCAAACAACATTTCATTAATGCCGCCATCATCAGACACTTCTTTGGGTACCCATCTTGAGATCAAGATGTCGACACCAAGAACGACCAATGCAAATATACTTCCCCACAGAGGGATCTTCCAACCGCCCTGAAACGTGAACATGGAAAGAATATTTGAATTGCTCTGAAAAAATAGGATGATAATTCCGATAATAAGCGTAAGCACTTGGGTTATGTAGAGATTAAGCAATAAAGTTCGGTCATTTAATTCATTCATATCAACTTTGCCAAAACGAATGTTCTTGAAATCGAATTTTTTCATGGATGCTGCCTCTTTTCGTGACATATTCCCTTTTATAGCTATTTCCCCTATACTAAGTTAAAAGAAAAAGAGAGAATAAGGAGCTTGATTATGGATAAGCGTCTTACCCGCACAGATTATTTATTCGCCCTCATGTTTATCTTTATGCTTGTTTGTACCCTTGGCGCCTTTTTCTACGGTTTAAGAGTCGGCCAGGAAAAATCAGATCAAAAATATGACAAGATTTTGAACGCCGATAAAGCTGTCGTTCAAGAATTCGGAGCCTACGATCAACAAGTACTCGTATCATATTACCATACCATCTTTTTGCCCTTTAGGGAATTTCAGAATAAATGGTTTGAACGGATGAGTCAAATCGAACTTGGCAACTCTACCGTTGATGCTTCGGCAGTTCTGAAGGAGCTGTACAAGCTTGCAGATGAGAAATACACCGTCTTGCAAGGCAAGAATATGCCAGCCTCCTCTCCCTTGCTGGTTCAGTCCCATCAAGGCTATCTCAAAAGCTTAAAGCTTTTTGCAGATACCCTCAAAGGGTACCAAGGGAAGGCCAATGGATTAAGCGGCGGTCAGCTGCTGGATGCTATACAGAAAGATCCTTACTTCATTGAAGCGAAAGATCAGGCCTTGACCGCTCAGAAAAATTACTTTGATTCGATTGTCGCTTGGAACGGCACCATCGATCCGGATATCGAGAACTTCGATCCGAACAATAATGCCAATTTGGATCAATGGCGTGCCATGAACATTAATGTTAAGAATCTTTATATCACATCCAAATTGCTCAAAAACAAAACGTTTATCCCTTTTTATCCACAAGACCTCACAATTCGTATTGATGAATTCATTGCCTCCGGACAAGCCAAGAAATTAAACGTCAACGACGTAAATCAAACGATAGATCTACTGCTCAGTACGAATGCAGTTCGATCGGGTGACTTCGTCAAAGGTAAAGCCAAATGGTATCCGAAAGCGGATCTGCCTCAGCTGCCTTTCTTCTCGGATGTGAATTAAATGAAAAGCCGTGCGCTGCTGCGCTCGGCTTTTTGCTTTAATCGTATTGGAAGCCGCGAAGCATCGCAATTGCCGCCATGCCCCCATCCACATTAATGACACGTTCAATGCCATTCTCCTGTAAATACTCCGCTACGCGGTAGCTCCGCACGCCATGAGCGCAAACCAGATATATATCTTGATCCTCCGGAAGCTCTCCGATTCGTGGAGGAATCTGCTGCATTGGAATCAGCTTCGCTTCATCCAAATGATAATATTCCCACTCATGCAGTTCTCTGACATCAATAATGACACTATCTTTAAGTTCTTGCTCGTTCAGCAGGTCAAGAAATTTTTGCGGGTGAATGCTGGATATTTCCATCTTCTTACTTCCTCTCATCCTCTAATCACAACAATAGATAATATCCTGTAGAATAGCTAAAATCGGGCCAAAATACAAGCAAAATGACATTGCTTTCTCCTCACGATTGCATTAAAATAAACAAAAAGCTTTGAATCCGTTTGCACTAAAATCATTTGTAACTTTCCTGTAAAAATGATTCGACATGTATTGACACGATTTCAAACGCATGGTAATCTAATGAAAATTCTATCACAGTAAAGCGTTGACGGAGCCAAGCAAGTAAAGTAGCTTTCAGAGAGCCGATGGCAGGTGAGAATCGGCAGCGAATATTTGCGGAGCACTCCAGAGTTATTGCATTGAATTCAAGTAGATGCAATCGGTGCGGAACACGTTACAGTTCCAGGTCGCAAGACCAATTGAGGCTACCCGTGCGAATGGGCAGCGAACTAGGGTGGTACCACGAAAGCAATCTCTCGTCCCTTGGCTACAGACATGACATGTCTGTACCTGA
This sequence comes from Paenibacillus ferrarius, assembly GCF_002027705.1. Taxonomy (GTDB): domain Bacteria; phylum Bacillota; class Bacilli; order Paenibacillales; family NBRC-103111; genus Paenibacillus_E; species Paenibacillus_E ferrarius. The sequence goes on along the minus strand of NZ_MBTG01000003.1, from coordinate 211,260 downwards.
GGGCTGGGAGTTTTTTTATGTTCATATTCTAAGGAGGAACCGAATTATGTACAAAGTTCTAGTATCCGATCCAATTAGTGACATGGGAATTCAAATGCTTTATGATGCAACCGATGTAGAAGTTGTTAAACAACCAGGTCTTTCTGAAGATGAACTTATTGCAATCATTGGTGATTATGACGCCCTTCTCGTTCGCAGTCAAACAAAAGTAACAGAGAAAATTATGAATGCCGGCACGAAGCTGAAGGTCATTGGCCGCGCTGGTGTCGGTGTCGACAATATTGATTTGGAAGCAGCTACCAAACGCGGGATTATTGTCATCAATGCTCCAGACGGGAACACAATTGCTACTTGCGAGTTGACGTTCGCTATGATGATGTCCACAGCGCGTATGATTCCACAAGCTTACAAAAAAACCGTTGGCGGCGAATGGGATCGCAAATTTATCGGGGTTGAGCTTCGCAACAAAACGCTGGGTATTCTCGGCATGGGACGTATCGGCAGTGAAGTTGCCAAACGCGCAAAAGTATTCGGGATGGAAGTTATCGGTTACGACCCTTTCCTAACGGAAGAACGCGCTGAGAAAATCGGTGTTAAGCTTGGTACTGTGAATGAAATTGTTGCCAAAGCTGATTTCATTACGGTGCATACACCACTTACACCAGAGACGCGCCATCTTATCTCCAAACCACAATTCGATATTATGAAAAAAGGCATGCGCCTTATCAACTGTGCGCGCGGCGGGATTATCGATGAAATGGCAATGGTCGAAGCTATTGATCAAGGCATTGTAGCTGGAGCTGCATTCGACGTGTTCGAAGTTGAGCCTCCGCAGCACGATCACCCTTTCTTGAACAATCCGAAAATTATCGTAACTCCACATCTGGGTGCTTCCACGATTGAAGCGCAAGAGAATGTTGCGATTGACGTATCCGAGGAAGTTCTTCACATTCTGCGCAACGAGCCTTTCAAAAATGCCGTTAACCTGCCGCCGGTTCCGGCGAATGTGTTGAATAAGCTGCAGCCTTATTTCGGACTTGGCGAAAAAATCGGTTCGATTCTTGGTCAAATCGCACAAGGTGCTGTTTATGAAATCGTCGTTAACTATGCCGGTGATTTAATTGATGTCGACACAAGTCCATTAACTCGCTACATTGTAAAAGGTGTGTTCGAGAACCAGCTTGAAGGCATCAATATCGTTAATGCGATGCATTTGGCCAAATCCCGCGATGTGAATATCGTGGTTCAGAAATCAAACACTTCCAACAGCTTCACCAACTTGGTAACTGTTACCGTGAAAACAAAACAAGAAGAAAAAACACTTGCGGGCACTTTATTAGCTGGTTACGGCGAGCGTATTGTTCGTATCGATCAATATCCGGTGGATTTCGCTGCTGAAGGCAACTTGTTATTAATTTCCCATAACGATAAACCTGGTATTATCGGTCGCGTAGGTACGCTCCTAGGAACGAACAACGTGAACATTGCAACCATGCAGGTAGGTCGTAAAGTGATCGGCGGTTCGGCTATCATGGTCTTGACGATTGATAAATCCGCTCCTGCCGAAGTACTGGAAGAACTGACGAAACAAGCAGAAATCGTGAATGTAAGAGCTCTTACGGTCTAATTATATCGACGAAATCACAAAGTGTTTCACGAACAACAAGATTTTGTCTGAATATTCTACAAAAATAAAGGCGTTTGCTGAGAGATCATCTCGGCAAACGCCTTTTTTATGTCGAAATCCGTGAGATTACGTTAATTTGGGTTCACAAGGCAGGAATAACGTAAATGTCGTTCCCTGTCCTAGCGTACTTTGCACGGTGACACTGCCATAATGGGCTTCTATGATGTTTTTGACGATGGCAAGTCCAAGTCCTGTTCCTCCCGACGAACCACGCGTACGGGCTTTATCCGCCTTGTAGAAGCGTTCAAAAATGAACGGCAAGTCTCCCGCAGGTATCCCCTGCCCCTCATCGGAAACCTCAATCCGAATTGCCGGCTTATTTTTGTAGACGGCCAGCTCTGCCTTCATCGCTATACGCGCCTCTGCGGCCGTATGTCGGAAAGCATTATCGAGCAGGTTCGTCAGCACCTGCTCGAGCCGATCCTCATCTCCCCGCAGGAGGATGAGTCGTTCGTCCGGCAGCTCGGTGCTTAACGCGATGCCGCGCTCTTTGGCAAGCACCGCGAATTTGCGGTGCATGCGCTTGATCAGGGAGTCTACCTCGACCTCCCTGAACACCAGCTCGAGATGGCCGGCTTCCATCCGCGCCAGATCGAGCAGGTCACGGACGAGCCGCCCCATGCGGAGCGACTCGTCGTGAATGACCTGCACCAGCTCCACGCGCTCTTCCGGCGTGGAGGGAATGTCGTCCAGCAGGGCTTCGCTGTAACCCTGCAGCATCGAAATCGGCGTACGCAGCTCATGCGACACGTTCGCCACGAAATCTTTGCGCAGCTTATCGAGCCGTTCTTCCTCCGTAACATTACGGAGGACGGCAACGGCGCCGCGCACCTGATCTCTTGTGTACAGCGGCGTCATCGCGACAGACCAGACGCCATTCTGTACATGAAGCTTCGTTGCCGCTTCCGAGGACTCATCCACAACCGCTTCGAACAAAGGAATCAGCGGGACAGGGATGGGGCTTGAGTAGGGATTGCTGAAGCTCGTTAGTCCCCAATCGCCAAGCGCGGTATCCTGCTTGCGGAAGCGCTGCGTTTCCTCGTCATCTTCCGACCATTCAATTTGACTCCACTCCTGCACAATCTTCTCACCTTGCGGATTCGTGAGCATCACGGACCCATTCGCATCCAAAGTTATCACAGCATCTGTCATACTGCGCAGAATGCTGGATAAATGCTCTTTCTCCTGACTGAGTGCGCGAATGCTCTCCTGCATCTTCTCGCCCATGTGATTAAAGGTTTTGGCGAGCTCCCCGATCTCATCCTTCGATTGGATCGGTACGCGAGTGCCATACTCGCCCATTGTGATGAAATCCGCGGCTTTTTTCAGCTGCTGCAGCGGTCGAGTGATTCGGGAGAATAAGAAGAAAGCGAAGAAGGTCGTCATCAGAAAGCCCACGATTGAAACATAGATAAACAGTTTAAGCATATACGTTTGTGTAGCTTCTAAGGATTGCAGGGATTGATAAATCATCGTAGCACCAACAATGCCGCCTTGCAGATTCCGCAGCGGAACCGCCACGACAAGATAATCGCTGCCCAACTTGAATTTCTCTTTGCCTGACATATTCACAGGCTTGGCTATCGTTTGACCCGCGAAGACGGGACGAAGCTCAGCTGCTGTATAAAAGTCCGAGACATGAAAGGTAGCTAATTCGCTGTTTTTGGAGATCGGCAGATCCATTTCTTTCATATCCGTCGAGATGATCAGCATTCTCGCATCTTGAAAGCCTAGCAGCTCATTGCTGAGCTGATAGAACTGTTCGTTGAACATATGACTAGAGGCTTCCTCCGAAAATTTGAGAGCCAGCTTCTCCATGTTATGCTTCTGATCATTGGCCTGAGAGAAGTAATTTTGCATATAACTGATAAGAAAAAAGCCTAGTATGAGCAGAACAACCCCAACTAAGCCGATAATCGTTAACCAAAGCTTCCCAACAACACTTCTGAAAATAAACACGTTATTTAGGCACCTCTAACTTATAGCCTACTCCCCATACCGTCGTAATCATTGCTGCAGCATCCGGGGAAACTTTGTTTAATTTCTCACGAAGTCGTTTCACATGCGTATCCACTGTTCGCAAATCTCCAAAAAACTCATAGTTCCATACATCCTTCAAAAGCTCCTCGCGCGAGAACACTTTATCCGGCGAAACCGCCAAATAATGCAGCAGCTCATATTCCTTCGGCGTTAACGCAACTTCTTGGCCTCCAGCTGTTACGCGGTGGGCATCATGTTCAATAATCAGGTTAGGAAATACAATATTATTGCTCGAGCTTGCATCCTTGGACAAATACGCTGTCGCGGAGGAGCGGCGAAGAATCGCTTTCACCCGATAAATCACTTCACGAGGCGAGAACGGCTTGACTACATAGTCATCCGCCCCTACTTCAAAGCCGCTAACTCGGTTCGTTTCTTCCCCTTTGGCCGTCAACATAATGACTGGTGTTGACTTCACTTGACGGAGGCGGGCACATACTTCAATCCCGTCAATTCCCGGCAGCATGACATCCAACAAAATCAAGTCAAAATCGGATTCTGTCGCCATGCGCAGCGCCGTTTCACCATCTTCGGCTTCTTCGATGATATAGCCTTCTTTCTCCAAATACATTCGCAGCAGCCTGCGAATTCTCTCCTCATCATCCACAACGAGTATGCTGGCTTTCATTTCCATGGAGCTTCACATCCTTATCTAATTTAGTTCAACTGATTTATACACCTGCATAGGAGTGCAGACCTGCAATGACAAGGTTTACCCCTACTAACGTAAACATAACCACAATAAAGCCAATGACCGTTAACCATGCTGATTTCTTACCTTGCCAACCTTTGGAAAGACGCAGATGAAGAAATACCGCATAGAAGAGCCAAGTAATCAAAGCCCAGACTTCTTTGGGATCCCAGCCCCAGAAGCGGCCCCAAGCCTCTTGCGCCCAAATCATCGCGAAAATTAAGGCGCCTAATGTGAAAATCGGATATCCGATGGCAATGGCGCGATAACTGATTTCATCCAAGTCCTCGGCATCCATTCCCTTGACAACAGGACCAATGGCTGCGCCTAACGGTTTGCGCGTAACTAGTCGCGCTAAGCCATACAAGATCAGGCCTCCAAGCACAGACCAAATCACCGTGTTGAGCTTCCGTCCAGCGCTTGCCCCTTCCATCCAGGACGGAGCTGCGAATAATGGCTCTTTCATTCCTAAGAATGGCTTCATCTCAACAACATCCATGCCATAAGGTTTCACGATTGGCGGTAATACATAAGTTTCGTTCTGAGTATTCGTTTGTTGTTTCCCTTGCGTGTCCGTAACAACCACTTGCTTCGAGAAAACAGCCTTATAGCCAGAGCCGTTGAATGTGAAGATGGAGGCAATGAAAGCAACCAGCATCAGAATGAAAAAGAGCGTAAGCTCCACGCCTCTTTGTTCGCGTTTATCGACTTTGGTTTTCCCTGAATAGTCAACAGCACGCAGCAGATACATTAATCCGCCGGCAAAGCCTACGCCAAAGAATGCCTCTCCTGTCGCTGCCGTTGTTACGTGAATTTTAAGCCAGTAGCTTTGCAAGGCCGGAATTAACGGTTGTACTTCACTTGGAAATACGGAAGCATAAGCGATAATGATAAAACCAATCGGCAATGCGAAAACACCAAGTACCGGAGTCCGGTAAATCAGGTAGACAATCAAGAAGGCAAACATGATCATCATGCCCAAAAAGGTCATGAATTCGTACATATTGGAAGTAGGGATATGACTTCCTTCAACCCATCGTGTGAAAAAGAAAGTGACATGACAAGCAAATCCGGCAACTGAGGCTAGAAAAGCGACAAATCCCCACTTTTTGGTATGTTGTTCTGGATCGCGATTACTCCATTTCCTTCCGGTAATAGAAAGGACAAAGAGTAAAAATGCGGCCAGGTATACGAAAAAAGCAATAAGTAAAAAGGTGCTGCTGACTGAATTTACATTCACCCTTGATTCCCTCCGGTGTCTAATGATTTTGGTGAAACTTCCAAATCGTTCTTCTTCAACGCGGCTGCGACTTCATTGCGAAGGCCAAACCAATTCTTGTTCGTATGCCCGCCCAAGGTCAGCTTGCCATTGTCAATCCGAATCCAGATCCGGCGATGCTGCCAATAAAAGCCCATAATGACCCCGATCATGAATATCGCAGATCCTACCCAAATATACGGCATCGCTTTGTCCACGCGAATGTTCAAGTAAGTCGTATAGTTTGCGAACTGCACGCCTTCCATGCTGCCTACAGCAAGCTTTAACTTTTGACTGATAGCGCCGTTAATGGTGTCTTGAGAGAATGATTCTTTATCTATTTGCCGTGGGAAATACATATAAGGTTCACCGTTGGCAGCAAGCCCTGGGCCTGTGATGCTGAATATAAATGCAGGCGCTTTCGGTTCGTTGGACAAACTGATCGGCTGACCTTTCTCCAGTCCAAATTCAGGGAAATACCCTTTTAACGTCAGCTTATAAGGTCCTGCTTGATATGAATCCTTCGGATTGTTCATTGGCAAGTCAAAACTTCCGTATGATTCACCAGTCGCCGGGTTGCTTAGCGTAGGTCTGACAGAAATGAGCAGAGGTGTCGATTTGTAGTCAAATTGATACGCTTGCAATCCTTTGTAATCAAGAGGATGGTTCACCAGAATGCTGCTTTTATGTACTTCTTCCAGAACCGGCTCTTTATCCGAATCTTCGCAATTAGCCGAGCAGTGATACAAGACAGCTTGCGTTTCATAGGTTTTGGGAACCACTTGCCCCTTTTCCTTGATACTTTCCGGCAGGTCCTTCTCATCGTAAAGCTCTAAAGTGAATTTCTCATTTTTGATAAAATAAGACGTATGCGGGATTTGCTTTGTTTCGCCTTCCAGAATGCCCATATACTGATCCATATGCCAACCTGGAATACTTCTCATCAGGACACCAATCAGGAAAATAATGAGACCTATATGGTTAATATAGGGACCCCAGCGGCTAAAACGATACTTCTCGGCGAGAAGCGCCTTGCCGTCTTTGTCTTTATGTATGCGATAGCTTTTTTTGCGCAAAATGGTGCCCAGCTTGCTTGTCCAAGCTGCTTCATCCGTGCCCGCAGGAAGATCAGCTGTAAGCGTAACTTTTTGGCGAGTAAGGAAATTCAAATGTTTGCGGATTTGCTGTTTGGATAAGGCGCGGTACAACGGCAGTACTCGGTCCAAGCTGCAGATCACCAGCGATGTCCCAATCATGAACAACAAAGTGATGAACCACCAGGAATTGAACGTATGGGAAAAACCAAGCACATGATAAATAGTTCCCAAAGTCCCATAGTTTTCTGAGTAATACTGCGCAGGATCCATATCAAGGAACGTATTCTCTTGGGGAAAAATGGTTCCGACAGCAGAAGCTATGACAGTAAAGAAAATAATCCATACCGCTATTTTAACCGAGGAAAAGAAATTCCAGACTTTATCCAAAATCGAAGGATTGGATTTCTGCGAACGTCGAGCCATTCCGTCATAGCGCATTTCCAGTATATCTCTGCCATCTATATCAATCAGCGGATTTCCACATGATTCACAGAGTGTAGTACCTGTGGGATTTTGATGCCCACAATCGCATTTGGTGTTGTAGAACAGCATGTTGACCTCCTGAAAACTTCAAGCGTTTAATCGGTTTAAGACTTATCGGCAACAAGCTTACCTAACGTTTCATCTATGAACGATTCGGTCATTTGGCCTATTTTTTTGACAACAATTTTGCCGTCAGCTCCAATAAAGAAAGTCGTCGGGTAATCCATGACACCGTACTGTTTGCGTACGACTTCTTTGGCATCCAAAAGAACAGGCAGATTCAATTTGTATTGCTCCATGAAGCCTTGGACGGTAACTTTATTCTTGTCGACATTAACTTCTAGAAAAACAACGCCTTGCTTGCTCCACTTATCATACTGCTTTTGCAGCGCAGGCATTTCTTCCTTGCAGGGCGGACAGAAAGTGCCCCAGAAATTGATCAAAACCGGCTTGCCCTTATAATCCGATAATTGATGGTTTTGTCCGTCTAAACCGACCAAAGTGAAATTCGTCGCTTTGTCCCCTTCTTGCGGGTACTTTTTGCTGCTTGAAGCCGACAAATTCGTAATAATGGTAAATACGCCAATAATAAGCACAATTGCAAATATCGCAATCTGTACCCATTTCTTCCTTGCACCCACAATTTATCACCTTCGCTTTTTCGACAATGTTAGTAGTTCCTAACTGGGTAATACCTTTATTATAACGAAAAGAAGGCCAATTCTTATTGGCCTTTTTGAACGTTATGTGTCGTGAGAGCCTCGTTCCTAAGCTCTTCAACCTCTTTGGGCGTCAAGTGGCGATACTTCGCTCTTGGCAAGCCAGTCAAAAAGATTGGACCAAATTTGATGCGTTTTAATTTGATAACGGGAAAGGAAATCGCCTCGAACATCCGTCTGACTTGTCGATTCCTGCCTTCGTAGATCGTGATCGTAATAATGGACTCATTCTTCTCCATATTCACGTCCGCGTACTCGACTTCGGCCGGTGCCGTAAGTCCATCCTCTAACTGTATGCCCATTTTTAGCTTGTCTAATAACGTGCCGTGCGGAACGCCTTTGACTGTAGCTTGATAAGTTTTAGGTACATGATGCTTCGGATGCGTAAGCAAATGCGCAAATTCGCCGTCATTTGTTAAAATCAGTAAGCCTTCCGTATCATAATCCAGTCGTCCGACCGGATAAACGCGTTCTCTGATCCCAGGCAGATAGTCGGTTACAACCTTGCGTCCTTCTGGGTCCGTTGCACTTGTAATAACGCCCTTGGGCTTATTCAAGATCACGTAGATTTTCTTCTGTTGGCCGATGGTACGCCCATCCACCTTAATTTCATCTTCGTCCGTGTTCACTTTCACGCCAAGCGTAGTGACGACTTCGCCGTTCACTTGAACTCGTCCGGCTGTAATAATTTCTTCACATTTCCGTCGGGAAGCTATTCCCGCTTCAGCCAATACTTTTTGCAGTCTTTCCATGATCCGCTTTCACCTCAAGCTAATGATAACGGACTTACCTCTAAATCTCAAGAGCAGAGGGATAATCTATGCGACATCTTTTAAACAAATACCATATAACAGATAACAATGGAGGCAACAAAGCCAACAAGATCCGAGATTAAGCCTACTTTCAACGCATAGCTGGCTTTACGAATTCCAATAGCCCCAAAATAAACCGTTATCACATAGAGAGTCGTATCTGTGCTCCCCTGCACGGTTGAAGCTATGCGTCCAATCATTGAATCCGGGCCAAACTGCTCGATGAGATCCGTGGTAAAGGCTAAAGAGCCCGCTCCCGTTATTGGACGCAGAATAGCTAAGGGCAGCACTTCAGTTGGAACGCCCAGGCGATCAAACAAAGGATGCATCCAGCCGAGCAGTAAATCCATCGCCCCCGAAGCTCGAAACACGGAGATCGCCACCATCATGCCTACGAGATGGGGAATGATTTTGATGGCTGTATCAAAGCCTTCTTTGGCGCCGTCGACGAACGATTCGTAAACAGGCACTTTTTTGTAGGCCGCATATAAAGGAATAAACACAATCATAATGGGGATGGCCCAAGCAGAGATGAGAGAAACAAGGGCATACACTTGACATCATCCTTTCAGCGGAGGAATTGGCGAGCGAGACCTGCGGTACCAACGGTCTACAACAATCGCTGCAGCGGTAGAGATGATGGTTGCAATCAGCGTCGTTCCTACGATTTCCGCTGGATTGACTGAATTGTAATTCATCCGAATAGCAATTAATGTCGTCGGAATTAAGGTTACGCTAGACGTGTTTAGCGCGAGCAGCGTACACATCGCTGTACTTGCTGTTTCTTTGTCGGGATTAAGCTTTTGCAGCTCTTGCATAGCTTTAATGCCCATCGGGGTAGCAGCATTCCCAAGCCCCAGAATGTTGGCGCTCATATTCGACATAATATAACCGATTGCCGGATGGTTTTTCGGAACACTCGGGAATAAGAAGCGGATAGCCGGCTGCAGAAGCCTGGCGATTTTGCTTAGAATGCCGGCATCCTCCGCTATTCTCATCATCCCCATCCAAAACACAAGCACACTGATCAATCCAAAGCAAACCGTAACCCCACTTTTAGCCCCATCAAATGCGGCTTGCGTAACGGCCTCAATATTCCCGTTTAATGCGGCTACTGCAAATCCCACCACTATAAAAAATAACCAGATCCAATTCACCATGGCTATGTCCCCCTAATCTGCCCACTCCGATTCAGAAATCATAAACAATTCCCTGACTAATACTCTGAACACATAGCCATAGTGGGAAAGCAGCGTTTCCTTGTAAGCTTCTCCTTGTTGGAAGGAGAAGGTAGATTGACTGGCTGATTGCAGCAGTGGACTTGTCTTCTCATAAAGCGGTATCGTCCCAATAATGGCGTCTTTCAATGATATTTGCAGCGTACCTCGTTCGCCTAACCGATAGGAAGTCGTTGCTGGATCAGCCAGCGTCACTTTGCGCTTCACCAATGCCGCTTCACCTTCAGCCAATGGATAAGAAAAATTTCTGGAGACAACGTCCGTTGTCCCTTCAACCGCGTCCCCTTTTCTAACGATGGTTTGCAGAGGATAATACGTAAAGCCATATTGCAGCAAACGTGCATGATCGCCCCAATCATCCGGATCGTTCAGCGTAACTACCGCCAGTTGATGCCCATCTTTCGTAGCCGAAGAGACAAGACAACGCTTGGCCAGCTTCGTGTAACCGGTTTTGACACCGTCTGCTCCTTCGAACAGGCTCAGCATTTTGTTTTTGTTCAGCCACGAGTAATCCCATGCCTCATTCGGATTCGGCACTTTCTTCAGCTTCGTGGATACAATATCCTGGAACACGCTGTTTTTCAAAGCGTAAGCCGTCAGCTTCGCCATATCGTTCGGGCTGGAGCGGTGACCTTCCCCCTCATCCAAGCCAGAAGGGTTTGTGAAATGCGAATGATCCATGCCCAGCATCTTTGCTTTCTCATTCATAAGGTATACGAAGCCGTCTATGCTGCCCCCAATATGCTCAGCAATAGCAGTTGCTGCATCATTGCCGGAGCGCAGCATCAAACCATAAAGCATGTCATGGAGCCTCATCTCTTCGCCCAGCTTCAAGTAAATCGACGAGCCTTCCTTGCCAAAGGCATTTTTGCTCACTTTTACCTTATCGTTCAAATTCCCCTGTTCAATGGCAATAATGGCCGTCATAATTTTCGTTAGACTAGCAATTCGCATGGGCGTGTCCCCTTTTTGACTATAGAGGATACGCCCCGACTCCACATCAATCAAGGAAGCGCCAACCGCATTCGTATGGATGCCAGGCGGTGCTGCTTCCACTTGTGCCAGTGGAGCGAGCAGCAAACCAACCAGTGTGCTGCACAATAAGATGAACCGGACTTTTTTCTTCATGGTTTTCCCCCTAGACCAAAGAACTTGTACCCACCACCAACACAAAACTTTGTACAAGTATATGCTTGCAGATTGGGGATATGTCCAAGACTTGTCTTCCTTTGTTGAAAGAACGGGTTGTATGGGGCGAAATTTCATTCTAATACGTTGCGGATGCAGGTAGTTATCTTCTCATTGGAATTTGTACAATGAAACCAGCCTTCCAAGGGGTGAATGCAAGCTTTCACTGGAAATAATCCAATGAAAATTCCATTCAATCTCAAAGATGCCTGCTTGTCGGATTATCCATTGGAGTTTTTCCAATGAAACCGATACTTCAGGCTTTCCAAACTAGCTTGCAATGGAATTAATCCAATGAAATCAGCCTTCACTTCATCCCTACTCAACCGGCGCGCGGTGCTCGGTCACACGTCGGCAAAAGAGGGGGTTCCCCTGCTTTCCATTCATTTGCGCACATTAGAAAGGGGTGTAACCTCTCGGTCTTCTCCTGACCGTAAGTAAGAATAACCGTCAGGAAAAACATCCTGACGGTCCTTTAGCGTGTAAACCCATACTTTTGTCCATGGGAGGAATATATCTTTGCACTGCGTGCGCCTCCCGGCGTGCGGTGCTCGGTCACACGTCGGCTGTCAAACCTCATCTTTATCCAGAATTATGAGGCTGTCCCATAAGCCAAATTTAGCATGTAAGCATCGGATGATAGGGTTGATCACTTTATAATTCCACGTGGGATGAAAGGGGCTTCCAGATCAGATAGTTCAGTTCAGATCAGATAGTTCAGTTCAGATCAGATAGTTCAGTTCAGATCAGTTCACCCCAAAGTAAAAGCCTGCGAAAATACAGGAATTTCCGGGCGAATTCGCTTAAAAAGAGGAAATGCCTGCAATTGTGCAGGCATTTTTATCTTTTTAAGCCGCTCATCCACAATAAGCCTCAAAAACCTGCACAAACGCAGGAATTTACTCGTTGCGGCTATTCCAAGAGCAAAAAAGATGCATAATTGCAGGTTTAGAGAAAGCAACTCGAGCTAGAGCTAGAGTCAGAGAAAGTAGAAAGTAGAAAGTTCAGAAGCTCATCAAGAAATTATCAGAACCCGTAACAGCTAAATAGATCCAGACAGCTATAGTCATACGCATAAAAGAAGATCATACGCAGAACGGCCAGTTTAAAAAATACAAAAAAAGCTGTCCACAAAGGACAGCTGCAACGAAGGCCGATCTGTTACACAATGAAATTTTGATTCTCAATGTTCGTTACATTGTTGCTTCCGTTGGCGCCCACTGCGCCGCCCGGGGCTTTGGAACTCATGCCTTTAATCATGCTTTGAATTCTGTCCACAACTTGCGGCGCAGAATCAATTAGACGCTCGAGAATATGCGTTTGGTTGTCAAGAGGCACAACCTTTACCCCATTTTTCCCTACAACGAGGAAAGCAATTGGCGTAATGGATACCCCGCCGCCGCTGCCGCCTCCGAAAGGAAGCGAAACTTTCGCATTCAGGGCATCGCTTTTGTTCATCGAGCCGCCTTCGATTTCGATTTCAGAATCGGTCATGAACTCACTGCCTCCGGCAGCAAAACCGAATCCTACTTTCGATATCGGCATGATGACACTGCCGTCCGGCGTCTCGACCGGGTCACCGACAATCGTGTTCACGTCAACCATCTCTTTAATGTTTTCCATGGCGACTTTCATGAGGCCTTGAATTGGATGTTCGGACATAATCGTATTCCTCCTTAGCGATTTTAGCCAGTAAACTGACATCGGAAACGCAAGCATCAAAGACCAATATTGGTTCTTTTTTAGAATGCCCTTAGTGGAATATCGTTATGTACACATCAAGATGCCGTTTTAACCCTAGATCTGGTCTTCAGCGCTAGTTGAATCCAAGTACGAAGACCGCCTTTAACTTTTGCCGCGCGAACTAGCAGTCGTACGCCGGCAAATAAGGCAAACCATACACGAATCCGACCGGCAAGGCGGAATTCAGTCGAGAACTGTTTTTGATTATATTGCGGAATGACATCCACCCGCGGCTTCGTCATCAGTTTCACATACCGAATGGTAAAGCCAAGCAGGGTTGATTTAATCCCCCAAATGGCCCCTGTTGTTATGGCTGTTTCTGGCGCATCGCCGACTCCTACTCGCGTAATCCATTTCAGCTCCGTACATTCCACTCGAGCAAGCGTTTGTTTCATCCAGCTATACAATTGCAGCGTATTTTCCAGAAGAACTTTCACTTCGTTGTAGTAGGCGATTACTTTATCTTTGGTAATATGATCCTTGGTTTCATCTTTCAACTTAGTACTTGCTTTGTTCACTACTTCTGATTTAATCATGATTCCCTGAGCAAATCCTTTGAATTGAATAATGGGAATCACATAGCGATAACGTACAATCCCAAACAATGCACGCACTTCCACCGAAAGCGTATCGTTGTCCCGAACGCGAGAGAAGTAGAACTCTCCTCTAATAAAGCTAATCAGAACAACGATAATCGCAATAATGACAATGAGTACAGCAAGTCCGATCCACAACAAAGTGATATGCCTCCTCAGCAAAAAAACTCCAATGCAAGAAAAAGTCTTCTCGCCAGTGGAGTTAGTATGTTCTTAGAATGGGAATGAAATGCATTTGATGATGATCTTCTTACTCGGCTTCTTCGTTCACATCTTCAAGAGTAAGCTGCTTCTGATCTCCGCCTAGCCGGTCAAATAACAGGCGAGTTTCTTCTTCCAGATCAAAATTGCCTTGAAAGCCGGTCGAATCAGGGAGCTCCTGAATGGAGCTAAGGCCGAAATATTCAAGAAATTCCTTAGAAGTGCCATATAAAATCGGTCTCCCTACAGCGTCAGCCCGTCCCACCTCGGTAATTAAATCTTTCCCAGTTAGCGTCGCCAGTGCGCGATCACATTTTACGCCGCGGATCTCTTCGATCTCAACTCGCGTAATTGGCTGCTTGTAGGCAACAATGGATAACGTTTCTAAAGCAGCTTGGGAGAGCGAAGATCGCGACGGTGTATAGGCGAGTCGTTCAAAATAGGGAGCGTGTTCAGCTAACGTTGTCAGTTGATAAGCTCCGGCTACTTCAACAATTTGGATCCCTCGTCCTTTGCGTTTAAACTCCGTTCTCATATCTTTGAGCAGGTCACGAACCAGATACAAATCCAGCTCCATCACCTCTGCCAGCTGCTTCGCATCTAAGCCCTCGTCACCTGAGGCAAAGAGCAGTCCTTCAATAATCGATTTCATCTGTGGAAAATTGAGTGTCAATGTCAGAACCCTCCTCTTTGGCTTGGATCACGATGTCTTCGAACAGCTTGTGTTGATGACAAACGACTTTTTTCATTTTCATTAATTCTAGAATGGCTAGAAACGTAACAACAATTTCTTCCCGCGTCATTTCATAATCAAAAAGCTTCGAGAACAGCAATTTGCCGCCTCGTATTTTCAGCAAATCAACGACCTCACGAATACGATCCTTCACAGAGATCTCATCGCGGCGTATTCTTGCAACAACATTCCGATTAGCCAGCTTTCTCAAAGTCCGCTGAAAAGCGAAGAGCAAATCCGCCACATCCAGCCCTTCCACGGGATTCTCCTGAACATGGGGCAGGAAAGGCGTTAAATCCTCGGGCTCACGCGTATAAACTAAACTGCGCTCAACCTCTTTATCCCTAAGCATATCCGCAATTGACTTATATTTGCGATACTCAATCAGCTTCGCAACAAGCTCAGAACGTGGATCAAGCTCATCTTCCATATCATCAAAATACTCATCAAATTCAATTACAGGCGGTTTAGGCAGCAGCATTTTACTCTTAATGGAGAGCAGTGTTGCAGCCATGACCAGAAACTCACTCGTGATTTCGAGCTCTAATTCCTGCATGGCTTGCACATAACTTAAATACTGATCTGTAATTTCTTTGATAGGAATATTATAAATGTCAAGTTCATTTTTATCGATAAGATGAAGCAATAGATCAAGGGGGCCTTCAAAAGCTTCTAACTTATAGGTGACTTTCATTTCTGTTCCCCCTTGTCAAATTGAAAATAATTGCATAACCAGCTGCGCGGCGAGCGGATACACGTGCCCCAGCAGCCATTGTCCCATAGGTGTAATCATTAGAAAAACAACTAAAATAAGTGCGTAACGCTGGTTTCTGTCAAACCAGACTTTCCTTTGGCTTGGCACCCATCCTTTGAGGATGTACCAGCCATCCAACGGATAAAGAGGCAGTATATGTATGAAACAAAGCATAATGTTAACGATGACGCCATATTGCAAATAGACTCGCCATTGTTCCACGGTTATCGACTCCGCTGTTCCTCCTAAAATGGAAGGAAGGAAGAAATAGAGCCACCAGAAGAGCAAAGCAAGCAGCAAATTGATAACAGGACCCGCCAGGAAAACGAGTGTGTTGGACAGTTTGGGTCTTTTCTTGAAATTAGCTTCGTCAATCGGCATTTTCTTCGACCAGCCATACGGCCCAAAAACAATCATGGCCAACCCCAAGGCATCCAAATGGACCAAGGGGTTAAGCGATAATCGTTTGCTTTCCCGAGCTGTTCGATCTCCGAGCAGCCAAGCTGCTCCCGCGTGCGCAGCATCATGCAGCGTCATAGCGACTAGAAAGGCAAGCAGTCGGGGAAGCAGTGTTTCCAAATGATAATAAGACAGCATTAGGAAGTAAATTGTTTCGTTAAATTCGCCATTTCAATAGCTGTTACTGCGGCTTCCCAGCCTTTATTTCCGGCTTTTGTTCCTGCGCGCTCAACGGCTTGCTCAATGGAATCTGTCGTCAACACACCGAAAATCGTTGGAACGCCCGTTTTCAGGTTAATAGCCGCAACACCTTTAGCTACTTCACTGCACACATAATCGAAGTGAGGCGTTGACCCCCGAATGACAGCACCTAGGGTAATAACAGCGTCGTATTTGCCGCTCTCCGCCATTTTTTGAGCGATTAACGGAAGTTCGAACGCACCAGGTACCCAAGCGATATCAATTTCCTCTTCATTCACACCGTGACGCTTCAGAGCATCTTGAGCGCCTCCAAGCAATTTGGAAGTAATGAATTCATTGAAACGACCTACGACGATACCATATTTTAAGTTTTGTGAAATTAAATGTCCTTCAAAAATGTTAGCCATGCGTATAGTCTCCCTCTCTTTAGAAAACGTTGTAGTATGCGTAAATTGGACCTGTATGCTTAAATGCCGCTGCCCGAATCATGAAAACTCAGCATGTGGCCAAGCTTGTTCTTTTTCGTTTGCAAATAACTGAGATTGTCCGCTTTGCTATCCATCTGAATCGGAACACGTTCAACGACCTCAAGGCCATAGCCTTCAAGACCTTTAATTTTGCGCGGATTATTCGTCAATAGACGAAGTTGAGTAATGCCAAGGTCTTTCAGAATTTGCGCACCAATCCCATAATCCCGAAGATCAGCAGCAAACCCAAGTTTAATATTCGCCTCTACGGTATCCAATCCCTGCTCCTGCAGCGCATAAGCTTTCAATTTGTTGATTAAGCCGATACCGCGACCTTCCTGTCGCATATATAATAATACACCACTGCCCTCTTCATCAATCTGTTTTAATGCCGCATCAAGTTGAGGGCCGCAATCACAGCGATGAGAATGGAACACATCTCCAGTCAAGCACTCGGAATGTACACGCACTAAAGTTGGTTTGGAAGGATCAATCGTCCCTTTGACAAGAGCAACATGCTCTTTATTGTCCAGCTGATTCGTGTAGGCAATTGCTTTGAACACTCCGAAATCCGTCGGCAGCTTAATTTCAACTTCGCGCTCAACTAGTTTCTCTTGCTGATTGCGATATTGAATCAAATCCTGAATCGTAATAATGCGCAAATCGTGCTTGGCTGCAAGCTCCATAAGATCAGGCACACGCGCCATTGTACCATCTTCTTTGATCACTTCACAGATGACAGCTGCCGGATAAGAGTCGCACAAGATCGCTAGATCAACAGCGGCTTCGGTGTGGCCTGCTCGACGAAGAACGCCGCCTTTTTTGGCAATCAGCGGGAAAATATGACCAGGTCTGCGGAAATCCTGTGGTCTTGTTGTTGGATCAATCAAGCCCATAATCGTTCGGGAACGCTCATGTGCCGAAATTCCAGTACTCGTCTCACTATGGTCTACCGAAACGGTAAATGCCGTTCCATGATAGTCCGTATTCTTGGCGACCATAGGCGGCAGGTCCAGTTCCAGCGCACGTTCTTCCGTAATCGGCGCACAGACAAGTCCGCGTCCTTCTTTAATCATGAAGTTGATAACTTCCGGCGTCGTTTTATCCGCGAGTGCGATAAAGTCGCCTTCGTTCTCACGATCCTCATCGTCAACAACGATAATGACTTTGCCTGAAATGAGATCCTGCAGAGCTTCCTCAATTTTGTTGAATTTGATGTGTGTCATATTCACCTCTCCTATGTTACATAAATCCGTTATCAGCCAGAAAACTTGCGGTCAGCTTGCTTGGTTTAGGACTGCTGCTGTCCGAGGCATCGGATGGACCAAACTTAAGCAGTCGCTCCATATATTTGCCAAGTACGTCACATTCCATGTTGATCGTATCTCCAGCTTTTTTATCATTGAGAACCGTCTGAGCCAGCGTATGTGGAATAATCGAAACGGCGACTTCACGTTCATTGACGTCCACCACCGTAAGGCTAATGCCATCAATTGTGATGGAGCCGCCGGCAATGATGTAACGAAAAATATGCGTATTCTCCGGCTCGAACCGGTAAACAACGGCATTTTCTTCCGGTATGCGGGAAAGGATCGTTGCCGTAGCATCCACATGTCCTTGAACGATGTGTCCGCCGAAACGTCCATTCGCCGCCATCGCACGCTCCAAATTCACGCGTGTGCCGGTTTGCAGCTTGCGAAGGTTCGTCTTGCGATAGGTTTCGGGCATAACATCCACAGAGAAAGACTCGCTATCGAAAGCAATGACAGTCAGACAAACACCGTTCACTGAAATACTATCTCCCAGATGGACATCTGACAGTACTTTCTTGGCGCCAATCGTTAGCACCATCGCTTGACCTTGGCTATGAATGCGGCGCATGTGGCCGATTTCTTCAATAATGCCGGTAAACATGACAGCCCTCCATTCGTTAGTTCGGATAAATCGGATAGCCTGTTAGGCAAATATCCGGTCCGAGCTGCTCGACCTTCACCCGGTCGAGCGTAATTGCTTCATCCATCTTCGCGAAGCCTTCGAAGTTGATGTTCACAGGTGCTGCATGGCCTCCGCCGATCAGTTTCGGCGCAAACATCAGCACCAGCTTGTCTAGCAGGCACTGCTCCAGCATAGCGCCGTTCAATTTGCCTCCACCCTCCAGGAGGATGGAGCCGATCTCCCGCTCGCCCAGCTGGCGCATGGCGAGCGTCAGGTCCACCTGCGGGCCATCCCCGCAGGTGAGGATCGTGATGCCGCGCGCTTCCAGCGCGGCACGCCGCTCTGCTGGCGCCTGTGCGCTGGCGAGCAGGATCGTCGGCTGACGATCCTGCTCGGTGAGCACGCGGGCGCCGAGCGGGACTCGCAGCTGCGAGTCCGCGATGATCCGTACCGGCTGCACAGCCGGGACGTCGCCGCGCGCGCTCAGCATCGGGTCGTCGGCGATGACGGTGTCTACGCCGACCATGATCCCCTGATGCCGATGGCGCAGGGTGTGCACATAAGCACGCGACGCCGGCGATGTAATCCATTTACTGTCGCCGGTCTTTGAGGCGATGCGGCCATCGAGCGTGCTCGCCGTTTTCATCGTCACAAATGGCATCCGCGTGACGATGTATTTGTTGAAGGCCTCATTCATCGCTGAGGACTCATCGGCCAGCAACCCTGCGCTGACCTCGATGCCTTGGGCTTGCAGCTTGGCGATGCCCGTTCCCGCCACCAGCGGGTTCGGGTCTGTGGCCGCAACAACGACGCGTGTCACACCCGCCTCAATAAGGCGGTCGCTGCATGGCGGCGTCTTGCCGAAATGGCTGCACGGCTCCAAAGTAACATAAGCCGTACTTCCTCTAGCTTCCTCGCCTGCCATCTGCAAGGCGAGAACTTCCGCATGCCCATGGCCGCGTTTCAAATGCGCACCCATGCCTACAATGCGTCCATCCTTCACCAGGACGCAGCCTACAACCGGATTGATCCCCGTTTGGCCTAGTGCGCCTGCTGCCATTTGCAAGGCAAGTTTCATGTAAGCTTCGTCATTCAGTACATGCACGTCGTTTACCGCCTTCCACCCATCCAGCTTGATTATGAATGCAAAAAGACCCCTCCGTATATCGGAAAGGGGCCAGAGATTGTCGAGATAACACGAATAAGCTTCTGCCTATACGTACTTGCCGCATTTTTGATCACACCAAACAAGATCGACGATTCTGCTTCAAAAGACAGACTTGCCGAATTTTTGTTTACGTGAAAAAATGAACAAGTACGCACAGCGAATGTTAAAATTCGCGTATTCCTTCTCCCATCCAGACTATACTGTCGGTTCCGGAATTGCACCGGATCAGCCGTAGCGAAGCTGTATGTCAGGTACCGCTAGCTTCAAAACGGGTCACGGACTTATCGAAAACAAGTACTAGGTACATGAGTTCGAATCACCGCCGGTGTGGAATTTCACCACGCCCCGAAGGTTTTGCATACATATGAAAGTAACTTACAACTAGGAACTAGCTAAAAATTACTTTGGTAATGAAAAATTTATCACTCACACCTCGAAAAAGCAAGGGCTTTTTTTGCATGATTCCCAAATATGTATATGCCTTACGCCGATTCCACGCGATTTCTCCCCATACTTTTCGCCCGATACAACGCTTTATCGGCATAAGCAATAAGCTCGTCCACGTCTTTCGTTGTATCAGGAAATGAAGCCACCCCTATGGACACTGTAATAGGTTTCCCGCTGGGGCTCCTCATTTCTTCCATCGCTCTCCGCGCCGTCTCCGCTCTTCTCATTGCCGTTTTCAGCGATGTATTGGGCAGCAAGATGACAAATTCTTCTCCGCCATAGCGGAAAATGGCTCCGCTTTTGCCTAACGAGTTTTGCAAGCTCTTAGCCAGTAATTGCAGGACCTGATCTCCAACAACATGACCGTATGTATCGTTGACCTTTTTGAAATGATCAATGTCGAGAACCAGAATGGCAAAAGGATTTTGCTGGGAGATCAAGTTTTGCATAAACAATTCCATCGTACGGCGATTATAGACTCCCGTTAAGGGATCCGTTTGGGAAATATGTGAAAGGTCATCAAATTCCGTGCGCAAATGAGTAACCGCCAGACTGAACGCCCTGTGAAGCTTGTTCGCTTCATACATCCATGAGTGAATACGCGGCGGCTCCTCCTGCTCCAGATTATTCGTCGAGAGCTTCGCAGCATAATTAGCCAACCTCAAGAGAGGCTCTGACATTTTCCTGATGAGTATATAGATCGCGAACATGAACACAAGCACAATTGGAATGACATACAGCAGAACTTGCCTAACCAGGTGATGGGCATCCGCTAATACGACTTTCATCGGCGTTTGAGCCACAATCCCCCATCTCGATTCCTTCATGTACGTATAGCTGGCAAGCATATCCACACCTTTGGTATTAATAAGCCTCCGCATACCGCTTCTACCTTGCAGCAGCTCGCTTACCGCTGGATTCTCGCCAACTTGATCTCCGATCCGGGCTGGATCAGGATGATAAATCAAATTTCCTTCGGAGCTCACAACAAAGAAATAGGAACCGTCTTCCCCCTTAAGCTTATCCCCTAATACCACATTAAACATATTCGTTTCATGCAATCTTATTGTTCCGCCAAGTGCACCAATAAACTCCCCATATTCATTAAATAAAGGCTGGATAATGGCAACAGACAAATAATTGGCATTGGTATAAAACGGTTCTGAAATAATAGGACGCTGCTGAATAAAAAGCTTCTCAACATCCGGCATGATCTTTTTCCCAATCACATCGCTATTATAAGGAGATGTATTCGTGATAATCCCAGAACGATCGACTAGCGAAATCGTATTCAGGCTCGTATGATTTAGGCGGAACAGCTCCAATTGCTCGAACATGTCCGGCCGCTTCAGATCCTTTTGCAAATATTCGCCTGTTACGGCGAGTCCTTGTTTTAAATTCGAGAACAAGCCGTCCACCGTGTCCGCGATTTTATCCGCATATGCTTTGTTTAATTCAAAGGTCGTCCGTGTCAACGATTTTTTCTCATTATAATAACTGATCAAGATACTTGCACCCAAAGTTGTAAGGACAGATATAAGCACAATAGCATTGACTAGGTTCCTAAGTTTAAAATCTCCTCTATGCACCATATCGCTTTCCTCCACTTTGGTATTTAGCTCTCTTTTCTATTTTCCTAGAGAATTGTTAGTAAAATACGCAA
Organism: Paenibacillus ferrarius; assembly: GCF_002027705.1. GTDB lineage: Bacteria > Bacillota > Bacilli > Paenibacillales > NBRC-103111 > Paenibacillus_E > Paenibacillus_E ferrarius. The sequence continues at coordinate 189,680 of NZ_MBTG01000003.1, read as the reverse complement.
TAAGGTTTCAGGAGAGTGTTAGTTTTCATCATACTTCTGTCAAATTTTGCATAAAAAAAGAATCTGTCGAGTTTACCTCAACAGATTCTTTGATTCTACTTCATTCGAAAATTATACTTCTACAACTTCTACTTTTTCCATCACGTCTTTGCCTTTGAAAGCATCGACCAACTCCATGCCTTTGGACACTTTACCGAAAACAGTATGCTGCCCATCCAGATGTGGTTGCGGTTGGTAAGCGATGTAGAATTGGCTTCCACCTGTGTTTCTGCCTGCATGAGCCATAGCCAAGGAGCCGCGCTCATGTTTGTTCGGGTTGATTTCACAGTTGATTTGGTAGCCTGGGCCACCAGTTCCTGTGCCGGTTGGACAACCGCCTTGTGCTACGAATCCTGGAATGACGCGATGAAAAACAAGACCGTTGTAGAAACCGGAGTTTGCTAATTTTTCAAAGTTGGCAACGGTATTGGGAGCGTCGTTTTCGAAAAGATCGATAACAACCTCGCCGCCACCTGCTAGTTTAATATTTGCTTGTTTGGCCATTTGTGGTCCACTCCTTTTGACAATAATATCTTATTCTACTATGAAACTTTACTTTTCACAAATGACACGCGAGACTGCCGCTAAACTTGTCCCCTTTTTCCTTGCAGACGGCGAAGGAGTTGTCCTTTTAGCAAGCATTAACACTTATCCTTCTAAGGTTATGCGGCAGGGGGAAATGCTTTCTATTTTAGCCGGGTTTCCATGAGATTCGCTCAACAAGGTGAATAGCTCCACGGCACTGAAAGCCTGCGAAAGTACAGGAATTTTCATCATAAATCGTGAAAAAGTGAAAAACCTGCAATTGTGCAGGCTTTCTCATCTTTTCTCTCAACGAAGTGGGAAAAGGCAGAATAAACATGCAGAAATGCAGGAATTTCATGATATCGGTTATTTAAGGAACGAAAAAGATGCATAATCGCAGGTATTTACTCCATAACTACATACCGTTTCAATCAGCATTCCTGACAGCTCTCACCTGCGAGCGCTCCATTATCTCGTTGTGCTGACTTGTTTCATTCTTGCCGGAATGAGGTCGTTGCCGATGATGTTGTCAAACGATTCCCGTTTCACGACAAGGTCGCTTTGACCGTCTTTTACAAAAACAACGCCAGGACGACGAATACGATTATAGTTGCTCGCCATTGCATAGTTATAAGCACCTGTGCAGGAAACAGCCAGTATGTCGCCAACTGACACTTTAGGCAGGTTCAGGTCCCAGATCAGCATATCGCCGCTTTCACAGCATTTGCCAGCGATCGAAACTACCTCTTCGGATTGCTCCGTAGCGCGGTTAGCCAACATAGCTTCATATTCGGCCTCATACAGCGCAGGACGAGGATTATCTGTCATACCGCCATCTACAGCTACATATTTGCGTACGCCGGGAATATCTTTCGTAGTCCCTACTGTGTACAAGGTCGTACCTGCGTCGCCGACGATGCTGCGACCTGGCTCAACCCAAATCTCAGGCAGCGGGTAATCGTTGTTGCCGAAGTTCTCTTTGATAGCTTCTGTAATGGCTTCCACATAGACAGCAACCGGAAGCGGTGTATGGCCTTCCACATAGCGAATACCAAAGCCGCCGCCAAGATTAATGACTGGGAAGATGATTCCTGTTTCTTTGCGCACTTGAACGGCAAAGCCAGCAACTTTCTCAGCAGCAATACGGAATCCTTCTACTTCAAAAATTTGTGATCCGATATGGGAATGCACACCGAGAACGTCCAAATTGCTTAAGGAAGCCGCTTCTTTGATCGCACGCATAGCGGACCCATTCCCCAAATCAAAGCCGAATTTGGAATCGGTTTGGCCTGTAGAGATGAACTCATGCGTATGCGCTTCTACCCCTGGTGTAATACGCAGCAAAACTTTTACTTTCTGGCGTTTATCTCCGGCAATGGCGTTCAATAATTGAAGCTCAATAAAATTATCTACAACAAAACAGCCGATTTGTGCATCTATGGCCATTTCGATCTCATCCACAGTTTTGTTATTGCCATGGAAATGAATGCGTTCAGCAGGAAAACCCGCCTGCAGCGCCGTGTACAGCTCTCCATCGGAAACTACGTCCAAGGACATTCCTTCTTCTTCCACGATACGGCACATCGCCATCACACAAAATGCTTTGCTGGCATAAGCCACTTGAAATTTCAAGCCGGACGCGCGGAAGGCGTCAACAAACTCACGACAACGTTGACGTACTAACGCTTCATCAAATACATATAAAGGCGTGCCGTATTCCGCAACTAGCTGTGTGGCATCGACACCGCCGATTTCGAGGTGGCCTTGATCGTTTACTTTACTAGTACCGTGTAAATACATAGCTTGATTTCCCCTTCTTCCGGAACCATTTCTTACCCATTATCCGCTTAAGCGGCAATACGCATTACTAATAAAAGTACCATAGGGAAAGCTCATTTGACAATACACTTATCCTCGCAATAAGAAAAAGGGCACCCGTGATCTGCGCCCTTTTTCTTCGTGATTACGATTTAGGCTGACGTGTACCGTCAATAGGCTTGGTAAGGCTTAATCGTGTTTTGCCGGCCAACACAGGACGACGAACCAGAATGGAGAAAAAGCTCTTCGCATTAAATGGAATGAAAGGCCACATGTACGGAGCATTGTACGATTTTCTGGTTGCTAATAAAATGAGCCATAACGTGGACCCGATCACAAAACCCGGAACATGGAAGACGGCCACAATGACGAGTAGAGCAAGCCGGACGATTCGATTAGCCAGCCCTAATTCATAACTCGGGGTGGCAAACATCCCAATGGAGGCAAGGGCCAGATACAAGATAACCTCATTGATGAACAAGCCGGCTTTAACAGCAATATCGCCCACTAAAATGGCTGCAACCAGACCCATCGCTGTTGCAAGCGGTGTAGGTGTATGTACGGCTGCCATGCGCATCAAATCTATTCCGATATCAGCCAGCAGGAACTGAACTAACAATGGCAGAGTGCCTTCCTTCTGCGGACCGAGGAATTCCAACCCTGCTGGCTTTAAGGACGGATCCATCACCATCATGAACCAGAGCGGCAGCAAGAAGAGGGAGGCCATAATCCCAACGAATCGCACCCACCTTAAATACGTGCCGATAAAAGGAGTTTGCCGATATTCCTCGGCGTGCTGCACATGATGGAAAAACGTTGTTGGCAAAATCATCACGCTCGGCGAAGTGTCCACAAACACACAGACATGACCTTCGAGCAGATGTGCGGAGACAACGTCAGGACGCTCTGAATAGCGCACCATCGGATATGGATTCCACCCTTTATTCACGATCGCTTCTTCGAGCTGTTTTTCACCTAGTGGGAGTCCGTCGATAGCTACGCCCTTAATTTTATCTTTGATTGCCTTCACTAAATCTGCATTGGCAATGTCATTGATGTAAGACACACACACGTCCGTTTTCGTTCTTTTGCCGATTTGCATAATTTCCAGCTTTAATCGCTCGTCACGTATTCTTCGTCTCACCAAAGTGACATTCAGCAGCAAGGTTTCGACGAATCCATCGCGTGAACCGCGAACTACCCGCTCCAGATCAGGCTCCGCGATAGAGCGCACTGGATAATTTTTGACATCAATCGTAATCGCGGCGATCTCGCCTTCGATGAAGAAGGCCGTTCCGCCCATCAATACTTGTCCTACGATTTCTGACATTTTCTTGTAAGTTTTAACTTGAATATGTGGAATCAGCTTCTCGAAGAACGCTTCTAGGGTATGATAGGAAACGGCTTCTTTGTCGGCATACGTTAGCCTTGTAAGAATATCCGTTAATACGGTATCCTTCGCAAAGCCGTTGCAGAAGAAAATGCCCACACGCTTGGTGCCAAACACCATTTCGCGAAGAACCAGATCAAAGCTCCGGTTCAGCCCTACCCGCTCTTCGAGTACCCTTTGAATTTCGCGCAAGCTTCGAGGAACGTCTTCTTGGGTTTTAAGCGCTTTTTCCTCAGCGGTCATATCCGTTATCGGATTGTACGGAGACAAATTTCCCTCCTCATCGATCGCCAGCTTGTCGGATTGCTGATTATCGGATTGCTGCTGCGTGCCGTTCGAGTCACTTTTATCGCTGGCATTGCCTTTTTTTACAATCAATTTCATCGAGCGAGCCCCCTTCAGCCTCTGTTAATAAAATAGCCACTCAAACAACGAACCAAATACTTTACCGAAAATCATAGCCATAAGCAGTAAAATCATATAAGAATCCATACCCACACGTTTGGCCAAAATGGGAAGTACATTAATAATTTCTGTTAGCGCAGCTGCAAGCATACCGACGAAACAACCTGCGAATACACCAACTATCGCTGTTCCCATCGGAAAAAGCGGGAGCTCGATATCGCTGAAATCGACCCATGTAAAAAAAAGTGAGCCCAGCACCACCGCCGCTTCATAAGCGCGTATTTTGGTAAAAGAGTAGGTGATTTGCGCCAGCCTTGGGATGATATCGAGCACCACCAGGAAGGCAACCATCCCGCTGCCTACAGCGATACCGCCTGCCAGCCCTATAAATGCGATTAATAGACTTTCCCCGAGAAGGGTAATCACTTCGACTCTCCTTCCGAATGGATTTTCATATATTCTTCCGTGATGACGTAATGATTGATATTTTCTTGATACATGAACATTTCCAACTCCAAAGGGCTCGGTTCTTCATTGAACTTCTTCTTGAAGAGATGATTGAAGAATATGACCATCCCCACTCCAATGCCCAGGGAATATGGAATTTGCAAGATTAACGGGTGATCAACTTTCTTCCCCGTCATCAGCTCATAGATGCGTTGGTGAACTTGAAGCATAGAAACATCGGCGTGAAAATTCATGATCGCGAGCCCTGAACCGATAAATAAGAGCAGCCATACCAAGCCAATCAGAACCGGGCTGGCCTTCTTGTTGTCTGTGAAGATTTCCAGAAGTACATGCGGTTCTCCGAAATGCTCGATTTGCAGCTCTGGATATCGCGCTTTGACTTTGCGAACAATCAGCATCATATCAATCAATACGCGATTGCCATCTTCATGCTGCGGTTGATGAATGATCAGCTCATGCAGCGCTTGCTCATATTCAGGCTCCACAATGAGCTGAGCTACTTGGCTTAGCTTCACAACAGCCCCTTTGCGGACACTTGCTTTGCGACGAAGTCTAATATAGAGATATGGAGCTCCATTCTGTGCCATGGTCTCACTCCCTTCATCCTCCATGTATAAGAGTAGTATGCAAAATCCTTCCTACGCATAAACACTTGGTCGAATGGTAAATTCTCCAGGAATAAAGCAAGCAATCATTTGGCATAGTAAGAAATGAATAACGATAACTTATTCCATATAAAGAAGGTGATAACATGGCAAAATTCGCATTAACACTCGTTATTATTGGTGCGTTGAATTGGCTTTTGGTTGGGCTCTTCGAATGGGATTTAGTTTCTGCATTGCTCGGCGGAGATTCTCACAGGGAATCTTCAGGACTAAGTCGCGTCATCTACACGATCGTTGGCTTATGTGGGATCTATTGCGTTAGATTTTACGCTGACGACAGACGCGCTGTCCGCTAATCCATAACTTGCAGCAATAAATAAACCTGCATAAGCAAAAAACCGCTCTCCAGAGGAGAACGGCTTTTTGTATTTCGCACGGCTGCACGGTTAGCGCTGCCATCGTTATTGAGCAATCTGATCCTTGATCGACTGCAAGATTTTCTTTTCCAATCGTGACACTTGGACTTGGGAAATCCCTAATCTGCTAGCGACTTCTGACTGGGTCTGGTCGCGGAAATAGCGAAGATACACAATAAGCCGTTCTCGTTCAGAAAGCGTGCCTATCGCTTCGTTCAATGCCAGTTTCTCAAACCATTTATCACCGGATTCATCCGATATCTGATCCATTAATGTGATGGGGTCTCCATCATTCTCAAACACGGTCTCATGAATCGAGGAGAGCGGCTTATTCGCTTCTTGCGCGAAGACTACTTCCTCCGGCGTAATCATGAGTTCTTCGGCAACCTCTTTAATCGTAGGAAGACGCCCCAGACGCTTGGACAGCTCATCCTTCGTCTTGCGAATCTTATTCGCCAGCTCTTTCAGCGAGCGGCTTACTTTCAGCGTGCCGTCATCACGCAAGAAGCGCTGGATCTCACCGATAATCATCGGTACGGCATACGTTGAGAATTTAACATCATAAGAGAGATCGAATTTGTCAACGGACTTCAGCAGTCCGATGCAACCGATCTGGAACAAGTCTTCGGCTTCGTACCCCCGGTTCAAAAAGCGTTGAACCACTGACCAGACCAAGCGGATATTGCAGCTGACGAGTGTTTCTCTAGCGAGTCCATCTCCGGATTGACTGAGGGCGATTAACCGTTTGACTTCCGAATCGTCTAAATAACTATGAGAAGCATGCTTCAGATCGACATCCATAGATCAAACCCCTAATTGTATAAAGCTTTTTTAGATTCAATTCGCTTCAACATGTTTATTTTGGTTCCGATTCCGACGGCCGTCACAACTTCCACTTCGTCCATGAAATTTTCCATAATCGTGAATCCCATGCCAGAACGCTCCAGCTCTGGTTTAGAGGTATACAGCGGTTCTTTCGCCTGCTCTAAATCGGCAATACCTGAACCTTTGTCTTCAATCGTAATGCGAACCACATCGTCATCAATGTGAGTGGAAATGGTAATAATGCCATCGGTCTGGTTATTGTAGCCATGAATGATGGCATTGGTTACCGCTTCCGACACAACTGTTTTGATATCCGTTAATTCATTCAACGTGGGATCTAATTGAGAGACAAAAGCAGCAACAGCAACACGGGCGAAAGCCTCATTCTCGGAACGGCTGGCAAACTGCAGCGTCATAAAGTTATGTTCACTCATAGCGCAACCTCCAAACTGGACATTGCATTGCGTTCATTATCTTGAATCGAAACAATCTTGAACATTCCGGAAAGCTCGAACAAGCGGTAAACAGCTGGAGAGACATCACATACGACCATCTTGCCGCCTTTACTCGTAATTTGCTTATAGCGACCGAGAATGACACCTAGGCCAGAGCTGTCCATGAAAGATAGATCTTTCAAACTAAGAATTAAGTGCTGCGTATGCTCTTTGGCAATCGCTTCCTCCATCCTAGCCTTCACACTATCTGCTGTGTGATGATCCAGCTCACCTTTCAATCTAACAATCAGCGCTCTTCGGCCTTGCTCAAATTCTATTTGCAGGCTCAACATGTTCACTCCTTCCCAGTCATGAAACATAAGTTTCTACATCTGAGTTGGAATATCCTGCCACCCGACAAAACTAGAAGAAAACTGCTAAAAGAAGTACTAAACTGCGTTTATTCGCGAAATCTCACGGTTAATCCGTGGTAAAAATCTGTGTAGTTGTACGCTTAAAGAGCTTCCACCAGGTCGCTTTCGCCACATCAACAGGCGACTCCAACGGGTACTCCGACAGCACACTGTCGCCATTATAGACAACGATTCTACCAATCGGCTGTCCCATTGTGATCGGTGCCTTAAGGTTTGGATCCAATTTCAGCTCGTGTCGAATATTTTCAGTAGGCGTGCCTTTTTTCATTAAAATGCTATAATTCTGCTTCGCAACAAGCGGAACTGTCGAAACCTGCCCTTTGTTTACGGTGAAATTCCCTAAACTGTCTCCCGATTTAAATAACGGATAATTCGTAAATTGCGCAAAAGCATAATCAAACAGCTTGGTTACTTCAGCGTTTCGCGTTTTGGTATTCGGTTCACCCAGAACGACCGCGACAACACGCAAATTATCTCGTTTGGCTGTTGCGGATAAACAGAATTTCGCTTCACTTGTATAGCCCGTTTTCAATCCATCAGCACCGCTGTAGAAACGAACGAGCTTGTTCGTATTCACAAGCCAAAATGGATTTGGCGTTTCCTTGCGCAAATAGTCTTGATAGGCGCCAGTAAATTTCGTTATGCCTTCATGTTTCAGCAGTTCGCGAGACATGATGGCAATATCATTGGCCGTTGTATAGTGATTTGCCACTGGCAGTCCGTTGCAATTGGAGAAATGCGTATTTTTCATGCCCAATTGCTGCGCTCGCTCATTCATCATCTGTACAAAATTTTCTTCCGAGCCCGCAATCTTCTCTGCCATAGCGACAGAAGCATCGTTGCCAGACGCCATCGCGATCCCTTTCAGCATATCTTGAACGGTCATTTCTTCGCCCGGCTTCAAGAATATTTGCGATCCTCCCATGGAAGCCGCGTATTCGCTGACTCCGACTTTCTCATCCATCTTTATATTGCCTTTGTCGACAGCCTCCATGATCAGGAGCATTGTCATGATCTTCGTAATACTCGCAGGCGGAAGCTTCGTATCTTTATTTTTCTCGGCGATGACCGTCCCTGTATCTGCATCCATCAAGACGGCGGATTGGGCATTTGGCGTCAAATCAACCGTAGGTGCCTTCTTCTCTTCGGCGAAAGCCGCCGGTACGAGAAGCGTCAAACAAATTTGGAAACAGATAAAACAAATTAGCCCTTTTTTTCGCATAGCAATTGTACCCCTCCTGTGATAAATGAAGTGAAAGCCTGACACTTGCAGCTTGAATGACTGCTAATCAGTCTTGACGATTTCATCGTAAAATATTCCAAGAGAAGGAAAATAAAGATAGAACCAAAGCGCTGTCCGTTTCCGAAAAAAGCAAAAAACCCTAACTACCACATTCCTGTGGCCGTTAGGGCAGCTGACTTCGTGAAATTAAACGATTACGTCATAGATTAATTGAACTGGGGCAGGCTTTGTCGACTTGATGCGATACGCGTCAAGAATCATCGCACTCACTTCCTTGACTTCCTCGCGATTCGCATGGATCGTGCAGATCGATTCTCTCTTTTTCACGGAATCACCGATTTTCTTATTCAGGGTTAGACCAACTGCATAGTCGATCTGATCTTCTTTTTTCGCGCGGCCAGCGCCCAGAAGCATGGCAGCAATACCGATATGCTCCGCATCAATCTGATTGACGTAGCCTTCTTGCTCAGCTAACACTTCAAAATGATAGGCAGCCGTCGGCAGCAAATCAGGTTGGTCTACGACATTCGGATCGCCCCCCTGGCTTGCTACGAAGCGTCTGAACGTATCCAAAGCTTTCCCCTTGGCAATGATGTCCCGAACGGCTTCCTGCGCCTCTTCGAAGCTCTCAAACACTTTGCCCAGCACTGACATATAAGCCGCTACCGAGATCGCAACTTCAGTCAGCTCTTTGTCGCCTGTACCGCGCAGAACGTCAATGGATTCACGGATTTCATTGGCATTGCCGATTTCACGCCCCAGCGGCTGCTCCATGTCCGTAATCATCGCGATTGTATTCCGATTCAACTTTTTGCCGATGTCGACCATCGTCCTAGCTAGAACACGCGCATCATCAACCGTTTTCATGAATGCGCCTGAGCCAATTTTCACGTCCAGTACGATCGCATCTGCGCCTGAAGCAATTTTCTTGCTCATGATCGAACTCGCAATCAGTGGAATAGAATCAACAGTTGCTGTCACATCACGCAAGGCGTACATCTTTTTATCCGCAGGAGCTAAATTTCCGCTTTGACCGACAATCGCAATCTTGTTGGTATTCACGGCTTCGATGAAAGCCTCATTCGTCAGCTCGATCTGGAAGCCCGGAATCGACTCCAGTTTGTCAACTGTTCCGCCTGTATGACCAAGTCCTCTGCCTGACATTTTGGCAACAGGAACCCCTAGTGAGGCAACGATTGGTCCAACGATAAGACTGATTTTATCGCCAACGCCGCCTGTTGAATGTTTATCCACTTTGATCCCGGCAATCGCTGATAAATCGATCATTTCTCCTGAACCCGCCATAGCCAGCGTAAGCGCTGAAATTTCTTCGCTTGTCATCCCATTGAAAAAAATAGCCATCAATAAGGCGGACATTTGATAGTCCGGAATATCCCCGTTTGTATAACCGCTTACGATATGTGTAATTTCTTGATCAGTAAGCCCTTCGCCTAAGCGCTTTTTATGTATTAAATCAACCATTCTCATTATGTCTTCCTCCTTCGCTTTTTTCACAATTATATATCTATACGGCGCTGAATGCTTCGCCAAATCGAAAAAAGGGAGCTGTTAGGCCCCCTTAGTCTTGCTATTCCATTTATTGAACAACAAGTTTTGATTTCATTTTAGCATGTCCTTCACCGCAAGGAAGCACACAATCAATTTCATATGTACCTGGCTTGTCGAACGTTAATTCTTTGGAAGGGTTCTCTTTATCCAATTTGATATCCAAGCCTACGATTTCGATGGCATGAACGCCCTCTTTCAAAGACAAAGATACTTTCGTTGGTTCTCCGCTTTTCACTGTGAAGTCAGCTTGATCGAACTGCCAGTTGGAAGCAACGATTTTCAGTTGCTGAATTTTGCTAGAGGCAGCCTCTGCATCTTTCGCCTCTTGGCGAGCAGAAATATCTGTAAAGAGGACTCCCAGCCCCAATGCGCCCGCAAGTATAAATAATACAAAGAAAATCCACTTTTGCATGCATATCCCCCTCATCATGTGTTCACTTAATCTATTCTACCTAACAACTTAAGACATTCACATACATAGTTAGTGGCAAATCATTGAATATTTTGTGACGAAATTGTGAATGAGACTTTCACAAAAACATCCCCCTTAATGGGGGATATTACTCTTACTATTACCCAAGTTCGCTTAAATTACACGCCTCTTAATCTTTCGTGAATTTGGAAACCGCCGGAAGATATCGTTTGTTTCTCTCTGCGAAGCACCTGAAAGGATTTATCTTTGTCCTTCAGCTCCCGAATATCTTGGGTAATTCGATACGCACAGTCTGGACACATCTTCTGTTGACGAATCGGCTTCGAACAAGAAGCACAAGGGTAGTTCAAATTAGGATAATCCGTCAAATACAGCTTTCCTTCTTTGATCCAAGCATGCAGCTGTTCAGGTGTTGCTCCCGTCGCAACGCAAACCTGCGAATTCGTGGAACGATGGTTTCTGCGCAAGAAATCCAAACTGCTGGTTAAGATGGCGTCCATGCTATGACTGCAGTCTGAGCACTGATTTCTCAGATTCTTCTGAAATACTTTGCCGCAGCGCGGACAGTTTGCTACCGTTAATTGTGGGATGGCCATGCTCCACCACGTCCTTGTTATGGAATAGGTATCCTTCTCATGGATGCCTTAAGATATAGTTCTAATTAACTATATCTTAGCATGACTTCCTCACATTTTCTAGGTCTTCTGATGCTTAATCTCATTAAAATCGTTCATTTTATAGAGCTTCGATGATTCCCAAAACTAATTTCAAAAACTTAGGCTTTACTTTCTCTGTCGTTTCCATCACTTCGGCGTGAGAAAGCGGCTGATCCAAAATACCGGAAGCCATATTGGAAATACAGGAGAAGCCCAGCACTTCGATCCCTGCGTGACGGGCTACGATAACTTCAGGTACCGTTGACATTCCCACGGAATCCCCGCCAAGCGTGCGGAACATACGGATCTCAGCCGGCGTTTCGTAGTTAGGTCCAAGCAGTCCGACATATACCCCTTCTTGCAGTTTAAAATCTTGTGACGCGGCAACCTCATGCGCCAGCTTGCGCAGACGTTTGCTGTACGCTTCGGACATATCCGGGAAGCGCGCACCCAGCGCGTTGTCATTAGGCCCGATAAGCGGATTCCGGAATGTCAGATTTAAGTGATCGCTAATCACCATCAAATCACCGACTTGATAGGTTTCATTGATTCCCCCAGCCGCGTTCGTGACGATCAAGATCTCGATACCAAGCTCTTTCATTACACGCACTGGGAAAGATACCGTTTCTGCGCCATACCCTTCATACGCATGAAAACGGCCTTTCATCATTACAACTTGCTTCCCTTGAATCGTTCCCACGACAAGCTCGCCAGCATGGCCTTCCACTGTGGAGACAGGGAAATGAGGAATACGGGCGTAATCCACGACGATAGGCTGCTCGATCAAATCAGCAAGAACGCCAAGACCAGAACCGAGAATAAGCCCAATTTGCGGTTTAATATTCGTCTCTTTGCTAATAAAGGCAGCTGCCTCTTGAATTTTCTGGATCATGGATACTTCGGACATGGTAAATTCCTCCTAAACGTTTATCAAACTTTCTTATTTTAAAAGCGATAAAAAGCTTTCACCTTGCTCTGTGGCTTTCACGCCGAAATTATCTGCGATCGTAGCTCCCAAATCGGCGAACGTGCTGCGAATACCAAGCGATACAGGCGATTCAAAACTTGGACTGTACAGTAAAATAGGCACATATTCGCGGGTATGATCTGTCCCTGCATGGATCGGGTCATTCCCATGATCCGCCGTCAAAATTAGCAGGTCATTCGGACCGATGACCGATTTCAGCTGCGGCACGAACGCGTCGAATTCCTCCAGCGCTTTGCCGTACCCCTCTGGATCGCGGCGATGCCCATACAAAGAATCAAAATCCACAAGGTTGGTGAAAGCCAATCCTTTGAATGACGTCCCAAGCACCTCAATCGTCTTCTGAATCCCATCCAGATTGCTCTTGGTTGAGGAGGTTTGCGTGACGCCTTCACCATCGAAGATATCATTGATTTTGCCAATGGCTATGACGTCCAGCCCCGCATCTTTGAGATGATTCATAACAGTCGGCGCCGGAGGCTTAACGGCATAATCATGCCGGTTTGATGTACGCTTGAAGGCTCCAGGCTCCCCTAGATAAGGTCTTGCAATAACTCTGCCTACCGCGAACTCATCCTGCATCGTTAATCTTCTGGCAACTTCACATGCCCGGTACAGCTCTTCGAGCGGAATAATGTCCTCATGCGCGGCCAGCTGAAACACGCTGTCAGCCGAAGTGTACACAATCCAAGCTCCTGTTTTCATCTGTTCTTCGCCTAATTCATCCAGAATTTCCGTTCCGGAAGCCGGCTTATTCCCAATCACTTTGCGGCCTGTTTCTTGCTCAAATTGTGAAATTAAGCTTTCTGGAAATCCATTCGGATACACGTTAAATGGGGTTGAAATATGTAAGCCCATCAATTCCCAGTGTCCTGTCATCGTATCTTTACCTACGGACACTTCTGCCATTTTCCCGTAATATCCTTCCGGTGAATCCGTTGCTGGAATCCCTTTGATTGCTGCAATGCTTCCAAGGCCCAAACGCTGCAGGTTCGGAAGTGCGAACCCCTCTACCTTCTCTGCGATATGTCCGATTGTGTGAGCGCCACTGTCTCCAAATTGTTTGGCATCCGGTAATTCGCCGATACCTACACTATCCAATACGATTAAACTTATTCGTTCAAAGCGCACGCTGTTCCCTCCAAATCAATTCCTTCTGTTATCCACCCTCAATTATCTCATTTCCTATGGCTGAATGCAAAACAGCAGCATTTCCGCTTGGAAACAGCTGCTGTCTCTAGCTACATATTCGCTCTGGGATGCGCATTATTATAGACATCCTTCATCTTAAGCTTAGCTGCTTGCACATACATTTGTGTAGATGAAATATCGGAATGCCCGAGCATTTCTTGCACAGATCTAAGATCTGCCCCGTTCTCAATCAAATGTGCCGCAAAGGAATGTCTAAGCGCATGCGGTGAAATATCGTTCGCAATATTGATATCTTTGGCATATCGCTTCAAGATTTTCCAAAAACCTTGCCTCGTCATTCGCGTGCCCAGGTGCCCGACAAACAAGGCTTCTTCATCCGCCGTTTTCTTCAATAGCTTCTTCCGATCATTATGTATATAGGTGGTCAGACATCGATTCGCGATCGCGCTAAGAGGAATGTTGCGCTCCTTTTCCGCTTTGCCAACGCATCGAATGAATCCCATCTGTAGATTTACGTCGGTTACATTCAAAGAAATTAATTCAGACACACGAATGCCCGTCGCATACAGAAGCTCCAGCATCGCTTTATCTCTCGCACCGCTGACCAGCTCAGCCTGAGGCGCATCCAGCAGCTTTTCTACCTCTTGGATCGATAAGACTTTGGGGAGCTTTTTTTCCAGCTTGGGGGCTTCAATGTAAATAGAAGGATCCGCATCCAGCACTCGTTCCCTCACAAGAAACTGATAAAGTGCTCTTATGGAAACTAATGTACGCGACAAAGTTGCTGATGCGCGCCCTAATATTCTCATCTGTGAGAGATGTCCGGCAATATGTGTTTTATTCGTATCTTTCCAACTTGTAATCTCATGCTGCAGCAGGTAATCGACATATTGGTTCAAATCTCTTTGATAAGATTCCAACGTATTCCGTGATAGCCCCCGTTCAACTGATAAAAATCGGATGAAGGATTGCAGCTCATTCGTTATCATACCAGTATGCTCCTTCGTATCTTGCCATATCTTCATAAGGATAGCATTCAACGATCCCTGAGCAAACTCCTCTTTTTTACGCTTTATTCACCATACCAATAAAATAACCGCAATCGGTCGCTCATCGTTCCTGTTTCCTTCAAGGAAACAGGATCATGCTGCCCAAACACCTTCACAGACCTCCCCGAAGGGGTTCTGTACTTGTTCACCGGTTCAATCCAGCCCGTCAAAACGAGCATAACTTGATATAAAATGACGGTCAATGCCATGAAAAGCAAAATGTACCGTAAGCGAACAAGTAATTTTCGATAAGAAAAAATCATAGCCCGTCCTCATTTCCATACCTTTCTTAAGGACAAGATATGAAGAAGCAAGCCTGTTTATGACAACTCCGCCAACTTTGCATAGGGCAACCCTAACGCTTCGGCAACAGCAGGATGAGTCACATTTCCTTGATACGTATTTACCCCCAGCTGCAGCGGGTAATTCACAGAAATCGCCTGCTTAAAGTCAGAATTAGCTAATTCCAACGCATAGGGCAGCGTGACATTCGTTAATGCCAGTGTAGATGTCCGTGGGACAGCTCCAGGCATATTGGCAACCGCATAATGTAGAACACCATGCTTCACATAAGTAGGATCGTTATGCGTTGTAACTCGATCAATCGTCTCAATGGAGCCCCCTTGATCTACGGCAACATCCACGATAACAGCCCCCTGCTTCATGCTTTGTACCATCGCCTCTGTCACTAAGCGAGGCGCTCTCGCCCCTGGAATCAGAACAGCTCCGATTAAGAGATCTGCTTTCGGGACGGCATTGGCGATATTAAATGGATTCGACATCAAGGTCATCAATCTTCCGCCAAAAATATCGTCCAAAGCTCGCATCCGATCCGCGCTCCGTTCAATAATAACGACACTAGCCCCAAGCCCAAGAGCCATTTTGGCCGCATTCGTGCCCACGATGCCGCCACCAAGAATAACGACATTGGCTGGCGGTACGCCCGGTACCCCTCCGAGCAATATCCCCCGTCCTCCATAAAACTTCTCCAATAAATGCGCGCCGATCTGTACCGACATGCGACCCGCGACCTCACTCATTGGTGTCAATAGCGGCAGCGAGCCATTCGGCAGCTGAATGGTTTCATAAGCAATGCCTGTTACTTTCTTATTCAGCAAATGCTCCGCCAACTCACCGGCAGCAGCCAGATGCAAATAGGTGAATAACAGCTGCCCTTCCCGGAAATATCCATATTCCTCAGGAAGCGGTTCCTTCACCTTCATAATCATATCGCTGCGTGCCCACACCTCTGCCGCATCCGCGACAAGATCCGCACCTGCCTTGGCATAATCCTCATCCGCGAAGCCACTGCCTTGGCCTGCTCCGCTTTCGACCACAACTTGATGGCCTGCCAGATGAAGCATGCTTGCCCCTCCCGGCGTCAATGCAACACGGTTCTCATTGTTCTTCAATTCTTTGGGAACACCGATCACCTTCGATTGTCTTGTCATCACGGCTACCTTCTTCCTAGGTTCATTAGTCATAATGTGCCCATGCTTCCAGTCCAATTATGTGAGCTGAAGAACGATCTGTCCTTTCTGTCATTATATGAAAAAGACGAAAAAATGCCTGTATGCACGAGCTGTGCTTACAGGCATTTTCTTTGTATGAACAGTTCTATTCAGATCCTGTTGTTTTGGATTTGTCCAATGAGTCCGGCTTTCCTCGTTCGTTACAGCGATAGCAGATACCTTGAAAATCAAGTCGATGATCGAGCACTTGGAAATTAAAATCACTGTCTAACCTTTCTTCCAAAGGTCCAAGCCAGTCTTCCATAATTTCATCTACGGATCCGCATTGCACGCAAATCAAATGATGGTGATGGTGACGTGTACTGTCATCACGCAAATCGTAACGAGCTACACCGTCGCCAAAATTCATTTTTTCCAAAACATGCAGCTCGCTCAGCAGCTCTAATGTTCGGTATACGGTTGCCAGACCGATCTCCGGAGCTTTATCCTTCACAAGCATAAACACGTCTTCCGCACTCAAATGATCTTGTTCATTTTCTAAAAGCACGCGCACTGTCGCTTCCCGTTGGGGAGTTAGCTTGTACCCTTGGGATTGCAGTTGCTGCTTAATCTTCTCAATCCTTGCTTCCATATGCCTCCCCCTCAGAAAGGTGGGCATCCAAGCCCAATTTTAGCCACTCTTTTTATTATAGGGGGAGCTTGCTGACAAAGTCAAACATTAACATGCATAAAACGCTAGCTATAAAGTCCAGCGAGCATCGGTGTTACCCATTTCATCATCATTTGCGACATATATCCTTCCCAAAGTGCTGCTCCCAAAAGGAATATTCCCATCACAAGCGTAATGGATGTATAGCGCATAAAAGGTTGGTACATGTTGCCATTCCGGCTCAAGAAGCGATTTTTTATCATATAAATGGAGAAGGCCATCGCCGCGACACTGCAGAACAGAATAGCCGGGACGACAATTAAATTCTGAGGCGCAACAGAAACAAGCGCAAATAACAACCCTTTCCATGACATTTGCCCGACTAAATAACCGACCGTAAAGCCAATCAACACACCTTTCAGAAAATCAAGAATGAGAATTAACGGAAAACCGATAACCGACAATCCAAACAGCCAGATCAACAATATCCATTTCATATGCATGCCAAAGGCTTGTACAAAGGATTGCCTGCTGTCGAATTCGGCGCCCTCATTCACCTCATGGAAAAAACTGCCCAAATGGCGCGTCATCTCTTGCTTTTGTTCCAATGAAAGAGCATTAACCATCACAGCGCCAAACACCACGCCAATAATGAAAAGTACGGAGACGAATATAAAAAGCGGCAAATTATCCTTCATATATTGTTTCATCGTTAGGTTTCTATTCACCCTCGCTGCTCCTTCCTTGTACAACCTGTACAAAGACAAGCTTATGAGCGATTCCTGAAAACTATGAACGATTTTTATTCACTTTGCCGTATCGCCCGCCGCCGCCAACCTCCAGCTGCAAGGAACCTTCCCTGGCTTTAACGAGATAGGAAGCAATCTCCTCCCCAATTTCACGTTGCAATTCTTCCAGCGTTGTACGATGCAGCACGTTCATTTCTGTTCCAAAGCGCTGCAGCAATTGATCAAGCTTCTTAGGTCCAAGACCCGGAATAAACTCTAGTGGAATTTGAAAATGGTAGGGCGGCCGATAAGGCGGAAGATACGCCTGCTCGCGATCTGCCAAAGCCAAGATCCGATCCATAACCCCTCTTACGATCTTCGCACTGCCACAGTCCGCGCATCGCTCTACCGTCTCTGCACGATCATCCAGGATGGACTCACATACGCTGCAGTAAGTGCGATGGTATTTGCCCAAACGAGGATTAAGCCCGTAATTCGCGGTGATTCCACGTCCGTCTTGGCGGTTCAGCGCTTTAACCAGCTCTTCGAAGGTGGGGGCAGCCAACTGCATTTCGTTATATTCGCGTCCGATCTTGGCAAGCGAGTGCGCATCCGAGTTCGTTACGAAAGAGAAGCGATCCAGCTCGGAAATCAAACCCGCCATTTCCGAATCTGCGCTTAGTCCGAGTTCAACTGCTGCGATCCCATCCAGCTCCAGCAGATTTTCCATTCTGCCGGTCGCGCTGCCGTATACACTTTTGTGGGGTGTGAAAATATGGGCAGGAATAAGAATTCCTCCCCGCCCTATTACCTCATCTTGCAATACACGAGCCGAAACATAAATGCGTTGGGAGCTTAGCTCCACATTTTTTATATAACCCTTCATCCATGTTGTGAACTCCTGCATCACCGATAAATTCGGCATATAAGCCAGCAAATGGGCAGGCCCCATTCCCGGCTCCCGCACCTCGATTTCACTGCCCAGCATAATAGCCGTATCGCGATATTGGATGCCGCCGCCTGCAAGTTCCTCCATCTCGCCACGGTCCAAGTAAGTCATGATATCATCCTGCACCGACGGCGATTGGCAATCGATAATTCCGATAATTTCCATTCCTTTGCGGACCGCTGCCTCATGGGCAATATTGAAAAAGGTAAGGTTGTTAGCCGCACTGATTTTGACAGCTTGTCCTTTCTCTGTTCGGCCAATGTGAATATGCAGATCTGCGTAATAAGATTTCATCCCATCTGCCCAGTTAAACGATACAACTTCCACGCATAAACTGCCATGATCGTCTTCGCATCGCTGATACGTCCCTCTTGCATATATTGCAGCGCTTGCTCCAACGTTATCGCTTCACATTCCAGAAACTCGTCCTCATCCGGATTCGCATCACCCTTCACCAAATCTTCCGCTACATAGAGATGGATGATTTCATCAGCGAACCCCGGCGAGGTATAGAAGGAACTGACCAGCTTGATATTCTCAGTCCGATAACCGGTTTCTTCTACAAGCTCTCGGAGGGCAGCTTTCATAGGCTCTTCCCCCGCATCCAGCTTGCCGGCAGGAATTTCAACCTGGCTTTTCTCAAGCGGCTTGCGATACTGCTCGACAACAATCATTTTATCTCCGAGAAGCGGGATGACAGCAACAGCGCCTGGATGCTTTACAATTTCACGTGTTGCCATCTCCCCATTAGGCAAACGGACATGGTCCACTTGCAGCGAAATAACTTTCCCTTTGAAAATTTGTTCAGACGTTACGGTTACTTCTTCGAATTTATTGTGTAATGACATTACTAACACCTCATCCTGATTAATTGGTCTATCTTGTCCCATTCGCGCATATCGTTCATTATATCAAAATTTAACCTGAAAAGAGGAAATTGGATATGAAGAGCTATGTTACCGATCGCCAAATTAGGCTTGTAGGCAAAGCTTGGGAAGTCAAACGCCAACTGCAGCTGATGCTCCAGCAAGGCGGAAACCAAATTACTCTTGTCGATTATGTAACTGATATACATACTCAGCAGCCGCACAAACGGCTTGGAAATAAGCGGGGTCCTGAAATAATCCCCTTCCCATCGAGGTAATGAATTCCGGGTATTCCCCGAGAGCCTTATCTATCTCCTCTTGGGCAATAGCCGGCATATAGACAACTTGATGCCGCTTAAGACTTTGCGCCTGCTCTTGGACGAGTGCATATTCTTCTCCCAGCAGGCGCGGCAAGGGGACGATCGCAGGGCAGCTGGCAGCTATTTGCAGCGCTGTTAGCGTATGATGGCTTATGCCTCGATGCCGTGACCGTGAATCTGCGAAGGAGATGCGCGGAATTACAATTGGCGTCCCGCCAAGGGCATGAACGGCGTTAACAAGCTCTCCTGTTTCTATCCCCGAATAACCATAGAGAGTTCCCGTGCCAACGATTCCCGGACCCATCGAAACGATACTAAGATCAGCTTTGCCAACATGTTTCGCTGCGACTAATGCGCTGAACTTATTCACAGCCTCTATTTTACCCCCATAAGCTTGACCATAAGTAATCGTAGTCTCCAGCCACCCAAGCGCCTCAAGAAGCGCCGCATGATGACTCCAAGCGAGCGGCAGCGCGCCTCCATCCGACATGATGTAAGCTACCTTCCTTGCCTCCTCAATGCCATCCTTTAACTCTCGGTAACGCAGCCAACACATAGCAATAGGCAGCATGCTGTGCAATTCTCCCAGCAATACAGGCATTCCCGATAGATGCTTTTGCTCCAAAAAAGTGGCATGATAGCTGCTTTGCGGTTCTTCGACGGCTAACACACTCCGCTGCATAGGGGTGTATTTGAGCTTCATGATATGCCCTTCCACTGTTGCTGGCACGCACTGGAGACCAGCTCGCCAGCCGCGTGCACCGATAACCAAATGATAACCTCCAGAGCCTAGCCCCAGATTCATCGCCGTTACATTCAAATCAACCACCTCACCAGCCGCCAATAGCGGGGCACTGTCCGTGTAATGCACCGCGCGTTCAAGCTCCCCGCTTCGCATCCGGACACGAACGATCTGCACGCCTTCACGAACCGCTTCAACGCTTTCTACCGTCCCTATATCTCTTCTCAACATTGTGGCAATCCCCCCGCTTGGACGCATCTTACTCGAAGCATATGTGGACTGCCGCAGTTTTACCCCTTTTCAAAGCAAAAAACCTCAATTCCACCTAAGTAGAAAATGAGGTTTTCAGTTCATTTATTAGACGTTTGCCGCTTCTTTGACAAGGGCAACAAGCAATTCAGCCGTTTTGACCAGATCGCTGATGGCGATGTGTTCTTTGGTTGTATGAATTTCGTGATAACCAACAGCCAAATTCACCGTAGGAATGCCCATGCCATTGAAGATGTTAGCATCGCTTCCACCACCGGAGTGGAAAGTCCGAGCTGTCAGTCCAAGCGTCGCGAGCGCTCTGCTCGTCAGCTGCACGATTGGCGCTGAATCGTCATGCATGTAGGATGCATACACGATATCCGCATGAAATTCACAAGTTGTGCCCGCATCTGCCGCAGCGGATTCACAAGCTTGCTTCATCGCAGCAATTTGCGCCTCCAGCTTATGCTGAACGATACTGCGAGCTTCTGCTTCCATTTTCACTTTATCGCAGACCACGTTCAAGGGACCTACACCGGAGAAACTGCCGATATTCGCTGTTGTTTCACTGTCGATACGTCCCAGCGACATGCGGGACACCGCTTTACTGGCAACTTGGATGGCACTGATGCCATCTTCCGGATTCACGCCGGCATGCGCAGATTTGCCATGGAAAATAATTTCAATTTCCGCACGGCCAGGAGCAGCCGTTGCGATGTCTCCGATACTGCCGTTGGAATCAAGCGCAAAGCCAAACTCCGCTTCCATCACGCTGCGATCCATGGCGCGAGCGCCTTTCAGACCGCTTTCTTCGCCAGCGGTAATAACGAATTGAATGCGGCCATGCGGAATATTGTTTTCCTTCAACACTTGGATGCCTTCAAGCATCGCGGCAATACCTGCTTTGTCATCGCTGCCCAGAATCGTGGTCCCGTTGCTGCGAATATAGCCATCTTCACCAATTTGCGGCTTGATCCCCTTGCCTGGTGCTACGGTATCCATGTGAGAGGTAAAGAAGATCGTTGGAATCGCAGCATTGCTGTCCGTCGCTTCCAATGTACAAATCAGGTTTCCGGAGCCGTGACCACTTTTGGCCATGGAATCATCTTCCACCACGTGTAAGCCTAAACGACTGAACTTCTCTTTCAGAACGACACAGATGTCTTGCTCGAAGCGGGTCTCGCTGTCAACTTGCACAAGTGCTATAAATTCTTCCACTAAACGGTTTTGTTGAATCATGTACTTTCCTCCGATACTTACTTTGAGTTACAATATAACGGTACAAGCTTTTACGACAAAGGAGTGAGTATTCATTGTTACAAAATAAACGCTGGTTTAAAGTCGTGATCTATATTATGTTGATCGTCATGGTATTATCAAGCCTATTGTTTACTGCGGGATTATTTTTTACTTCTTAATTTTAATAAATCTTCGTATCCGCATTATAACTTTCTAGATTTTCTTTCACTCGCTGCAGGAACCTTCCGCAAATGACACCATCGAGAATTCGGTGATCCAGTGATAAACAGAGGTTGACCATCGAGCGAACGGCAATCATATCTTGAATAACGACAGGCTTCTTCACAATCGATTCAAAGGTCACAATCGCTGCTTGCGGATAATTGATGATCGGATAAGACAGAATCGAACCAAAGGAGCCTGTATTATTTACCGTAAACGTTCCGCCCACCATATCGTTCAGCGATAATTTCCCCGCGCGTGTTTTCTTCGTTAATTCATCAATCTCTCTAGCCAAACCTGCGATATTTTTCTGATCCGCTTTTTTGATCACCGGCGTCATGACGGAATCTTCCGTTCCGACAGACAAGGAAATGTTAATATCGCGCTTCACGATAATTTTATCAACAGCCCATACCGAGTTGATGATCGGATAATCTTTGATCGCATTCACAACGGCTTTCAGCATGAAGGCCAAATACGTCAAATTAATGCCCTCGCGGCGCATAAACTCATCCTTCACCTTATTCCGCAGAACGACAAGATTCGTAACATCGACTTCAATCATGGTCCAAGCATGTGGAATTTCGGTTACGCTTTGACGCATACGGGATGCAATCGCATTCCGGATTGGCGTTACATCAATGAAATGCTCATTACGCGAGTCGAGCGAATGACCTTCCGCCTCGATCAGCGGAGTCTGGGGATTCGCCGACAGATGAATCCCTGAGCTGCGTACAGGCATGTTCGCAGCTTGAGGCTGTTCCGCAGCGATCGCAGAGGAAACTGCCGCTTGCTGCTGCGGTTGTACAGCAGCAGGCTGAGCTGGGGCAGCATTAGCGCCGCCGGAGCCGATGAATTGTTCAACATCCTTGCGCGTAATGCGTCCGCCAAGTCCTGTTCCTGCAACACGCGCCAAGTCAACACCGTTGTCTTGCGCGATACGCTGCACAGCCGGCGAGTAACGGCCGCGCATGCTTTGGTCCGTATCGGCGGACAGCGCAGTTCCCACTGGGCTAACAGCTTCTGTATGTGAGACAGCCGACGCATCTACCTTCTCTTCAATCAAACAAATCGCTTCGCCGACAGCCGCGGTTTCACCGTCTCCGACGATGATTTTCACCAGCTTGCCTTCAATGGGGGAAGGCATTTCAGTATTTACTTTTTCTGTGAAAAGCTCACAAAGAACGTCATATTGCTCGATATAATCGCCAGGCTTTTTCAGCCATTTGCCGATGGTCGCCGAGACGAGACTTTCCGCCAGATGCGGAACAGTAACCTCTGTCAGACGGCTGTTGGTTTGATTCATAGGTGTACCTCCTAAGTTCAGGAACTGATCAATGATAGAAATAAGCGGTTGGAATTAGACCTTTATACGATTTAGAATATAGCAAGCTGACGCATAGCATCCTTCAGCTTATCTGCATTGAGCAGGAAGAACTTCTCCATCGGAGGGTTGCTGCCCACTGCCGGGACGTCAGGACCGCATAGTCTTGCGATCGGCGCATCAAGCTCGAAGAAGATTTCTTCGGCAATGATGGCAGAAACTTCAGCGCCTACTCCGCCTGTTTTGTTATCTTCATGGGCAATCAGCACCTTGCCTGTCTTCCTCACCGCTTCCAGAATCGCCTCTTTATCGAGTGGCTGCAGCGTGCGCAGATCAAGCACGTGTGCGGAAATGCCTTCCTTGGCGAGCTCCTCCGCTGCTTGCAGCGCGTAGTTGACGACCATCCCATAAGCGATTACGGTGATGTCCGTTCCTTGGCGCTTCACGTCAGCCTTGCCGATCGGAACGATATAATCGTCGTCAGGCACGTCAGCAGAAAGCGCCAAATAACATTTCTTGTGCTCGAAGTAGAGCACGGGGTCAGCATCACGGATAGCCGCTTTCAGCAGCCCTTTGGCATCGTAAGGGTTGGAAGGCGCTACGATCTTCACACCTGGCGTGCCGAAGAAAACAGACTCTGGACATTGGGAATGATACAAAGCCCCTGCTCCTGTCGCCCCGTAAGGCGCACGAATGACAATCGGGCACGTCCAGTCATTATTAGAGCGATAGCGGATTTTCGCGGCTTCGCTCAGAATTTGATTCGTTGCCGGGAAAATGAAATCGGCGAACTGAATCTCGGCAATTGGCTTCATCCCATACATCGCTGCGCCAATGGCTACCCCTACAATTGCCGACTCCGCCAGCGGAGTGTCAAGCACGCGGTCTTCGCCGAATAGGTCGCGAAGTCCTTTGGTTGTGTTCAAGACTCCGCCTTTCCCTACGTCTTCTCCTAGAACGAAGACATTATCATCAAGCTTCATTTCCTCCTGCATCGCAGAGCGGATTGCTTCCAAATAAGTAATAACTGCCATAATTAGTTGCCATCTCCTTCTGCGTAAACGTGGAGAAGCGTATCTTCCGGCTTCGGATAAGGCGCAAGATCCGCATACTTTGTCGCTTCATTGATCTCTTGCTTTTGAAGTTCCTGAAGCTCGCTATCCAGCTCATCATTCCAAAGTCCGCATTCCATCAAATATTCTTTGAATTTCACGATCCCGTCTTTCTGACGGTTCTGTTCAACTTCTTCTTTGGTGCGGTAGAGCATATCATCATCCGATGTCGAATGCGGCATAAGACGGTACGATACCATCTCGATCAGCGTTGGACCTTCGCCGCGAACGGCCCGCTCTCTTGCTTCTTTCGTCACACGGTACATTTCCAGAACATCGCTCCCATCGACTTGAATGCCAGGGAAGCCATAGCCTAATGCACGATCCGAAATTTTGCCTGCCACTTGTTTATGTAGGGGAACGGAAATCGCATATTGATTATTTTCGCAAACGAAAATAACCGGCAGCTTGTGAACCCCTGCAAAGTTACAGCCTTCATGGAAGTCTCCTTGGTTGCTGGAGCCTTCTCCAAAAGAAACGAACGTGACGAAATCCTGCTTCTTCATCTTGGCCGCCAGCGCAATGCCTGCGGCGTGAGGAACTTGCGTCGTTACCGGAGAGGAACCCGTGACGATATGATTTTTCTTATCGCCAAAATGTCCAGCCATTTGCCGTCCACCGCTGTTCACATCTTCTGCTTTGCAGAATACGGCAAGCATAAGATCCTTCACGGTCATGCCAACGGAAAGAACGAAAGCATAATCACGGTAATAAGGAAGGAAATAATCCTTTTGCGCTTCCATCGCGAAAGCCATCCCTACTTGACCAGCATATTGCCCCATACCGGACACATGGAAAGGGATTTTCCCTGCGCGCTGCAGCATAAAAGCCCGCTCATCATATTTCTGAGCAAGGTTCATCACTTTATACATACGAATGACTTCATCATCTGATAAATCTAATTGTTGGTGCTTATAAAGTTGACTAACGGACATGGAGTTTGCCTCCTTAAGAAATTTTAATGACCAAAACTTAATACCTGGTCCTAAGACTTGACTCTATAAGCTTATTATAAACGCAAATGTTTATGATTACAATTTTTATCCGCTAATTGCAATCCCATCCACGGCGAGCATCGCTTCGCCTAAAGCTTCCGATAATGTTGGATGTGGATGAATCGTTTGGCCAACTTCCCATGGTGTCGCATTCAGCACTTGCGCCAAAGCAGCTTCCGTAATGCTGTTTGTCACACTTGGCCCAATCATATGAACACCTAGAATATCGTTCGTTTCACTGTCTGCTATGACTTTAACAAATCCATCCGTATCTCCATAAACGAGAGCTTTCCCTATCGCTTTAAAGCTGAACTTGCCAATTTTGAGTTTATGTCCTTGCTCTATAGCTTGCTGCTCCGTCCATCCGACGCTGGCAATTTCAGGTCTTGTGTACGTACATTTGGCGACAAGATGAGCTTGCAGCTCATGAGGGGTTTGACCGGCAATATGTTCTGCCGCCAGAATTCCTTCATGTCCGGCCATATGGGCTAACATCAGTCCGCCAATCACATCGCCAACTGCATAAATATGAGATTCCGTCGTTTGCATGAAGGCATTTACACGAATGACACCTTTATCAATCTTGACGTCGGTATTCTCGAGTCCAATTCCTTCAACATTCGCCATACGGCCAACAGAAACAAGCACCTTGTCAGCTTTTAATTCAATGATTTCCCCTTGCTTGTCCGCTTGCAGGGTAACAGCACCTTCTTCAATCTTCACCGAATCCGCAAGAACCTTAGCACCTGTGACTAGGTTAATGCCACGCTTCTTGAATAAGCGTTCCAGCTCCTTCGAAATATCTGCGTCTTCCAACGCAACCAACCGCTTGTCAAGCTCTACTATGGTCACCTCTACGCCGAAATCACGCAGCATGGATGCCCATTCCACCCCGATGACACCGCCGCCTACGATAATAATTGACTTCGGCAGCTCGTCCATTCGCAGCGCATCTTCACTTGTCAGAATGTGCGTGCCGTCAATCGCAAGACCTGGCAGGCTGCGCGGTCTGGAGCCGGTAGCAATGATCAAATTGCTCGAGAGAAGCGTTTCGATATCTCCGTCTTCTTTCTCAACAGAAACAGCGCCGCTGCGCGGAGAAAAGATCGAAGGTCCAATAATCCGGCCATTGCCTGCATGCACCGTGATTTTATTTTTCTTCATCAGAAATTGCAAGCCTTGGTGCAGTTGATCCACAATGCGCTGCTTGCGTGCCAGAACACGATCAAAATTCAGTTCAACGGATTGTGCCGTGATCCCGTATTCCTCACTTTTTTGCATGGTTGCATAAACTTCTGCACTGCGCAGCAATGCCTTGCTTGGAATACAGCCTTGATGCAAACAGGTGCCACCCAGTTTCTCTCTTTCCACAATTGCTACTGTCTTGCCAAGCTGTGCAGCCCTGATTGCAGCGGTGTAGCCACCAATTCCTCCGCCTAAGACAACGACATCATATCTATGTTCACTCATTCGTAATTCCTCCTTATTTGGCATTCGCTTTCCACATATGTAACCATTACTCTCTATTATATTACCCTTTTTTGACTTCGAAATCATAGTCTTATTTGTGAAATAGACACACTAACAGATTCAGAGTATGATGATAGAAATAACATGAGACCAAACAGTAAGGAGCAGCTATGAGAGCCCCATTTTATCGATTTATTGCCATTTTACTCCTCGTTATTCCTGGTTTGACAGCCACTTATGGGTTTCTAGCCATGAAAGATGCTTTTTTTGCCCAGTTTAATCTGGATGGTCACTTCCTTTGGGGGAAATTTTTTCTAGGCTTGATTTTATTTCTATTAGGCGTTGCTTTTATCGGCGGCTGGACCTTTTTTCGCGACCGCAAACGCAATTATCTTGCACCGCGTTTTAAACCCAAACGCCGCAAATAGACCGAACCTTCAAGTCCGGCCTAATCGGTCTAACCAATTCAAGAAACGGTTCCGCTCAATAAGTTTCGTCAGGGAGCTTGCCTCGGCAAGCTGATGCAGGAAGATGAGTCCTATCATCATCACACATTGCGCCAGCCATGGAAAAGATAGAATCACCCCGTAGCCAAGGGTAAAACCGAGCAAATTAGCGCCCGCATCACCCAGCATCCCGCGTCCTCCAATATCGGATTTGTACAATAGCAGCGCACCTATACAAACAGGCATCGCTGGCAGCAAGCCAATCATCGGGATCGTCATCCCGAGCAAACCAACAACCACGACCAATAAAGCAATGCCCACATACACTTTTAACGAACGTCCCGGCCTAACATCCATTAAGTTCAGGGCGTTCGTCATCAGAGCGAGCAAAAGAAGCTGCACCCCCATCTGCCAGATGGGGGTTTCTCCGTTTCGGAGCGAAATCACAAGCCAGATTGCAGCAGCTAGTGTCCCTATTGCTTTGACCGCCCCCATAGACACGGTTTTACTTTCAATCCAGTACTTGAAGTGACCTCTTAGCCCTTTTACCGTTTTGCTGCCAATGACATCATCCGTCCACCCAAGCAAGAAAATGATCGTCGCCGCCAGCGCATACGTGCGATTAGTTGCTTCCCAATCAGGCAGTTGACTTCCTAAATTGCCTAAATTGGCTGACCACATCCACTTATTACTCTGCAGCACCCAAGCTGCCACCTGCAGCATCAGCTCCTGAAGCCACAGAAGCAGCCAAAGCACGATCCCCATCCCTCTTGGAATCATCAGGCCAGCATAATTGGGTTCCAGTTGCCCATGAGCCGTCAGAAACCTGTATACGTGCGGCAGCAGCCATCGCCCTGCGGCAGCAAGCACAATCAGATCGAGGATTGATCCGATGAGACCCATACCCGCTTCCTCCCCTTCCAGCGAGCCAGCAGCGTGAACCCTACCGCGGCGAACTGCTTGCCGCGGTGAAGGAAGCCGTGCCAATCCCGCCCCGTTTCCCGGTGCGTGATGGGCACGTTCAGCTCCACAATGCGCAGGCCGCTGCGCGCCGCATCAATGGTCAGCGCGACTTCGACGCCGAAGCCGCGAGCGAACTTCCCCAGCTCCCGCAGCCGATCAGCGCGCACCGCGCGCTGTCCGGACAAGGGAGCTTCGGTTGCGTAGCCGCTGAGCCGGTAAATGCCGCGGCGGGCTAAGCCCTTCACCAAGCCGAAGCCAGCTTTGCCGCCGGACGGCGGCAGCTTCGCTATCGCCATGTCCGCTTCGCGCCGCAGCAGCGGCTCGATGAGGACGAACGCCTCTGCCGCCGTAGCCCGCAGATCGGCGTCCAGAAAGAGCAGCAGGTCGCCGCGCGCCTTGGCGACGCCAGACTGCAGCGCCGCTCCTTTGCCGCGGCGCCGCGAATGCTTCACCAGCTTGTCCACCCATGGCCAAGCCGCTTCATACGTGTTGTCCCGACTCCCGTCATCCACGACAATCACTTCAATCCTGAGTTTTTCTCGCGAAGCAACATTCACTTGCCTCTGGATATGCTCCAGCGTTTCCTCAATGACATCCGCTTCATTCCAGGCCGGAATAATAATCGATACGAAAGGTTTCATCAGTCTCCCCCTAAACGCCACACGACATGGGCGATGCGTCCCAAAATCCAGTGCATTTGCAAAAAACCAATCGCAATAAAGAAGAGCGAGAGCACTATGGTCGTAACTGCTTCTCTTCTCCAGAAATGAGGCTTCTTATATAGAACCCCAATACTTTTAATATCCACCAGTCTGGCTCCAATCTTCATTCTCACCAGCAGCGTGCTGCCCATTCCCTCTCGGCCTTTTTCCAGAAAATCAATCATGTGCGTGTGCGCTCCCACCGTAACCAACCACTGCGCTCCATGCTCATTGGCTAACAACAAGGCAGCGTCTTCACTTGTGCCAAAACAGGGCAATACGTGAGCAAACAGTCCGAGTGAATTCGTGCGGACGAGTCCCGGAGATGTACCATCAGGGTAAGCATGCACAACGATTTCCGCTCCGCAAAGCAGCGCTTCATCCGTCACACTATCCATATCGCCCACAATGAAATGTGGCTGATAGCCTAATTCAAGCAGCGCGTCAGCTCCCCCATCAACTCCGATAAGAATAGGTTTGACTTCAGCAATGAATGCTTTGGCAGCCAGTAGGTCCTTCTTGTAGCCTTTTCCTCTGGAAACAATAAGCACATGTTTCTCTGTCATCTCGGTTTGCAGCGGCAACAATGGCAGCGGCTCCAGAACAGCTTTTTTTTCACGCATCGCATAGGTCAAGGAATTTTCAATAAATTGCTCAAGCAGTTGACTTGATTGCGCATGCGCGAGCTGCTGGAAATGGAGCCATTTCTCCTTGGTGAAAGACGCGCAGGCCATATGAAAGTGACCTATCCGAACCTCATTTTCGTATATAGCTATTTCCGAGTTCGCTGTAAAAATATCGAACATCGAGCTGTCTACTTCCCAAATCGGAATTTGCGCCTGCAGCAGCATGAGCGGTCCTTGGGTCGGATAGGCGCCGCTCATCGTCGTCAGGCAATTAATAACAGCTTTTACTTTATGGTCAATAAGCTCTTGAGCCACGACTTCATCCAGGTCGCGATGCTGAAGAACGACGATTCTACCAGGCGGTAAATCACGCAGCAATACTTTCGTAATCGCGCCTACGCTTATCTTTCCTTTGCAAAGAGGCAGCGGTTTTGAAGTAAACAAAGACAGTGAGGACCAGTTCATGGCAGACCGACTTCCCTTTCGTTGCAGGATGCCGTTATTTTAACCTTAACTACAAACTTCTATGTATAAATTGCCAATTAGATGGCAACTATTGGGTTATATTCTTATGGAAAGGAGATCACGATCCATGGAGCTAAACATGAGCGCAGACGAGGTTTTAGGCCAAATTGTACAGCTTCACAACACCGGGGAATCACTAGCCAAAAAGAATGTGAAGAAGCTGCACCCTGATCTAATGAAAAACGCCCTCTATTACTATCCAAGTTGGGAACATGCCTTGCAGAAGACAGGAGTAGACAACATCGCTCACTAAACATACATAGCTTCCGCAGCAAAAAGAGCTCCGATTGGGATATCCCATCCGGGGCTCTTAGCCATTTATTTATTCCATTCAGCGCTCTATTCGCACTCTATTCCTCGATAACTTCCCATTCCACCTGCACCATCCGATCCATCCATGTCCGAATGTTGACTTCAATCGCACTTTCGATTTCTTCATCCGTCATTTCACCAAGCTTCTGCTCAGCAATCTCAAGCACGTCCTGCTTGACTGTTTCACCGTTGATGGCCAATTGAACTTGAATACGCATAGCATTTCCCCCTAAGCCAACTAAAATAACAACTGATTTTAAGCAATCTTTCCATTGCTGCCGCTGCATTAATTGTTTAAAATAAAGTAGATATAGCGTAAAACAAAACGTATAAGAAGAAAAGAGGTAATCACATGTCCCGAACTCAAGCACAGAAACAAAGGCAGCGCTGTTTACGCGAAGGCAAGCTTGATCCATCCCTTCAACGGCTGCACTGGCATGGTTTAAATCCGGTCTCCAAAGCTACACCTACTTTGAAGGAACTGCAAGCCAAACAACAGCATAAGCA
Source organism: Paenibacillus ferrarius (assembly GCF_002027705.1). Lineage (GTDB taxonomy): Bacteria > Bacillota > Bacilli > Paenibacillales > NBRC-103111 > Paenibacillus_E > Paenibacillus_E ferrarius. Next base: position 158,817 of record NZ_MBTG01000003.1, on the reverse strand, counting down.
CAAATCAAGGAATTTGAACCATTCGCATGGGGACGATTCCTTTTTTCATGAGGATTTAAGTGCTTGAATGACAATTCCATGCTCGCTTGCATAGTGAATTAAAGCTTCAATTTCATCGGGACGAAACGTATATTTGCAATCAAACCCATTAAAAAACAACTTCCATTCTGTCACATAACCATCATCCCCTACAGCTAACTGTGCTACATACAAGGAGTCAGGCTCATCTTCGAATTGAAGTCCTATATGGACCTGCACCATTTCTTCCAAAATTTCCTGTTCACAATAGTCCATGATCACGTTATAGGACCTCCTATTGAATAAAATCTTTTTTATTTATATAATATACTAACGCGCCCAAGCGAACAAAGACATGGGCATGCAAGTTTATGCTTAAGCTGACGTAACAAGTTTTGCTGAAGCAAAACTCTTAGGAGGAATTTCATATGGCATATGATCCGCAAGTAGTAGATGCAACAATCGTTAGTGACAATAAAAAAAATGGCCTTTTCGAGGTCGTCGTTTCGTTGAAAGACCGCAATAAATGCCGTCTGTTCTTCGAGAGAGATTCCGAAACAGGCATCGGCAAAGTAACTGATTTGAATAGACTGATGAAAGAACCTTGCCCGATTTGCCGCAAAGATTACCTTTGCAACTGTCTTGACCGCTACAAACAATCCATTGCGGACCAAGCTTTGACTTTCATAAAATAATGCCTCACGCAAACCGAAACCCCCTAGCTGACTAGCTAAGGGGTTTCATTGTTAATTGCGCTTTCGTTGATAGTTTACACACGCTTCCAGCCAAGCGCTCACGATATGGGGATTAGATGCAAAATGCAAATGGGTATAGCCAGCAACCAAATTACTGAGCAAGTACCCCTCCGCTTTGGTTCCCAACCTGCCTTTGGATTGAAAGGCCGCCTGCCCGTCTGCCTGCTCATTCAGTTGAATGGTCGAATAATGAAATTCATGACCGCGGGCTTGTGCGCCGGACGAAAGCAAGAAATTCCCCTCAGCTCCTGTAACCTCCCGATATCCTAACGCAGCCAGCTTCTTCTGCATCGTGACTTTACCTGGAACGATGCCAACCATCGGATAGTCATTTCCGGCCGTATCGGCAATCGACTCCGTCAGATACATATAACCTCCGCACTCCGCAAGGGTAGGAATGCCGTCAAGAATTCGGTTTCTGACAGATGACTTAACGCTTTCATCCGCTGCAAGTCGTTCCGCAAACTCTTCGGGAAACCCGCCGCCGATATATAACCCGTCCGCTTCAAGCGGAACTGCTTCACCTGCCAGTGGAGAAAAGTAAATGCACTCTGCCCCGCTTGCTTCTAACAGCTCCAAATTTTCGGGATAATAGAAATGAAAGGCTGCATCTTTGGCAATCGCGATTTTGACACGCTTTGATTGTGGACGATCTCCAGCTGAGAATAAGTGCGACCCACTTTCGATCGGTTCAGCCACCGCAGCTTCAAGCAGCCGATCCAGATCTATATGACCAGCTACCTTATCTGCTAATTGGTCAAAAAATGGCTGCAGCTCTCCACGCCCAATGGAGGGAACAAGACCCAAATGCCGTTCAGGGAGCTCCATGCCGGCATCGTTTGGCAAGTAGCCGAACACAGGAATTCCGCATTCCTGTTCAATCGCTAGTTTCACCATCTTATAATGCCCCTCGCTGCCTGCCCGGTTAGCAATTACGCCAACAATCCGATCGCCTTGACCAAACTGCTGAAACCCTCGCACGATCGCGGCAACACTTCTTGCCATGCTCGCAATATTGACAACAAGGATAACCGGCGCTCCAAGAAGTCGCCCGATATCTGCTGTGCTTCCTTCATCGGACAAGGGGTCCTTGCCATCAAACATGCCCATGACGCCTTCGATTAGCGAAATATCAGCGCCGCTGCTGCCGCGTTGAAATATTTCTTTCACCGCTTCACGCGGGACCATCCAAGAATCCAAATTGCGGGAAGGTCTTCCTGTCACAGCTGTATGATATGTTGGATCAATATAATCCGGGCCGCATTTAAACCCTTGAACAGCAAGTCCTCGCTTCTGTAAAGCAGCCATAATACCAATCGTCAACGTTGTCTTCCCGACACCGCTGCCTGTACCGGCAACTACAAGCCTGCGATCCATTACAAGCCACCTCGCTCATCCTCTTTGGCAGCACCAAATTCGAGCAAGCCTACAGAAATGGTGACATTCCCTGTTTTTTTCTTAATTAAAGCCAGCTTATTATGGCCGGTGTATAACTTCACAGCCGGTTCACTCACACCATAAGCTCCTGTGAACTTAAATACTATTTCAGAAGGTGCTTCTACGCTTACTGTGTTCAGCATCTCGGGCGTGTAATAGTTGAACTCCCAGCCATATTTACGCGTCACCTCAAGCAAGCCTGCTTCATCCTGCTTCAAATCAATGGTGCAGACGGCTTTAACACTACGTATTGAAAAAGACAGCTCATCCAGTGTCTCACGAATAACTTGTTCAATTTCCTCGGCAGAAGTTCCGCGATTGCATCCGATACCTAACACGATCACTTTAGGTCGATACAAGACGCCGTTCGTGAGAATACTCATCTCTTCCTGCTGGAGCAGACGATGCGTGACGAGCAGCACCGCATTGGGGCTGCTAGCCCGTCCTTCTTCAACAGAGCTGAATTTCTGTATATTCGGCGGGATCGGCCGGTCATGCGTCCACCAGTTAGGCTCGCCTGATTCTTGGATCACCGCAATCTTTTCTTCATTCACAACTGCCGCGCTGACCGGTGTCAGCTTATCGGCTGATTCCCATACCCATCCGAAACGACGGCCAAAGAGATCGACAGGAATCGTTTTTTGGACATCGGAAGCTGTTGTGATGACGGCTTTGGCGTTAATCGCTGCGGCAACTTCATGCGTTAACTCATTGGCTCCGCCCAAATGACCGGAGAGAACACTTATAACGTGCTCCCCATTATCGTCAATCACAACAACCCCTGGATCTTTCTTCTTATCCTTGAGCAAGGGGGCAATCATTCGAACAACTGCACCCAGCGAAATAATGATGATAAGTCCTTGATAAGCAGGGAAAAGAGCAGGAAACAACATGCGCACACTACCCTCAAACAGTTGAATTGAGCGCTGCTCTTCATCACCTTTGGTAAACTTGCTCATGTAATAAACATCCGTGCCGCTCATCTGCTCATTCAGCTTGCGCGCAATTTCAACACCATGCTTCGTGATAGCCACAACCGCATAATCATTCTGTTGACGAATTTCCGGGACTACTCCCTCTTTGAGGCTTATCGTCATGGTTTAACACCTCTGCGGAAGCGGTGTGTGAATGATTTGTCGTACAATTTGGAGCGATACTCTTCTTTCCCATGAATTTCCGGGTCCAGCGCCCATCCCGCCAGAATCATCGCATGAGAGCGAATACCATGTGTTCGCATATCTGCTTCTAGTTGTCCTACTGTGGTGCGAACAATAAGCTGATCCGGCCATGTAGCACGCTGTACGACTGCAACAGGCGTATCTTCACTCCATCCCGCTTCCATAAACTCGCTCACTACCTTCTTGATCAGGGTCGCACTCAAGAACAAAGCGATCGTACAATGATGTGCGGCAAGATCGCGCAATTTCTCAAGCTCAGGAACCGGCGTACGTCCTTCGGCACGCGTTAGGATCACTGTCTGAGTTAGATCGGGGATGGTTAATTCCGCGCCAACAGCCGCGGCAGAGGCGAAAACAGAACTGACGCCGGGAATAATCTCATATCCAATATCTTCTTTACGCAGCAAAGCAATCTGCTCCATCGTAGCACCGAACATAGCCGGATCACCCGTATGAACACGAACAACCATTTTGCCTTGCTTCAAGCGATCGACAATGATTGCGACCATTTCTGTCAAATCCATGCCCGAGCTTTTCAGCACTTCCGCCTCAGGCTTTGCTTTGGCAATCAGCTCCTCATTCACAAGCGAATCCGTGTACATGACAACGTCCGCTTCCTGAAGCAGCTTCAAGCCTTTCACCGTAATTAAATCGGGATCGCCAGGACCCGCGCCAATAATATAAAGTTTCATCTATTTTCTCACCACCATCAAAGTTAAATATTCCAATTCCCGTCCTTGCAGCTCGTCCACATTCCGCCAAATCTCTTCCTCGGATGAAGTTACTTTGGTTAACACAGAGGCTTTGTTCACAAGGTTAAGATCACGAAGAACGGACAGCATTAAATCAATGACTTTTGCTACTTTAATAAACACGACACAATCATGCTCTTCAATCGCTTTACGCATCTTGCCATAGTCATCCATCGCCGGAACGATGGCAATTTGTTCATCACCATCCGCCAGCGGGATCCCTAAGCGAGAAGCTGAGGCGTTAATAGACGATATGCCAGGAATAGAAACAGCCTTGACTTCCGGATGACGTTCGTTCATGAGGCGCATCAAATGGATGTAGGTGCTGTAAATCATGGGATCGCCTTCCGTTACAAAAGCAACATCTTTCCCCTGTATCAAATGCGCATAGACACTTTCAACCGTTTTCGTCCACTGCATTTCGAGCGCTTCTTTATCCCTAGTCATCGGAAACGTTAGGCCCATCATCTCTTTTTGCTCTGTATTCACATAAAGCTCAGTAATGGCCAAAGCATAGCTTTTCGCGCCGCGTTTCTTTCTTGGATATGCGATAACCGGGCACTCTTTTAACAACCTGAACGCTTTCACTGTAATCAATTCCGGGTCACCAGGACCAACACCCAAACCATAAAGTGTTCCAAGTTTACTCATCGCTGCTTTCTCCCTCGCTATCTGCCTGCTTGCGCTCTGCGGTAATGATGTAGATGGGGTTCAGGGCATCAAATCGTTTCATATGTAAGATCGGTTTGCTGCGCGAAACCTGGACAAGCGAGATTTGCGTCGTGAAGCCAACTTTGGCAAATGTTTTATCCGCTTCATAAAGCGTCTCTATTGTTGCAGCGTTCAGAACAATACGGCCGTTTGGTTTCAACCTGGAAGCACAAACCGCCAGCAATTCTTCCATTTCTCCGCCACTTCCACCGATAAAGATGGCATCCGGATCTGCGAAGCCTTCCAAGCCCTTCGGCGCTCTGCTGTGTACAGCCGTTAAATCCACGCGGAATTTCGCGCTGTTTTCCAGGCAGTTGCGAAGATCGTCTTCGTTTTTCTCGATGGCAAATACAGCGCCTTCACGGGCAATCCGAGCCGCCTCAATGGCAACAGAGCCTGTACACGTGCCAATATCCCAGACAACGCTATCCGCGCGAAGACCTAGTTGGCTAATGCTTAGGACGCGTATCTCTTTTTTCGTAATAAGCCCCTTATCTGGCTTGCGTTGGGCAAATTGATCATCTTCGATGCCTAGCGGCCATACAGGACCTGTTGATTGTCTTTTCAAGATCACAACATTTAGTGGGGAAAACGAAGCTTCGCGCAGCTGCTCCAGTTCATACCAACCGCATCGTTCTTCGTCTCCCTCCAAGTTCTCCGCAACGAAAGCCCGGTATTCCGTCATGCCATAAGAAAGCAAATACGACGCAATGGCGCTGGGAGAATTGGTTTCATCCGTGAGGAGCGCTATCTTGTCTTTACCGTCAATCCGCTGTGCCAAGCCCTTGATACTGCGACCATGTACACTCGTGATATACGCGTCGTGCCAGCTTTCCCCCATGCGGGCAAACGCCAATTGAATCGAGCTGACAGCTGGGTAAAACTGTACGCCTTCCAGCTTCTTCGCCACATAACCGCCTATGCCATAAAACAGCGGGTCGCCCGACGCCAAAATAACGACCGAGCGTTCCTCCGCCTGAAGTTTTTGTATAAGCTCAGGCAAGCTGCCTTTAATCACGATTTTCTCCCCGGAAAAGTTCGGGAAAAAAGCCAGGTTGCGCTCACCGCCAACCAAAACGTCACATTCGTTGATCCACTTGCTATATAAAGGGATTAGGCTCCCTTGACCGTTATCTCCGATTCCTATCACTTTCACATTTGTACTCATTCGTATCCCATCTCTCCATTCCCACTGCTTTTCACCATGGCCGATTTCCCCAAAAGCTCGGCTTTCATTGAAATAATGACCGTTTCTATGCGATCGAACCCGTCTCGACCTACCTCTTCAAGTCCAGCCAAATTGCAGCGCTCGCACAATCGTTCAAAATATCGCAAATAGCCTTGCGCAGCCATCATATCCCCAACCTGCGAGGCCGTGTTCGCACCTCTTACTTCTGCAACAAGCTCATCTGGCGCCTCTGATTCAATCGCCACTTGGGCAAGAAATTCGAAATCCACAGCTGCCGACTTCGAATGTACCATCATGACGCCTTGGGCCACTTTCGAAAATTTCCCCATCATGCCAACGAGAGTAATTTTGCGAATGCCTTGGCGCTGCGCTTGCGTTAAAGCAAATCCAACAAAATCCCCCATCTCGATGAAGGCTTCCTCCGGAAGTTCCGGATACATTTGAATACCGTAAATTTCCGTCCGGCCGCCGGTCGACAGCACCAGCTGCTCGCAGCCGCATTTCACCGCAACGCGGATCGCCTGCGCGACGCTCGCCTTGTAGGCGGCGGTCGAGAATGGCACTACGGTGCCGCGAGTGCCCAGAATCGAGATCCCGCCGAGGATGCCTAGACGCCCATTGAGCGTCTTCTTGGCGATCTCTTCGCCGGCGGGAACAGAAACGAGCACGTCTACACCGTGCTCGATCTCGTATTGGTCAAGCACCTCTTGCACGGTTTCGCGGATCATTTTCCGCGGGACCGGATTAATCGCAGCTTGACCGACTTCTACCGGCAGGCCGGGCTTCGTCACGCGCCCCACGCCAACGCCGCCATCTATGCCGACGCCGGGCTCGGCACGGAAGCTCACGCGCACGATAATTTCCGCACCGTGCGTCGCATCGGGATCATCGCCACCGTCCTTAATCACGGTGGCCTCACCCCACAGCGGCGTAAAGTTGCAGCTGTGGAGGACAAATTCGACCGTTTCCCCGATGGGGATACGGATGTGCACGAGCGTTTGCGGCGCTTGCTCGATGAGCGCCAGCAGAGCAGCCTTCGCTCCTGCGGTTGCGCAGGAGCCGGTGGTATAGCCGTGACGCAGCGGCTTGTCCGGTACTTCCTGCATAGGCGCTACTCCTTACGCGCCGCCATGATCGACAGCGCATTGACTGCCGCCACGGCAACAGGACTGCCGCCCTTACGGCCAATATTCGTGATAAACGGAATATCCAGCTTGGCCAATTCGTCCTTGGACTCCGCTGCGGATACGAATCCTACCGGCACGCCGACGATCAGCCCAGGTTTGGCAATTCCTTCTTTGACAAGACGAATTAATTCCAGCAATGCCGTAGGTGCATTTCCAATCGCATAGATGGCTCCGTCCGCTTCTTTGATCGCTTTGCGAATGGAGATAATGGCCCGCGTCGTATTTAAGCGCTTCGCTTCCTCCATCACATCTTTATCGGAGATATACACTCTGACATCGCCGCCGAATTGCTCAATACGAGGCTTGCTGATACCGACTTGGACCATTTGAACGTCGGCCACAACAATTTTACCTGCGCGAATCGCAGCAATACCTGCCTCAATGGCTCGCGGATGAAAAACGAGACTGCGTCCCAATTCAAAGTCCGCGGATGCGTGAATAACCCGTTGAACAACCGGATATTGCTCCGCTGTAAAGGGATGCTCGCCCAGTTCCTCTGTAATCATTTCAAAGCTTTTCTCTTCAATTTCCTGTGGTTGAACGGTTAGTGGTTTAAATTCTGTATGAAAATCCATGCGAGTTAGTCCTCCTTTTGAGTACGATCATTAATAAATTGAATGACACCGTTGAAATCCGAATACAGCGTTCCATATTCAAGCTCAGGTCTGCCGATTACAATGCTCGGTATGCCCATCTCCAAAGCTGCTTCCAGTTTCTCATCCACAGCTCCGACTTTTCCGCTTTCTTTGGTGATCATCAAAGTCACTTTGTAGTGATCATAGAGTGCTTTATTCAACTCTTTGGAGAATGGTCCCTGCATAGCGATAATATTTTTTTGCTCGATCCCTAGCTCTTCACACTTCTCCATATTGTCCTGACGAGGCAGCATCCGAGCAATAAGTCTAGTATCCGGAAGTCCGATCAGACGATCAGCAAAGATTTTTAATGTTTTGCTGCCAGTTGTGAGCATAATATTCCCACGTTTATCAGCTGCCAGCTCAGCAGCTTGTTTATAGTCGTCTACCGTTGTGACAAGAGCGCCTTGCTCAATCGACAAGCTTTGACGTTCGAAGCGCACATAGGGGACGACAGCAAGCTTAGCAGCGGCCATAGCATTCTTCGAAGCTTCTTCCGCAAAAGGATGTGTCGCATCAACAACAATGCGAATCCCCTTTTGTTCGATGAGCTGTTTCATGTCTTCAGACGTCAAGCGTCCTGTCAGGACAGGCAAGCTTTCTGTCTCCATGCTCTTCGCAGCACTTTCCGTTACGACCGTGGTCAATACTTCATAACCCGCTGCACGAATTCCCAAAGCCAGCTCCCTGGCATCGCTTGTACCTGCAAGTACGAGAATCATCATTTGCCGCCTCCAGTGTGAGCGTGGTCGTGGTCATGATGGTGATCGTGATTGTGGTCATGGTCGTGTCCATGATCGTGGTGATGATCGTGGTCGTGGTCATGGTCATGGTCGTGATGATGGTGATGATCATCATGGTCGTGATGGTGATGGTGGTCGATATGCTTCATAGCTTCCAGACGATATTGGCACATATCACAATTCATCTTCACTTCATCCTGAAGCGCTTCTTGTGCCCGGCCGATCAGAATATCTTGCAGCAGCGGATGGAAGCCAAAATATGGCGCTAACTGGAATTGCTTATCTGGATACGCAACTCTATATCCTTCAACCATCTTTTCCATCCGTTGGATCAATACACCTGTAAACAAGAAATACGGCAGTACGATTACCTTCTTAGCTCCGAGCAGCAAGCATCGTTCTACACCATCATCCATCAAAGGCGCGGTTACGCCAATAAAAGCCGTTTCGACCCATTTCACTTGAAGCTTTTCCCAAAACAAACGTGAAATTTTAAAGAGATCGCTATTGGCATCAGCGTCACTGCTTCCCCGGCCTACGATTAATAGCGCCGTTTCTGCTAATTCCTCCTTCACATGTATACCAAGATCTTCTACTCTCGATGTTAAAATATCAAGAATTTGCTCATGAACGCCAATCGGTCTTCCATATGTAAATTTCACTAACGGATATTTCTGCTTGGCATCATCAATCGCTGACGGGATATGGATTTTGGCGTGGCCTGCTGCAAATAAAATAATCGGGATCACCACAACATGCGTTGCGCCTAATTCAATACAACGGTCAATGCCTTGCATAATCGTTGGCTGTACAAATTCAAGAAAACAAGTTTCTACAATTTGTTCCTTCATCTTGCTTGCAATCTCCGAAACGAAGAGACGTACTTCTTCATTCCCGCCTTCTTCCCGACTTCCATGACCCACAAATAAAACTGCATTCATCCCTATTTCCTCCTCTACTTAATCCCCGCAAAGCGCATTTTCGATGACAAAACCAACCGCCTCTTGATGACGATACCCTTCAATCTCTTTGACACGCTTGAAAAATTTATGAAAACGCTCATTCGGATGTCCTTCTTTTTGATACCGTTCAACAATTCGTGTCACTAGTTCAACCAGTTCTTCCGGGTCTATGCCCTCGGCTACAGGCTGAGCCGCATGTGCATTTCTTCCGACTGTCTTTCCGCCAAGAAATAAATCAAATTTCTCTTTGCGGTACACGATGCCGATATCTTGTTGCACCGCGCCGTAACAAGCCATTCCACACCCATTAAACCCAATTTTCAATTCTTTGGGCACTTCCAGATGACCAATTCGGTTGTGGATCGCTTCCGCATAAGGAATTGAATCCCCTTTTTCCAAATTGCAGAAATCACACGCTTTAATTTGTGCTACGTCGCCAATTGGTGAAAGCAGCAAGCCTAGAGCGCTTAACTCTGTAGTGATTTGCTGCGGATTATCGGTTTGAACCCGCACAATCAATTGGTGATGAGGCGAGTATTCAATATCTCCGCGCTCTCCGACAATCTCACCGATGGCAATTAACTGAACGGCGGATAACTTTTTATTCGCGATACCCGGGCTAACGGCAAACTCAAAGATAGATTGCGTTGCGGTCAGATGAGTATTAAATTCTACGGCAGTGTTGCTTCCAGTTCCCTGAGAAACTAACTGTAATGCTTCCATTGCTAATTCTAGTGAATTACGTGTAGATGGACTCGGTGAGGATTTCAGCAGGACCGGTTCTTCGATTCCCGCAGCTTCTTCATCCTCTTCATCAATGAACTCGTTTTCCTCATCGTACGCATCATGAGATTCTGTGAATTGTTCTTCTTCCAATTGCTCGAGAGCCCAAGGCTCTGCTTCTGATTTCAGACGTTGATGCGGTTTCAGCGGTTGTGTTTCCGCTCCTAGCGTATATTTGCGCTGATAGCCGCGAGGTGTAATCATAAGTCCCTCATACAGCTTGGTGGCCGAATTCCCAATAATAATCGTCGTCAGCATGCCAATATCATGATTCAGCATATCTTCGAGCGTAGTCACCACGATGTGTTGACGGTCCCGATAGGCGCTTTTCACAATACCGACCGGCGTTAACGGAGATCTATATTTGAGTAGTATCTTTTGTGTTTCAACAATTTGTCTCGTTCTTCTCCCGCTGCGCGGGTTATACAAGGCGATGACGAAATCCGCCATCCCCGCGGCTTCCACCCGCTTCGCGATCAACTCCCATGGTGTAAGGTGATCGCTCAAACTGATCGTACAAGAATCGTGCATGATTGGCGCTCCAAGCAATGAACCCGTGGAATGAACAGATGAAATGCCAGGCACGACTTCAACCTCAACGCCGCCCTCGCGCTTCCACCCTTGCTCCATTAGTACCTCATACACGAGACCAGCCATCCCATAGACACCTGCGTCTCCACTTGAAATGACCGCCACTTTCTTACCTAGCTTGGCTTGTCTAACAGCCTCTTGCGCTCTGCTTACTTCCTCGGTCATTCCCGTTCTCACAATTTGCTGATCTGAAAGCAGACCTGCAATCAAATCAACATAAGTGTTGTAGCCGATAATTACTTCGCTTTCTTGAATGGCTTCACGCGCGCGCTTCGTAATATGTTCGTAGCTCCCTGGGCCAAAGCCAATAATGAGCAATTTTCCTGCCAATTCGGATCACCCTTTCCCGTTAATAAACAAACAAAAAAAGCACGTCCAACATGAGATATGTTAGAAATGCTTCGTAAATTACTACACGTTAATATAACTGGAGTAACCGATCTCTAACACTCCCTAATTCCTCGTAGGGTTATTGTGTTGTTGATCTAGGCAGGTCTCCTGACTTTAATCTCCCTTCGCGTCTTCCCAGGTTCACACCCAGTGACATCTTGCTAAGAGTTGCCGTCTTCATGCGGCGTGATTATTACAGTGGCGGGTCCGTGCCGGTTTCTCACCGGTCTTCCCATTTAACTATATCACTTTCATATATATAGCACCTAGAACCTTTGATATGCAATTAGGATCATCCTATCATCTATGAAGAGGCTTTGTCACGTTTTTATTCATAGATAGCACGATATAGCCCCTCTATTAAACTTTGATAATTTGCCCGGTCATAGGTGATTTCCCCAAAGGAAACATGAATGAGCTTGTTGCTCGTTTTTACGACAAAAAAACTTAGCTCCTCATGCTCCGGATCAATATAAGTAAAGCATTCCAGCAAGCTGCTGCCTGTCTTTTGACGTAAAAAAGCGGTCGCTTCCGCACTCGCATTCACAAATTTGGGCATATTCAAAATCCTTTCTAATTTAAGCCTGATTCTTCTTTCTATTATACACGATCTCATAACCTAGGATTCAATATCAATCACAAAAGAATCTCTTTAATTATCTGAATTTTCATACTATAATAGAGATATCAAGATATCGCTTTCATTATGTGAAGGAGGAATTGATATGAGTCGTCCTGACAATGGATTGGTGTTTGTTTTTACCGGTACAAGCGGTTCGGGTCGCAAAACCATCGCCCACCGTATTGCCCAAGAGCTTGGCTTCTCCTCCGTTGTTTCCTATACAACACGCACACCAAGACCAAAAGAAGTCAACGGCAAGGATTATACGTTCATTACTCGCAAAGCCTTTATTGATAGTGATATCGCCGGAGAATTTTTTCAAACTGCTGAAATTGATGGTCATTTTTACGGTATCAAAAAAGCCGATATTGACGACGCCCTTAGCAAAAATGGTTTCATCTACGTCATTGTCAATCGCTACGCAGCCAACCGTTTCAAATACATTTATGGAGAAAACGCCGTTCGATTGTTCATCTATGTCAGCAAACAAACGATTATGGAACGCCTGCTGGCGCATAATACCCCTACAGATGTCATCGACCACTACATGAATCACTACATAGAAGAAGTTTCCTATCGCAAAGATTGTGAGCATGTGTTTGAGAACATGGATTTGAATGAAACCATCAGTAAAGTGAAAGCCACCATGCTTGCTCACATCCCTACGACAACAAGCTGAAGAAAAAGACTCGGTTCAGCACCGAGTCTTTTTTCTTTGCTTATTTTAAAGGTGTCTTTTTTCTCTTTAGTGCCACATACCCGCCTAACAATGAAATCGGAATAATCACAACGAAGCCGATTAACTCGAACCATAATGGAATCCCATGATCCGTCAACATCGAATCAAATCCTATTGCTGCGCCGATCACACCTATAATAGCAGCATTGAAATATTCAGCACGTCTTGCGACTTTAGCCGCGATATATCCACCAAAAAATGACCAAAATAAGCCCATAACCATAAGCAGAAGCAATAATCCAACATTTGAATAAATCGCATTAATCGTTTCTTCATTTACCGGTTTTCCTGCGAAATAAACACTGCCAAATAACGCAGTCGATATATAAGTTCCTATGTTATCAACAGCTACACCTAGCAGTACACCCAGAAAATGAAACTTTCTTTCCCTTTTTTGTTCATCCATAGCTTCTTCTTCTCTCCTGATCCATCGAACTTCCAACCTAATCCATAATACCATGAGGTTGACTCAGTATCCAGTTCTCAACCTCTGCATCCTTAACTCCACCAAGGCGCTTGTGGATATTCAGCTGCATGTACATGAATCGTTTGGCCCATTCTCGGCGTTGCAATAGCTACCTCGTTGGCATACGCGGCTCTTACAACACGCGAAACCGAATCATTCCAATCGTGAACCGCCAAGGTGAATGCTCCCCAGTGAATCGGAATCATGAGCTTGCCTTTGACATCTAAATGAGCTTGAACCGTTTCTTCCGGCATCATATGAATATCCGACCAACGATCATCATATTGCCCGCACTCCATAAGTGTCAGATCAAAAGGTCCGTACTTCTCGCCAATGGCTTTGAAATGAGGAGTGTATCCGCTATCCCCGCTGAAAAAGATCTTAGAATTCAACCCTTCAATCACCCAAGAACACCATAGTGTAGCTCCACGATCCGTTAAGCTTCTCCCCGAGAAATGAGTTGCCGGCGTACAAGCGAGTGTTAGCCCTTCGAACGTAAACTCGTCCCACCAATCATGCTCTTCAATTTTCCCTGGCTGGATGCCCCATCGAATCAAATGACTGCCAACCCCGAGAGGAACAATGAATTTTCCTACTTTATCCTTTATTTTCATTATCGTCCCATAGTCCAAGTGATCATAATGATCATGTGACAATAGAACAGCATCTATCTCAGGCAGTTCGGCAATTTCAAAAGGCAAGCCTCCACTATATCTTCCCTTACCGAACCATGGAAATGGCGAAGGTGCTTTGCCAAACATAGGATCTAAGAGCAAGGACTTCCCATCCAACGTTAAAAGAGACGCCGAGTGGCCAAACCACGTAACCTTCGTTTCCTTATCTTTGCTGAAAGAAGGCACATCCATGACCGGCGGACTTGACGGACGTCGATTAGGGCTGCTTTTGATAAAATCACGTAAAATGCTTACCGTTGTTTTGAAGCTCGTATCCATCATCGTTGGAACAACATTCTCAAACTTCCCATTCACATACTGGGCCGAACGAGAAAGCTCCTGTATCTTGGCTTTCGATGGTTTTCGCCCAAAGTGCGGATAAACATTCATAAAAAGTACAACTACACCTGCAAGTACGACAATAATGCCTATCCATATCAGTAACAACTTCGCGGCCTCCAAGCTTATTTCTTCAGAATTGGTCCTTTCATTTTCCCATTGAAAATAGATGACTAGATGTATAACGTAAATGTTCATCGTAAGGTTCCAAGATTTTATGAGATCTTATAATTATCGGTGAAAGCTACCTATGCAAAAAGAACGCCCAGCTCTAGCAGCGCCCTCTCATTTCTCATATGATCTTCATTTGGATTTAAATTAATTCATACAACTGCTTCACATCACAGCTTAACGCGCTGGCAATATGGATGGCCGACTTCAACGGCATGATTCTTTTATTCTCGATGAAATCATTTATCTTTTCTGGCTTGTAGTTTAGAATATGCGCAAGATCCTGAACGGTCATGCCACATTCACGCAACCGTTCATTCAACAAGCACCGACCGAGCTCGAACTTCATTGCGTCGCAGTCCTCCTATCAAAGATATGTCTCAAAAAAGGCTTTGACCAACAAAAAAGGCAATGCACCAATTGAAACAAAAGCAAAAAAGAATCCTTGAAGAAAATTTCTGAACAGCTTCACAAAGATCACTCCTATCTATTTTTGTCCAATTTGTGAATAACCCCATTGTACTCCTTTATCCATAGTGTTACATGAAAATAAGATTAAAATTCCGAAGGTTTGTCCAATAGGGACATTAGCACAATCATCCCATTTGCCCAAACATCCTTAAGCATATGACATACATTAATCTTGTAGTACACAGACGAATTCCTTATGAAAGGGTGATTTAAATGGCTTATTTAGGCGGAGTTGGCGGTGTAGGTGGAGTTGGTGGAGTTGGTGGAGTTGGTTGTGGAACTGGAGTAGGTTATAACTCTTCTGCTGCAATTTTGGTTCTTTTCATTTTGTTGGTTATCATCACTAGCGCATTCGTATGGTAGTTCTTCATAAATAAAAGAAAAGCTACCTTCGAGCCTTGGCTCAGGTAGCTTTTTCTTCTGAATATGGCTTACTTTTCACACGCTACACCATCTTGATCCCGGTCAAGCTTGGAGCTGTAGCCTGGCTCGCCCTTTTTAATATTGTACGCACCCGCTGCTTTCGCTTCTGTACAATTATTGTAGTACACTTCGGAATGCTCCTTCGTCTCAGTCTTAGGGACTGGGGATGAACTAGGTTTCAGGCTTGCTTTTGGTTGAGCGGTGGGAGCAGGGCTAGTTATGGTCTTCACAGCTTTTTCATGAAAACCATCCTCTTGCGCATAATTCTCTACACTCCATATATTGATCCCTTTTAATTGTGCCGTCTTTTGGATCTCCCGAAATTGATCTACGTACTTCACATTAGGCGGATATACATAGGCAACGCGGGCATAGCCATTTTCAAGCAGCATCTCGTTAAACATCTTATCCCCAATATAAAGATAACAAAGCAATCTGCCATACTTATCACGCTCAGACACATCTAATTCCAGCTTGACGTCCTTATTCGTTAAAATATCCTTAGCATACTTTGAAGCTTCCAAGGCAAAAGGCTGAACAGGCTTATCTGGAGCTACACTCTCAGGTGTATCCACCAGAAGCAATCGAATCGTCTCCTCTTTAACTTTCCCAGATTCCGTGAACGACACCTTCATCGTGTCCCCATCAACAACCCTCACTATTTTGGCCGGGATGAGTCGCTTGTTGAAATCTGTCGGAGTCGGCGACGCCAGCGCTGTTTCCACTGGCAGTGATGCAACAGAACCTGCTGCAGGTTTTGCTGTTGCTTGTGCACAGCCCGCTGCCGCGAATAGAACGAATAGACTTAATGCTGCATGTAAGTATTTCTTGGTCGTGTTTGCGCGAAACATTTAGAAGCCTCCAGTATTTCTAGTTGATAAATCAAGTTTTCAAAATAATCGATATGACCTCACTAGCAAACTAGCTGATCCTCGTAAATTATATACCTATTTATTCCTATTGTGCCAGTTGAATTACCTTTGCGAGATTTTTGCTGCAAATAGCGTTCAGGAGGTGGGAATTGCAGTAGCATTCATTTGAAAAGGAACTACGATCCTCTATTTGACTTAAAATCCGAATTTTCCAGCTGAAAGGGAACTAAGATCCTTTATTCTACTTCTCGAGGGTGAAATTCCGGCAAATTAGACAAAATAGCGTATCGTAGTTCCGTCTGACTAGCCAAATGGCTGTTTGGGCTATGAATAAGGGAACATAGTTCCCACTCGGGGGTATGATAATGAAAATACGCAAGATTAAAAACCCAATAAACCATAAGGTTTATTGGGCAAGATGGAAAAGCTAGATATCAAACAAAGTCAATGATCTTCAAATCCTAACTAGATATTACTTCCATCCCTTCAGCATACATTCGTCTCAAAGCTCCTAACCCTCTCAAGAAACCTTATGCTCAATGCGCAGCTTATCAGCCACCATCGCGATAAATTCGCTATTCGTTGGTTTGGACTTGGAGATGTTGATCGTGTATCCGAAGATAAATGAAATCGAATCAATGTTGCCGCGCGTCCAAGCGACTTCAATCGCATGACGGATCGCACGCTCGACGCGGCTAGGCGTCGTTTTGTACTTCTCAGCGATAGCTGGGTACAGGGTTTTGGTGATCGCACCGAGGATCTCAATGTTGTTGTACACCATCGTAATCGCTTCACGGAGATACTGATATCCTTTAATATGCGCAGGAACGCCGATTTCATGTATGATGCTCGTGATGTTTGCGTCCAAATTTTTACCTTTTGGCATATGTACGACATTGGCACGTGTAGTTGAAGTTGTTGACGACGCTTGATTGCTTCCAACAAGCTGACGAATCCGATTCGTTAACGTTTCCATATCAAAAGGTTTTAGTATGTAATAAGATGCTCCAAGTTGTACAGCCTTCTGTGTTATGTTTTCTTGGCCAAAGGCAGTCAGCATAATGATTTTCGGTTGGGATGGAAGATTCATTTCACGCATTTTTTCAAGTACACCCAGACCATCCAAATGAGGCATGATAATATCTAAAATGAGTACGTCCGGCAACTCACGCTGTTGTTCAAGAAAGCGAAGAACTTCATTACCGTTGTACGCAACGCCTGCAATTTCCATGTCCTCTTGCTCACTGATGAACTCAGATAATAAATGGGTAAACTCACGATTATCATCGGCTAGTAATACTTGGATTTTTTGCAACTTTAAATCCTCCTTTAGGCTATTGAACAAGTTAGTGATTTCTCTCTTAGGTAAAGGTATTCGACACCCCAACTTAAATTCCTTCTGTCGAATATTATTTTTCTTTTCTTTTATTTCACTTTCTTATATAATAGTATATTTATCTTGTTGATACTACATTTTTCGACAACTTGGATCTAAACCATGTATCGCTATGTAGAATAAGGTTAAAATACAATAAAGAATCAAAGGCGTCTAGCTCGCCTTTGATTCTTTATCTGGGGCTCCAGTGGAAGGTCTAAGGACAATTCCGGAATCCTGCAGCATCCATTCGATAAAACAGCCATAGCCGCTTGTAGGGTCGTTAACGAATACGTGTGTGACGGCACCAATTAGTTTCCCATTTTGTATGATGGGGCTGCCGCTCATTCCTTGCACAATACCACCGGTTTTATCCAATAGACGCGGATCCGTAATTTTGATGACCATTCCTTTGGTACCTGGGAAATCTTGTTTAGAGACATGGATAACTTGAATGTCAAATTTCTCGACTTTCTGTCCTTCCACAACCGTATAGATTTGTGCGGGGCCTTCTTTCACTTCTTCAGCAAAAGCCACTGGAATAGCTTCCTTATCTAAGCTATGGTCTGGGGCTGCATACATTTTGCCAAATATACCGAACGCTGTATTTCTTTCGATATTGCCGATGACTTTGCTGTCTTTGTACAATGTAGCATGTTTTTCACCAGGGTCACCATTATGGCTCTTGGAAATGGATGTTACATTCGAGTACACGATATCCCCATCGCCTACAATTATAGGGGTTTGTGTATCCATATCCGTGATGACATGTCCCAAAGCTCCGTATACGCCCTGATCGGGTGCATAGAAGGTTAAGGTGCCAACGCCTGCCGCGGAATCACGAATATATAACCCTAGGCGGTAGGACTTGTCTACAACGTCATAGACGGGCTGCAGCTTAACAGAAATTTCTTCATTGTTGCGAAGGATTTTGAGATCAAGCGGTGTTTTGCTCTCGCCGGATTTGGCAACTAGATCTGCGACCTTGCTTACATCCTTGGAATCTTTGCCGTTAATCTTCGTGATCAAATCGCCGACTTGAATTTTGGCTTCTTCCCCAGGTGAAACTTTTTGATCTTGGGCAACAGTCACCAAATGGTGACCTACGACCAAAATGCCGGCAGACTTAATTTTCACACCGATGGTTTGACCTCCGGGAATCACTTTCAAGTCTGGAACAACATTCACTTTCACCGTCTTGATTGGGATCGCACCGAAAAGCTTAAGCTTCATTTCTGTTTGCCCAGAGTGATCGGATTGCAAAGAGATAGGTTCATTCAGATTAACTTGAAATGAGTGCTCGGCATTGCCATTTACTTTCACAATGTCCGTATCCTTGACCGTCACTTGCGCGTTCACCGGCATTGTTAACTGTAGCTGCTTCCCTTGGCCGCTGAATAAGCGAAGTTCTTGGGGGAAGGAGGCAAAGCTTTGAAAAGGCGGAGACAAACTTACCATACAAACGAAGAAGACGAGCAGGAGTCCGAACAATCTTTTCCTTTTGCTGGATTGCAATATCTTCACGCTCCTTCACACATCCTTGAGCCCTGACGAACTTTCGTCGTCAATTGCGTACCTATAAGTTAACCCCACTCCCCATGTTTTATAACTGAAAATGATGACTATCTATACTTTTATACCCTTGATTTCTTATTTCTTGCCATGGCAAGCATTTCCCCAGCGTGATGAAGCGTGGTTTCAGTGACTTCTACGCCGCCAAGCATACGCGCTAATTCTTCAATGCGTCCAGAATCAGGCATGTCTTGAACACGCGTGAATGTCCGCTCATGATCAACTTCTTTGCGAATATAGAAATGAACATCCGCGAAACTCGCCACTTGAGGCAAATGGGTAATGGAGAACACTTGGCAGTTCGTAGACAGCACAGACATCTTCTCCGCGATCGCTTGGGCTGCGCGGCCGCTTACCCCTGTATCAACCTCATCGAATACAAGAACAGGAATTTGATCAATGCGGGCAAAAATCGTTTTCATGGCAAGCATAATCCTCGAAAGCTCTCCCCCGGAAGCAATCTTGCTCAAGCCTCGCAAAGGTTCGCCTGGATTGGGGGCCATGAGAAATTCCACTTGATCGATGCCTTGACGCGAAAAGCGAACCTTTTTGCCTTCTACCTCAATCCCGTTGCGCTCATCCAGCGTCTGCTCCACTTGCACGCGGAATTGCGTCCGTTCCATCTGCAAATCACGCAGTTCATGCTCAATTTGCACGCCAAGCTGCTGGGCAATCCCTTTGCGAAGATTAGAAAGGTCTAATGCAGCAACACTTAGCTGCTTCTCTAAGACAGCCAGCTTATCTTCAATTTTACGAATATGCTCATCTTTATTCTCAATGGTATCGACTTCGGTTTTAATTTTTTCTAAATACGTGAGGATCTCTTTTATATTCTCTCCATATTTTCGGCGAAGAGACGTGATGGTATCCAATCTTTGCTCAATAAAATCCAAACGCGAGGAATTGAACTCAATTCCATCCCGGTAATCTCGAAGTTGATAAGCTGCATCTTCGAGCTGATAGTAAGCCGATTGCGCTTGTTCTAGAAGAGGAGTCAACTGAGCAGGGTCAAGCTGTACGATATCTTGTATTCTAGAAACAGCCTTGCCGGCTGCATCTAGCCCACGATTCGTCGCATATAGGAAATCATAGGCCTCCGAAGTACTCTGATATAATTTCTCGGCATTAGCCAACTTGCGTTTCTCTTCAGCCAACGTCTCATCTTCGCCTAATTTAAGCTTAGCGGCGGAAATTTCATCAATTTGAAAACGATAAAGATCCAGCATTTGAAGAGCTTGTTTGCTCGTTTCTTGAAGATCACGCAAATCTTTTTGAAGTTTCATATATTCATCATAGGCAGCTTGATAGATTTGCTTCGTGCTCTCAATCTCTGAGTCTCCGAATAAATCGAGAGAATGCAAATGTTCTTCCACATTCAATAACGATTGGTGCTCGTGTTGTCCATGAATATTAACTAACCATTCACCGGTTTTGCGAAGCATCGTCAGATTGACGAGTTGGCCGTTAATTCGGCTTGAGCTTTTGCCAGTTGCAGTAATTTCACGACGAATGAGCAAATGCTCGCCAGGATCAGCCTGTATACCCAGCTCTGTAAGCGTATGCCAAACCGGATGTGCAGCAGGCAGCTCGAACATCGCTTCAATCTCTGCTTTATCAGCCCCATAACGGACTAATTCAGAAGAACCTCTGCCGCCCACAATTAGCGTAAGCGCATCAATAATAATCGATTTCCCCGCGCCAGTTTCCCCAGTCAGCACATGAAAACCTGCTTTGAACCGAATATGTACATGTTCTATTACTGCCAAATTACGTATCGAAAGTTCTGTAAGCATATGCGCCTCCTGGCATTAAGATAGTAAAGACATCACTTCATTCACAAACGTACCACTATTGTCCTTGCCGCGGCAAATCACGAGAATCGTATCATCCCCGCAAATGGTGCCCATGACCCCATTCCACTCCAAATTATCAATCAGTGCACAGATCGTGTTCGCCGTTCCTGGCAGGCATTTCATAACAACCAAATTGTCGGTGTAATCAATGCTTACAAAATGATCGCTTAGCGCCCTGCGCAACCTCTGCATCGGATTAAACCGTTGATCAGCGGGCATTGAGTATTTATAACGGCCATCATCCAACGGAATCTTGATCAGATGCAATTCCTTAATATCACGGGAGACAGTCGCCTGGGTGACATGAAAACCGGCAGCCCGTAAAGATTCCACCAATTCATCCTGCGTTTCGATCTCGTTGTTGGTAATGATCTCTCTGATTTTTACATGCCTTTGACCTTTCATGCTTGCACCTCTATGGTAAAAGTGATTTTTTTGATTTTGTTCAGTGTCATATCGACATATAGAATGCCCGCAGCCTCCGGATAAATCAAACTATATGGGAGAAGCATATCGCGAACAGAGCTTCCTGTCATTTCCAATGGTTTGCGTTCTTTGGCTACTTTCACCAGGTAAATATCTTCTTCCTTTTGGACAAAATAGTCGATAAACAGTCGGCTTTCCAGCTGTTCTCTCTGGTTTATGGTCATGGTGATGGGAATTTTGGTTTTACCGGCAAGCACATGGAAACCCGCGCTTTCCAGCAGCTCAACTACGTCATCTTGTGGAATATCCGAATGTCTAGGAATTCTTCTCCGCCTAGTCCCAGTTCCGTCAAGCCATCTCTGAATACGCCAAATGAGATAGCCAACCAACAGGATCAGTATTATTAAAATGACTGTGACATCGCCCTTCTCCATGTCCCTCACCTCGCCATAGTATTCGCGGATTTACTCCGAAAACCCTTTTTATGAAGTGAAAAAACCCATCTCTGGGCCGCAAAAGGCGTTCGCAAAGATGAGTTTATTTACCATGCAATTTTTGGGCTTCTTTCACGATGTCTGCAATAAAACCCTTCATTGACGATGCGTCAACGCAAGAAACATCTGTGACCGAATTACTTGACCAGTAAGCCAAGAATTCAATATTTCCTTCGCCGCCCGTAATCGGAGAATAGGTCAGCCCTTTCAAACGAAAACCAAGTTCCTCCGCAAAGGACAACACGGTGGTCAGAACTTCCGTATGAACATCAGGATCGCGAACAACCCCCGATTTGCCTACTTTTTCTCGGCCTGCTTCGAATTGAGGTTTAATTAATGCAACAACATGACCTTGATCCAGTAAGATCTCCTTCAAGGGAGGTAAAATAATCCGCAGCGAAATGAACGACACATCAATACTTGCAAAAGTTGGACGCGGACCGTTCAAATCTTCCATTTTGGTATACCGGAAATTCGTTCTCTCCATGACATGAACACGTTCATCATTGCGAAGGGACCAGTCTAGCTGATTGTACCCCACATCAACCGCGTATACAGAGGAGGCACCATTTTGCAAAGCACAGTCCGTAAAGCCGCCTGTCGAAGCACCGATATCGAGCATAACAGCCCCGTTCAAATCAATACCGAATTGTTTCAGCGCTTTCTCCAGCTTAAGTCCGCCCCTGCTCACATAAGGATGCAGCGCTCCTTTTACTTTGAGAACAGCCTTTCGACTGATTTTCATTCCAGCTTTATCAACAGGTTCTTCATCTGCAAAAACAAGGCCTGCCATTATGGCGGCCTTTGCTTTTTCTCTGCTTTCGAAATACCCTTGCTCAAGAAGCAATATATCTAATCGTTCTTTATCCGAAGATGACATTATGTGTGTATGACTCCTATTCGTATCGTTCCAAGGCTTATGCCCGTTGTCGTTTACGTGGTACTAGCTTCTTAACTTCAGCCATCAAGCTTAACGCGGTTAGTCCGACTTCCTCACGTTGTTCCTTCACGCTTCCGTGTTCCACGAAGTAATCCGGAATTCCCATCACATGGACGTGCAGGCCAACTATACCTTTGCCTGCATAGAATTCCATGACAGCACTTCCGAAACCGCCTTGGATACAACCCTCTTCCATCGTAATGATTGGAATGGACTCGCTTGCCAGCTGCAGCAAGTAAGCTTCGTCCAATGGTTTGATGAAACGAGCATTCACAACACGAAGATGAATGCCTTCCTTGGCTAATTGCTCCGCAGCGTCTTCAGCAACTTGCACCATCGGGCCTGCTGCCAGCACAGCAGCATAATCACCTTCGCGCAGCGTTTCCCAAGTTCCGATCGGAATAGCTGTTGGTGTCTCATCTAGACTGGATCCTGTACCGCTGCTCCGTGGATAACGGTAAGCAATCGGACCCTCTTCATATTCAAGCGCCGTTTGCATCATATTGCGAAGCTCTTTCTCATCCTTCGGCATCATCAATACCATATTCGGCAGCGTACGCATGAAGGAAATATCGTATACCCCTTGATGCGTTTCGCCGTCTGGACCTACAAAACCGGCGCGGTCAATCGCAAAGGTTACATTTAACTTAGGGCGACAAATATCATGAACGACTTGATCGTAGGCTCTTTGCAAGAATGTCGAGTACACGGCAAAAACCGGTTTCAATCCTTCGCTGGCAAGACCTGCACATAACGTAGCCGCATGCTGCTCAGCAATCCCAACATCAATCATTCGATCAGGGAAATGCTTAGCGAACTTCAACAAGCCAGAACCTCCAGGCATCGCAGGGGTCACAGCAACAATGCGTGAATCCTTCTCCGCCAATTCAATTAACGTGTTGCCGAATACTTCGGTATACATCGGCGGACCCACTGATTTAAGCACTTGACCGGATTCGATCTTGTAAGGCCCTGGTCCATGCCAGCTATGTGAATCCTGCTCGGCAGGCGTGTAGCCTTTGCCTTTGGTCGTAACCACATGCACAAGAACAGGACCATTCACTTTCTCAGCTTGCTTCAGCGTATCTAGAAGAACCGGCAGATTATGTCCATCAACAGGTCCAATATACGTGAAGCCCAGCTCTTCAAACCAAACACCGTTCAGAACAAAGTATTTGAGACTGTCCTTCAGCTTTTCCGCAGTTTTCGCCAGCGTACCGCCGATGGCAGGAATTTTCTTCAGTAAATGTTCGACTTCTTCTTTGGCTTTCAAATAATGACGGTCTGAACGAATTTTGCTCAAATAATTATGAATCGCCCCCACATTGGGCGCAATGGACATTTCATTGTCATTCAGAATGACCATTATATTCTTTTTCTCGTGACCAATATGATTCATGGCTTCCAAAGCCATACCGCCTGTAATCGCACCGTCTCCGATGATTGCAACAACTTTGTTGTGCTCGCCTTTGAGGTCACGGGCCATGGCCATTCCCATTGCAGCAGATAGAGAGGTTGAGCTGTGTCCGGCTTCCCAGACGTCATGTTCGCTTTCGGAACGCTTGATAAATCCGCAAAGTCCTTTATATTTACGCAAAGTATCAAATTTGTCCTTGCGTCCCGTCAAAATTTTGTGAACATAAGCTTGATGACCCACATCAAAAAGCAATTTATCATAGGGGCTGTGGAACAAGGTATGTAAAGCGATGGTGAGCTCAACCACACCTAAGTTCGAGGAGAGGTGTCCACCGGTGACAGACAGCTTCTCAATCAGAAATTGACGGATTTCACCAGCCAATGTCTCAAGCTCCGTCAAGGATAACCGTTTCAAGTCCTCAGGTCGATTGATTTGTTCGAGCAGCACGCTTGTTTCCTCACTTTCAATGTGAAAATGCTAAGATTCCACCATTATATCATAGATTTGGGTAAATCGAGTAAAACCGTCCAAGCACAGGGCACAAATAAGTTCCATATGGCTTAGTGATCCCGCTGCATCAAGTAATCAGCCAGCTGAAGCAACCGGTCCGGATTCGGCAAATTCGCTTGGATAAGCGCCGTTTTGGCTTGTTTGGTCAATTCCTTCACTTTCTGCTCCGACGCTTCAAGCCCAATAAAATAGGGGTAGGTCACTTTCTGCTGCTTCTCATCACTTTTCACCGGCTTGCCCAGCTTCTGCTCATCTCCGATAATATCCAAAATATCATCTTGAATTTGAAAAGCAAGTCCCAGTGCATAGCCAAACTCCGTTAATGCGTTAAGCTGAGCTTCCGTAGCTCCCGCGATATGTCCGCCGGCACGCAATGAAAATACAATCAGATCACTGGTTTTGTGAAGGTGAATGAACTCTAACTCCTCCAGCTTCGTAATACCTTGCTCGCCGAGCATATCAGCCGCTTGACCACCCACCATGCCGCGTGCCCCTGCGTAAAAGGAAAGTTCTTCGGTAATAGCCAGAACTCGCTCTGCCGGAATGCCGAAACCTCTGTGAGCCTGCGTGACACTATAAAATGCCTGTGTTAATAGTGCGTCGCCAGCCAAAATTGCCATCGCCTCGCCATAAACCTTATGGTTTGTGAGCTTGCCCCGGCGATAATCATCATTATCCATCGCAGGCAGGTCATCATGCACCAAGGAATACGTATGAACCATTTCGATTGCCAGCGCTACAGGCAGTGCAGCAGCCTGCGAGCCCCCAAGGGCTTCGGCGGCTTCCAATACCATAATAGGGCGCAGTCGTTTGCCCCCGGCCATCAACGAATAGTTCATGGACTCACGAAGCGAACCGGGAACATCCCAGCTCGCTGGCAATGCTTCTATTAACGCTGCTTCTACCCGCTCGGCTTGAGAAGCAATATACTCACCAAATGTAGATGTCGTCTTCAACCTAATTCCCCTTATCTTCCAAGACAGGTTGGAAAGGCTTTCTGGTGACGCCCGCTTCCCCTTCAACCAACATCTCAATTTTCTTTTCGACCTGTTCAAGCTTCACACCACATAGATGGGACAGTCTAACGCCTTCTTGATAAAGCTCAATGGCTTTCTCCAGCGGCACGTCCCCGCTTTCCAATTGTGCGACAATGCGCTCAAGCTGCTCGATTGCCTGCTCGAAGCTAACTTCTGTTTCACTTGTAGACATCTTTGTTTGCCTCCATCCCCGATACTTCACAATTCAATCTTCCATCTTTGAGGCGAATCCTCACGGTATCTCCCACTTTCACTTGGGAAACGGAACGAATGAGCTGCTGATCTTGGTCATCATAGGTCAAGCTGTAGCCCCGCTGCATAACCTTCAGCGGGCTGAGAGCGTCCAAGTGACGGACGCTGGACTGCCACTCCTGCTTCTTCGTACGCAGGAGGGTCTGCATCGCCGTGCTCATCTGCCGCCCCGCTGTATCCAAGCGGCGTTTGGCGGACACGGCCTGCTCTTTGGGATTGAAGCTGGATAAGCTGCGCTCCAGCCTCATATGCCGCTCCGCCAGCTTGCTTACGCGCTGGCGCATCCGGTAACCGAGCTGCTCCGCGAGCCGGTCAAGCCGCTCTGCAGGCTGCATAAGCAGCTGCCTGCGGGGGTTCGTCAGGAACGGGGAGCGCTTCGCGCGCTCCAGCCGTTCCTGCTTGCGGCGCAGCTGCTGAAGCAGCCCGTAATGCAGCCGCTGCGACTGCTGCGCCAGCTGTTGCTTCAGCTCGAGGTGATTAGGCACCGCGAGCTCTGCCGCCGCCGTAGGCGTCGGCGCTCTAAGATCGGCGACGAAGTCCGCGATCGTGAAGTCCGTCTCATGCCCGACGGCCGAGATGACAGGAATCGCGGAGGCGTAAATCGCCCGCGCAACGATTTCCTCGTTGAACGCCCACAGCTCCTCGAGAGAGCCGCCGCCGCGGCCTACGATGAGCACGTCGGCTT
This sequence comes from Paenibacillus ferrarius, assembly GCF_002027705.1. Classification (GTDB taxonomy): domain Bacteria; phylum Bacillota; class Bacilli; order Paenibacillales; family NBRC-103111; genus Paenibacillus_E; species Paenibacillus_E ferrarius. The sequence goes on along the minus strand of NZ_MBTG01000003.1, from coordinate 132,148 downwards.
CACCAAGCCTGTTCATCGCTTCGATCGCCTTGACGATCGAAGGACCTGCCTGAGCACCCTGTACCAGTACGGGGTACAGGAGAATCTGAACCGACGGGAAGCGCCGCTGCAGCGTGATGATCACATCACGTATGGCAGCCCCCGTCGGTGAAGTGATCACGCCGATGGCGCGTGGAAACCGAGGAATCGGTTTCTTGCGCTCCGCCGCGAACAACCCTTCGCCTTCGAGCTTCTTTTTCAGCTGCTCGAAGGCCAAGTACAAACTGCCAATGCCGTCCGGCTGCATCGCCGTCACATAGAACTGGTAAGCTCCGTCTCTTTCATATACGGAGATATTGCCGCGAGCGATCACTTTCGTTCCCTCTTTGGGAATAAAACCAAGCTTCTGGTTATGAGAAGCAAACATAATGCTTTTCAATCTGCCTTCGGCATCTTTAATCGTGAAATACATATGACCGCTGGAGTGATGAGTGAAATTGGAGATTTCACCGCGGACCCAAACATCCTGAAGCCGCGAATCGCCCTCCAGCAATAGTTTGATGTATCGATTTAATTCCTTGACCGATAAGATCTTCGTATCATTTCTCGCCATAGGCCTGATTAAACACTCACATTCGTTCGGGCTGCACGCGCTGCTGCATCAACCGTGTTGCGAAGCAGCATCGTGATCGTCATTGGACCTACACAACCTGGTACAGGTGTGATTGCACTTGCAATTTCTTTGACAGCTTCGAAATCGACATCCCCTGTCAGCTTGCCGTCAGCCGGACGATTCATCCCGACATCAATAACGACTGCGCCTGGTTTCACGTGTTGAGCTTTAATCAAGTGAGCTTTACCAACGGCTACAACGAGAATATCAGCTTGCTTTGTTATTTCTTCCATGTTCGGTGTACGCGAATGAACGACCGAAACGGTTGCATGCTCGCGCAAGAGCAGCATCGCCATCGGCTTGCCAACGATATTGCTTCTGCCTACGACAACTGCATGCTTGCCAGCAATTTGCACGCCTGTGCGCTTCAAAATTTCTATAACGCCATGCGGCGTACAAGGCTTCATGCCCTCTTTCCCAATCATGAGGTTCCCAACATTAATCGGGTGGAAGCAATCCACGTCTTTCAACGGATCGATTTCATCAACAACAGCTTCTTCATTAATATGCTTAGGCAGCGGCGATTGAACGAGAATTCCGTTAATTTTGCTATTCTGATTAAATGTATGAATAAGTTCAATTAATTCTTGCTGCGTCGTTTGCTCAGGCAGTTGGTGTACTTCGGAATAAATGCCTACATCCTCGCATGCTTTTGCTTTATTGCGCACATAGACCTGCGAAGCTGCATCTTCCCCTACAATAACGACAACAAGACCAGGTTGGTGACCGTCAGCTGTGAGCGCTGCAGCATCCTTCCTGATCTCCTCACGAATGGAACTAACCAATTCTTTACCATTAATAACTTGTCCAGACATGCTATTTCCCCCTCATTATTTTCGTAGAAAATATGACCGCTATAGGTGACTTGACGATTTCAACAACCGCTATATCAAAATGGTTCGAATAGTCAAATGGAATTAAGACGGCGACACTTTGCTTTTCAAGTCGTCAACTTCCTTAATCATTTTACCGAGAACGCCGTTAACAAACTTGCCGGACTCATCCGTTCCGTAGTGTTTGGCCAAATCAATCGCTTCGTTCACGACAACTTTCGGTGGAACATCATCTCGGTACAGCATTTCATAAACAGCCAAACGCAATACTTCACGATCCACGCGTGAGAGCCTGTCCATGGCCCAACCTTTTAAATACTCCTCCAACAGCTCGTCAATACTCACTTTATGACTGTAGGTTCCTTCAACTAATTCAACAATGTAAACTGGATCAATTTTCTCGCCTTTGAAATCCAATTCGGTTTCATTGTCATGCTCTGCTTCATGAATCGCGACCTGAACCGCTTCTTGAGGGGTTGCCTCGTTCATCTGGATTTGGTAAAGACTCTGTACAGCAATTTCTCGTGCCACTCTGCGTTTCATTATGGTCCTCCTAAAAGTTTGCTTCAGCAAAACTGACTTCGCAAGCAATGATTTTGTGTTTTGCTTTAGCCTTACTGACATCTATCCTTCGTCCTTTAAAGCTCTTTTCTTAGTATACGTCATATTAGATTGAATCCAAACAAAAAAATCCATGGTTGAACCAGGGATTTTAGCGAAACATTCTCCATTTTTGCGTGAGATAGCGCCAAATGTCTTCCAGCATAGCGAAACTTTCCTTGCGATCCAGCTTGTTTCCGATATATAAACCAAGGAAGACAATGAATCCGAAGATCAACATATCCCAAAAACCAAAAAACAAATAAATAAAACCAAAAAAAATGCCTGCTGCCACTCCGATCACTTTGCCCCTATGGGACGCCCAAAGCTCATTCCACATGAGTGGGTTCACCTCTATTCGACTCGGCTTTTAAAAGTTGGGGCTGATTGCACGATATTTGCTACGAATACGGTTACGGAAGCAACTGGAATGCCGGTAATGTCTTCAATATAACTTTTCACAGTACTTTGCATCTCTTCAGTTAGTTCGGGAATCGAACCTTCACCATCGACAATGGTTCTGATTGTAATCTCTAACCCTGATTGGTTGACACGGACTCGCGCGCGAAGATCTTTGGCGCCTTTGGTTCGACCGGCAGCCTTCAGCGATAAGTTCTCAACCGTTTCAATTGAAATACGAATGTCGCCAAAATCGGTTCTCTGATCGATAGACGGTGCTTGCGAGCGGCCTCGGCGAAGGGTCAAAACAAGAAAGCGCACGGAAATTAACAGCATGATCAAGCTGATGGCAATCGCTGGGTACGCATAGTTTTTGTCAAAATAGAAACTATTCAGCGTTTGACCTGCTTGTTCTAACGGGATCCAGCTTGAAGCTGTGAACAATACAACGATAGAAGCAACTAGAATGATTAGGCTATAAAGAAGCAGCAAGAGCCTGTCCACAATTTTACCCACGTAAGCTTGTCCCCTTCCTATAGTTAGAGGAAACCCCCTGCAACCTGTAGGGGGTTTCAATTGGTCCATATGGATACAGCAATTCCGCCTATTTCACTCGATGTGCAGCTGCTGTTTCTTCTTCGATCGGTTTATCTGCCTGTTTAAAATGAACGTCATGAATGTGTACGTTGACTTCAACCACATTTAAGCCTGTCATCGATTCGATGGCATTCTTCACATTTTGTTGAATGTCGCTAGCAACTTCAGGAATACGATTTCCATATTCAATAATGATGGAGACGTCAATGGCAGCTTCACGTTGTCCGACTTCTACCTTTACGCCTTTGGACAAATTTTTGCGTCCAAGCAATTCAGCAATACCGCCAGCTAATCCACCACTCATCCCCGCTACACCTTGTACTTCTACCGTTGCCAAACCGGCAATGATCTCAATAACTTCGGGGGCAATCTGGATGCTGCCTATATCTGTTTTGACGTAATCCGGAGCGATTGTGCTCATTGGGGCACCTCCTTAGAGTTTATGAAGCATTTTTTGGCGTTTTGCGCCCGTATAAATAGTGTCGAAAGCTTGCGCTTGAGAATACGCTTCAACCTTAGGTTGGATAAGCTATCTTAATTTATAACTATACCATTTGGCAAAAAATATGACAAATGTTTGTCTACGAGTCTGCGTCGTTCACATCGTGCTCTTCCAAGAATTTAATATCATGGTCGCCCTTGATAAAACGCTTGTGTTCAAGCAGCTTCAGATGGAATGGAATCGTTGTGTTTACTCCGTCTACAGCGAATTCTGTGAGCGCTCTTTTCATACGGGCAATCGCTTCATCACGCGTGCTTCCCCATACGATAAGTTTCGCGATCATAGAATCATAGTGAGGAGGTATCGTATAGCCCGGATACACCGCGCTATCCACGCGAACACCGAAACCGCCAGGTGGCAAGTAAAACTTCACTTGTCCGGCCGAAGGCATGAAGTTCCGATTCGGATCCTCAGCATTGACACGACATTCAATCGCCCAACCGTTAATGCGAACATCGTCTTGCGTAAAGGAGAGCGGGTTCCCTTCGGCTACACGAATCATTTCTTGAATAATATCAATCCCTGTAATCATTTCGGTTACCGGGTGCTCAACCTGAATTCTCGTATTCATTTCCATGAAATAGAAATTGCCGTCAGGACCCAAGAGGAATTCCAATGTTCCAGCGCCTGAGTAGTTGACTGCTTTGGCCGCGCGAACGGCTGCCTGCCCCATGGCTGTACGCGTTTCTTCCGTCAGAATCGGACAAGGTGCTTCCTCAACAAGCTTCTGTCTACGACGCTGCACGGAACAGTCACGCTCGCCTAAGTGAACCACATTGCCGTGTTTATCCGCTAAAATTTGAATTTCAACATGCTTCATGCCTGTTAAATATTTCTCCAAATAAATACCGGCATTACCGAACGCATTTTGCGCTTCTTGTTGCGCAGCCGTAATTTGCTGAACGAGCGTATCCTCATTCTCAGCAATCCGAATGCCTTTGCCTCCGCCGCCTGCCGTTGCTTTGATAATAATCGGATAACCGATATCTCTCGCAATGACAATCGCGTCTTCCACGTTCTCAACCAAACCGTCAGAACCCGGAATAATTGGCACACGTGCTTCTTTCATCGTTTGCTTGGCAACAGCTTTATCTCCCATGCGGCTAATGGCATCAGGCGATGGACCAATAAACGTAATATTGCAGCTTTCGCAAATTTCAGCGAAGTCTGCATTTTCTGCTAGAAACCCGTAACCTGGATGAATGGCGTCACACTCAGTCAGCGTAGCTACACTCATCAGATTCGTAAAGTTCAAATAGCTGTCCTTGGAGGCAGTCGGTCCAATACAATAGGCTTCATCAGCTAATCGCACATGCAGCGCATCACGATCTGCTTCCGAATACACAGCCACGCTGTAAATGCCAAGCTCACGACAAGCCCGGATAATACGAACAGCTATTTCTCCTCGGTTCGCTATTAGGATTTTGTGAAAGTTCATTGTTTTTCCTCCTAAGAGTTTTCCGCCTAAGTTAAAACAAATGGCTTACTCCGGTTTTACCAGAAATAAAGGTTGTCCGTATTCCACGAGCTGGCCGTTTTCAACCAGAATTTCAACGATTTCACCTTTGATTTCCGCTTCAATCTCATTCATTAATTTCATAGCTTCAATGATGCAAACAACCGATTTATCGCCTACTTTGCTGCCAACGCTCGTGAAAGGAGCTGAGCCAGGAGAAGCAGATTCATAGAACGTTCCTACCATCGGTGAAACTATCTTATGTAAAGATGAGTCTTCTTGCTTAACATGTCCAGCAGTCGCAGTCACGGAAGCATCCAATGCGGCTGCAGGTGCCGTGTTTGCAACGCTCGCTTGACCAATTGGGGCATATGTGTGTTGAATGGGAGCCGATACGTAGACAGGCTCTGATTTGTTCGGTTTACGAATAGCAAGGCGTGCGCCTTCATTTTCGATTTCAAGTTCTTGTAAAGAGGATTGATCCACGAGTTTGATCAACTCTTTGATTTCACTCAATTTGAACATTCATGTCACTCCTTTAGACGTTGGTGAACCAGTAAAAAATGCGGTTTCATAGCCGCAACGTATGTATTATACCTATAAACGCAACAAATGGAAAGAGTCCAGTTTGTCCGGACCCTTTCCAATGACATCCCAATCAAGCTTATTTCCACTCTAATCCTATGGACGAACGTATTGAATCTTGATGTTTTCCGGCGCTGCGCCCAGCTCTTTGACGACCATATCCACAATCGTAACACCTTGGCTTTTCTCCAATTTATCGCTTTGCACCGTTACTTTCCACTTGTTTCCATCTTGATTCACAATGGCTTGCGGGAAATCTTTCATGAGTACATCTTGCAGATTTTCTACTTTTTCTTGAACATCGGTTAACTTGGATAAATCGTTCGTTGCTTTGGCTACAGCTTCTGGCGTCTTCTTCCCGTCGATAATAATTTCCATTAGGTCAGAGGAAGTTTTTCTGAAGTATTCGCTTTGTTTCATTTGTTCGTTTGTGAAAAAGTCACTGGCGGAGGTCGTTTTCGCTTGTTCTTCCACTTGCTTTAACACTTGATCGTCTGTTTTGGCTGTATTGGATTGCGGCGTTGTTTTCGAAGCATCTGCTTTTGTCGTAGTTTTGGCATCTGTTTTGGCGTCTGTTTTAGCATCTGTTTTAGCGTCTGTTTTGACTTCCGTCTTCACGTCAGTTTTTGTTGCATTTTGCGGAGTTGCCGCTTTTGTCGCGTCGACTTTTGTATCTGTGCCTGTTGTTGCTTTTACATCTGTTTTAGCCCCAGTCGCTGGGTCAACTTGACTCATATCAATCTTCACTTCTTGCGCTGTTTGCACTTTGCCTGTGGTGGCTAGATCCAGCTTGTTGACGTCCTCTGTGAACAAATAATATGCGGAAAGCACCACCATTAAGCTAAGCATCGATACGAGCCAAATTGTTTGTCTTTTTGCGTTCATTGAATATTCCTCCTCATAATTTGAATGATAATGGCTATTTATTCGCCGGTTTTACGGGGTAAAATCGAAATGCGGCGTGCTTCAACATCAAGACCTCTTTCGACCGCTTCTGTGATCATTTTCTTTACGGTGAGATTCTCGGCGCCTTTGGCGACAACGATAACCCCTCTGATCTTCGGTTTAATGTATTTGAGCACAAGCGGCTTCTGGTCACCGGACACTTGATAGATCACCACTTCACCGCTCCGCGTTACCTGGGATATATTTCGGGTTGCCCCGCCATTGTCGCGTTCTGTCGTCATTTGCTGATTATCGTTATAGTTTTTGTCGACATTCATTTCTTCCGTCGATTCAATTGTAACGAGTACTTCGACATCGCCGACACCGACAATTTTTTGTAAAATCTCTTTCAACTGGGATTGATAGGCCGCTTCATAGTCATGAAAGGCAGAATTTTCCTTGGGTGTACTACCGAGAAATGTTTCTTTACTTGGCGGCGGAGAAGCTCTGCCCGCATTGATGGGATCAACATCTTTTACAGTCATAAATGCATTGATAATCATCAGCGCAGCTCCCAAAAGTCCAATCATAATGACCCATAGCAGCGTGTTTTTACGTTTGGGTCCTCCTGGACCTCCGCCGAATTTGTGCTCCATCCATTGCAGCAATGTTCCCATCGATTCACCTCGCAATCCTTCCGTTCCTTTGATCAACTTGAATATCAATCTGGGCAGGTTCCACCAGCCAATTGCGTGCAATTCCTTGCTTGAGCCGATCTACTTCCTGCTCTAACCGGGCAGGCAGCCCAGGCGCAGCCGCAGCTGGTTGATCCGTTGTGCTGTTAGTCTGCTTGCTTGTTGTCGGTTCGATCCGTATCGGATCAACGGGCTTAACGGGCTCCATCGCAGCAATGCTTTTGGCAGTACCTGAGGCTTGAGCCTGCTTCTTCGCGTCTATATCATCAAGGGTTACCCTGACTTTCATAATCACGGGTTTCCCATTATTGTCGATTTGTGCAGCCACTTGAACGTCTCTGATAACCAAGTCGGTTTGCTTCTGCAAGTCCTCTTTCATCATGCCGGCCAATTGGGTTTGCAGCATTTGCTGCGACTGCTTTTGGCCTTCAGCTTGCAGCTTCTGCGCATCCTTGGTAATGACTTCGAGCGATTTCATCCGTTGATCTCCTTGGCCACTGCTGGCATACATCGTTTTTTCATTTTGCTTCTGCTCCGCCTGACCGATCAATTGATCCATGTCCCAATCCTTCTGGAACAGCTGCAGGACCGGGGATAAGAGCGTAAGGAGAATGAACAGGCTCATCACGGTTTTGACATAGCGCTGCATGGTATTGCTGGGAAGAAGCAGATCCACGAAGGTGGCCAGCATAATGACCATGATGACGGTTTTCAGCCAACCGGCTAACCATTCCATAGCTTGGCTCCTTTCACCGCATCATGACGGAAACATTGCTGATCGTGATCATTATGGTTAAAGCAAGAAAGAACATTAAGCTTACAGCGGCTAGTGCCGCAAAAACATAAATCAAACTCTTTCCAATGGTTTGCAGGCAAGCGATCATCGGACTGTCGCCCAAGGGCTGCATTATCGCTGCGGATAAGTTGTAGATAAAAGCGAGTATGATGATTTTGATCGCCGGAAACGCACAAAGCATTATCAAAATCACTACGCCTACAAGTCCAATCGCATTCTTCACTAGCAAGGAAGCCCCAATCACCGTCTCTGTCGCATCGGAGAACAATCGACCCACAACAGGCACGAAGTTGCCAGTAATGTACTTTGCCGTTCGAATCGCTACGCCGTCTCGCACGGCCCCCGCCGTCCCTTGAATCGATATCACCCCAAGAAAAACGGTCACAAATATTCCGAGCATGCTAAGCGCTATCGTTCGAAGCAGATTAGCCAGTTGAGTCACTTTATACTTCTCACTGAGCGAGCTCACAATGTGCAAGACTGCTGAGAAAAACAATAATGGAAAAACAAACACATAAATCGCCGTTCCTACGGAGTGAATCATAAATACGATAAGCGGATGCAAAATAGCGACGGAAGTCACATTGCCCATTGAAGCAAGCAGTGTTAAGAGCAAGGGCACGATTGCAATCATGAATTGAATCATGGCTGTTATCGCCGATTTGGCATAACCGATTGCTACACTGAAACTATTGATAGCAATAATGATCATCACCATGTAGGTAATGGAATAACCAAGCTTGCTTACGGTATTTCGTTCAAAGGAGCTTTGGAGCGTTTCGAGAATCATGCTGAATATCGTGAGAATAACGATGGAAGCGAGCAGCTTGCCATTGACAATGATTTCGTGGAACACATAGCTGAGCAGCCCTTTGAAAATGCTTTTTAAGCTGATCCCTTTGGTCCCAAGCAGCAGCTCCATGAAGGTTGGCGGCTTGCTTTCCGGGAAATATCCGCCGTAATCTTTCATGAGCTTATCCCAATATTGTTCAACAGGTTCCGTGTTCAAATGACTGGCCTGCTCTTGGATAATCGCATCGGTTGGCGACGCAGCGTCAGTAGAGCCTGTCAGACCAAGCCAGCACCCTGCGATGAGTATAATCAAGATGATCCAGCGGTTGTTCAGCTTCTGGTGCGAATAAAGTAGGTTCATTCCTGTCACTCCTAAATGAATCATCTAAGCCGGAAGCAGCTTAACGACGGTTTCGATAATGACGGTAATGATCGGAATTGCCATCACCATAATGAGCACTTTGCCTGAAAGCTCAATTTTGGAGGCAATTGATTCTTGTCCGGCATCACGAACGATCTGGGCGCCAAACTCAGCAATGTACGCTACGCCAATGATTTTGAGAATGGTTTTAAGAAAAACCATATTGATACTCGATTTCTGCGCCAAATCCTCCAGCACCTGGATGACCGTAGATATTTTGCCGATCAGGAACAAAAAAATCATAATACCTGCAAAGGTTGCCAGCAGGAAAGCGAACATCGGCTTCTGCTCTTTGATGATGAGGGTCAGTATCGTAACAATAAGTCCGAGGCCTACAATCTGGATGATTTCCATAAGGCCCACCTCATTGGAATAGGAAAATCGTTTTGATTTCTTTGAACAAATGATCGAGCATACTGACGACCATAAAAAGAACGACCACGAAGCCAATGACCGTAACCCAGTGAGCCATATCCTCTTTGCCCATTTGCTTGAGCACCGAATGGATCATCGCGATGATGATACCGATGCCGGCGATCTGGAAAATGGCATTCACATCTACATTCATTCCAGGCACCTCACTCTGTTCACAAGGAGCGTTTGCCACCTCGGCATTTCCCTTGTTACCCTTAATACATCAAAATCACGATCAATGCGCCGATTAGGACTCCAAGGCTTTTCCACATTTTCTCGTAACGGCGCTGCTCTTCTCTGGATTCGGTTTCTTCGGTTTGTAGCTGACTCATGGCCAGCCGCAGATGTTTGATCTGATCGCTTCGATCTGATAAGCCCAGCACAGCACCCAGTTGAAGCACTACTTCTTGTTCAGCTTGTTTCATAGATGTTCGCGTCCAGACATCCTTCACACTCATCTGCCAGATCTCACGGGTCGAGATGCCGTCACTTGCTGCGAGCCGTTCTGCGGTTATGCGAAACAAGGAAGAAAGAGGATCAGCCACCTGCTTGCTAAGCGATAGGAAGGCTTCCGGAAGTGGGGTGAGCGCATAGGTGATTTCCGTCTCCATTCGTCCCAAAGCGCTAATCATCGCTCTAATCTGTTTGGGACGCCTCACATAATGGGCAGCCTTCAGGAAACCAAATAAAGTGGCCGCACTTATGATCAGAACCCCGCCAACGAATTTAAGCATCCTTCATCCTCCTCATCTAACAGGAATGGCATCTACTGCTTTGCCGTAACGATCCATAACGCGGTAGGAAGATGGCGCTCCCTTTCTTCGCTGCAGGATGACATATCTGGCAAACACGCCTTCTTCCAAAAGCTGCTTCAGAACCGGACGCTTTCGCACATCCTCGTAGTCGGCTCCATGCGCAGTCGCTACAACTCGTATCCCTGTATGGACAGCCTCATGAATAGCTTGGGCATCTTCGGGGCGCCCAATCTCATCCACAATCAGCACATCCGGCGACAACGACCGAATCATCATCATCATCCCTTCCGCCTTCGGGCATCCATCCATTACATCTGTGCGCGGCCCAAGATCGAATCGGGGGACCCCTTTGACGCACGCGGCCAGCTCTGACCGCTCATCCACAACCCCCACTTTCTTACCGGATGCTGCGATAGCGCCAATCCCCCACTCTCCACGGCTGATCAAACGGGCCAAATCCCGAATCAAGGTCGTTTTCCCTTGCTGCGGCGGCGAAATGATCAGCGTGTGATGAACGCTTCCCAGAAGCGGATCATACAGTTGCGGCAGCAGCGCTTGACCGACCCCCGGCAGTTCACGCGCAATACGAATGTTGAAGGAGCTCACATCACGAATTTGCCGGACATGCCCTTGTTCTAGCACGGTGCGCCCTGCTAGTCCTACACGATGGCCGCCGACAATGGTGATATACCCTCGCCGGAGCTCCTCCTCAAACGTGTATAACGAATGATTCGTTAGCATTTCCAGCAAGGACAGACAATCCTGACGGGTTGGCTTATAGGCCATAGCTTCCTGCGTTACCATCTGCCCCCGCTGATCCAGAAAAGCGTAGCGCTCTCCCCAGCTAATCTCGAAGGGCCGCGACTCTCTCACCCTAATTTCCTCAACACTAGCTTGTACTTCTGCCGGCATTTCAGTTAACAGAAAGCGGAGAGTCTGGGGGAGTAGTGGCAAGATTGATCTGAGCATAGGCTGACATCCCTCCAAGTTGTCCAGTCTTCTATATTCATTTCTATGCTTAATAGAAAGAAATATGACCGATTACTTTTTTAAAATACCAATAAATAGACAGCTTACACCCGCAATCACCCACAGCATCTTGCCATAGGAGAGCTTCTCAGCGATTCCTACCAAACCAATGGTAGTTGTCGCTAATAGTACTAGAGGACCTACTAGAGCCAGCCCAGAGTTCACTAGAAGCGCCTTCTCCACCGTTGCCAGCCTCAACATGAGAATAGCCGCAATAATCTCAATACTTCCCGACATCATCCTCAGCGAGGCCATCGTTAGGACAATTTTGTTCATTTGTTTTTACTACCTCCTTTAAAAAGAAACAGCTCTTTTGAACCTGGACATCGTTACTAGCGGAGCAGTCTTATAAAAGGCCGGAAGCGACTTTTGCAAAACGGTTCCTTCCACCCAAAGGCCAATTAAATCAAAGGAACCGTTTTGCAATGGAGTCTGAAGGTTTTTATAAGATTGTGGAGCACTCGAATGTAACTTTGAACAGGATCAACTGCAGCTCACTCTTTTTACCCTACCTTATGCGGGCTCGTCTCATTTTAGGCATGCTGGGCACCACCATTTATCCAGATGCATATGCTGTACACATAATTGATCCTTCAAAGGACAGTGAGGAGAAATACCGATGAAAGTGACCTCATATTTAAATTGGAACCCCGTTCTTGCCGACCCCACAGGACAAAGGCAGGCCAAACCAAGGACGCTGGGCAAAACGATGGTGATGGATAAAGGATTAGGCCTGTTTGCTTTTCAAGATTTGCTTAGCACATCCAGCAGCCATCTGGACATGATCAAAATAGGCTTTGGAACATCTCCCCTCTATCCGCAAGAGGTACTGAAAAGCAAAATAAGCTTAGCTAAGGAAAGTGGGATTTGCATTTATCCGGGCGGCACCTTCCTAGAAGTCGCCTTGACTCAGCAAGCGGTAGACTCCTTTTTCGACATGATTGTTGCCCTCGGCTTTAATGGCGTTGAAATTTCCAACGGTACCATTGATATAGACCGCACAACAAGAACTGAGCTTATCGCCAGAGGTCTGGAAGAGGGGTTAGAGGTCATCACCGAATATGGCAAAAAAGGCTGGGGTTCCACCATTGAATTAGAGGAGCTTATTGAAACCGTCATGATCGACACGGAAATCGGAGCGACCTTAGTGACGATTGAAGCGCGGGAATCTGGCGTAGGGGTTGGAATTTTTGATCATTCAGGAAAATGCAAAGACGAAGAATTGCAACAGGTGCTGTCGGCCGTGAATGGGCAGAAGCTCTTATGGGAAGCGCCGCTCAAAAGTCAACAGGTGCATTTGATCAGCATGCTAGGACCAGAGATCCACTTGGGAAATATCTCACCGGATGAATTGATCGCGCTGGAAGCATTGCGAAGAGGACTTCGTTCCGATACGTTGTCCTTAGGTACCAGAAAGGATTAGAAGATGCATATCGAGGTTGTCGCCAACATCGGCGAAGCGAGAAGTGACGATTTTCTTCATAAAACCGTCATCGTCGTTGATGTTTTACGTGCAACTAGCACGATCATCACCGCGCTCATTAACGGTTGCAAAGGCATTATTCCTGTAGAAACCGTGCTGAAAGCCAAGGAACAATATCAAGAGGGCGATCTACTGGGGGGAGAACGATTCTGCAAAAAAATTCCCGGCTTCGATTTGGGAAATTCTCCTGCGGAATACACCTGGGAGTCTGTTCATGGGAAGCGGATCATTCTGACGACAACGAATGGAACCCGCGGGATTCAGAAAGCGATGAAAGCTGACCACATCTTGGCGGGCGCATTATTAAACAGCCGTGCATGTGCGCAGGCTGCCGTTGATTTGAAAAGGGATACGGTGATCTTATGCGCTGGCACCCAGGATGTTTTTTCATTAGAAGATGGGCTCTGCGCCGGACTTATTCTGGAGGAGCTGGCTAATGAGCTGGGGGAAAGAAATATCCTCACCAATGATTTTGGGCTAGCGATGCGAGGTTGTTATCTCCAAACCAAAGATACCTTATACGAGGCCATTCTTGCCTCAGCAAATGGTAAAAAAATGAGTAAATCCGGTTTCCATGACGATCTGATCCAATGTTCCAGGCCAAATGTAGCGAATCGTGTCCCTATTCTGGAGCGCGATCAGCTGGTGCTGCTGCCGCAAAGCCTGACTCGCTCAGCGTTCTAAATACAAGCCCTCCTCATAAACTAGGATGGAAGTTATTTGGGTGAGGGGTTATGTCTATGAATGGCGATTTACTGTTAGTAATTCTAATTATTATTGGACTTATCGGCCGTTCTCCTATTATTACAACTGCGGCTTGCCTTCTGCTTGCGGTTAAACTCATCGGATTAGATCGCTTCTTCCCTACCATGGAACGAAGAGGCTTGGAGCTAGGCCTTCTGTTCCTTACAATTGGCGTGCTCGTGCCCTTTGCCAGCGAACGAATTTCCATGAAAGATATCCTTTCTGTCTTCACAACTTGGCCTGGCATTATTGCATTGCTGGGCGGAGCTATTGCTACTTATATGAATGGCAAAGGTTTGGAGCTGCTAAAAATAGACCCACAATTAATTGTGGGTCTTGTTATCGGTTCTATCTTCGGTATTGTCTTCCTGCGAGGCATTCCGGTCGGCCCCTTGATGGCAGCCGGCATAACAGCCTTCTTATTGAAGCTCGCTTACTTTATTTCGGATAAAATCAGGTAAGATTTCGATTATCTGCGATCTTCCGGCCCACCCACGAAGGCTTGCTCCGTTGTGTCCAAGCCATAGGCCGTGTGCAAGGCGCTGATAACATCCGTCAAGTTCGAGTTGTCAATGACGCAAGACATTTTGATTTCGGACGTGCTTACGAGTGAAATCGAAATTCCGAGATCGGAAATCACTTTAAACATCGTTGCCGCTACACCTGGCGTACTTACCATACCAGCGCCAACAATCGACACCTTCACAAGATTGACTTCGGAAGTCACTTCACGGTACCCAATTTCGCCGCGAATTTGCTCGATAACAGCCAATGCCCGCTCGCGATCGGCAAGTGTCGTTGTGAAAGAGAAATCAGCGGAACCGTTAATCACACCGCTTTGTACGATAATGTCGACATCAATTTGCACTTCGGCAAGTGAAATGAAAACTTTAGCCAGTTGTCCTGGTTTCTCAGGAACACCTAGAATACTAATTCTTGCCACATTCTTATCATAAGCGATGCCGCGAACGACGATTCCTTGCTCCATCACTGCTTCCTCCTTCACGTTGGTACCTTCATTGTTAGTAAAGCTTGAACGCACCACAAGGGTCACGTTGTAGTTTTTGGCATATTCTACAGCCCTAGGGTGAAGAACAGCAGCCCCTAAATTAGCCAGCTCCAGCATTTCATCATAGGAAATTTCATTCAGCTTTCTGGCTACTTTCACGATACGCGGATCGGTTGAATAAATCCCGTCAACATCCGTGTAAATCTCGCAAAGATCGGCTTTAATTGCTGCAGCAAGTGCTACAGCAGTCGTATCAGAACCGCCGCGGCCAAGTGTCGTAATCTCGCCTGCTTCTGTCATACCTTGGAAACCGGCTACGATAACGACGTTGCCCTGTTCAATCGCGTTCAGAACGCGCTGTGGCTGAATATCGGATATTCTCGCTTTTCCGTGAACAGCTTCGGTGTAAATTCCGCTTTGCCAGCCGGTATAAGAAACAGCCTGCTCGCCTAAATTATGTATCGCCATAGATAACAATGCGACAGACACTTGCTCCCCTGTCGTTAACAGCATATCCATTTCACGAGCCGGTGGGGCTCCATCGTAAATTTGCTTAGACAAGTCAATCAAATCATCTGTTGTATCACCCATCGCCGAAACGACAACGACGCAGCTGTGTCCTGCTTGTTTTCGCTCGACAATCCTTTTTGCAACACGTTTCATTCGCTCCGCATCACCGACAGAGCTACCGCCAAATTTCATCACGATTAGAGACAAAGCTGACCCACTCCTAACGCATACTAGTGCATAACAATTCAATATTATAGCATAAAACTGTACAGCTGTGGTAAGAAATACTGGATAATTAAAAAGCCTCTCTAACTCATCCGAGTCAGAGAGGCTTGTCCTAATTAAGATTGTGCACGAGAGATGTATCTGCCATCTTCCGTATCTACAGTAAGAACATCGCCTTCATTGATGAAAAGCGGAACTTGAACGGAAAGTCCTGTTTCCACTTTAGCACTTTTGAGAGCGCCTTGCGCCGTGTTGCCTTTGATGCCCGGCTCAGTTTCAACAACTTTCAAATCAACGCTTTTCGGCAGGTTAATCCCGAGGATTTCACCTTGGTAGCTCAAAATTTTGATGTTCATGTTTTCGAGCAGGAAGTTCAGTTCCCATTTCAATTGTTCACGGGAAAGAGCGAACTGATCGTAAGTTTCTGTGTCCATGAACGTAAATTCATCGCCGCCGGAATAAAGGAATTGCACTTCACGGTTGTCGATGTGTGCGCGGCCAACGTTCTCGCCAGCGCGGAACGTACGTTCAACTGTGTTTCCGTTGCGCAGGTTTTTAAGCTTGGAGCGTACGAATGCTGCACCTTTACCTGGCTTCACGTGTTGGAAATCCAGAACTGTAAAAATATCGTGCTCTACTGTAATCGTAAGACCTGTTTTGAAATCGTTAACTGATATCACTTGTAAATCCCTCCGCTAGTCAATAATAAGAAAATCTTTGGTAGAATGTGTAAGTATTTTAATGCCGGTGTCAGTAATTACTGCATCGTCCTCAATTCGAACTCCACCAAAGTCAGGGAGATAAATGCCGGGTTCAACGGTAACCACCATACCAGGTGTTAAAATCATATCTTCGGTTTTCGACAAGCGCGGAGATTCGTGAACCTCCATACCTAATCCATGTCCGGTACCGTGACCGAAATAATCGCCATAGCCATGTTTCACGATGACATCTCGTGCAAAAGCATCGCCTTCTCTGCCAGTAATCCCTGGTTTCAGGTTGGCTAGACAATTCAATTGAGCCTCAAGCACAATATCATAAATCTCTTTATGTTTGTCTGTCGGCTTTCCAAGCATAACTGTTCTAGTGATGTCGGAGCAATACCCTTTATAATACGCTCCAAAATCCAATTTGACAAACTCGTTTAATTGTAGCACGCGATCGCTCGCTTTACCATGCGGAAGTGCAGAACGTTCACCGGAAGCAACGATCGTTTCGAATGAAGTTGATGTTCCGCCATTCTTGCGAATAAACATCTCAATCTCAAGCGCGATATCCTTCTCCTTCACGCCAGGCTTGATGAAAGACAGAATATGCGAGAACGTTTGATCCGCTAAGTCAGCAGCTTCCTGCATAACTTGCAGTTCCGCGTCATCTTTGATGATTCGAATTGATTCCACTGCGCGTGAGGTTGGCACTAATTCGATTCCCGACAAGCCTGCTTGGAACCCAAGAAAGTCGCCGTAAGTCACATCCGCTTGCTCGAAGCCAACCTTCGTAATGCCTTGCTGCTGCAGCAGCTCGCGAACGGTTTCGATCGCCTTCGGCTTATGTTCTATAACTTCAAAGCTTTTTGCTTGCTGCGGCGCTTGGGTCATGTACCGGAAATCCGTTAGCAAGATAGCACGATCTAACGTAATAAGGACATAACCGGAAGAACCAGTGAAACCAGATACGTATGTACGGTTATATGCGTTCGTGATGAGTAGTGCCGGCAAATTCTGCTGCTCCAAAACTTTGCGAAGGCGTTCAATACGTTTCTCCTGCATCCAAATCACCAATCTTTCTTATTAATTAAGAAGAGTCGTTTAGCCTTGCATATGCGGTAATAAGGCTCGCAAGCCTAATTCATATCCTTGTGGGCCAAGCCCGCAAATCTGACCGATGACTACCGGGGCAATAACGGAATGATGGCGAAATTCCTCACGTTTATGAATGTTCGAAAGATGAACTTCAATCGTTGGCAATTGCACGGCGGCTAACGCATCACGGATCGCATAGCTATAATGCGTAAATGCGCCTGGATTGATCAGAATACCGTCTTTCGTGCCAAAAGCTTCATGAATTTTATCAATTATATCGCCTTCATGATTCGATTGAAAACTTTCCAGTTCAACCGAAAGTCCCTCTGCTATCTCTGTTAAACTTTGAATAATAACGGGAAGGGATGACGTTCCATAAACACCGGGCTCACGCACGCCCAGCATATTTAAGTTGGGTCCGTTAAGGACAAGAACCTTTTTCAACAGGAAATCACTCCCCAGCATGTTCTGTCAGGATGACGAATACATCCTATTTGACCCTTGATATTTTACCATAACTTTCATGTCTTGTGTATAGCTTCTCTCTTGCTCGTACTAGTGTCTGTGTATTCAATGGCAATCGAGTATCCAATAAACATTCCCCAAAGAAGGAACAAACAGAAATCACTTATGATGGTGTTTATATCCAGTTTATTAATCCAGTAGGTCATGCCCGCCAACGGTCCAATGAGCAAATAGATGGCCACCCACCAGAAAGCTCCATACCCTAATCCCCACCAAGGCCCTTGCAGTTTCCACATGGTCGCCATATAGAGGAAGGCGGCGATGATCGAAAATAGCGTAAAAAATCCCCAACCTACCAGAACCCCCTGCCAAGTTACCAGAAACTCATGCCTGAAAAAAGGCTCAACAAGAAAGCCAATGACAATGTGCGTAAACTTCAAATATTGTTCAACAATTTTGAGTGCGCCCCAAATGAACCCTGCGAAAAACCCAATATAAATGGCATACAGCCACCGATTTGTTTTAATTTTCTGTTCATTCCTTGCCTCCATGTTCCTGTCTCTTCCTCTCTCTGCAGAAGTTCCCTGTCTTTCCTTAGGTATGAATAGTATGTTCTACTGGTATCGGTAGCATTCAACCTGTGAATCCGTTACAATAAGAAAGTACACTAAACCGAATTCGAGAAGGATAAGAAGGTGGAACTCATGGCAGAACAAAACAGTATATACGGAGGACAAGCCGTCATAGAGGGCGTCATGTTCGCAGGAAAAAATGTGCATGTAACCGCCGTGCGCAAAAAGGACGGCTCCCTGGATTACTTGGAAGTACCGAAGAAAGTAATTCCTTGGGTTCAATCGCTCAAAAAAATACCATTTATTCGCGGTATTGTAGGTATTATCGAATCCAGCGCGAAAGGCGCACAGCATTTGAACTTCTCGGCTGAATCCTTTGCTGAACAAGAAGGTGACAACGATAAAAATGCCCAGAAAGAAGAGAAACCAGGCTTCTTTTCTAATATTTCGATGATTCTCGGCGTTGCCGTAGTTGGTGTCATTTCCTTTTTATTCGGGAAATTCGTTTTCACGCTGGTACCAGCAGTTATTGAACAGTTTTTGTTTCAAAATGTATTTAGCAATCAGATTCTTCATAACCTTATAGAAGGTGTTATCAAAATCATCTTACTGGTTGGATATATTTACTTCATATCCCTCACGCCGATGATTCGCCGCTTGTTCCAATATCATGGAGCGGAGCACAAAGTCATCAGCGCTTATGAAGCCGGCGTCGAACTGACGGTAAGCAACGTGCAGAAATTCAACACGCTGCACTATCGCTGCGGCAGCAGCTTCATTGTGTTCACCGTATTAATCGGTGTCGTGATCTACTCTTTCCTCCACTACGATGGGTATGTAGAGCGTATTCTGCAACGATTGCTGCTGCTTCCTGTTGTTATTGGCGTATCCTATGAAGTTCTGCGATTCACGAATTCACTTCGTGAAGTCCCGGTTCTTCGCTACCTCGGTTACCCGGGACTTTGGCTTCAACTTCTTACAACCAAAGAACCAGAAGACCATCAAGTCGAAGTGTCGATTGCGTCTTTCAACCGCATGCGTGAAGCGGAACAACGAATTACGGAGGGACGGGTATGAGAAGAAAATTTTCCCCTATCGAAATTGCCATCGCGATTTTGATTGCCATTGGTTTATTGGTAAGTTTACGAGCCTTATTCATTCCCATACTCGTGCTAGGGATCATCTTTCTCCTTTATAAATTTCCGCCATCTCGCTGGAGAAAGTTTTCTACAGGTCGAGGCCCATCTAAAGTCAAAAGGAAAAATGCCAAATTTCGTGTCATTAACGGAACAAAGGATTCAGAACCGGACGATTACCCGAAATATCATTAAACGTATTAGTCCAGAACGTACTTTGTATAGTTTTCTTCATAAATTTCAGCCGACCATTTGTCGAAATATTCGTTGGAAGCTTTGAATCCTGATTCGTAGAGCAGCATACTCTTTTCTTTCGATAAGTTGAACTGCGTATTCCCCACACCCAGTGTGGGGATTTTTACTGTTCGAAAACGGTTTTTCTGTTCAATATAACGCTCGTCATGGGCGCTCAACATCGTGCCAAAAAGCGCCTCAAGCATAGTGATCGGCCCTTTAATTTTCCGGGTATGCGTGTCGCTTTTCCCCACCAATTGAAAGCCAATCACAGGAATGATCTCGTCACGGTCCGTATCCTTATCGAATACCCATAACGGATAATTACTAAGCAGCCCGCCATCTACAATATAATAAAATTGCTCGGTGAATGGCGTCGCCTTCCCAAAGCTCTTTATTTTGCGCCGAATCCTCACAGGGTCAAAAAAGTAAGGAATGCTTGTGCTCATCCGCACCGCTTTGGCAATCGAAAACTTGAGCGGATCTATCCCATATTGGGCGATGTCGTCCGGCAGAATAAGCAGTTTGCCTTGCGTAATGTCAGAAGCAATAACGCGAAGCTGGTTCGGCTTCAAATCGCCAAAGGTCCGAATACCCTTAGCGGCAAGCTGCTGCTCAACCCAATATTCGAGCGCTTCTCCAGCGTACAGGCCTTTTTTGATTAACAAACGTGCCGCGGGTCCAATAATTTTGGTATTAAAAATGGGGGACCGCTGCATAAACGATTTAAAGGGTGCTCTTAGGATTAATTCCTTCATCTCTTCTCCGGTATAGCCCGCGGCCAGAAAAGCCGCTACAATCGAGCCTGAGCTTGTACCTGCCACTTCATTGAAGACGAGTCCCTGTTCCATAGCCGCACTGACTCCGCCTGCAAGAGCAATCCCTTTCACGCCGCCACCTTCAAACACACCATTAATGATCAACTTACACCACTCCCTGTCGTCGCGCTTAGGGCCTACTTTGTTATGTATGCAGAGGCGGTTTGTTTCTATACCCACAAAAAAAAGACAGAGACCGTTATCACGGTCTCTGTCTAACTTTCAGCGTCGATCTCTTTGCGAATATTCACAAGGTCTTCCATCCGATTCGGGTCCCTGCGGAAATATTCGAGCAGCGTTTCAATACAAGTGATGGAATCCCAACTCAGATGATGTTCAATGCCTTCTACATCCTTATATATATTGTCCTCTTGGACACCAATGACGGTTAAGAAATTTTCCAGGAGCAGATGTCGGTCAACTAAACGTTTCCCCATCTTCTTCCCTTTTGGAGTTAACATT
The DNA here is from genome assembly GCF_002027705.1 of Paenibacillus ferrarius. Taxonomy (GTDB): domain Bacteria; phylum Bacillota; class Bacilli; order Paenibacillales; family NBRC-103111; genus Paenibacillus_E; species Paenibacillus_E ferrarius. The sequence goes on along the minus strand of NZ_MBTG01000003.1, from coordinate 111,277 downwards.
AGTCCACGGTATTTTTCATAAATCAAATAGTGATCCTTGTCCAGCTTTTGAATCATTTTGGTCACGGATGAGGGGTGCACCTCTAGTCCTTCAGCAATGTCGGAGACACGAGCGTAGCCTTTCTCGTCAATAAGCTTGTATATTCTCTCCAGATAGTCTTCCATGCTAGGTGTAGCCATTGCTTTATTTCCCCCTGCTTTTCCTTTATTTCCTGTCTACTGCTTACTTATCATAATGCATCAACCCAGATGCGGTCAAATATCCCATGGTTCATGGACTCGTCGGTTTGGCACACTAAGGAACACCATTAATTCTAATCACGATAGTTGAAAGGAGACAAACATGGCGACTGAATTGCTCACAAGACCTGTGCCTGCAACCTCTGTTTTTGTCCCCGAACTTGTCTATTTTGAACCGGATGCGATGAATTATCCCAAAGGCCAGCGGATTTATGAATGGGCTAAACAGCAAGGTCTTGAGATTCATATGACAACTTCTCATAACCAAATCCGTGATTTGCCCGGCGACTCTGAGCTGGAGAAATATAAAATTGCCAAACGCACGCTTGTCGTTGGCCTCCGCAAGACACTCAAATTCGAGACGTCCAAACCATCCGCTGAGTATGCAATCCCTATTGCTACTGGCTGTATGGGACATTGTCATTATTGCTATCTCCAAACAACAATGGGAGCCAAGCCCTATATACGTGTCTATGTCAACATGGACGATATCCTTGGAGCTGCCAAGCAGTATATCGAAGAACGGGAACCGGAAATTACCCGGTTTGAAGCAGCCTGCACCTCTGATCCTGTCGGATTGGAGCATATCTCCGGTTCCTTAAAAGAATTGATTGAATTTATGGGTCAGCAGGAGCACGGCCGCTTGCGTTTTGTAACCAAGTATCATCATGTGGACCCCCTTCTCGATGCCAAACATAACAAACACACCCGTTTTCGCTTTAGCGTAAACGCGGATTATGTCATCAAGAATTTTGAACCCGGCACCTCCAAATTTCATGAACGCATCGAAGCCGCAGGCAAAGTAGCCCATGCAGGCTATCCACTCGGTTTCATCATTGCGCCGATCATTTGGCATGAAGGCTGGGAAGACGGGTACGCAACCTTACTGGAACGTCTCTACAAAGAGCTGCCTGCCGAAGCTGCCACAGATTTGACTTTCGAAATGATCCAACATCGTTTCACGCGAACGGCCAAAAATATTATCGAAAAAAGATATCCAAAAACGAAATTGGAGATGGATGAAGAAAAACGCAAATACAAATGGGGTAAGTATGGCAGAGGCAAATATGTATATCCCGATGAACAAGCAAATGCTTTGAGAGAATTCATCACAGAACAGATCTTTGATAAATTCCCTCAAGCCAAAATTGAATATTTTACGTAGCTTAAAATTTCATCCAAGCCGGCGTTATGGAGTTCAGCCAAAGCGTGATTTGCGTCATTTTACCTGTGTACAGAAGAATGGCGATCAAGATCATTAAGCCACCGCCAATTTTCATAATCAGATTGGAGTATTTCAGAATCCATTTGGTCGAACCGATGAAAAAGGATAGGACAAAGAACGGAATCGCAAACCCAAGCGAATAAGCCGTTGTAAGCTGGAACCACGTTCCAGGTTCTGTCGTCGCCAGTGCAAGAATGGCGGAAAGAATCGGCCCCACACAAGGTGACCAGCCTGCTGCAAACCCCATCCCAACAAGAATGGAACCCAGATAGCCTGCGGGACGAAAATTGATATTCAATTTTCGTTCCTTCATTAACCATTGAGGCTGAAAGATGCCAAGCAGAAACAATCCCATAATGAAAATTAAAAGGGCAGCAATTTGTCTAAGCAAATCACGATAATCAAAGAAGAAATTACCCAAGAAACCAGCCGTTAACCCCAACGTATAAAAAATGATCGAAAATCCAACGATAAAACTTAACGTATGCAGCATCGTTTGACGGCGAACGCGAGCAGTCGTTTCTCCTGATTTCAATTCGCTAACTGAAATTCCCGTTATGTAAGAAAGATAAGAGGGATACAAAGGCAAGCAGCAGGGTGATATGAAGGATGCGATTCCTGCCCATAAAGCGATCCAAATATTAACAGAGTCCATGTTAAATCCTCAACCCTCTTTTCAGAATGATCCCGACCAGCATAGCAATAAGCGTAAGTACAACCGTACCGCCTGGAGCCAGGTCCCATACTCCCGCGACAACAAGTCCAATAACAACGGCAATTTCAGAAAAGAGAATCGCTAAAAAGACCGAATGTTTAAAGCTCCGAGCTATTAATAAACTGCAGGCAACCGGAATCGTAAGCAAAGATGAAACCAGTAGTGCCCCCACAATCTTAATAGCAACCGAAATGACTAGCGCGGTAAGCATTGTAATCATCATATTATAATATTTGAGTGGAAGTCCACTTACGCTCGCTGCGTCCTCATCAAAGAACATAAGAAAAAACTCTTTGAAATGCGCCGCAATGACGCCAACTACAAGCACACATACACCAAGTACAACCCATAAATCTGTACTATCCAGCGTATAGATGCTGCCAAACAAATAGCTCATCACATTCATGTTAAAGCCCTTGCCTAATGTAAATAACAGCGTAGCCAGCGCCACGCCGCCTGACATAATGATGGCAATCGAGAGCTCTGCATACGTCTTGTACGCTTTGCGCAAGCGTTCAATGGCGAAAGAAGCCAGCAATGCAAATACAAGCCCAACGCCTAACGGATAGACGTTAATTAGAAAGCCGAGAGCTACACCGGCGATGGATACATGTGCAAGCGTGTCTCCAATCATCGACAGCCGCCTTAGGACAAGAAAAACGCCCATCAAAGGCGCCGCAAGCCCAATTAAAATTCCGCCAATTAACGCACGCTGAAAAAAGTACTCCGTGAAAATGTCCAAAATGCCCGCTCCTTACTGAACTCCGATCATCTCGCGAATTTGGCCGATCGAATGAGTCAAATTCGTCTCACGGCAATCCTCGGGATCATGGGTATGCTTGACATAAAACTTAATGCCGCCACTTACCTGCTGCGGCTCTGTTCCTAAATAAGACTGCATCATGTCCATATCATGGGACACCATGATGAAAGTCATATGATGATGCTGATGCATATGTCGGATCATTCGGAAGAATCCGACTTGCGTCTCCGCATCAATCCCAACCGTCGGCTCATCGAGTATAAGGAGCTCCGGATTGTTCACGATCGCGCGCGCGAGGAAAGCGCGCTGCTGCTGTCCACCCGACAGCTGACCAATCCGGCGGTCAGCCAAGTCCTCGATGCGCATGGCAAGCATCGCATCTTCGGCTTTTTGAAGATCGACCTTGGACAGCCGGCGGTAGACCCGTTTTTTGGTGTACATCCCCGACAGCACAATTTCTCTCACCGTAGCCGGAAACAGGGGATTAAACGCATTTTTCTGGGGAACATACCCAATGCGTTCCCAATCCTTGAATTGGCTTAGCGGCCGATCAAACAACCTGATCTCACCAGCTGTCGGCTTCAACAAACCGACAAGCATTTTGAGCAGCGTTGTTTTGCCGGCACCATTGGAGCCGATAACGCCAACAAAGTCGCGTTCGAGCACATCGAAACGCAGCTTATCTATCACTTTCTTATGTTCATAGGAGAACGACACATCATCCATAGACACGATACTGCGATGACAAAACTCTTTTTGACTAATCTCCATCTATTAACTCCTGACTCCTTCACAATGGAATGACTCCAAAACTACTCTTCCTTTATTGTAAAGCCTTCACCAAGTTTTTCAAATTTTTGTCCATGATCGAAATATAACTTTCGCCAGCCTTCACTTGCTCGTCTGTCAGACCCTCAATTGGACTTAGAACCATGGTATCCACCTTGGCATCCTTTGCTAACGTTTTGGCCAACTTATCAGAAACAAGCTCTTCAAAAAATATATATTTCAATTCATGTTCTTTCATGTATTCATTCATTTTCTTCAAATCCTGCGCAGTCGGCTCAGCGTCTGGGGACAATCCCATAATTGCCATCTGAGTCAAACCATAATCTCGGCATAAATAGGCAAAAGCTTGGTGAGATACCGCAATCTCTTTCTTCTTGGTTAAAGCGAGCTCTTTTCTGTAACGAGCATCTAGATCCGTCAATTTCTGAGCATAACTAGCATAATTTTGCTCGAATGCCTCTTTATGTGCAGGGTCGGCACTAATAAGCGCCTCTTTAATATTATTAGCCATTTTTATCGCATTTAACGGACTTAACCAGGCATGCGGATCAAATTCATCTTTATTTTCGGAAGTTTTGATTAAATTGGCCCCTTGGCTTGCTTCTACAACCTTCAAAGTTGAATCTGCAGGCAGACTGCCTAGGAAATCCTTCACCCATCCTTCAAAACCTGCTCCTTGATAGACAAACACTTGGGACTTCGTCATATTTTTAATATCACGGCTCTTTGGGGACCAATCATGCGGTTCTACACCTGCTGGAACGAGATTGATCGCATTCACATACTCACCGCCAATATTACGAGTAAACTCATACAAGGGGTAAAAGCTGGCAACCACATTAACCTTACCATCCACCAGCTTATCCTTCGTACTCGAATTACTGGCACAACCTGTCGCCACAATCGCTAAAACAGCGAAAATAACTATATAAAAAAATCTTTTGTTGGACATCCCCATATCGCTCCACTCACATTCTAAATCGTAATTATTTTTATTAACGAATTGATTATACGAATCCACCTACCCGAAGTCAATACATCTTGACGCAAAATAAAAGGGCTAACTGCGGATGTTCACAGCATAGCCCCACTTTATTCACAATAGTTCACTTTTTTTGTTCACTATCTGAACTCGATTTATCAGACTTGTTGCTCTCCTCTTTCAACTTCTTGTAGCGTTCTTCTGACTGTTTAATCAGTTTCTTCTCCTGCTGAGTCTTATATTCGATAATTTCATTATACATCTGATATTGCTTCTTTAGCTCTTGATTAATCACACTGTCATCCTGACTGGTGCTTTGCGCCTTCGATTTTTCTTGTTTCTGCTTAGACGTATCCTCTTTTTGCTTATCTGATCCTTTGCCAAATAACGTGCAGGCTGTTAAAAGAAAAGCCAGACCAAAAACAACGATAATTTTCACGATAAATCGTATCTTCATCTGCTTCACTCCGTTGTTAGTTTCCTTTAGGATTCCCCACTTGCCTAGGAACCCATTCAAAAACAAAAGAAAGCCCCCAGTCCCACGTTTACTGTGGGATTGGAGGCTTGTCGTTCCTTGCCTTTATTTGACGATCGCACCGTTTGGCATCGAGTCAGGGACAGTGGCAAGCGTTAGCTGATCGCCATGAGAAGCGGCGAGAATCATACCTTGAGACAGCTCGCCGCGCAGCTTGGCGGGCTTCAAATTCGTGACGCAAATAACTTTGCGTCCAGCCAGCTCCTCGGGCGAATAAAACTTCGCAATACCCGAAACAACCTGACGCTGCTCGTACCCAAGGTCGAGCTGCAGCTTTAGAAGCTTATCGGCGCCCTTCACAGGCTCCGCCGATATAACTTGTGCTACGCGCAGCTCCACCTTGGCGAAATCGTCAATCCCGATTTCGTCCTTTGGCTCCGGCGCGGGCACGGTATTGGCAGCTGCGACAGGCGCAGGCGCTGCCTCTTGCACTTCCGCGGCGCTAGACGAAGCGCCGCCCATGGCCTCGACGATGAAGGCGACTTCCGCTTCCACGTCGAGTCTTGGGAACATCGGATCTCCCTTCTGCACAATCGTGCCTGTAGGGAGATGTCCGAAGGATTGGACGCTGTCCCAGTCCGTCAAGCGTGGCAGATCTTCGGCAGCTAATCCAAGCTGCTGCCAGATCAATTGCGGCGTCTTCGTCAAAAATGGACGCAGCAGCACAGACGATATGCGCTGGGACTCAGCCAGCACATACATAACGGAGCCAAGAGTTTCACGTTTGGCTTCATCCTTCACCATCGACCACGGCTGCGTCTCGTCGATATATTTGTTCGTGCGGCTAATAAGCTGCCACACGGCCGATAAAGCGATGGAGAATTCCATCTTCTCCATGGCTTCCTCGTACTTCGCTACCGTCAACCGAACAGTCTCCAAGAGACTTTCATCAAACTCGGTAGCCCCAGCAACATAAGCGGGAATCTTGCCTTCGAAATACTTATCTATCATCACGATCGTACGGTTCAAAAGATTCCCCAAATCATTCGCGAGATCATGATTGACTCGCTCCACAAAACTTTCCGGTGTAAACGTACCGTCCGCACCAAAAGGAACCTCGCGCATCAAATAATAGCGCAGTGCGTCCAAGCCATAACGATCTATCAACGTAACCGGATCTACGACATTGCCTTTGGACTTCGACATCTTGCCATCCTTCATTAGAAGCCAGCCATGAGCAAAAACCTTCTTAGGCAACGGCAAATCAAGAGCCATCAACATAATCGGCCAATAAATCGTATGGAAACGAACAATCTCCTTACTCATTAAATGCACATCAGCAGGCCAGTACTTCTCAAAATTACTCGCATCGTCTGATCCGTAGCCTAGAGCCGTAATATAATTAGACAAAGCATCTATCCACACATAAATCACATGCTTGGGATCACCAGGAACCTTAATGCCCCAATCAAAAGTCGTCCGAGATACCGCCAAATCTTCGAGACCTGGCTTAATAAAATTATTCAACATCTCATTTTTACGAGATTCCGGGTGAATGAATTCCGGATTTTCTTCATAATACTGCACCAGGCGGTCCGCATACTTACTCATCCGGAAGAAATAAGTTTGCTCTTTCATCTTCTCAACAGGACGCCCACAATCCGGACATTTCCCATCAACCAGCTTGCTTTCTGGAAAGAAAGATTCATCAGGGATACAATACCAGCCTTCATACTCACCTAAATAAATATCCCCTTGATCCAGCAATCGTTGGAAAATCTGACTAACAGCAACCTTATGGCGATCTTCCGTTGTCCGAATAAAATCATCATAAGAAATATCCAATTTTCCCCAAAGCACTTTAATACCTGCCACAATCTCATCTACAAATTGCTGAGGGGTAGTCCCTTTTTCCTGAGCTTTTCGTTCAATCTTTTGACCATGCTCATCCGTACCCGTTAAATACCTTACATCAAAACCGCGCAATCGCTTATATCGAGCCATCGCATCGCCAGCTACCGTAGAATAAGCGTGCCCGATATGAAGCTTATCACTCGGATAATAAATCGGCGTAGTAATGTAAAACGTTTTGGCTTTTGTTGACATAATCATTCCTCCTAGCAATTAGTAGAAAACACAAAAAACCCTCATCCATCTTGGGACGAGAGTTGAACTCACGCGGTACCACCCAGGTTCCCCCGCCTTTCACAAGCTCGGGGCTCAGTAAGTCTTACGACTTGCCCATTAACGCTGGGACACGAAGCCAGCTCACTCCCATAGTGTGTGTTAGTTTGCCAACACATTGGGAAGCTCGAAGGCTTATTCTCCGGGACCATCTTCCAGACTTTCTCCTATACCGGCTTTCACCTAACCCGGCTCTCTGTTCATAGGCATCCATCTGTACTTATCCGTTCATCGAAGCATATATAACATCTTAAGCCAAATATATCGAAAAGAAACACACCATGTCAAGCAGACTGATCGTTATGAGTTAATTTTTCCGCTTTGGCCGGCACATGATCAACCCCGCCTGGATGAAAAGGATGGCACTTGCATATCCGTTTCACAGATAGCCATGATCCCTTCAGGGCACCGTGAACCTCAATAGCTTCCAGCGCATATTGCGAGCAAGTAGGATAGAATCGACAAGTTGGCGGCTTCAACGGAGAAAGAAACTTCCGATAGAAATGAATTGGAATTTGCAAAGTCTTTTTCACAGCCCCGCCTCCCCTTAGTTTGCTTATTGATATCAAGCACTCTGTTTCTACATCATGCCTGAAAAAAGGAGCACGGTCAATTTATGAATGTTCTCTTATCCAGTAATTTGATAACATTTAAAAAAACTACGATATAAATGAATCGAAACAAACTTTTTAAACCACTTATTAAAAAAGTAAGGAGAAGACATACCACTCTCGAATTTGTGCGCATGAAAAGCATAGCTCAAATATAGTTTGGGAGTTACTTTCTTAAAGGTTATTTTGTCATGGAGCCGGCTTACTTTGGACGCCATATAAGAGACTATATCCCATTTATCAATCGGCATGCTCGAATGTTCATCCTGATGATTAGCAGTTGTATCCAACCTTATAGCAGGATTCGAAGCTTCCATTTTCCGAAACGAGTTTTTCCAGTTTTCTTCACTAACAAAAGCAAAATATATTTTTTTCAATAATAATTGAGCGCTTCTATAATTTATTCCAAGAATTTGTGACAATGACGCGGCCGAATAACCCTGATCGGATTGAACTAATAATTGGATAGCCCGGAACCACAGAAGCAGCGAAAGCTTGGATTTATGCATGATCGTCCCAGCCGTTAAAGAAATCTGCATCCTACACTCCTTACATTCCAATAATCTGCGAGTACGAATATGAAAAGCTTCATGATAATCACAACGAGGACAACAAAATCCATTGGCCCATCGCAAATTCAGCAAGTATTCCTCACAATCTTCTTCCGTCAGAAAAATGTTCAAATCCATATCAGCAAATTCCTGCCACAATTTCATATCTCCACCACCAAAAGGAACATTTGTTCTTATTTAATTATACCAAATATACGTTCGCTTGTGAAGTGGTTTTTAGGTAGATTACCATAAATATCCTAGCTCATAAAAGGTTCCGATAAAACGCGTTTTCTGTGATACATACAAAAATATCGACGAAACACGCAGGAGCAATATCGGATAGTTGGCCGGCAGTACAAATAGTAGGCGACTCTTGTGGCCCCACTACTTCCGATCGTCAAATTCCAAAAAATTCGCGCTCAAGCGGCTTCCATAGTTCTAGAGCTCTAGCGGCTTTGATAGTCCGCGTGCTTTACGGCTTTGCATTTCTGGTCCTCAAGTACCTTAGATATTTCTAGCCCTCTAGTGACTCTGGCTCAAGTCGCTCTGCTTCTCTAGTGGTTCCAGTAAGCACTCTCCTCTTGCAGCTCCGAGTCAGCTCGCTCCTCTTCTAGCCCCTGTTAGCTCGTTCCCCTTTCGGATCTTGTAAGCTTGCTCCTCTTGCTGGCTACAGTCAGCTCGCTCCTCTTCTTCTTCTTCTTCTTCTTCTTCTTCTTCTTCTTCTTCTTCTTCTTCTGGCCCCCGTTAGCTCATTCCTCTTCTGGCTCCTGTTAGCTCGTTCCTCTTTTGGATCCGGTAAACTTGCTCCACTTTCTGGCTACTGTCAGCATCGCTCCTCTTCTTCTAACCCCTGTTAGCTCATTCCTCTTATGGCTCCTGTTAGCTCGTTCTCTTTTGGATACGGCAAGCTTGCTCCACTTGCTGGCTTCAGTTAGCTTGCTCCTCTTCTTCTGGCGCCTGTTAGCTCGGTCCTCTTCTGGCTCCGGTCAATTCTCTCCTCTTGCAACTCCCAGTCAGCTCCCACTTATTCTGGCTCCACTAACCCTAACCCTCATGTGGCTATGGTAACTTCGGGCCCCGTGTGGCCATGATAGCCCTTAGAGTTATGGTAGTTTTGCTAGTTATACTAGATTAATTGACGAGATAATTCATTAATTTATGTTATTAGCGAAGAATGGTAGCTGGTAATCCTGTTTAAAAAAGCAATTGGTTCGACCGCTTAATAACCATTTTTCAAATCAATTACATCAATTGGCTGGGTTTAATTACCTACCATCCCAAACAAATAAAATACGTTTTGTAGATATCACAGAATCTGAGTATTCAAAGAATAGGATACTCGGGATTGGCAGTACTGTTAGGAATGATCTCAGATTACAGTGTCCTAGAAACCTAATAATATCTGGTGCTTGTAGTTGGTGTTGGGGTTGGGGTTGGGGTTGGGGTTGGGGTTGGGGTTGGGGTTGGGGTTGGGGTTGGGGTTGGGGTGCGATGTCTGTCACTTTTTTTGAATGGTTTGTGATCGAAAGTGAGAGACATCGCTTGTTGTGGTGGTTAAATGGATTTTAGGATTTTATGGAATTTTGGGTAGATTCATTTTTTTCTAGGATTAGAACTCCTTTTGGCGGTAGGGTGATTTTGTTCTTGATTGGTTCCCCGGTTATGAGGTCTGTACCTGTTAGGTCGCCAAGTTCTATGCTTGTTGGTTGGTCATTATGATTTAAGACGAATAGGTAGGAATTGTTTGCTGTTGTTCTTGTTGTTACTTCTATACCGGCTACGGGCGGGATGGGTGCTGTGATGCCTTTTTCTTTGCATAGATTTCCGAGTAAGCCTTGTAAAAAGGAGGGTTCAGGACTTGAAGCTACGTACCAGGCTTGTCCTGCGCCGAATTTGTTTACGGTTAGGACTGGCATTCCCTGATAAAATTCGCTGCCGTATACGGCTTTGACTTCTGCTCCTTCTGCATGGATTAAGTCACATAGCAATCCACATTGATATTGGCCGTGTAGTGCGCCCCATGACTCTGTGAGGACGATTTGGTTGCTTTGATCTGGGTATAAGGCGTCAATTTCTTCTGCCCAGATGCCAAGTACTTTGCGCAGCTCGCCAGGGTAGCCGCCGAGGGTTACGATATCGTTTTCGTTAACGATGCCGCTGAAGAAGGTGGTTAGGAAGGTTCCACCGTCATGAACGAATTGTTCTATTTGTTTAGCGAAGCCTTTTTGGACCATGTAAAGGACAGGTGCAATGATGATGTCGTAGTTTGAGAAATCTGCTTCTGTGCTGATGAGATTGGCTTGTATGTTTTGCTGAAAAAGGGCGTCATAGTATTTGTGGACTTCATCTACGTATTGGAGGGCAACGGTTGGCCCACTGGATAGTTCGACTGCCCACCGGTTTTCCCAATCATAGATGATTCCGACGCGAGTGTTGGCTCTGGCATCCAGCAGTTTATCTGAGAGGGTTTGGAGTTCAGCGCCTAATTCTGCGCACTCGCGGAACACTCTTGTATGTTCATGTCCAACGTGCTCGATGACGGCTCCATGGTATTTTTCACAGGCACCCACTGAGCGGCGCAGCTGAAAGAACATGACGGTATCCGCGCCGCGAGCAACGGCTTGGTAGCTCCAAAGCTTCATCACGCCTGGTCGTTTGAGCGAGTTGTAAGGCTGCCAGTTTTGCTGGCTTGGCGTTTGTTCCATCAGCATGAATGGCTGACCCTCTTTTAAACCGCGCATTAGATCATGGGTCATAGCCGTCAAGCTGGTTGGCGTATTGAAGGACGGATAATTGTCCCAAGAGATGACATCCAAATGCTTAGCCCATTTGAAATAGTCAAGCTCTTTGTAGAGACCCATCAAGTTGGTTGTGACTGGGAGTTCTGGGGTATGCTTTTTAATAGCGTTGTATTCCAGCTTGTAACATTCGAGCAAACTATCCGACATAAATCGTCGATAATCTAATGAAATTCCTTGGAAGAAGGTATTGTCTCCTGTCCGCTCTTCGGAAAGTGCATTCGGCGGAACGATTTCTTCCCAATCATAGAAGGTATGGCCCCAGAAATTGGTATTCCAAGCTTTATTGACTTGCCCCAAGGTGGCATATCGCGCTTGCAGCCAAGTGCGAAACCCGTCTGCACATTGGTCACAATAGCAATAACCTCCATACTCATTGGAAATGTGCCAGATCAGAATGGCGGGATGATCCTTATAGCGCTCAGCTAGCTTTTCAGCTATGCGTTCAGAGTATTTCCGATAAGTGGGGCTGTTCGGACAAGAATTGTGTCTTGCGCCAAATTTACGCTTGCGGCCTTCAAAATCCACACGGAGTACATCCGGGTATTTGCGCGCCATCCAAGCCGGATGAGCCCCCGTGCTTGTAGCTAAACATACATATGTCCCACTCGTATATAAACGCTCGATGATGTCATCCAACCAAGTAAAATCATAGATATCTTCACTTGGCTGTAATAACGCCCAAGAGAATACATTGATGGTAGCTACATCAATCCCTGCTAGTTTGAACATGCGTAAATCTTCATTCATGATTTCTTTATCCCATTGCTCTGGGTTGTAATCTCCGCCATACCAAATTTTAGGAAGTTTATCATTTATCATTGCAAGCACCTCTTAATTTCTTGAAGGATATAAGAATAAATACATTGTATTGGATTCTGAATGATCTTAAAATATAATATTCTTGTATCCTTATATAATAAAATGGAACAGGAATGTGGCCATATGCACACAAGATATGAATTGACGCCTTCGACAGCGCAACCGTTTCCAATTTTCATTGAAAGTATTGGGCACCATGAAGATCAAGAAAAAATAATAAGGCCTGAAGGGATTCCTAATTATCACTGGCTGCAAACTTATGAGGGTGAAGGCGAATTTATTATGGGAGGGAAAAAGCATCACTTAACGAAAGGTTCAGGTGTGTTATTACTTCCTGGAATACCTCACTCTTATTGGGCTGTGACGGACAAGTGGTGCACGCAATATGTTACGTTTAGGGGAAGTTGTGCGGAGGCTATTCTAAACACGTTGGAGTTGAATGAGTCTGCTGTTTATCGTTGGGATGAACAAGGATCTCTGGAATTGGAAATAGGACGTATGTTAAGGAGTTTAGCTACCGAAAATGATTATTCCGGTTATGATGCGTCAGCAGATCTGTACCGATTTTTCATTCAGCTCAAAAAACAAGGTCAAATCAATAATCGGATTTCGTTAAGTAACCAAATGCGGCATTTACAACCTCTGCTAGATTGGCTCGACGCGCATTACGATAACTCAGACACAGGTCTTGAACAGATGGCTGAGGTTCTTAAAGTAACGCCCAGACACTTAAATACGTTGTTTCAGCACGCTTTCGGACTTTCGCCTTATTCCTATTTAATTCGGATGCGCCTCCGCAAATCAAAGGAAATGTTGTTGAGTCATAGACAACGGACGATTACTGATATCGCTAAATGTGTCGGTTTCCGTGATGTAAGCCATTTTGTGGCGAGTTTTCGAAAGCAGATTGGGCTCACGCCTGAAAAATTTCGTCAGATGAATTAGGAACTGAAGAAAGGATTTTAGATTTCCGTCCAAATGGTTTATAATAAAAATATAGTTACTATTTTTTTATCAAAGGAGTCTGAATTCACTTGATTATAGAAATTTTTCAGGATGTCGTCTGTCCTTGGTGCCGGATCGGCAAAAAGAATTTAACGGATGCGCTCGCCGAATTTACAGCTGAGCCTGTTGAGGTTCATTACCGAGCTTATCAACTCGACCCCTCGACGCCAGAGGAGGGCTCTCCTTTCCGCGATGTCATGGTTAAGAAAATGCGGGCAGATGAGGATCGATTGAATGGCATGCTGCAGCAAGTTACAGATGCTGGCAAAGCTTCCGGCTTGCATTTTGATTTCTCCAAAGTCGAAAAAATGCCAAATACGTTAAAAGCGCATCAGCTCATCGCAATCGCACCTATGGAGAACAAAAAAGAGCTTGTTGACGCTATTTTTCAAGCCTACTTTGAAGACGGAAAAGATATCGGGCAGGTTGAGGTTTTGCTTGATCTTGCTGAACAGCTTGGCTTGAACCGTTCACAACTTGCAGCATCTCTGCTCGCCAAGGAAGGTCTGGAAGCAGTTGAGAGTGATCTGGCTTTTGCTAGTCAGGCGGGCGTGACTGGGGTTCCCTTTTTCGTCATTAACGGGAAGTATGCGTTAACCGGCGCGCAGCCATCCGCAACCTTTTCGCAGGTTTTACAGCAGATCAGCGAGGAATCTTAGGAAAGAAAAAACCGACTTCTCTTAGTATGAGGAGTCGGCTTTTTCGGCTTCAAGACTTAAACACAAAGTTCCTGGCTATATAAAGCACCGGTGTCGATGCAATGGATATAACGAATTTAATTCCGTAGGTGGTTAAGAAGATTTGCAACCACACATTCCAATCATATACACCCGCGAAAGCAATGGTGCAGAATACAAATGAATCGACCAGTTGGCTGATCCCGGTGGATCCATTGTTGCGGATCCAAAGCTGGTTTCGCGCTGAGAAGAGCTTTTTCAAATAGGTGTAAATTCTTACGTCCAGGAACTGGCTGATCAAGTATGCTGTCAAACTGCCAAGCGCAATCCGCGGCAAAAGACCAAAAATCGTTTCCAAGGACGACTGAGCTGCTAGCCCAAAATCACTTTCCTGGGGAGTGAACTTCATCGCCATCTGCATAATGATGATGGTCATAATCAGCGTGAAAAAACCGAACCACACCGCTTTTTTCGCTTCTTTTTCCCCATACTTCTCGTTGAGCAAATCCGTTGTTAAATAAATCGTGCCATACATGGTATTCCCAAGGGTCATAACCAGACCAAACATATCAATGGTCTTAACCACTTGGATGTTGGCCAGAACGGTAGCTACCCCCACCCATGCATACAGGCCTTGCTTGCCAAACATGCGATAACAAACGAGAAACAGCACAAAATTAACGAGGACGAATCCTACGCCCCATACAAAATTAAACATTCTAATCCCCCTAGTTTTGATAACGCGGGAAGTTCCCGAACCGCGGCTTTGCTTTGCAAAGCGATGTTGATTATAACATGAAGGGATTAGGTTGTGGCAACTTTTTTTCCGAAAAGTGTCAAGAGGTATCTTTCATCTTTTTAACAGATATAAGATAATGGACGAATGGCATGGCATATCTAGAACAGGAGTCCAACGAATGACTACTTTACTAACAACACTTAAGCATCTACCCACGCGTATTTTGATCATTATTTTGCCTTTTTTATTGATGGGCATGGTCGAATTTCTGGAAAGAGGCACTTATGAAGAGCTGCACAAATGGGTGATGAGCCACCCGCTTTCTATGGTGCTTGCCTACTTCGTGGTCGGTACTTTGTATCTTTTTCTAATCGCGGTATCCGCAAGAATCCAGCTCTCATTTTGGCTGCTGTGTGTTATTTTGCTTCCACTTGGCGCGATAAGCGGCAGTAAATTAAAAGCCATAGGAGCCCCCTACTATCCGTGGGATTTATTTTTTAACAATCAAATTATGACGTATAAGGCTTTTCTGTATGGGTATTTAAACATTAGAATTATTGGAACCCTGATCGTTTTCGTCGTCGTTTCTGCCCTTTTGTTCTTTTTGCTAAATCTCAATAAACGCTTGCGAATTCAATTGACGTGGATTGAGCGTACTATTTATGCTGTCATCGCAATAGTGATGGCAACAAGTCTATACATGGACAAGCCCATTCCGTTCATGAATGTATATGGCATCTATACGGTCCCATGGGATCAAACGATTACGTATGATGAAAATGGCTACCTTTTTTCATCCGTACAAATGCTTGGTTTTTTGAATGTTGCCAAACCGGACGGTTACAGCAAAAAGGCAGTCACCTCCATTCTGGATCAGATTCCAGAGCCCAAAACAGCAAGCGGCAAAAAGCCGAACATCATTGTCATGCTTGGCGAATCATTCATGGATCCTACTGTCATGAAAAATATTACGTTTAGCCGTGACCCTATCCCAAATTTACATCAATTACAGAAAACGTTCACGAGCGGCTTGATGTTGTCTCCCCAATTCGGCGGCAGTACAGCCAATGTGGAATTTGAAGTGCTTTCTGGCAATTCTATGCGATTTTTCGGGAAATCTCCGGACAAAATATTGCCTTATATCCAATACATGAACCATGGCGTGGATTCATTAGCCAGTATTGCAACGAGGCAGGGATACACGGCTACATCAATCAATCCTTTTTTCAGTTATTTCTTTGATAGTAGAAAAGTGTACAAACATTTTGGTTTCTCCAGGTTTATCTCCAGTGAATTTTTTCCGAATGATTTTGAGGGGCCCAACTATGCGGACCGGGCTGTGGTGAAGAAAATTATCGAGGAAACGGAGAAAAGTTCGGGACCTGACTTTGTTTTTGCCAACACGATGGAAAACCACCATCCTTTTAAGCCCGGCAAATTTGCTCAAAATACGATTGAAGTGACTGGGGATATTAGCTCAGAATCCAAAGGTATTCTTGAAACGTATGCGCAAGGGATATCCGGCACAGACAAAGCGCTGCAATCTTTGGTGGACTATTACACGAAAAAGGGTGAACCCACGATTATCCTCTTTTTTGGAGATCATTTTCCATTCTTTGAAGAAGACTACAAGGTATATCGGGATGCCAAATATGTCCTTCCAAATGATCCGGATTTGTACACAAAAACACATTACACGCCTTTTCTGATATGGAACAATTTCCTGCCTGCTGATCAGGAGCAATTAAATCTCAAGCTAAGTCCTTCGTTCTTGGGACCGAAGCTGCTTCATATGGCAGGCATTCAAGGCAGCTACTATACGGATTATCTATATGAACTATCACAAAAAATTCCAGTTATTCCACCGCAGGACATGTGGGATAAGTATGGCATTCAAAACAAGGACCTAGCTGATTACATGAAGCTGCAATATGATAATTTGTTCGGTGGACGTTACGGATACGAAGCCAAAGGTTTCAAAAATACGATTATACAGCCTGGATATGTACTAGGTTACGGAGATCCTATCGTTTCTAAGGTCCTAAGAAGCGAAAATAAGCTGCAGGTCATAGGTTCCCCTTTCTATTCCTCCTGCAACGTTTATATCGACGGCTTAGCTTTCAAATCAAATTTTGACGGTGAGGACTCCCTTTATGTGGATCTCTCCGATTCGGACAACCCTCGCTTAGAGGACGGCAAACCGCATCAAGTAGAGGTTCGCATTTATGATGATAAAAAGATGAAGATTGGTCAATCCAATTTTTATCCTCTCCCCTAGTCATGACAAACCCCCCCTTAGAATAGGATGAAAGCATATCCTGTTCCAAGGGGGGTTTTGGGCATGACTTCTTGCATCCCGCCTGCTCATGTGCATTTCTTCAAGAACATCACTTCAGAAGAGTTGAAGCATCGTCATCTACAAAGGGTCTATACGTTCAGTGTAAACGGAACAGCTTATGATGGTCATGTTCATCAGTATCAAGGCATCACGGGCATTCGGTATGGGCACTATCATAACTTTTTCGGAATATCTGGACCCGCCATTGCCCTTCAGAATGGCACGCATATTCATTTGCTTGAAGGGATTGTTGATTTAAATGCCTACAATACTTCCCGCTCCGGCGCTCTAGTCCAATCAGCCAAGGCATATGGCCTGATTACTGAGCTCCATCAGCATCCCTACTCAGGCTACTCGACGATTGGTATGTCCTATGAGCCCTGGTAAGGTTCGATGCGAAGCGACCACTCGAATGCGAAGGTTTCGCCAGAAGCTAAACCTTGCGCTCCGGAAAGCTCCGCTTTAATGGGCTCATTGAACACGTTCATGATGCTTGTATAAGGTTCAAGCGAGACCGCATCCGTCCATGGCGCGGTGAACAGTACGTGAATAGGGAAACGGTCCCCCATGTCAAAGACCAGCTTCGTCCCGCGAGCTTCGTAATGCAGCTCACAGGTCTGCGGACCAGGCTTCATGCTGAGCATCTGCGACCCGCCAGGATAGCCTGGCAGCTCCGTGACGCGCGCGCCTTGCTGCAGCGCCGCGGTTAGCGTTGACGCCGCAGGCTCGCCTGCGGCGTAGCCGTCTTCGCTCAGCGGCCATTCCCCTGCCGCTGGAATCACGACCCGCACGCGGTCGGCTTCGCCCTCCGCGTACGCGAAATACGGGTGAAAGCCAAGCGAAAGCGGCATTGTGCTGCCGCTTCGGTTGGCGATTTCACCGCTGAGCGACAACGTGCCGTCCTTCAGACGGTACGTAAAGCGAAAGCATGCGGCGTGCGGCCAATACGCCAGCACATCCGCGTGCTCCGCGAAGTCGAACTCCGCGGAGACATAAGCCCCGCCAGCCGCATCCGCGCCGCTGGCTACGACCTTCCACGGCCGCTCGCGCAGCTCGCCGTGGGCATGATCCGGCTCCCGATTCGCGGGGAGCCTGTATTCGCGGCCTTCAAAGGTGAAGGCCGCTTGCTTGACGCGCCCCGGCGGGAACAGAATGGGCACGCCGTAGCGCGAAGACTTGACGCGAAGCTCGGCTGCGCTGGCTGGCTTCGCGATGTAAGCGTGGTTCCGCACATCGAAGCGGAACAGATGCAGTCCGATGGCCGGGATGATCTCGGCCTCGGCTCCGGTAGCATGGTCGACGAGGCGAAGCGTCGACTCCCCGTCCCACTCACTTGCAATAATTTCATATCCACTCATGTGAAATATCCTCCTTAGTTCGTATGTAGAGTCTTTGTGGGTCTCCGATAAAACAAAACGAGCCCTGCTATTCCAATCATAAGAATCACAGTCGTGACTAGACTGCCCTCAGCCCCGAAAATGCCGCCAGAAATTAAAGCACTGTCGGAATAACTCATTTTTAGCGTAAAGAGCGAGGGCATTGGGGTGCCCGATACCTGGAAGCCAAAGATGCACCCCTGCAAATAATTCCAAGACAAATGCAGTCCAATGGGCATCCACAGACTTTGAGAAAACTCTCGGCATAAGCCAAACAACAAGCCAGCCAGCAGCAAATTCAGCAATGGCACAGGATTGCTCCACATTCCCGGGTTAAACGAATGCAGCAAAGCAAACACGAGCGTAGACACGGTTACAGCCGAAATGGTCCCAAATCTCTCTTTCACCAGTCCCTGTAAGTAACCTCGGGCAAAAAGCTCTTCATTTACCGCAACACCGATAAAAAGCAAGAACCCCCATACCAGCTCAAGTCCTAATGAGCTTGTCCAAGCATTGAAATGGAAGAGAATGACGCCAAACAACCAAATCCCGAAGGTGCTGGCCGAAATCAGCAGCGCCCCCAAGAGAACACCAGCGCTAAGCTTAAGTCCCATCTGTCGCGCTCCAAAACCAAGGGCCCATCTTTTCCGCCTCTCAAACACGGCATAGGCAAGAAGAACGCCCCCTACAAAGCCAATAATTTGTGCCCACAATGCGGCTTTAACAAAGAAGGGGTCACCAGCCATTCCAGCCATGCTGAGCTCCTGGTCTGGATGTTTTAGAATCGCTACAACAGCTGCTGCAATTGATAATATCACGGTTATGACAACAATGAAAACTCCGCAAAGCAGTACTTTACCTACAATTTTCAAGATAGCTATAGCCAAACGCTTTTTGGCATCAATGAGATTTCACTCCCTTCTCATCCACTTATTCGCGAAGCTTCGCTTATTTCCTCTTAGGCCCACAGGGAAAGGATACTCTTGTGCAAATGTTGGCTCCATGCCACAATAGAAGAAACTATCTATTCATTTGACGGAGGAATCATGCTTTTTGTACTATTTGCCTTATGGATTATTGCACTTGGTCTTATGATGATCGATCCTAGATCCAGTACAATGCGATGGATGAGCGCTGTCGTTTTTACCGGTGGATTCGGTGCTCTTGCCGCTGTTCTGTCGGAGAACTTCATCCCATATATCCAGCAAACCGTACCTAATCCTTCAATCGCATCATTGCTTTACAATTTCATGGGACTGTGCTCATTGATTTCTTATTATGGCTTACCCTATTCGTTCGCCATGCTTTCCTTAACCTACAACACATTTTGGCAAAAGCCGAAACTTCGGACATGGCTGCCCTTTGCTCTGCTCGTCCCGCCCATTGCATGCTTGTTGTTCACGCCAAGCTACACAGAGGAAATGCCCATCGCCTTTCCTGTCGTAGCCACGTGGGCTTTCCCTTACATATTGATCGGCGCTGGACTCATCCTTACCAAAAAAGAGCGGCTGCCGGCATTGAAACAAACTCATTTATTCACATGCCTGGCACTTCTCCCGCCCATTCTATGTGTGGGTGTGCTTAATTACGTCATGCCAAGCTTTGGTTTCTACCGGATGTGGGTCTATCATGTTTGGATTTTGGCTTTTGTCGTGCCCTTTTTCGTATATACCTTTTTCAAATACGGATTTCTGGGCATGCGCCTGCTCATCGAACGCCGCAAGCTTGACTCCACCTTGCGGGCCATTACTTCTGGAACCGCCATTCTGAACCATGCCATCAAAAATGATGTTGGCAAAATGCGCTTATTTCTCGAGAAGATGAAGCAGCATGCCGAAGATACCGAGCAAACCGAGTTAATCCAAGACATTGATGTGGTTATGAACGCATCCATGCATATTCGCGACATGATTAGTCGTGTCCATGAGCAAACACAAGAGCTTCCGCTCAGAGTTTCTCCCGTACATTTGACAGCGCTGTTGCAAGACGTTACCCCACCGCTGCATCCGTATTTGGCGAAAATTCAGGTGCATCAGAACGTTCCTGACACCTTGAAACTTCTGCTTGATCCGATTCAATTTGCGGAAACATTGACCAACGTCCTGATGAATGCGGCTGAAGCCATGCCAAGCGGCGGCGAGCTTACGATTAGAGCCTTTCAGGCCAAGAAAAATATCGTCATCGAAGTCAAAGATACCGGGATGGGTATGGATAAATCGGTGTTGAAACAAGTGCTGGAGCCCTTTTATACGACCAAAAGCGGCAGCCGCAACAATTTTGGACTGGGACTCGCTTATTGCTACAGTGTGATGAAAAAGCATGGGGGATCGTTGGAGTTAAGCAGTGAGCCTGGGAAAGGAACGAGTGTGTTCCTGATCTTCCCTGGCAACCGATTACAGACATAAGGGGGATTCTGACTTGGAACCAATTCGCGTTTTTATTGTTGAAGATGATCTAGACTGGCTGCGCGGCCTCAAAGCTTATCTGAATCGCCAGACGGATCTGAACGTCGTTGGCACCGTATCGACCTCGGAGGAGGCCAAAGAGCTTTTCACAGAAGCTGATCCCGGCGTTGACGTCCTGTTAATGGACATCATGCTGCAAGATGAGCCCGCCGGAATCGGACTGGCTGAGCAAGCTGTTCTTTCATGGGGCGTGAAGGTCATCATGCTGACATCGATGGAAGAGAAAGATTTCATCTTTCGTTCTTTCCAAGCCGGCGCCATCGACTATCAAATCAAATCTCGCTACGAAGAGTTGCCTGGCATTATCCGCGCTGTGCATGCCCGTCAATCCGCCATTAACGCCGCGGTAGCGGAGCAGATGCGAGAAGAATTCCGCAGACTCAAAAAGCTTGAGCATCAATTCAAAGTAAAAGAAATCAGTGATCTGATTACTCCTACCGAACTGCAAGTATTGGAGATGATTGATCAAGGCCATACGCAAACCGAAATTGCCAGCCGTTTTTTCATTTCTTTGCGTACGGTCAAAATTCATGTCGGACATATTTTGAAAAAACTCGGTAGTCCCAGCAGCAAGGACGCCGCTCAGAAAATCAGAGATTTAGGCTTATTTGAACGAGGAGAAACAACGAAGGGTACGGACAAAGCGGACTAGTGAATGTCCTTCTTCTTAAATCTTCCACCTTTGACATCGTGGATGTTGCCAACTGCCAGAAATGCTTTTGGATCAAGCTCACCCACGATGGACTTTAGCTTTGCTTCCTCCAGCCTTGTAATGACACAGAAGATTACTTTCTTATTATCTCCGGAGAATCCGCCTTCCCCTTCCAGATACGTAACGCCGCGCCCCAAACGATCTAAAATCGCTTCGCCGATTTGTCGGAAACTATCACTGATGATCCACACGGATTTGGACTCATCGAATCCTTCAATCGTCACATCAATCATTTTATAAGCGATGAAATAGGCAATTAACGAATACATGGCACGATCCCAGCTGTAGACAAAGCCAGCGCTGCCGAGGATGAATAAGTTGAAGAACATAACGATCTCGCCTACTGAAAAAGGCAGTTTTTTAGATACCAGAATCGCAATAATTTCAGTGCCATCGAGTGAACCTCCGAATCTGATAACCATCCCAACCCCGATACCCAGAATAATGCCTCCGAATACGGCAGCCAACAAAGGATCATTCGTCAGCTCATGTACGGGATGAAGCAGCGAGGTTCCGATGGACATAACCAGAATGGCGAAAAATGTCGAAAGTGCAAAGGTTTTGCCAATCATTTTATAGCCGATAAATAAGAACGGGATATTTAACAAGGTCAAAAATAGTCCGACTTGCACGTGGGTCAAATACGATAAAATAATGGAAATCCCTGTGATGCCGCCATCGATAATTTTGTTGGGAACCAGGAATATCTCCAGTCCCACTGACATTAAGGCTGCCCCTATGAAGAGGAACACACCGCGCCGCAATAGGGCGCTTTTGGTCATTCTTCGATGTTGTGCATGTATCGTTGCCTTCTTCTGAAATTGAACTTGTTCGTTGGCCAAGGCTAATCCCCTCCGTATCTCATCATCTTCTTATCCTATTTCTCGACAAACTGTTTGATTTCCTCCCTAAAAGAACGCTTTTCAATCTCCTATTCTTATAAAAATTGTTAGATATTCTGCCATCGAATATTATGACCGCCCATGGTATAATGTCAGTTGTCATTTACAATTTCTTAATTCATTCTTTTTAGGAGAACCTATGAAAAATCAACTTAATCGTTTGCTCTTATTTTTTCGGCAACGGTGGCCGCTAGTCCTTATAGCATTTATCCCTGTTGTGGTCATGGAAATCTTGAGCCGAGGGCATTATATAGAAACGATCACATGGGGCTATAAGCATGTGCTGGAGCTCCTTTTTAATGAATGGATCGTCCTCAGTCTTCTGCTCTTATTCATCGCTATGATAGGTCGTACCAAAATCGCATATTGGGTCGTATCCGCACTACTGCTTTCCTTGGCGCTAATCAGCGGTATTAAGTTGAAAATCCTCGGAGTCCCTTTGACCCCTTGGGACATTGTTTTAGCCGGTGAAGCCTCGGATATGGTGAAATACCTCTCCAATATTTTCAGCTTTAACATTTTGATTATGATCGTATTTTTCTTGGCAAGCAGCTATTACTTGTTGTACCGCACACCCTTATTTATGAAAAAAGTGGCATTAAAAGAACGTGGCATTTTGGCGATTATTGCTCTGGCGATGTTAACAGCTGTCTACTCAGACCTGCCTCTACCGATTCAAAGATGGTCCGGGATTAAAGCCTCTGTCTGGAACCAGGTAGAGAACACAACGACAAATGGTTACGCGCTAGCCACAGTTCTCAATACGAAGTCGATGCTTTTTGATAAACGCGAAGGCTACGACGATAAAGCGGTCGAGGCTATTGTTAGCCAGACACCCAAACCGATTAAAGCCGGCGATCCTGGCAATCCTGTTAAGCCGAACGTCATTGTCGTGCTAAGTGAAGCCTTCTGGGATCCAACGGTCATCAAAGGGGTGACCTTCAGCAAAGATCCCATACCGTTCTTTCATAAGCTGCAGCAAACAGGAACAAGCGGAACCATGCTTTCACCGCAATATGGCGGCGGCACCGCGAATGTTGAATTTGAGGTTTTGACCGGAAACTCTATGCGTTTTCTGCCTCAGGGTTCCATTGCCTACAATCAATTCATTACAGGTGAAGTCGATTCTTTAGCGAGCATTTATGCTAGGCAAGGCTACACATCTACAGCTATCAGCCCTTTCTACAATTGGTATTTCAACAGCAACAAAGTTTATAAGGACTTTGGCTTCTCGAAATACATTCCGATAGAATACTTTAAGCCTAATTATTCAGGCCCTTATATCGCAGATCATGAAGTTGCTGCCAATATCATTCATGCGACTGAGTTAAGCGATGGACCCGATTTTGTTTTTGCCAATACGATGGAGAACCATTTCCATTTCTATCCTGGCAAATTTCCCAAAAATAATTTTGATGTTTCTGGCGATATGTCGCCTTCGTCGCAAGGCATGCTTGAAACGCTTGCCCAAGGCATCAATGCCTCGGACAATATGCTCAAGGAACTTGTTGAGTATTACGAGAAAAAAGGCGAACCGACCATTATCGCTTTCTGGGGAGATCACCTCCCTGCGCTTGGCGATGATTATGCCACTTACATGGACACGAAGTATATCAGCGGCAAAGACGACCCTGATTTCCTGAAAAAGATGTACAGCGTTCCGCTCGTAGTATGGAATAATTTCGATACGGAGCGCAAGGATAAGCTTAACATCAGCCCGTCATTTCTAGGTCCTTATCTCATTGAATTATCCAAGCAGCAAGGCAGCTATTATACGGACTTTTTAAGCCAGCTAGTCAAAAAGATTCCGGTCATTCCTCCCAAAGATTATTACCAAGCGATGAACATTAATGAACAAGATCTAAAAAACTACGATACGCTGCAATATGACATTATTTTCGGTGATAGGCATGCTTACAAAGATTACAAAGTGCCTATTATTAATTCCAAGTATATGCTTGGATTCGGCCCGATTACACTGAATACAGTTGAAGCAGACAGCCGCGATATCTCAGGACGTTCCAGCATAACCCTGTCGGTGAAAGGCAATAATTTACCGCCACTCGGTTTTGTGACTTTGAACGGAAAAGCAGTCCCGACAACTTGGCAGGATGAGCATAACCTAACCGCTAAAGTTGAAGGCAGCTTGCTGAAAGCAGGCATTTGGGACATTCAGGTTCATGTGAAAGATTCCAGGGAAACCACCGTAGGCAAGTCGAACACAGTGCCGATCAAAATTGGCGGACGTTAAGCAGCAGCTGGCACCAAAACCCCTTTCCTCATCTTCTGAGGAAGGGGGTTTCTGTTATATTATTTGGGAGCAAGCGCAAGTCTAGAAAGCTGTCTGGCGCGGTAAAGAAGATAGCTGATGCCGGCCAGCAAAACCATTGTAGCTACACCCCAATAAATATGTGTAAATACATCCCCCATTGGAATTGACTTTTGCCAAGCGATGCTCTTCCCGCTCAGTGCCACGCCAAAGGCGCCTCCAACGAATTGTATGAGCTGTGAGAGCCCCATACCTGCACCGATTTGTTCCTTTGGCAAAATGCGTGACATTTCGTTAGACACACTTGTCGTGAGCATAGTAACGCCAAGGCTTAAAGGAATATACACGATTAAAATGGCAATAGGCGATAATGAGCTGAATAAACCAAACAGCACAGCCCCTAGCAGCATCAGAATACTCCCTGTACGCAAAATCAGATGGTTCCCATACCTATCAATCATGCGACCTACCACATTTGAAAATAACGCGGACAGCATGGCTCCTGGAAAAATGATCAATCCTGTGTAGACGGAGCTTAAGCCAAATAGTCGACTAAGCATTAACGGCATCAGGAACAGTGTCGCGAAATGCGCGGCAAATGCGGCAAAGACCATGAAACTCAGCAGCATATACGGCATATTTCTTAGCAGCTCTGGCTGAACAAAAGGGCCGTTCGCACTTTTGATTCGGTACCAGAAAGCAAAGAGGAACACGACTCCAGCGACAAGCGCATAAATGGAGTTCGTTGTCATAAATAATAAAAGACCTGTTACACCAATCCCGATTGAAATCGCACCAGCGAAATCAAATCGAACGTGTTCGGCTTGTTCCTTAGGCAGCAAACGGACCAGAAAGGGAAGCACCAGCACAATTAACCCCGTGACGAGGAACAGGCCATTCCATCCCCAATACTGCGTAATCACACCACCCAAGACGGGGCCTAAGCCCATACCGAACGTAGCCGTTGAAATGATCGTTGACATTGAGCGGCCTCGTCTACTCATCGGAATATAGCGAGTAACCAACATCACCCCTAGGGAGATTCCTGACCCTGCTCCGATCGCTTGCAAAATTCTAGATGCAAACAGCATCAGAAAATGATGACTGAACATGCCTAGAAACGAGCCTACGCCCAAGAAAATGATCCCTATCGTTAATAGTCTGCGAATAGGCAAATAATCGGACAGCCGACTGAAGGTTATCGACGATATCGCAAAAACAATCGAATATCCCGTGACAACCCATGAGGCTGTTGTTGAGGATAATGAGAACTGCTTCATAATCTGTGGCAACGCAACATTAAACATGGTTGTATTCATTGTGATCAGCATGACCGCAATGCTCCACAAGCCCAGAACAAGCCTTTCTCTCATGACCTCCTGTTCTTGAGCTTCCTTTATTGGTGAAGCCTTATCCGTCGTCATTATGAAGCACCTCCTTTTATTGTTCGAATATTATCGAACAATAAAACTTTAACACATTTGTTTAGAAACGACAAGATAAAATGCTTAACAGGTTGTTTCCCTCAGGACCGTCCGCATTTCAGGATAGAAAAACTGAAAAAGCCTGCACAATGGCAGGCTTTTCAGAAATGGAGTTTAGGGCATTTCCTATAAGGAAATGACTTTGCCTGTTGCTTCGGATTCGAAAGCAGCCAGAATAACGTTCAAGGAGCGAAGCCCCTCTTCACCGGAAATGCGCGGGCTTTTGCCTTCCAGAATGCTTGTAACGAACTCATCAATAACGCCGCTGTGCGTTTGTTTTTCGTTCGTTGCGATTTGTCCTACTTTATAACGCTCAACAGTACCGTCACGAAGTTCAACGATCACTTGATCATTAGGATCTGTATCGATTTTGATAACACCGTTCTCGCACCAAAGGACAGTGGAGTTGTCTTGACCTTTGTAATACGTCCAGCTAGCAACCAGAGAGCCTGTAGCCCCGCTCTTCATGCGCAGCAAGCAAGTTGCGTTGTCGTCAACATCGGTTCCCTCTTTGTGGATCGTACCCACGAAAGCTGCTACTTGAGCAACCTCGTCATCCAGCAGCCAACGGATCAAATCGGACTTATGTACGCCTAGATCGCCCATAGCTCCCATGACCGCTTCTTCCTTGCGGAAGAACCAGCTCTCGCGGCCATCAACGCTCCAGCCTTCCGGGCCTGGGTGGCCAAAGGAAGTGCGGAATGTAAGCACTTTGCCCAGCTTGCCGGACGAAAGAATTTCTTTGGCTTTCACATGCGGAGGCATCAGACGTTGGTTATGACCCACCATGAGGAAAACGCCATTTTTCCTCGCAGCGGCAATCATCGCTTCTGCTTCTTCGGCTGTGGCAGCCATTGGCTTCTCCACCAATACGTGCGCACCGGCATTCGCCGCGGCGATGGATACTTCTGCGTGAAGATAGTTAGGTGTACATACGCTGACAGCGTCGACCTTCTCACTCTTCAGCATTTCTTCATAACTGCTATACGCTTTACCGCCGTGCAGCTGCGCATAATGCTCTGCTCTCTCCAGGATCGGATCTACGAAAGCAACCAGCTCCACATTGGAGTTCCAAGCATATTCCGGGATATGTCTATGTTTAGAAATAGAACCGCAACCAACTACGGCTACTTTAATTTTGCTCATTGTCATTATTGCTCCTTTGGGCTGATTAATTAGTTACGTTCGTGTAATGCTCTTTTACCCAGTTCAAGCTGTTCTCAATGCTGGTAAGCGGTGGTTTCTGGCAATTGTCCTGCTCGACCACAAGCCATTCAACGCCAGCTTTCTCCGCTGCCTTGATCACTTCCTGCAAAGGAACATCGCCAAGACCAAGCTCGAGCGTAACTAGCTTGCCTTCAGCATCCTTGGTGAAATCTTTAAAATGGACAAGCGGTAAACGACCCGCATATTTGGCAATGTAAGCAAGCGGATCTTGCCCAGCGAATTGTACCCAACATACGTCCATCTCAACGTTGATCGCATTTTCACCTGTTTTGGCAAACATAGCATCGAAGACGAACTCGTCATTCACTTTATGATGAAATTCGAAATCATGATTATGATATAAGAACTGCAAACCTTGTTTGTTGACTTCTACTGCAATGGCTTCACACTCAGCAATCAAAGCTTTCCATTGGTCGGCAGATTCACGCTCTTCAGCGCCAACATACGGACAAATCGCATATTTAGCACCAATTGTGTGCAAGAAATCAATTTCCCCTTGCAAATTCGTACGGAATCTTTCAAGACTCACATGGCTGCCGAAAGCTTTCAAGCCAAGCTCATCGAGAAGTGCTTTTACTTCAACAGACGATCTGTCGTAATAACCTGCGAACTCAACACCTTCATATCCTAATTTCGCAACATGGCGAAGTGTTCCTTCAAAGTCATTCGCCATATCATCACGAAGTGTATACAATTGCAGACCAATGCCTAAACGTCCCATTTGTTCTCCTCTTTTCTCTTTATCCTATTTTAATGAATCAAGCCTATGTACATAGTATAATGGATCATAGCCTATTCTGACCATTCACGATATAATCAAAACATCTCCTATTTGGCTATGAAAGGTGAATAACATGGAATCAGAACTTATAACTTGCGGCTATTCCTTTCATATGGAGCCGTTTCATGCAAGCAACAAATCCGGACTTAACCATTATCTGTTCCGACTGCAGACTGAAGGCACTTGCGAAGCTTTTGTAGACGGAAAATTCAAGCGAATTGAAGCGGGCCATTTGCTCCTGTTTCAACCGGGAGATCCCTATGAGCTGCGAATCGAACACGATATCAATCAGCTGGATCATAAAATTGCCAGCGGCGATTATTATATATTTTGCCGAGGCACGTGGATTGACGCATGGTGGAAACGCAGCAAGAAGCAATCCTGCACACGTATTGATTTGGATGCCAGACTCATCTCACTCTGGCGGCAGTTAATTCTGGAGAAACGCAGAATGGAAGAAGAAAACAATGAGCTCAGCGGTTATTTGCTGCAAGCCTTATGCCTCTATGTGGAACGCGCAGCAACGGAAACGGTCTCCTTGCAGGGACGCCCCTTCACCGGCACTCGGATGAAAAGATTCATTGAAGCCCATGCTACAGCTACGTTCAAAGTTGATGATGTCGCTAATCATGTTGATCTTAGTGTTTCGCGCGCCGTTCATTTGTTCAAAGAGTGCTTCGGCAAAACGATGATCCAATATTCGCTCGAAGTACGGTTATCCATTGCTGTGGAACGGATGCATGACAGATCATTGTCTCTTGAACAAATCGCTCTAAGCTGCGGCTTCGGCAGCTACGCTTATTTCCATAGAGCCTTCAAACAACGATTTGGCACATCGCCTAAGCTTTTTCGCCAAAAATCTCCTTAACCGAACCCTTTTATAAAATATTCACAAAATCTTCATGCAGATTGACAATTGGAATGAAACATTTCTGCTCTCTCAATCGTATATATAGTAGCAGGAAAAAGA
This sequence comes from Paenibacillus ferrarius, assembly GCF_002027705.1. Taxonomy (GTDB): domain Bacteria; phylum Bacillota; class Bacilli; order Paenibacillales; family NBRC-103111; genus Paenibacillus_E; species Paenibacillus_E ferrarius. The sequence goes on along the minus strand of NZ_MBTG01000003.1, from coordinate 82,175 downwards.
TTACAGATACATAGTCTGAAATTGAGGGTTTCTAGAATAGTTATCTACAATTTCTATGAAAATCAACATTTTGTTTCAAAATTGTAAAACTATTTTAAGGTTAAATTAATAATCCTCCTATATGCTAAAACTATAACCAATTCCTAGGATGGTGAAAACTATGAAAATGTTTATTACGATTCATAACAAACCCGTGCCTGTCTACTCCGATGAGAAAAATAAAAAGAAGTTCAACTTATTGAAATCTGCGCTTGAAGCAAAGGTTAGCAAAGGAAGAGCTACCATCAAGAAATGCTTGGATTCTATCATTAGCATTGAAATCGTTGGTTGCGAAGCAATTCTGCACTCTTTTAACGAACGCGACTCACTCGCGTTGTCGCTTTACTAACATCATGGTGAACGACAAACAGCCCTCCACCACCACTTTCTATCAAGTGGCATTGGAGGGCTGTTTATTTGGTTGGCGATTAAGCTTGCAAATATCTTGTATGAACAACATTGAGGTGATGCTGCGCATGCCCTGCAATAACGTAGGCAAGCGCTCTTGCTGAGGTCGGATAAGAGTTAGAAATACCTTGACGCTCCCAAGCGGGTTCCGCGATCGTAGTCAACAGCGTGAAAGTGGATTGCCGAACAGCCTGAAAATCACGAAATAAATCACGGATGGACAGCTCATCAAAATTAGTGTTCGCAATATAGATATCTTGATCAAACCCCGGTAAACTCGTTGTATCCCCACGTGCGATACACAGCATCCGATAGCTCATAATGCGCTCTGTATCGGTAACATGGCCCAATAGCTCCTTCAAGCTCCATTTGTCTGGGGCATAGCGCAAGAGCGCTTTCTCCTCGCTCATCTCGGCAAATAAGGCCGTGATTGCATCCAATTGATTTTGTAAAAAGGAAAGATAGTCCCCTTCCGGCACTTGGCTGATATACGTTTCGAAATGAGAGTTGTATTCCTCTTGATCAGGTCTCTGCAGCATGCGTCGTTAATCTCCCTTCCAAGGTATGAATTTGATATTAATGCCAATATCATATAACAGATAGTAGCAAATTTAAACACCCTGCTTTCCACTGTGCAGAACGGGCTTTTCTGTCGTATCTACAAAAAGCGCAACCCCACTTGATCCTAAGCAGGGTTGCGCTTGATTGCGCTGAAATGATATTATTCGGCGCTGCTGCGTTCAAGCAGCCAAATTTTGCTTTGGAAATCTCCATGAAGCCCAGCAACGGGCAGACCGACGTAGAGTAGATGATCGCCGGGGAATTCGCCTTGCAAACCTGCGACTTGATAATCAAAGTCGGGGTTAAGTCCTTTGAGGCGAAGTGTTTTGATCGCATCATTCGGTATGGCGAGGACGCGGAAATAAGCGACCATCGCTTGGGTTTTATCCTCGGATACAATCATCCAAGCCGTTTCATTGCCCTCGAAGGGGCTAAGCAAACGATACATGTCGCCGAATTGAACGAGCGGTCGAATCTGCTTGTAATCGGCAATTTGCTTTTTGACGATTTCTTTTTCTTCGTCCGAGAAGACAGTCAGATCGAGCTCGTAGCCGAAGTTGCCGGACATCGCAACATTGCCGCGCATTTCCAGCGACGTGTCACGATGCACTTGATGATTAGGAACGGCTGAAACGTGAGCGCCCATCGTACTAATCGGATAGACAATGCTTGTCCCATATTGAATTTTCAATCGGGAGATGGCATCGGAATTATCGCTCGTCCATGTTTGCGGCATGTAATACAGCATACCCGGATCGAATCGTCCACCGCCGCCAGAGCAGCTTTCGAATAAAATGTGCGGGAATTCAGCCGTTAAGGTTTCCAAAACGCCATACAGCCCCAGCATATAGCGATGAGCTGTCTCGCGTTGTCTTTCCGGAGGCAGAGCAGCCGAACCGATTTCTGTCATGTTCCGGTTCATATCCCATTTGATATAGGTAATTGGCGCGCTTTTTAAAATATTTCTAATCATCATTGTAATCTCTTCACAAACATCCGCGCGCGAGAAATCCAAAATCAATTGCTGACGCCCTTCCGTGCGCCTGCGATCCGGTACATGCAGGCACCAATCCGGGTGCTTTCTGTATAAGTCGCTGTTCGGCGAAACCATTTCCGGTTCAAACCAGAGCCCGAACTCCAGCCCCATGCCATTCACTCTGGCAACGAGATCTTCCAGACCATTTGGCAGTTTCGCTTTATCGACAACCCAATCCCCCAAGGAGCTGTTATCGCTGTCTCGTTTGCCAAACCAGCCGTCATCAAGCACGAATAGCTCGATACCCAGCTCTTTGCCGGCGCTTGCGATGCTTTCAATTTTCTCCGCATTGAATTGGAAATACGTTGCTTCCCAGTTGTTAACAAGCACAGGTCTGGTACGGTCGCGGAATTCACCACGGCAAAGCCTTGTTCGGTACAGTCTATGGTACGTTCTAGACATATTCCCCAGACCTTCACTGGAATAGACCATGACCGCTTCAGGCGTTTGGAAATGCTGACCAGGCTCAAGCAGCCAGTTAAAATCAAAGGAATTGATCCCCATCGAAACACGCGCAGTTCCATAAGGACCTACTTCAGCATGCGCCGCGAAGTTGCCGCTATAAACCAGGCTAAACCCATACACATCCCCATGGTCTTCGCCAGCATCTTTGGACAGCAGCGCGACGAACGGATTATGCTGATGGCTGCTTGCGCCGCGGCTGCTTTCAACCGACAGCTTGCCCGGTGCCAAAGGTCGTCTAACCATTTCGCGTTCTCTCACCCATGCTCCAGAAAGCTGCAATAGATCATAATCGCCATGCGAGAAATCTACGCTTGTACTGTAAGCGCGAAGAAGCTTCAAATCAGCGTTCCCCTCATTGACGAAACGGACAGATCGCGTTATTGCCGCATGATCTTTGAAAATCGTATAAGATAGGAACACTCTTAAACCGATGAGTTTATCGATCAAAGCGAGTTCAAGTGTCTCTGCTTCTTCCTCTTGCTCCACATAAGTTGCAGGAAGTCCTTCAAGTACAGGCTTGCCTTGGTAAATTCGATGGTTCTCGTAGACAAGCTCCGTAATCGTAGAGCCGTTCGTTAAGGCAACTTGATACGCGGGTTCCCGATAATCGCTAGTTCCATAAGCCGGGTACTCTTGCGGCATCGTATCGAACGTAATTTTGCGATCCTCGACTACCGGATTTGGATGAAACGAGCATCTTTCCCGATATTGTATGATCGAGCCCAATTGGCCGGATCTGATGGGCCGTCCCCAATACACGTGTGCCGGATACGCGTTATGAATGAGCTGAATCACATAACTCATATGCTTATTTTGTAAATGAAACAGTCCCTGTGTCGCTTCAAATGAAATACTCATAAAATCCCTCCTAAGTTCATCTCTATTATCTTATCCTTCCGCGAACAAAACTATGGAGGATTTGCACCTACATATGGAGGAATGTAGTTTCCGCAAGCTTTCGCTTACAAATGAAAGAAACGGAACTAACGAGCGCTTATGAATGACTTCTCCCTCTATAAGAGCGAAAGCATTCATTTCAACGCACCGTAGTTCCGTTCAATCTGCCAGTCATTTTGTTTATTTAGCCAAATTTATAGGTCATGCCATACCCGCCTTTGGGGTAGACCCAATCAATATTGTAGGAAGGGCATGCAATTCGGCACGTTCCGCATTCGATGCAATTCTCATAGGCAACCGTTGTGATTTTGAGCTTCTTCTCCCACTCATACACATCGGATGGACAGAAAAAATTACAATCTTTGGTGACGCAATTCAGGCATGTCTGCGTGTCTTTAATGACGAGGTGGGATTTATCGTCGCATTTGTAACGAATGGTAAACAGCTTATCTGAAACATCACATTGGCTCATCCGTTCATCGCCCTCCATCCTTTATAACCCAGCTTCATTAAATTAACGGTTCCGCCAGCCGCATTTTTGATGAGTTTCACGGCCATTTTTTGTTTATCTGCTTTTGTAATCCCATCCACAAGAAACATATTATAAGCCGCTTCATTCAGCGCCCTAGGTAATTTGTCGAATAACAGCTCCGGGTCCTGATCCTTTAGGAATTGGTGCATTCCCTTGTATTTTTGCAAATCCTTATGAACAAATGAAGACTTTATTTTATTATCATAAGCATGGAGAGAAGCACCGGAGAAATCCCCGCGTTCCTTGGCTTCCACAATGGCTTCACCTGCTAACCGGCCCGAGGTCATGGCTAAATTGGTACCTTCTCTATGCACGAAGTTGATCAATTGAGCCGCGTCCCCGCACACGCACCAGCCATCGCCGGATAATGGCGGAATCGAGTGAAAGCCTCCTTCGGGGATCAAATGGCCGGAGTACTCTTTGGTTTCACCGCCTTGAATTAATTTCCGAATCATCGGATGCTGCTTAACAGCGTCTAAGACGGCGTAAGGCTTCACTTTTTTGTCTCGCAAATGATTAACCATCACACCAACGCCCAAGGAAATCGTTTCCTTGTTCGTATAGAGAAAGCCCATGCCCGCCATGCCAAGCGAGGTCTCGCCCATGAACTCAATCGTCACGCCTTCATCGCCCTCAAGGCCAAAGCGATCCTCGATTTTCTCCCGCGGCAGCGCAATCACTTCTTTGACTGCAAGAGACACTTCATCCGGCATCCATTCCTTATGAATACCCATCGCTTTGCCCAGCAAGGAATTGACGCCATCTGCAATGACAACAACGTCGGCGTAGAGATCGCCATCTTCCCGATCCGTGCGCACGCCCACAACACGATTGCCTTCCCGAATGACATCCAGCGCCACCGTTTCATAGATGGGGATAGCTCCAGCAGCGACAGCCTTCTCCGCAAACCATTGATCGAATTTCACACGCAGGCCTGTAAAACAGTTAAAAGGCTCCTTGTACGCCTCGTTGCGATGGCCAAATGTGACCATAGATTCCTTGCCCATCATCCAGATTCGCTGCTCGACAATGTAGCGTTCCATCGGGAAGTTTTTCTCTTTCCAAAACTCGGGCACAAGCTCCTCGATTTGCTTGCGGTAGAGGACGCCGCCGAATATATTTTTGGCGCCGGGAAACTCTCCCCTCTCCAGTAGAACAACAGATAAACCAGCCCTTGCCATCGTCAAAGCTGCAGCTGCTCCGGCCGGACCTCCTCCGACTACAATCGCATTGAATTTCTCATTCATTTGGCTTCACTCCTTTCAAGAGCTTCGCTTACCGCACGGGTCGAATCATTGGCAGGTGTGGCACTATCGGCTTCGGTTAGCTGCACGCCAAACAACGTTCGGCGTTTCTTGATTTCCCCGGCAATCGCTGGCACAATTTTGAACAGATCACCCACTATGCCATAATGAGCAAATTGAAAAATGGGCGCCTTCTCGTCTTTGTTTATGGCTACAACCACATCGGCATGGCTCATGCCAACGGTATGCTGGACGGCCCCTGATATGCCGATTGCAAAATACAGCTTCGGCCTCACTGTCGCACCGGTTTGACCGACCTGGTGCTCGTGCCCGATCCAACCTGCGTCGACCGCTGCGCGCGATGCGCCTACAACGCCGCCGAGCGCATCCGCCAGCTCGGTGAGCAGCCCGAAGGCATCGGGGCCGCCCAAGCCGCGGCCGCCCGCCACGATAATCTCGGCATCCTCGAGATTGAGCTTGCCCGTTTCGCGCAGGAAGTCCAGCACCTGCGCGGCAATCTCTTCCTCGCGCATCGTTGCCTCGATGCGCACGATTTCGCCCTCACGCGCGGCATCCTTCGGCAGCGCCTGAAAGACCCCGGCCCGCGCTGTCGCCATTTGCGGCCGGTATTGCTTGCAGAGGATGGTGGCCATCATCTTCTCAGAAAAAGCCGGCCGGCTGGCCAGCAGCAGCCTTGACGGCGGCGGCTCCACGTCGAGCTGCGTCGTGTCGGCCGTCAAGCCCGTCGGCAGGTGCGTCGCGATCGCGCCTGCTAAGTCGCGGCCCGTTGCCGTCGCGCCGAACAGCACGATCTCGGGCTTCGCTTCCTCGATCAGCTTCAAGACGACCCGACTGTACGGCCGGGTCCGGTAGGTGCGAAGCTCAGGCGCTTCGCACAGGAACACCCGGTCTGCGCCGTAATGCACGGCTTCCTCAGCGAGATGTGCGACATCCTCGCCGATCACGAGCGCCATGAGCGGCGCATCCAGCTTGGCTGCCAGCTTCTTGCCTTCGCCCAGCAGCTGCCAGGACACCTTTTTGGCGGCGCCATCGCGCTGCTCCACCACGATCAAAACTCCCCGATATGCGGACCAATCGGGCATTGCCGCTTCCGACTGCTCCGATGCTTGTTCATTTGCCATCGTAATTCCTCCATTCTATCCATTCACCTTATTAACAGAGTGTTAAGAAGACCAATCCAGCAAAGTTTGAATCTCCTTCGTCCACAGCTGATCCGCCAGCAGCGCAGCCGCCTCTTCCGGGGAGTCAGATGCCAGCATCTGGGTTTTCACTGCTTTGATTTCCGGCACCCATGTTTTGGCAACAATGGTCGGCGAGCCCTTTAAACCAATTTTGGCGTGCTCCAGATCAGGGAAATCCGCTGTTGTCCACACGGTAGGCTTATACCTCGCGGCACGCACCATGCCTGGCAGTGAAGCTCGCCTAACTTTATTCAGCTCCTTCAACGCGGTGATGAGCACCGGCATGCTTGTCTCCACCACTTCGATCCCATCCTCCAGAAGCCGGTGAACGCGCACCTTGCGATTCTCTTCATCCACGTTGACGACTTTGTTCACATACGTTAACTGCTCCAGATCCAACCGACAAGCAACACCCGGGCCAACTTGCCCCGTGTCTCCATCCAAAGTCTGCTTACCGCAGAACACGATATCGACAGGCCCCCAAGTCTCGGCTATTTTCTGGATCGTACGTGCAACCACATACGAAGTAGCTAACGTATCCGCACCTGCAAAACCACGATCTGTTACCAAAACAGCCTCATCGGCTCCAAGTGAAATACATTCTTTCAAACCCTTCTCCGCCGGCGGTGGTCCCATCGTTACAACGGTGATTCTTGCTCCTTGTTCATCCTTAATACGCAGCGCTTCTTCCAGCCCATGCATATCATAGAAATTCACAATGCTGGGAACACCCTGCCGGATTAACGTGTTGTTCTTCGGATCAATCCGAATTTCTCTCGAGTCAGGTACCTGCTTAATACACACAACGATATGCAGCATCTCTGCACCCTCCTGTCTCTTATGAAAACTTTCTTACAATAAGCGACTTCATGCTTGTCATCATTGTGAATTTTGTCACTTAAATGGCGAAGCGGAAAGCGCTCTCAAATTTTGTTATAAGAGAATAACCTACAACAATATATGCGCATTGTTTCCTAACATGACAACAACTTTATGTTCATGGGGCTTCTTCCGCCCAGTTGCAGCCCACAAAAAAAAGACCAGAGGCTGCGCTCCGATCTTCAAGTATCAATCATAGGACTCACTACCCTTAGTCCTCGTCTATATCCCCATCAACCTCATAAGTACACATAAACCGCTCCACTTCTGGATATTTCTCTCCCAAGCTGCGAATGACGAAACCGATATTGCGATAAAATTGGACGGCTTCTTCGTCCGTCTCTGCGACGATTCTCAGCGGATGCATGTCTTCAATGATTTCGAGAATAATGCCTCTTCCAAATCCAACGCCCCGACTCTCAGGCTCAACAGCCAAATGAGTAATGGTCATCTCTTGTTCGTCATTGATCCGGAATCCAATGATTCCGACCAAAATGCCTTCGGATTCATAACCATAAAGCCAAAGGTTCAAATCTTCCTTATATTGCTGAATTGTTTGTTCCAAACGATCAGGATCTGGAAACACGCTATAGCTTAACAGCTCTTGTATGCCGTCTTCTTGAATTCTGGATTTCACATCTATTAACATGCGGATCACTCTTTTCTCATTATCTTTTTAATCTATACATAATCTAACAGACTCAGCAGCTTGTCAATGTGAGCGATAGGTTGTACGCCTTTTTCCTCCATTGCATACGTCGTTCGTCCATAGCTGATGAAAGGAATATGCGCATCTCTGGAAGCTTGACCATCTATCCAAGAGTCGCCAACTGACAGCCAACCTTTCGCTTGGAGTTCAGGAAAGTGCCTCATGGCAACCAAATAACCTGATGGGGCAGGCTTCATTGCATCCATCTGCTCTCTGCCGACAATAAGATCAAAATGATCCTTAATGCCTGTTATTTCTAACGCTTGTTGCGCTGCTGCCAGGGAATTATTCGTCACAATGACAAGTTTGAAATGACCTTTCAGCGCATCCAGCAGCTCCATTGCCCCTGGCTCCAAACCTGCCCCTTCCATGCCGCGAAGTTCATGCTTTTGGGCAATTTGCAGGGCAGCCTCGATTAGATGAGAAGGCGCCCCCTCTTTTTGAGCATTGGCTAATATTGTTGAAGTCGTGTGATTTTCCATTGAAAATGAGGCTCCTAAATAACCTTGCTGCATGAGCAGCTCGGCAACTTCCTCTTTCATAGCTTTGAACTGAATATGCGATTGAAGCAAGGTATTGTCCATATCAAAAATGATGCCATGTATGCCATTGACTTTACTCATTTGCACTCCTTTTTAAACTATGTGAAGTCTTAGTGTATTTCGACAATGAAAGACATAAAGCTACATTTACCGCTATATACAGGTTACTTTGCCGACCTCTATAATATAAAAAATACGTGCTGATTTTTATTTTTTTTAATTTCCAAATCAGCTTACAGCTTAGATAATCAAGTGTCAATATAAAGAGATAGCCCCGATAGAATGTGAGGATATGGACATGCACGATATGAGTATTGAAACTTATTTTATTGCCTTAATCTTTCTCGCTTTTGTCCTAATCCTGATAACCTCGATTATAAGTTTAAACCTGACGCGAAAGATTGCCGCAACAACCGCCTGTCAGCAGAAGTTATGGATTGCTTGCAGTGCACTATCATTAGGAGCCGGTGTCTGGTCCATGCATTTTATCGCATTCTTGGCTCATCCTTTATCACTGAATATTACTTATGATTTACAAGCCGTCGTTACTTCTTTAGCTATCGCTATCGCAGGTGCGCTCGTCGGTTTTTTTATTATGTATCGTTCCAAGCTGGAAATACCGAGGCTGTTCTTCGGTGGAACCTTTATGGGTTTCTGCTTTGCCAGTATGCATTACATTGGATTAGGCGCTGTCACCAACGTTGTCATTCATTTCAAACTTGCTCTTTTTGTGATCTCCATTGTCATGTCCGTCGGCGCAAGTATGCTAGCCTTGTATTTGTCTTATTTACAGAGTCCACGAATTATCATGAACGGATTGTTCATGAGCCTGATGTTTATCTGCATGCATTTCGTCGGAATTCTCGCAGCGGATATCGATTTTCCGGCCCAAAATATCCTCCTCCCAGCAGACTCAGTGAGTATGGATAATTTTATCTTAGCCATGTTTGTTGCTTTTGGCACGGTGATCCTATTATTCATCAACTTAAGCAGTTCGTTGAAAACAGATCAAAAACTGCAAAATCAATTTACGCTTCGTGCATCTATCCTAACGTCTAGTCTGGACTGCATTCTGATGTTTAACAACCGAGGTTGGCTTATTGAATTCAATCCGGCCGCTGAGGCTGCATTTGGCTACACGAGGAAATATGCGCTTAGTTTAACCTTGCTGGATTTTCTTTTTCCCTTTGATCAAAATGGACAAGCGGCTGCTTCCTTATTCGGTCAGCTTGCCCGACAAGATGACGCCTTAATGGGCAAACGGCTTGAAATGCTAGCTTACCGTGCCGATCGTACCGCATTTCCGGTGGAGATCACGTTTACAGGCTGCCACCATGAGGGAAAGCCGATCTTCACCGCTTTTCTCAGAGATTTATCCAAAACCAAAACATTGCAATGGTCCTCAGAACAAATCGTTTCATAAAAGAAAAAGCCAGAACGCTGGGTATTGAGCGCTTCTGGCTTTACCTTTTTAAATGAAGAAGCTCGTCTTGCGATTACTTAAGCCGTTTGCTTCGAGGTTGATCGAATTGCGAACGGAATGGCAAGGGAGAGGACACTCACGATGAGACCGAAGACGAACATTCCGTGAAAACCCGTGTAAAAAGCGCTTGATTTGGTCAAAATCGCTCCCATAATCGTGACGCTGACCGCTGTTCCGATATTCCGGGCAAATAGCTGAAGCGAGGTTGAAATGCCTTTTTGATTGGCCTCAACCAACTGCTGAGCACCGATCGTGGACACGGTAAAGATTAATCCGAAGGCAAGCCCCAGAAGTGTTAAAGCACCAAAAGAATACCAGAACGAGGTGCTTTCTCGCAAAAAGAACAGCATTACAGCGGTCACAACGAGCAATAAGTTGCCTGCAATCAGCAGTGGCTTGTAGCCGTAGCGCAGCACCCACTTCCCTGAAGGGACAGCCACAACCATCCATCCGATGGAGGTTCCCAGAAGTGCAATTCCGCTAATAAAAAGCGAATGGCCTTGATTTTGCAAGAAAAGAGGCAGAAAGCTGGATGTTCCGAACAAAGCCGCACAGCTGATAAAAGAACCGGCGATCATGATCGCAACAGGACGATTGCGCATAATATTTAATGGAACAATAGGAGCGCTGTGCCTTTTTTCATAAAAAATAAACACAATGATCAGCAATGCTCCTACTACACCGAATAGGGCGTTGTACCGATCTACAGTCGTCGTCAGCAGAAGAAGCGAAATCCCTCCTGCGAACAAGATTGCGCCGCCATAATCGACCACCGATTTTTTCGGTTGATACACTTCTTTATAAGGCTGAAGGGCAATTAGCGAAACGATGCATATCGGAATATTCACGAAGAAAATCCACCGCCAGCTCAAGTAGGTCACGAAAAATGTGCCTAATAACGGTGCCAGAACCGCTGACAGCCCCCACATTGCCGTAAAAAAGGCCTGAACTTTGCCCCGCTGCTCAACCGGATAAATATCGCCGGCAATAATAGAAGGAAACGGCATCATAACCCCTGCCCCGATCCCTTGAACAGCTCGGAAAATAATCAACTGAAGCATGCTCTGAGATAGACCGCACAGGATGGAGCCTCCCAGGAACAGAAGGATCCCCGCGGCATAAATCCTTTTCCGACCAAACAAATCCGACAGTCGGCCAGCTAATGGAGCCAATACCGTAGATAAGACCATATATGAGGTAAATGCCCACGCATACAGGTCATTCCCACCAATTTCTTTCACAATAATCGGCATCGTCGTATTGGCAATGGTTGTATCCATCGATGCTACAAGCATTGCCAGAACAATACTGACCATCACCGTTGTTCGATTACTCATACTTGCTCCTCTCTACTTGCTTTTTAGTCACGTTCCCATATTGTACCTGATTCCCTCTTTGATGAACAGAAACTTTATGAGGGGGAAAATGATTATTTGAACATCTAATTGAAAATTTTTCTTTACATAATGCTTTTCTATATAATAAAATTAATCCAATTGATTTAGTGGGTAATCAGATTGGGGACATGACAACATGACTTTAAGTGTATTACTGATGGGGGTATTTGTTGGTTTTTTAGTTGGTTTAACTGGCGTTGGCGGAGCCTCACTGCTGACTCCGATCCTAATTCTGATCGGTATTCATCCTTCTATCGCCGTCGGCACAGATCTGCTTTATAATTCCATTACGAAGCTTTTTGGAACCATCCAGCATTGGCGGCAGAAAACGATTGATTTTAAACTAGTCAAAATGTTGGCCATGGGCAGTATTCCGGGCGTTATTGTCGCAGTTCTCTTCCTGAAATTATTCGATTCATTTTTTAACAACCAAGAACTCATGATCAAGCATGCACTCGGCTACGTTCTGATTCTGGTGGCCTTTGCTACCTTGTTCAAAGTATTTTTCGGACACAAGCTCAAAGAAAATCGCTGGCAGTTGAAAAGCCTGCAAGAAAAACGCGGATTGACCATCACAATTGGAGCCGTGCTGGGCTTCATCGTTGGGCTCACGTCCATTGGTTCCGGTTCTTTGTATGCGATAGCGATGCTTTATTTTTTTCGCATGAATCCGGCCCAGCTCGTCGGGACTGATATTGCGCACGCATTTTTCCTTGCTTCTGCGGCAGGCATCCTGCATGCAAGTATGGGCAATGTGAATTACACGCTGGTGCTCAATCTGCTGATCGGCTCCATTCCGGGAGTTCTCATCGGCAGCATGATGTCTACCAAAGCCCCGACGCATGTGCTGCGAATCATCATCGCGAGCTTGGTATTAATTAGCGGGATTAAATTAATTTGAGGCAATGAGCAGGAAGAGGAATAGGAAAAACCTGTGGCGCTACTGGGTAAACCAGCGTAGTCACAGGTTTTTTGTCTGTCGACTCCTACAATTCCCTGGGAAATATATCGCTCTATTTCAGCGTCATTTCCTTAGTGAACCAAAGCTTATAGCTCAGCATGCTGAGAATAATGCTTGTGATGGCAGCAGCGGCGGTGAAAGCAAACAAAATCAAAATCTGATAGCGCACCGCCTCTACCGGATTGGCGCCAGCGATAATCATGCCCGTCATCATGCCGGGCAATTGAACGAGTCCTACGGTCTTCATCCCGTCAATCGTTGGGATCATACTGGCCTTCACGGAGCGCTGCAGCGCCTGCTGTATGGCTTGTCTTACGGTTGAGCCCAGCGCCAGCAGGGCTTCGATCTCTTCTTTGGAGGAGGCGACCTCACGGTTCATTTGATTCAAAAACAAACCACACACGATCATGGAGCTGCCTATCGTCATTCCGCTGATCGGAATAATAAACTGGGTCGTTGGCTTAATGATTCCCAGCCCCAGCATCAGAGACAGCGTCAAAACCTCCGTTACGGCAATAGAAACTGCCACCCGCCAATGAATACCTTGCAAACCCTCGCCACGCTTGCCCGCGTTGTGTGTGGCTATTCCGATCATAATGGCAATGATGATGCCTATGAGTGCTATGTTCTCTGTTTTGAACACATAATGGAGGACATATCCAATAAATAACAACTGCAAGGAACCCCGAATTGTGCCCAGCGCTATATCTTTCTCCAGCCCCAGCTTTTGCCATTTCGACAAAGCGATCGTAATCATGACAAAGGTCAGCGTGAAGCCCAAAGCTAATGTTGACATGCAGGATCATCCCCCTTTTCAACACGTTCAGATGGCGTTTTTTGGAATAAGTTCTCCATCCGAGCTTCCGCCAAAATACCACTATCCAAATGCCAGAAGCGGTTGCCGACTCGACGAGCTTGCTCCTGTTCATGAGTGACCCAAATGATCCCTTTCCCCTGTTCATGGTGCCATTTCATCAATGTGGCTTCTACCGCCTGCTTGCTTTGCGAATCAAGGGCAGACGTGGCCTCGTCAAGGAGCAGAATATCGGACTTCAGCAGCATTGATCTGACAAGTTGAACCCGCTGCTTTTGGCCTCCTGACAATTCCGCCGCTTTCTGAGACCAATCCAGATCACCAAGCCCAACTTGATTCATCAAGCTTTCCGCTGCTTGTTGATCAAAGGTCGTTTGATGAAGCTTGCTCACGGTAGCCAGATTATCCTTAATGGTTGCAGGCAGCATTGTTGGCTGTTGAGGAACATAGCATACCCGTTTGCGCCACTCTGTGGGACCCCAGTCAGCAGTTTGCTTGCCATGAAGTGTTAATTGGCCGCCATCTTTGCTTTCTAATGCGGCGATAACCCGCAGCAAAGTACTCTTGCCCTGACCGGATGGTCCAAGAATAATGATTCGATCCTGAGGCGCTACTTCCGCGCTAATGCGGTCAAACAAAGGCGCTTCGCCGCCATTCGGATGCTTCTTATGCAAATGTTCAATTAACAAAATAGCGGACAGAACCATTCACTCCTTTTTTTCGTCGCAACTACTGATTCTTAAGTATATCACAGCCTTAATTGGAGCGTGACACGAAACTATTTTCATTAAATCAGGGATTACACCTAAACCAGAAGTCAGCCAATTATCATAAGCTGGTAGGAACAACCTATGTAATCATAAAGGAGCTACTGCTTATGCAGCGTCTAATGTGTAAAGGAAAGATCCACCGCGCGACAGTAACGGAAGCCGATCTGAATTATGTTGGAAGCATTTCGATAGATCGACTGCTCATGCAAAAAGCGAATATTTACCCTTATGAGATGGTTCAAATTACAAGCCTTCGCAATGCCACAAGGTGGAAAACTTACGCCATTCCTGCGCCTGAGGGCAGCGGTAAAATTGGCTTGAACGGCCCTCCTGCACACTTGTTCGCACCTGGCGATCTTGTCATCATTCTCAGTATGGGGCTCATGGATGAAACGGAAATCAGCCTACTAAAGCCACAGGTGGTTTTTGTTGATGAAAACAATCAAATCCTCCGAGTAGAGGATCATAATATCGTCATCGCTGAGCAAGAAGTGCAGCCTTATGAGTAATTTAAGCACAAGCAAATGGACGAAGTACAAGCTTCTCCGCAAATCTCCTGAGATCAAGATGTACCTACCGGAAACTGCTTGGCTGAAAGAACGTACGTTCCTCAGCATGCTCACCAAATACGGAGAAGTCATTGTTAAACCAACCGGCAGCTATGGCGGCAATGGTGTTATCGCAATTAAACAAACAGCTCTCTCAACGTATGAAGTCCAAGACGGAGCAAAGAAAAAAAACTTCTCAGACAAGTCCAAGCTAGCTGCTTTTGTGAAAAAAAAGGCCGGAAAGAACCACATTGTTCAGCAGCGCATACCGCTGGCTTCCGTGAACGGCCGCCCGTTTGATCTGCGGGTAATGGTGCAGCGGCGTCCAGGCTCGTCTTGGCAAGTGACCGGCAAGCTGGCCAAAGTCGCCGGAAACGGCTTCATTGTCACGAATATTCGCCTGAGCGGCGGGAAAGTAGTTACGGTCGAACAGGCTCTCAAGCAATCAGAGCTGAGCAGCATCAATACCAATGATTTTCTCGCTCAACTGGATAAAGTCGCTTTGCTAAGCGCCGAACAATTAAGTCTTTCCTACCACGGGGTGGATACGATGGGGATTGATATGGCGTTTGACAAGAAGGGCAATGTTTGGATTATTGAGGTTAATTTTGCACCCATGCTGGAGTTGTTTTTGAAGCTGAAGGATAAATCGATGTTTCGCATAATCAAATCTTTTCGTAAATCTTCCAACCGTCACTCGGGAATAAAAAGTCAATATAAAAAATAAAGGAGGCCCGGAGATGAACCGTTTGGGGCTTTATTGCTCACGCTGTTCTGCCAAGCTCCCCTTTCGATATGTAGAAATGAAATGCGATTGTGGAGGAACACTGTTAGTCGACTACGACCTCGAGTGTATAGGCAGAACTTTCAAGAAGGAAGTCTTAACGACACGCTGCCCATCCATGTGGAGATACAAAGATTTGCTTCCTGTGAGCAACCCGGATTGTATCATCACCTTAGGCGAAGGCTGGACGCCGCTCGTTCGCTTGACGACGTGGGAGAAGAAGCTGCCTATAGGGCAGCTGTGGCTCAAAAGAGAAGAGCAGAATCCAACAGGAAGCTTCAAATCCCGGGGATTCTCTGTTGCTGTTTCGCTGCTCAAGGAATCTGACAGGACCAAAGCAGCTGTTCCTTCCAATGGCAACGCCGCCAGCGCTTTAGCGGCTTACGCCGGTTACGCAGGCATTGAAGCTTCTGTCTTCATTCCGCTGGATTGTCCCCCGCTCATTGTAGAGGAGTGCCCCCTCTATGGGGCAGCTACTTACCTCGTTGATGGATTCATCCATGATGCAGCCGCCATAATTGAAGCAGGCAAGCACGAACAGGGGTGGATCAATGTAGGAACATTGAAAGAGCCTGGTCGTGTTGAAGGCAAAAAAACGATGGGACTTGAGCTCGCCGAGCAGCTAGGCTGGAAGTTCCCCGACGTCATTATTTATCCCACTGGCGGCGGTTCAGGCATTATTGGCATGTGGAAAGCCTACCACGAGTTGAAAGCACTTCACTGGATAGACGGGCCTATGCCAAGGTTCGTCTGTGTGCAGGAAGAAGGCTGTCAGCCCATCGTGGATGGCTTGGCTGCGTTAAATCAAGCTGCAATGACTCCGGCCGTTCATGCTATTGCCAGTCCGACAGGCATGAGAGTGCCGAATCCGCCTGATTTAGCGCTGATTCTTTCTATTATTGTAGAGAGCGGAGGAACTGCCCTCGCCTTGTCCAAGAGCCAAATAGCAGAAGCCACGCAGACTTTAGGTTCGCAAGGCATCTCCGCATCGCCGGAAGGCTCGGCTGCTTGGGCAGGGTTGCTTGCTCTCTGTGACAACGGCTGGCTGCTGCCATCTGACTCTGTTGTGCTGTTTAATACTTCACATGCAATGAAATATGCAAAGCTCACGTCAAGCCCATCGCTTCCGATAATACGAACGTATGAGGATTACCGCAGCTTGAATAAATAACGAAGCGGCTGGCTTTCTCTTCCGCACAATCTGCTTAAAATGAAAGGGCTGTCCTCGAGTAGGTTTATCTACTTCTGGACAGCCCTTGTTTAATAATCTTTATTGACCTAAATTATTTTCTTCATATAAACGATACATCGCTTGAATAAGCGGCTCAGCCGGATCGCGATTCAGTAAATATAACGTCATTAAATATTGCAAAGGCAGCGCACATGTATTGTTGCCATCCTGGACGGCCACGAAGCCTGCTTCAAGAACAGGGCCATGCTCTTCATGAAGCTCCAGATCTACATAGATCTTCTGATCCGGGAACTCTTCGCGTACAGTTGAAGCACAGTAAGGAACAATATGTTTATCCAGCAAATCCTTCGCTTCATCTTCTGTCTGCGGAGGATTCGGCAGCGGATGGTTGTCAGGACTTCTAAGCAAATCTACAAAGAAAGATGAAAGCCAAAGCCCTGCATTCGGATTCGTCTGGAAGTTTCTCATAATTTCATTCAAGAAAAATCCGCAGGATGTGGACTTCTCATCTTTGTTCAGCGTAAAAGCAAACATCGGTCCATAAGTCGGGTTATTTCCGATTTGACCATCCACTTCATATTCAGGGAATTGCTCTTTCATTACTTCTTGAATGTGTTGAAACCAAGTCATAATGATTTGGGCTTGTTCGCGTTCCTGATCTTGTTCGTTTACTTCTTCCGCTTGTGTTTCGATATCTTTTTCTGTCATTGTGGTAAAAGCCTCCTGAATCATTCATATTGGCACGAATATTCTTATTGTACCGCATTTGTATCAGATCAGAAAGCTATTGTTGTATTTTTACAGATCAAACTGGATTAGCCTGATGTGAACGGTAGTGATTACCATCGCCCTATAGGCGATTTGGGGTTGGCATCCCCAACAACTCAAGTGCTTGCTGAAGCGTTTGTTTGTAGATTTGGGTAATCCACAGACGATGGCGAATGCTGGACTCACTGCCCTTCAGAACCGGGCATGCGCTGTAGAAGTGGTTGAAAAGAGCAGCCAGCTCAAACGCATAATGACAAATTAAGCTAGGCGCCAATTGTTGAGTAGCCGCGGCCAAAGTCTCCGGCCAGTAAGCAATATGCCTTAACAGCGGGTACTCCTGCTCTTCCAGCAAACTCACATTGAAGTCAGGCTCCAGATGCAACACGCGAGCATCCTTCTTCGCTTTATCCAAGATGCTATTCGCCCTGCTGTAGGCATAGAGCAAATAAACTCCCGTATTCCCCGTTACTTCCGTCGCCTGCTCCAAGTCCAAAATCACTTCCGTCTGCAGCTGATACTTCAGCAAATAATAACGAATGGATGCCGCTGCAATTGTACGACTGGAAATGCCCGTTTTCTTCGAACGCTTTGCTTCAATTACACTTTCCATATGATCAAGCAAATCGGCAACTTTGATCCCGATACCTTGACGCCCAGACATCGCATAGGAGCTTTTGCCATCCGAAATAGCAATACCAAGACCTGCTGCCGTATCCGGACTCAAAGACACGACGCCATAGCTAACATGCTTAAGCTGGCTGGCTGCTTCCTCATAACCCAGCACCTGCAAGGCTAGCTTTACCATTTCTTGCGGATATTGCTGGCGATGATCAATGACATTAATGACCATATCGGCATGCCCGATCTTTTTCTTACTGCCTTGAGATGAGGTTGACCACAGTCCGGCTCCCCATTTTTTGTAGACAAAATCATTGGAAAGCAGTCCAAATTTCCACAGATGATAAGCGATGTCCTTCGCTGTGTAGGTTAAAATCCCATTGGAACGCACAAGCACTTTATCCCCTTGATGCTCTGCGTTATCGAGCTCTGCGACCGCCTCATCCTCTCGGTTCTTGAGCACCCAACAGCCTGCCAGCTTTCCATCTGCCACCTTGTGGAACATATCTGTTTGACTAAGCAGTTCAAAAGTCGTATCCCAGAACCCTGCGTTGACAATGCTGCTCTCCCAGACCAGCACATCGTACTGAATGCCGAATTGCTTCATTTCCTCCAATTGCTCGCGCACAATACGTTCAGCTACCAAGTTTCCCATCCATGCCAGATTGGATTTTCCGCTTTCCAAAGCATGCAGGACAACAGCTCGCTGCTCCGCAAGCTCAGGTTGGCTTTTGTAAGCTTGATTGATCTTCGCATACGTTTCCCAGCAGAAATCGCCAAAGCGATCGAAGCTCTCTTCCGTTCGTGTATGAAGAATACCCACTACCGTATCTGCCAACTGATTGCCCAAATCATCAATATAGTTATGAACCTCAACTTCGTAACCCGCATGTGCAAGCATACGAGAAAGCGAATCACCGATACAGGAATTTCTCAAATGACCAACGTGTGCGGCCTTATTCGGGTTTATCGACGTATGTTCAATCAACACCTTCGTGTTTTTGCCAATTCCGCCAAGGCTTTGAGCAGCTTGCTCCGCCCTTTGAGCCCATGTATCCCATGCCAGATAAAAGTTCAGAAAACCCGGCTGCACTGCTTCCACCTTACGGAAAAGTCCTTGAACACGTCCATTCTTCTCCATACGCGCTTGTAAGTCTTGGGCGATTTGCAAAGGGGCTCTGCGCACTATTTTGGCTAACTGCATCGCGATATTCGAACTGTAGTCACCATGCTCGAGGTGAGCTGGATGCTCGGTCAAGATTTTCAGTGTGGACGGACGTTCCACGCCGGACTCTTGGAGTATAGCCTGGACATGCAGGTCGATTTCGTTAATTAAAAGCTGCTGAATCATGGAAATTTCCTCCCCAATATCATTATTAATGCAAAAAAGCCCCCGTCTCTAATAAGAGACGAGAGCTGTTCATTCCCGCGGTACCACTCTAAGTGTTAAATCTGCTGATTTAACCACTCCTACGATAACGGCTTATGCCGGATCTCCCTACTTCTTGTTTCGGAAGACCATTTCCCAGACCCGCTTCGTTCTTGACATTCGTACCGGTTCCCACCACTTCCGGCTCGCTGCGACTGTCCGACAAGAACTACTGTCCTGTTCATTAATGTTCGTTATGCAATTTAAGAATTTACTGAATATTACTGCAAGGCATCCCAATTGTCAAGAGGCAACGATTTTCATCATAAGAATACCAATAAGTGCTAATGCTAATCCGGATTGCTCCAGCTTTGAGAATTTATCCTTCAGTATAAATCGCGTGTACAGCAGGACGATCAGCACGTTGAGGGCGACGACCGCAGAAACAAGCCCTGTTTTTCCATGCGCAAAGCCATGAATGATCAGAATCATGCCCACCACATTCGTAATGCCAACCCCCATGCCAATAAGAAAAGTTTGACGCTCTGACCATCTGGCTGAGGAAGGCGTCTTTGCGGGGTTTTGCAAGCGATCCTTCAGCCACCATAGTCCGAAGCAGCAAGTCCCGGTAGTGAACATGAAAAATAAGGTTGGAAAAAGCGGCGCTCCCACAAGTGTTGTCCATTTACTGGATAAATCATTGCCGGCAAAAAGGAGCAAAGCCAATACTCCCCAGCCTGCGCCTTGTAAATTATTCAGCGTGATATCATTCGAATATCTCACAACCAAAATGCCAATAACGATGACAACGAAAGCAAAAAATTGCATGAGATTAAGATGTTCGTTCCAGAGAAAATAAGCAAACACGACCACCACGACCGAGGGTAAGCCAGTGAGAATCGCAACGAGCGAAGCTTTGCCGACTGCAAAGCCTTTGAACATACTCGCATTGGCACCGAATGAAAAGAGCCCCATCTGTACCCCGATCAATGCCGACGAAGTCCAAGCCTGCTTGAATATTAGGACACATAGGATGCTGATGACCGCCCCCATGAAGAAGGTGCCGCATAGCAGCACGTTTCGATTCAATGATTGTTGACTGGTCCAATGATATAAAATCCCCCGCAGCCCAAAGCTCATGGCTGCAAGTACAGAAAATAAAAGCCACATGAAGATCAAATACCCCTTTCTTATGCTCACAAAGATCGGGTTATTTTACCACAATCCACTTTACTGAACAACACTTCACTGATTAAGCAGACGCACTAGAATCGCATCCCCGCCAGCGGAAACCTTGACCTCGGCAAACTTCGCGTCCCGCTCATACGATCTGCCCGTTCCCTCAGGAACGAAATACGTCTCAATGCCATATGCGATATGATTGTATCCGTCTTTCTTGCCATTTAATCGAATCTCGCCGGAGGCCAGCGCTTCTCCAGTATGATAAATTCGGCTGAATTCATAGACGCCTGTTGCTGTATTTGGAGCCAGAACGACAGTGATTTTCTTATCCTGCGCTGAATCTGTTCCCATAGTTTCCCATATTTCAGTGTCCGAAATCGTATATCTCAGACGAACATAATCCCCTTGCATAAGGGAACGCGGGTCAAGCGGTTCCAGTTTCAGCTTAACCAGCTGCCCATGTGCGAGCAGCCACTCGCTTTTCCCTATTTGCAGCGACATCGCCAGAACTTGCAGCAGCACCAAAAGTGCAATAATCCAGCGGTTCCTTTGATCATTGGCAGCTATGTCCTGAGGTTCAGTGGCTGCTAGACGATGCCTTTTTTCGTACCAAACCGTGAACGCTACAATGACTATTCCAATAATCGCGAAACTAACGGATTTATGCAGAAGCTTCCAGGCTAGATCGTAATATTTGTACAAAAGAAAAGCGATCCAAAAGCCCATGGACCAAGCATGCATCCATTTGATCTGCCGCTGCTTGCTGATGACAAGCGCCAATACAACAAGAAGGAAGAAGACAATATTGGAAATATAGTACCAAGCTTTTTCTGTCATAAATGTAAGAATAAACAAGGTGAACAGAAAGGAAGGAAAGCTGCTGTACAGAATAGGTTTTCTTATGCCGTCACTCTTGATTGCCAAAGCGGCTGCGAATAAACAGGCAAGCAATCCTGTCAGTATTGTCATGACAAGAATGCCGCTGTCCAGCCAATTCGCTAACACGAATGCGGTCAGACAAATTGCCGCCAAGAAGAAAAAGATGCGGTGCAGAAGGCCAGACATCATCATGAAAGCTGCGATGGCAACAGCAAGAAACACTAGCAGCATGGAGACATTTTCTGTGAATACGGCAGTTCCAGCCCCGAGCATTAGCCCGCTAATCAGAACCGTATAACGAACCAATGAATTCAATTTCTTCACGGCAATCATTGCAATAACCGATAACAAGCCATATCCCATGAGGATATATTCCGGATCTTCGAACCCCATAACGACTGTAATAATCCCAATGATGGTTAAACTGCCCAAGAGCGAGCCAATAATGATCACGGAAACCGTGAGCACACGCACAATCCATTTGGTGAATTCACCGTCAGACTTGCTGTCCGCGTTAACTGGATGCTCCTCTTGGTCTGCCGTTATGGGAGTTGGGTTCCAAGCACGAATATAGTTCATGAACTTCACATTCGCACCAATGAAAACAATAATGAATAAGAGGCTAATGATGAAAAACAATTCATTATACTGCTCGACAACTAATTCAATGTATTTCACCGTTACCGCAGCCGATACCCACAGTCCTGCAAACAGCAGATAGGTTCTGTTTCTTGATTTATGTGCATAACCAACCGCAGCGGCCAGTGCCGCAACAAGAGGCAAATTCATCCATAGGCCATACTCCTCAAATATTTGCGAGATCGAAATAAATAAAAGGATTCCGATGGCGGCTTGAAAGGTTACCCATTTCAAAAAAGGCGAATCGATAATGCTCCGTTCAGTAAGCACATACATCAGGCTATTAACGAAGACTAATCCCAGCCAAATGGCGATCTGAATGAGCTCAACCTCAGAGCCAGAACCCCATTTTGGGAAGAAATACAATCCATAAGCCAGATGAAATAACACATAAGCCAGAACGTAGAACGGCTGCCACCTGGTTAGAAGCGCGAATAACAACGCCGGTATAAACCAGACTGCGAACAGGCTGTAGCTATCCGCATGGGAATTATAGGTCTGCCCGATAAGAGCAACACCAACGCCGAACGACACACAACTTGCAAACAAGCTTAGTTTGCTTAGAAAGGTTCTGCCGGCTTGACGAGAAAGCCAGACCGACAACCCGTAGAACCCAAGGATAAGCAGGAAGACGGGGATGAATTTCTCCCACCGATTCAGCATCTCCCAATTCGCTGCGAAGAAATATACGATGGCAGTTAATAGGCTGCTTGCCCCCAACACATACCCTAATTGAATCATTACAAATTTGGATTTCATGATAGCATGCCTCCTCTCGATCTACTTCTCATTGTAAGGGAGATGAAGAAGCAGCAGAAGTACTATCTATTCCTAGTACCTGATCATTAACCCAAGGAGGATGAAGCTTGCTACATCGTAGGCGCTGAAACCACATTCCCCTGCGAATGGAGGTACAATTGTTCATAATAGCCATGCAGCGCGATTAATTCCGCATGATTTCCCTCTTCCACAATTTGCCCTTGGCTCATCACAAGGATGCGGTTGGCATGCAAAATGGTTGAGATGCGATGAGCGATAACAAGCGTCGTTCGTCCCTCTGCCACGATTTGCAAAGCCGTTTGAATCAACTGCTCCGTTTGGGAATCCAGGTTCGCCGTTGCCTCATCCAGAATCAACACTTTGGGCTTAAACACAATAATGCGGGCGAAGGAGATCAATTGCCTTTCTCCTGCAGACAACCCGCTCCCTCGTTCCGAGATTCGCGAATCATAGCCATCCTTCAGCCTTGAGATGAGGGTATCCGCCCCAACTAACCGGCAGGCTTCAATAACCTCTTCCCGGCTAATCGTTTCATCAAACATCCGCACGTTATCCAGAATGCTGCCGGCATATAAATAAGGTTCCTGCTGGACAAGTCCAACCATCCGGTGCAAAACAGCCTGCGGAATATCGCGGATGTCTGTCCCATCGATCTCAATACTTCCCTCCTGCACATCATAGAAACGGCAAAGCAGGCTGATCAGAGAGCTCTTCCCTGCACCTGTCGTCCCCACAATGCCAATCATCTCCCCTGGCTGAACATGAAGCTCCAGATCCTCAATAATGGTTCTATCCTTCAAATAACCAAAATGCACATGATTGAATCGGATATCGCCTTTCAAATCAGCGACCGCGATGGATGTCACTTGATCTTTATCCTTCACTTCCGGTTGTGTGGAGAAAACATGCCAGATTCGGTTCAAAGAAACGGTAGTCGATTGAAGCGTGTTCCACTGCTGGGTAATGTTGTTAATCGGCTGGAAAAACTGCCGGATATACGTAATAAAGGCGTACAGCACGCCGAACTCAATCGTTTTATCAAAAACGGCCATACCGCCGACCCACGTAATAAAAGCAATTGAGATATTTCCTAAAATATCAAAAGAACGATTGAACCAAACATTCGTCCGAATTTCACGTAAATTCGCGCGGAAATAGCTGTGATTGCGTTCCATAAAGCGATTATTTTGTTCTTTTTCTTGATGGAACGCTTGAATCAGATGCATCCCTGATAAATTTTCAGCGGCAAAAGCAACCATTTGGGATAATTGCGTCCTCGACAGCTGATATGTTTTGCGCATATATCGCCGAAAGCTAACCGCAATCAGCACGATGATAGGAATCACGATCATACTGTACAATGTCAGCTGCGGATCCAAATGATACATCAGCACAATGATGAAAATAAGTGTCATCCCGTCGCGAACCAAGCTGAGGAGCACTTGTGTAAAAAACTGATTCAGCGTCTCTGTATCGCTAGACACATGTGTAATTAAGCTTCCGCTTGGCGTTCGGTCATAATAGGACATCGACTGTTTAAAAATATGCGTAAACAAATCCTTGCGGATTTTGGCAACGATATTTTGTCCGGCAAATTGAAGTAAATTATTTTGCAAATAACTGAAAAATAAACTGCACACTGAGAGGCCGACATAAAACAAGCAAATAAGCAGAAGCGAATTATAGTCATTTTTCCCAATCATCAAGTTGTCATCAATTGCAATTTTAACTAAATACGGCTGAAACAAGTCCGCGGCAATTCCCAGCAAAGCGCAGAAGACGACGGCGGCAAAGGTGAACCGATGCGGCTTGGCATATCCCGATAAGAATCGGAAAGACGATTTCATGGATTGCCGGTCCTGCGAAGTCTTAGGCAAGGTCATCGTGGCTTCCTCCTTCCTGGATCGCATGCAGCTGCGCATATAGGCCTTCCTGGGCAATTAATTCCTCATGGGTTCCCCGCTGCACGATCCGGCCTTCATGAAGCACAATAATTTCATCGGTATGCTTCAAGGCTGAAATGCGATGAGCAATCCATATCGTTGTTTTATTGGATCGTTCCTTGCGGATTGTGTCAATAATATGCTTCTCTGTCACCGAATCGACGGCACTGACACTATCATCCAAAATCATCAAAGGAGAATCCTTAATGATGCCTCGGGCTAAGCTTGTTCGCTGACGCTGCCCCCCGGACAATGTGACGCCGCGTTCGCCGAGCTTCGTTTCAAACTTCTCCGGGAACGACGTAATACTCGAGAGAATCTGCGCTTTCTTAGCCGCATACTCAACCTGCTCCAGAGGTGACTCTCTTTGATAAAAAGCGATGTTATCCCTGATCGTGGTGCTAAACAAGAAGCCTTCCTGCGGCACATAGGCGATTTGGTTGCGCAAGCTTTCCAGCGTCACATCGCGAATATCCGTCTCCCCGATCCATACCGTTCCTTCCGGAGGGTCGTAAATGCGCAGCATCAGCTTGACCAACGTCGATTTGCCGCTTCCTGTTTTCCCGATTATACCGATGGATTTACCCGGTTCGATTGTTAAAGAGATGTCATGCAATACCTCATCTTCATCATCTGGATAGGCAAAGGATAAATGCTCGATACGAATCCCTTCATGGTCGAGATGCGATTCCTGGGCTAGCTCTTTCTCAACAACTTCTGACTGCAAATCCAACAAATCGTTAATACGCTCCAAGGAAGCTCGGGAACGCTGCATCGCATTGATGACACGCCCAATCTGCTGCAGCGGATTTACCATCATGCGTATGTAGAGCGTTAATTCAACGAAGTTGCCAATGGTGATGCCCCCGTGGATGGTTAAGTAACCTCCGAAAGCAATCGCAATAATCAAGGATATGGCACCCAGAAACGGAATCAAAGCTTCAAATAGAGAGGAGAGCCGAATCAATCTCAGCTGATTGTCTCGAATCCGGTCCACCGTATCGCTGAATCTGCGAATCATAATCGGTTCTACGGCGAATTTCTTCGCGACCCGAATGCCGCCGAATTGCTCCTCGGCTGACTCCGTCATTTTGCCTAATGCCTCTTGGACTTGCATGGAACGCTTTTTGATAACGGGCTGAAATCGAACCGTAAGCACAGGAATGAGCAATAAAGGCAATATGCATATGGCAATTAAATATAACGGGACCGAGCTGAACAACATGGTAATAATCACCGCAATGATTAATATGGCGGAGTTCACCACTTGATTGATTCCCATGGAGATCGATTCTCGGATGACCGTCACATCGTTCGTCATGTAACTGAGCAGCTTGCCAACGCCATTCTTCGAATAAAAAGTCGCACCCAGCTTCGTAAAGTGGTCAAACAGCCGATTCCTGGTAACAAACTCGAAACGTCTGCCATTGCGCATAATCATATATTGACCAATCCCGGCCAAAATACCAAACGACAAGCCAATCAATAATAACTGTTCACTGTAATGGACAATAAGGTCCTTGCTCAAACCACCTTGCTTTAATTGATCTGTGAACAAGCCCAACTGCTTTGGATAATACGAATAAATGATGTTGCCAACTGAAATGGACAATGCGGCAATGACGTACAACGGCCATTTCTCTTTGAAAAAATCAACCAATAACCGTGTAGATTTCAAACGACATCACTTCCTATAATTGTTCTCTGGCAACTGCACCTCCCGATGGGGAAGTTTGCCATGTATCCCTTTACAGTATACGCCTATTCAGAATGACTTCCTATATCAGATATTGACGTTATAATAGAGAAGCCATCTAAACTTAACATAATAGCTTAAGGAGGATTCCCTTCATGGATTTTATACTGGATCGGATTGATAATAAAATTGAGTTTTTTCAAGCGTACGATTTGAAAACACTCGAACGGCAAATTAATGATCAAATTGACAATAACAAAGCCTTGCTGCTGGACGTTTATGCGATCCAACACAACATCGTGTTTGATCCCAATGCCGGCAAAATGCTGTACAGTGCCGTTGTTCATTTTAAAGTGAAGTCATCCTAAACGGCCTGATCCAAAGCCATGAATTGGAAAACCTGCGAACATGCAGGATTTTTCGGTCAAATCGCGTGAAAATCGAGAAAGCCTGCGATTATGCAGGCTTTTTGAGCTTTTCCCCCCTGTTATGGAAAGATTGTCTCTAAAGGATGCATATTCGCAGGCTTATAACCATATTGCTTATTTCCAAGACGAAAAGGATATGAGAACTTAGTCTTCTTGAAGTACAAGACCATGCTTCTTGAATAAATCACTCATCGCTTGCTTAGCCTCAGCTTCATCAGGTCCGTGAATATCGAGTCGGTACACTTCATGGGTCAAGAGCGTAATGCTCAAGCCAAGAATGCTTTTGACATCAATGAACCGTTTGCCCACTTTGAGGACGATGCTGGATTGGAACTGATTCGCCGCTTGGTTGATTTCTACAATTGTTCTTGTACCTAAGCCGCTCAAAGCGTTCCCTCCAATCTGAATTCACGCGGCATTCTGCGAGCTACTCCAGTGCGGATAGCAGCTTCAATGACCGCTCTGCGGATAAGTCTGACAACCTCTTGATTGAAAACACTCGGAATAATGTACAATTTATTCAATTCTTGCGGTGCGACAACAGAGGCAATAGCCGCAGAAGCAGCGAGCTTCATTTCCTCATTAATCGTCGTGGCTTGACAATCCAAGGCAGCTCGGAAAATCCCTGGGAAGCATAGAACATTGTTGATCTGATTGGGGAAATCGGACCTCCCTGTTGCGATAACACCTGCAAGATCTTCAATCTCATCGGGATGTATCTCTGGCGTCGGATTCGCCATGACGAATACGACAGGACGCGGAGCCATTCTTTCCACATCGCTTCGCTTCAGTATCCCCCCGGCTGACAGTCCGATAAACACATCGGCCCCTTCCAAAACATCAGACAAGCAACCCGTTAACTGATTCGGGTTTGTTTGCTGTGCATACCAGTTCCACATCGGGTTCGTGTAAGCGCCGCTGCTAACCAATGCCCCTTCCCGATCTACGCCAATTAACTCCTTAACACCTGCCGCTAACAAAATTTTGGAGCAGGCCACTCCTGCCGCCCCTATTCCGCAGATGACAACCTTCACTTCATCAATCCGCTTCCCGACAACTTTGAGCGCATTGATCAATCCCGCATAGAGAACAACAGCCGTTCCATGCTGATCATCGTGGAACACCGGAATATCCAGCTCGCTGCGCAGCCTCTCCTCGATTTCAAAACAACGCGGTGAAGAGATATCCTCTAAATTGATACCGCCAAAAGCAGGGGCAAGATGCTTGATGGTCGTGATAATTTCTTCCGTACTTTGCGTATTCAGACATATAGGAAAGGCATCGACATCGGCCAGCTGCTTGAACAGCATCGCTTTGCCTTCCATAACCGGCATTGCCGCATAAGGGCCAATATTGCCAAGCCCCAGCACTGCGCTGCCATCCGAAACAACTGCAACCGTGTTGCGTTTGATGGTAAGCTTGTACGCATTTTCTTGTTTATCATGAATCGCCAGGCAAACTCTTGCCACATCAGGCGTATACACACGGGACAGATCGTCCCGATTCTGGATCGGCACTTTGGGCTTCATCTCAATCTTGCCGCCCAAATGGAGCAGGAAGGTGCGATCGGATACATGAACAAGCCGTACGCCCGGCAATTCCTTCATCGCACCCGTGACCGCCTCCAATTGAGCCTGCTCCAACGCGGAAACCGTAATATCGCGAACCGTCCAATTCGGACCGGTCTGGATGACGTCAATGGCAATGACATCTCCCCCATTTTCCGTGATGACCGTTATCAACTGCCCGAAATGAATCATTTCGGTTTGCAGCTCCAATCGCAAAATAATACTTTTACCTCCAAGCGAATCCTTCATGCCAAATTCCTCATTCCTTCGATTTTACTAAGAGAACTCCACCCAGCGGCATAGAGGCACGTATCCAGCTTATGCTTCTTCATTTACCAACACATTTTTGCCTTTCCACTTAAGGAATAAGGGGATTGTCAGCCAGAGGAATCCGATAATTAAGAAAGCGAGTGAGACCGGCTTTTGCAAGAAAATCATGAAATCGCCATTGGAAATCGTTAATGCTCTGCGCATGTTGTTTTCCAGCATCGGTCCAAGAATAAGCCCCAGCACCAGTGGCGCCAACGGGTAGTCATTTTTCGATAAAAAGTAACCAACAAGACCGCAGCCCATGATTAAAAGCAAATCAAAGGTGGAGTATTGAACAGCGTAAACACCAAAGACGGAAAATACGATAATTAACGGAATCAAATACTTCGTTGGCGTTTCGATTACTTTGGCGAACACTTTGACAAGCGGCATATTCAGAATGAGCAGCATCAAGTTGCCCACGAACATACTGGCGATAACACCCCAAGCAAGCTGCGGGTGATCTTGGAACAGCAAAGGGCCTGGCTGCACATTGTACATAATGAAAGCGCCCATTAAGATAGCGGTCGTTCCTGACGAAGGAATGCCTAACGTCAACAGCGGGATCATCGCTCCCCCTGATGCTGCATTATTCGCCGCTTCCGGTGACGCTACGCCTTCGATGGCTCCTTTCCCGAACTTCTCGGGATTTTTGCTGATTTTCTTTTCCACGATATAGGCGAAAAAGGAAGCAAGGATCGCACCTGCGCCAGGCAGGAGCCCGATGAAAAATCCAAGCACCGAGCCGCGCGCAATCGGCGCCGCACTATCTTTCATATCCTGCTTCGTTGGCATAATCCGATTGATTTTGGCCAACTCGCCATCGTTGCCTTCACGCTGCAATATCGTCTTGAACACTTCGCCGACAGCAAAAGTACCTACAGCTACCGTCAGAAATTCCAAGCCCTGATAAAGCTCGGGGATATTGAAGGTGAAACGCTCCACGCCGGAAACATTATCAATGCCGATTGTAGCGAGCAGCAGTCCAAAGGCTGTCATCATTAGCGCTTTGACCATGGATTTCCCGGCAAGCCCGCTGATAGCGAGCAAGCCGAGAACCATCAAGGAGAAATATTCGGCAGGCCCAAACTTGATCGCAACAGCCGACAACGGACGCGCTAGGAAGATAAGACCAATTAAGGAAATAATCCCGGCCGCAAAAGAGCCGATCGCCGAAATCGCCAGAGCAGCGCCCGCTCTGCCTTGCTTAGCCATCTGATATCCATCTAAAGTTGTCACGACAGATGATGACTCGCCTGGCGTATTCAGCAGAATTGACGTCGTTGAGCCGCCATACATGGCACCATAATAAACGCCTGCCAGCAAAATAATCGAGCTAGTCGCAGCTTCCTCTGGACCTAAACCTGCGGTCATAGTCGCTGTAATCGGGATTAATAGAGCTACACCGCTCATAGGTCCAATCCCAGGCAGAACACCTACCACTGTACCGATTAATACACCTAGGAAAACAAACACGACATTGTGCCACTGCATTGCAGTACCCAAGCCATGAAGCACATAATCAATCGTGCTCATTTCAATAACCTCCTTAGAGTTTGCTTAGGCAAACTAAAGCTGCGTCAGACATATCTTAGAAGCCTAGCCAGCTTGGAAACCCGGGCAGCGAGCCGTCCAGCAAATCCACATACATATAATAAACACCACAGGAAAATACGGCCGAAATCAAAAGAGATACCCAGACCTTGCCTTTTTGCATCGTTTGAAATCCAATCATTAAAAACAAAAACGTTGAAATGACAAAACCGATATCTTCAAGAAATAGCGCATAGAGGACTGCCGCCGTAAAAATGATGCCAAATCGTTTATAATCCAAATTTTCTTTGTATTTCTCGGCTTTTTGCCGACGGAAAGTATCATAGATGAGCCGCAGACTCATTAAGGCCAAGAAAGCGCCCAAGATCATCGGGAAAATATTTGCTCCTACATTACTGCCGTATGCACTTGTGGAAATGCTTTTGCTGCCGATTACAAATGCCGTACCGATGGCCAAAAAAACGATGCCCGCATATCGATCAAACAAAGTATTCATCTGTTTTATTCAACCTCCCGCCATCCTGGGGTCCTCTTATTTCTGCATTCCTAACGCAGTCAGCATATCTTTTAATTGTGTTTCTTGCTGTGCAAGAAAAGCTTTGAAATCATCTGCTTTTTTATAATCGGTTTCCCAATTGTTCGCTGTCATTTCTTTTTTCCACACGTCAGAGTCAACCATTTTCTTAATCGTATCCTCCCAGAATTTCTTCGCCCCAGCATCCATATTCTTAGGTCCGAAGAACCCGCGCCAGATGAGGAACTCCGCATCGACCCCCTGCTCTTTCATCGTCGGAATATCCTTCATATTGCCACCGAGCCGCTGAGGAGACGCAACCGCCAGAATTCTGATTTTGCCGGCTTTGACATATTGGTCCAGAGAAGACGCATCTGTTCCGAGAACATCCGCATTGCCGCCGAGCAGTGCAGTTACCGCTTCTCCACCGCCATCATAGGAGACATATTTCACCTTTTTCGGGTCGATACCGTATTTAAAAGCAGGCAGAATAGATACCAGATGATCCATCGAGCCAGGAGCGGATCCGCCCGCTACCGTCAATTTCGTAGGGTCATTTTTCATATCAGTAAGCAGTGATTTCAAATCTTTATATTTGGAATTGGCTGCTACCGCTATGGCCCCGTAATCTTTGGTCAATTGGGCGAGCGGCGTTGTATCCGCGTATCCATAAGGGGTGTTGCCTTCTTTTTTCAAATGGTTAATGAGAATAGGCGGAGAGCTGACGAACAATTTATAATTGTCCTTCACATCTTTGGTCGCATATTCGGCCATGAACACGGCCCCGCCGCCGCCCGGTTTATTTTCAACCGAAATCGGTTTATCCATGGCTTTGGTCTCCGTCAATACTTTTGCAATCGTACGAGCCGTCATATCCCAACCGCCGCCAGCACCAGACGGAGCGATAATGCTTAGCGCCTTTTCAGGGTATTTGGATGCTGCTTGTACAGGTGCCGCCGTTTCTTTACCTTTGTCCACCGCTCCTTCTGTCGGTTTGGCTGCACCATTGCCACAGGCTGCCATGGATAAGGCCAATACGCCGATCGTTGTTACTTTCCAAGAAGCTGCTGCCACATTTTTTATCAAATGAAACCCCTCCATATGTTTGGTGTCGTTCATGTATACGCTTTCTTTGAAGCGCTTTCAGAATAACATCTGAATAAAATTTAGAGAAGTTTAACATGATTAGTTATAATAACTTCGTTTTGGGCATTTTGTTCATATTGTTCACGGGAGCGGAGAGGCGTTTTCCCTCAAAATGATAGCGCTTTATGATACAATACAAGCTGAAACGGGGGGCCTATTCCAGTCATGAAGCTGCAAACCAAACTAATTTTGATTATTTGCTCACTGCTCGTCTTCATCGTCTTAAGTTTAGGCGGCATTTTCTATTACATTATGACCTCTGCGCTTGAAGATCAGATTGGTACTCGCGCTTTGAAAGTCGCTGAGACGGTGGCCAGTATGCCCGACATCCGCGACGCCTTCCAGCTCAAAGACCCCTCATCTGTTATTCAACCCATCGCCGAAGCGGCACGCGAGAAAATTGATGCCGAATATATCGTTGTC
The DNA here is from genome assembly GCF_002027705.1 of Paenibacillus ferrarius. Lineage (GTDB taxonomy): Bacteria > Bacillota > Bacilli > Paenibacillales > NBRC-103111 > Paenibacillus_E > Paenibacillus_E ferrarius. Next base: position 49,896 of record NZ_MBTG01000003.1, on the reverse strand, counting down.
GGGAATCGCGACGGGATTCGGTATTCCCACCCTTTACTGGATCGCATCGGGAAAGAAATGGTCGGCGGAGATAACGGCCCCGTCCTTGAAGGGAAGTCCATTATTTCAAAAGCCATTGGATCGCTAGGTCCTTCACTTCGCGGCAAAGCGCCGGTAGTTGATGACGATGGTCAAGTGATCGGTATCGTGTCCGTTGGCTTTTTAACAGAGGATATTGAAGTAATTACTGATGCTTACCAAACACGAATTGAATTGATTTCTATGATCGTGCTTGTCGTCGGGCTTGTCGGTTCTGTTCTCATCGCGCGCAACGTCCGGCGTTCCATTCATGGCTTGGAGCCGAAGGAAATCGGTGCGTTATATACAGAAAAGAAAGCTATCCTAGAGTCCATTCGCGAGGGTATCATTGCCGTCAATCAGGATGGCATGATTACAATGGCAAACCGCTATGCCCTTCAGTTGTTGGAATTGCCTGCTACGGCTAAGATTACAGGAAGACAAGTGGAAGATGTGATCCCAAATACCCGATTGTATGAAGTTGTTCGGACAGGCAAGGCGGAATTCGACCATGAAATGATGATAGGCGATCATGAGGTCATTGTGAACCGAGTACCGATTATGGAGCGCAAATCCGCTGTCATCGGAGCCGTTTCCAGCTTTCGCAGCAAATCAGAGCTGTACCGTTTGGCGGAGGAATTGTCCCAAGTCAAACGCTTTGCGGAAGCGCTCCGCGCACAAACGCATGAGTTCTCCAATAAGCTGTATGTCATTTCGGGGCTTATCCAATTGGAATCGTACCAAGAAGCTGTCGAGCTTATTTCCAAAGAAGCCGATGTTCATCAGAACTGGGTGCAGTTCATCATGCGGGAAATCCCTGATCCGATGATTGGCGGGCTGCTCATTGGCAAATTTAATCATGCCCAAGAATTAAAGCTTACCTTCGAGATTGATCACGAAAGCTCGTTCCGCGATATCCCGGCTCGAATAGATCGCAATCTGCTTGTCACCATTATCGGGAATCTCATTGATAACGCTATGGATGCTGTCCTTGCCCGGGATGATCAAACTGAGCGATTGGTGAAATTGTTTCTTACCGATCTGGGTGAAGACCTCATCATTGAATGTGAAGATCGCGGTATTGGAATCCCGGAGGAAATAGGTATGGCTGTATTTGAGAAAGGATTCTCAACCAAAAAAGGGGAGCATCGCGGTATCGGACTTGCCTTAGTCCAGCATGCTGTCGGGAAGCTGAATGGGTATATCACTTTTCACCGAAATCCTGCTGGCGGCACCATCTTCACGGTTGCGATTCCCAAGATGAACGATTTCACAGAAAGGAGTCAGCTGCATGGAAAACCGCAATCCGAGCGTTGAAGTATTAATCGTCGAAGACGACGTGAAAATTGCCGAAATCAACAGGCGATTCGTTGAAAAAGTAGATGGCTTTCGTGTCGTTGGCATCGCCACCGATGCCTTGCAAGCCAAAGAGCAGTTGGAAATTCTGACCCCGCATCTTGTTCTGCTCGATGTTTATTTACCGGGCGCCTCCGGTCTAGAGATGCTCTCCTTTATCAGACAGCATTACCGGGAAACCGATGTCATTATGATTACAGCTGCCAAAGAAATAGATGCCATTCGCGAAGCGATTCGCAGCGGAGCGTTCGATTATATTATGAAGCCGCTCGTATTTAACCGGCTGCAGGAAACGCTGCTGCGCTATCTGAATTTTCATCGAGAATTACTCCGAATGAAAGAAAGCGGCATGATTAACCAAAGCGATGTTGATCGATTATGGTTGGGGGCGCCAAAGAAAGACTCCGGCTCAGACACCTCCTTCCTGCCCAAAGGCATTGATAAACTCACACTGGTCAAAATCGTTCATGCGATTTCAGCCGCTGAGAACGGTTTGACCGCGGATCAAATCGCCAAAGAAATCGGCGTCAGCCGCTCCACCGGACGCAGGTATCTGGAGCATCTAGTCAGTTCCGGCGATCTGTACGCCGATCTCTCTTACGGCGTAGTCGGCAGGCCCGAACGAGTGTATCGGAAGAATCATGCCTAAGTGAAGGGAATTGGCAGGATTCGGATGCACTTCTTGAAAGCCTGCAATTGTGCATCTTTTTATCATTGAAATCGTGTTTTTTTCTTAAATTCCTGCGATTATGCAGGCTTTTTTGTTAATTCCTTGGATTTTAGAAGCAAAACCATATAATTCCTGCACAATCGCAGGCTTTACCTTTATTCACTCGATTTCCTCTCAAATTCCTGCACTATCGCAGGCTTTTAGTAACAAAGAGAGTCTGAGACGCTGCGCATTTCACGACGGAAAGCCAATTTGTTCTTTGGCGCTCACAGCCGATTTTTGCGCTTTGGGCCCGGTGATCTCTTTCCCTCAACTAGCTGCTTACAGCTAAATCATCTATTGTGCTCCACAAGGAGATACAACAGATTTAGCAGCAGGACGGCAGATCGTGCAGCTCCCCGTCTTTGCTATTGCTGCATAGTCTTCCTCCCGTTAGAGTTGATCTGTATCCTCATTTGGAGCTCAGACGTCGGTTAACCATTTATTCTCCTCATTGGAAATTGTCCAATGAAACCAGCCATCATAGAGTTTATTGCAAGCTTGCACTGGAAATAAGCCAATCAAAATCTCCATTAAACCTCAAAATGGCTGCTTTTTAGAATTTGCATTGGAGTTTATCCAGTGAAATCGTCCTTCAAGCTCATCAAACTAACTTGCATTGGAATTAATCCAATGAAATCCGCCTGCTTTCCATGCATTTATATGTCAACAAAGACGCCGACAAAATCCTGTCGGCGTCTTCCGTTTCAAACCTCGTGGCGCTCCACGATCCCGTCCATACCGTCCGGGATGCGGATCTCCACCTCCACGCTGCGCGGCGCCCAAACCTGCAGCCGCATAACACGCCCGTCCTCCTCGAGTCGCCAGGCGACATCGATGCGGCCCTCGCGCGGCAGCGGCACCGTACCCCTTGCCCACTGCAAGTCCGCGGGCTGCGGAGCCACAACAACCTTCCGCCATCCTTTGTCGGCGGCGGTTACGCCAAGCACATTCGCGCCAAGGAAATAAGCTGGCGCAGCCGACCACGCGTGACAGTGACTGCGCGTGAGCATGTCTGGATTCGCACGATTTTCCGCGAAATTCGGATACATTTCCCAGCAGGTGGTCGCGTCGTAGTCGATCATTTGCCCAAAATGATAACGCATATCCGTGATGATCCGCTCAACACCGGAACTGCCTATTTGGGCCAAAGCCTCATAATAGAAGAAGGACATGAACGGACTGCCGATTTGGACAAAGTCGACAGGCGGAGCAAATAAATACGTCTTCATTTGTTCGCCACGCTCTCCCTCAGCAATTCCGCACAAATACGCGATGACCTGCGTCTGCATGCTAAACACATCCGATTTGCGTCCATTTGCATGAATGCAATCCAAGTAAGCCCCTCGTTCCTCGCTCCAGAGATGGGCGTTAATCGCCTGACTAAGCTGAAGCGCTTTTCCTTCATACGCAGCTGCGTCCCCGGCTTCTCCTACCACTTTTGCCAGCTCAGCAGCGCTCCGAAGTGTTTTGACCAAAATCATATTTTGATGGGTAACCACGCCATGATTCGGTTGATCAATCGGCGCCCAGTCCAGTAAATTCCAGCCTTTGATAAACAATAAGCCGCGTTCATCCAGCTTTTGCTCAAAATGCTCCAAAGTAAAGCGAATATGCGGCCACATGTCACGAGCAAACTGTTCGTCTCCAGTATGTGCAAAATATTCACAGCACGCCAACGCCCAGAAGAAGGTCCAATTCGGAATCACGCTGCTCCAACCACTTGGCACCTGATCGACGTAGAGGGGAGTTTGTGTCCGCGAGCCTGGCACCAATCGCAGACAGCGCTCAACAATTTCGGTCGCGCCGAATACGTAATAGTTCACCAACGCCTCGTTCCGGCTGTCGCCAACCCAGAAAACCTGCTCATACGCAGGACAATCTACGAAAGTGTCCTCCATGCATAACCGAGTGGTATGTTTGCTGATCTGCCAAATGTCGTTCAACAGCGCATCTGAGCAGTGAAATTTCCCTACCTCTGCAACTGGATAATTGCTTTGCAGCAGCTGGACGCCATATAACTTAATCGGTCTTCCCGCATTTCGGGCTGTAACCATCAAATAACGAAAACCTCTGCGCACGAAAGACGTATAGGATTGGCGCCCCTCCGAGCACGTGTAACACAAGGTATTATCCAAATGAAATGTATCCTGACGCCAGCCGTCACGCATATATTCGAAGCCATAGAAATCAAGAATGCTTCCTTCGGAGGCATCCACTTCAAACTGAATATAACCTGACAGTTCTCGGCCAAAATCAATAATAAACTCCGTATCCGCACCTTCATAAGCAGGCACAATCGCCGGTGTTCCACTTGGGATAACCGCTTGCTGCAAGCTGTAAGGAATCGCTTGGGACTGGCTCTCTTTTTTCCAAATGCTCAAGGCAAAAATAGAATCCCTGCTAACCAATTCGAGCGGAAAAGGTCGAATCCATTCCCTAAACGGACTCAGCTCCGCAGAACTGGCAATCGTCCGAATCGCCAAATAAGTGCTATAAGCAGGAAAAGCCTCCTCATCCAGCTCCTCCTTCAATCCCTCTCCCGAAGCAAACGAATTAAACCCTTGATAAGCATGCAAGGCTTCATGGGTGTCCAAGTGGTCAATTACTTCACAGCTGGCAAAAGGACCGATAGAGATGAATGAAGAGTCCGCAGCACCCGCCTCTCCAAGCGGAGAAATCAGTTCAAACGGAATTTCACAATCAATACCCAACTGCAAAGCTCTGCCATGATCTACGCCCGTTGTTTCCATCAGAAGGAAATTATCTCCGGCCTTTAAGTCAATTTCTGCATATCTTTCTGGCAAAACGCCCGAGTACCGATCCTCAGACAGCCATTCTCCATTGACATAGCATGCTTTTACGCGCCCAGCTTCCATTAAGCCTATAGAAGCTTTGGCCGCTTCTCTCGTGCGAATGACCGCAGCCATATAACCCACATAACCGACGGGATTCGCATGATTAACACTGTCAGGAACTAATTGGTTGCGAATATCAATGGATGCTGTCCACGCCACCGGCTTTACTTGATGAAGAGATTCAATGCGCACTGGCCATACAAGTTCCTCCGTCAAAAAAGGAATATCTCTCGGAATAAGCTTGCTCCACGGCTGAGTTCCAACGGGTCCGATCAACACTGCTGCCGGCCATGCGCTCTCATCGAAATTGTCCGAATGCCACGCTGTCGGCCACGCTCTGGCATCCATTCGCTCCGCAAAGCCTTGCTGGCAAGCCATCCGTCCTGATCTGCTGTCATAACCAAGATGCAAGGAAGTTTTCCATTTCTCATCTGTAACTAATTCAACCTTAGATTGCCCGCTGCAGTCGCTCTCAACTTGGACAACTAATCCACCCCGACCTCGCAGATAGTAGAAGTTGGATACACCAAAATGAATGACCATAACCGCAATCGTATTCGTTCGTCCTTTGTACAAGAGATGCTCAATATCGTACGTATCGTACGCGAGCTCGAATGGCCAAGAACGAACAGGACCTCTTCCCACTTGTGTGCCATTGACGATTAACACATAGCGTGAATCGGCAGTTAGCGACAGCTTCGCTGCTCCCCAGCCCTCTGCCGGTACTTCAAATGTTCGGCGGAAGCATCTCCACGTATTTCGCGGACTTTCCTCGCCTTCCCCCCAGATCCACTGTGCTTGCCAATTGATTACCGCATGTTCCATATTTCTGCCTCCGCTAAAATAATGATTGTTTCTTCCATGCCCTTATTTTATGATGTTAGCGTACTCATTTTTAGGGTTATTTCCGACATTCATTAGGGTCAAAATTGACATAACGAGGGTGAATTGGTATGACCATTAAACGAAGCATTCTTGAAACGATGGGCGATCAATTTTTTCTGCCGGATCTGCCTTTCTATGTCAATCGGGTCAACGAGTCCTTTCATATGCTTCAGCATACGCATGATTTTATTGAAATCAGCTATGTTGCTGAAGGAAGCGGTGCTCACTATATTGAAAATACATCGCTAGCCGTCTCCAAAGGAGACCTCTTTTTCCTCCCGGTTGGTGTTTCTCATGTGTTCCGACCAGCATCAACCGCTCACACCAAGCCCTTGGTCGTCTACAATTGTCTCTGTACTTCCGACTGGATGCATCAATTGCTGGTGAACCACGCTAATGGCAGTACGGAAGACTTCAACGCTTATTTTACCCAAGCCATTGAGCAATCGACTTGGCTTTCCTTCAAAGAAGGAAATGGTGAGTTTCAGCCTTTGTTCGAACGGCTGCATTTTGAATATAACGCTCATCGCAGCGGCTTTATGACCATTTTCCAGACCTGCGTCGCACAGCTCCTCGTCTATATGTACCGATCACAAGCGGATCTTACGCCACAGGTGGCGGAGGTCAAGCTTCAGGATTTGGATCGCTTGCTCGCTCATATCCGCAGCAATTGCAGTCAGCTCCTTTCACTGACGGAGGCTGCGGCACGGCTATCGATCAGCGAACGTCAGCTGCATCGCCAGCTTAAAAAGCACACGGGCATGTCCTTCATGGCCTACGTTCAACAAGCCAGAATCGAAGCCTGCTGCCGACAGCTCCGCGCAACGGATCACAAAATCAGCGATATCGCAGTAAATGTAGGCTATCAGGATATGAAGTTCTTCAATAAGCTTTTCAAAAAGCTGACCGGTGTCACGCCAAGAGAATACAGACAGCAGCAACATGCCGCCGAAAATTTGACGTAAAGTTGAAGAGATGCTCGCATTTCAATAGAATGAGAGACCTTTGGGACTACTATTTGTGACAAAGTAGACGGTGGGGAGCTGAGCCAAAACCAGCGTTAGCGAATACGCTGACTTATAGGCGACGTCCGGGCCTCACCTATTTTGAAAACCTGCATATGTGCAGGCATTTTCGATCAAATCGCGTGAAAATAGAGAATGCCTGCGATTATGCAGGCTTTATAAGCTTTTCCATTCAGAAATCGAAAAAAAGTCTCGAAAGGATGCATGTTTGCAGGCTTTTCACTATTTTGCTTATTCCCACGACGAAAAAGATGCATAATCGCAGGAATTATGCGAAAGGTATGCACGCGTCTGAGGCCAATCTGCCAACATGAAGCAAATTCAAGCGACTCAAGCCAACACAACCAACTCATGCCACCCCACCATGAAGGTGTGTATCAACAGAAAGACTGGTACAACCTGCGGCCAACTGTCTTCCAAACAACATGCAAAAACGCCTCCAAAACCACTGTGCCAGTGTGGATGGAGGCGTTTCGATAAGAAACTAAAAACTTGGGACAACTGCTTTTGGACTATTTTATAACCCTAACATAAATTGAATGGTCATATCACTGAATCCAGGCAAGCCTTCATGACCGAAGTCTGGGTATATTTCATACGATTTCTTGGACTTAATTTTGTTGTATGCCGCAAATTGTGTGGAAGGCGGACAAACCGTATCCGCTAAACCAACTGCCATCAGGACTTCCCCTTGAATACGATCAGCCAAATATTGAATATCAATATAACCCAGCTGTGTAAATACTTCCTCTTGACGTTTGTGCTGCGGATCATGACGGCGGAAGTAATCCTTCAGCTCCTGATAAGCATCTTTCGCCAAATCCATTTCCCAAACGCGTTTGTAATCGCTAAGGAACGGATAAACCGGCGCTAATCGTTTGATGCGCGGCTCAAGAGCAGCACAAGCAATCGTCAGAGCGCCGCCTTGTGAGCCACCCATTGCGCCTACACGTTCAGGATCAACCTCCGGCATGCTCATGGCAATTCCCGCCAGCTGCGCTGTATCCAAGAAAATATCTCGGTACAACAGTTGATCTGGATGATCATCAATCCCGCGAATGATATGACCACGCAGCGTTGTCCCTTTCACCCCGCCTGTATCTTCCGATAAACCGCCTTGACCGCGGCAATCCAGCGAGAAGAAGGAGAAACCTAAGGCTGCATATTGAATTTTGTCCGACCAATCGCCTGAATTTCCGGAATAGCCATGGAACTGAACAATTGCCGGATGAGGCGAGGTTGCATGTTTCGGACGGACATATTTGGCATAAATGCGTGCGCCTTTCACACCTGTGAAATAGAGGTCAAAGCACTCTGCATAAGGAACCTGAAACTCACTTGGGCGAAGCTCAATTTGCGGATCAATCGCCTTCATTTCTGCGATAGCCCGTTCCCAATAAGCATCAAAGTCGGCAGGACGGGGGTTTCGGCCTTCATACTTGAGCAGGCTTTCTAAGGGCATGTCAACTAATGGCATTTCTCTTCCTCTTTTCTATTTTGTTTATGCGACCGTGTAGGTAGTTAAATCAACGGGTTGATCATTGACTAATCTTGTAATCTCCCTATCTGGACCACATCTTAACACCAAAATTTCCTCGCTCATATTCGTATATGTAAGGTTAAATGCTTCTTTAGATGTCTGGTAGTCGGGTTGTTTGGTGTTCATGCGGCTTGCAAATTGCTGAAGATTGACAATTCCCTTGGCCTGCGCTGTAAGCTTATCCATGCATTCGATAACAATGGCGTTCTTGTTTCCTTTGCTAGTAACGACGTTGCGATCCTGCCCAACCTCTCTTTGGAAAGGCTGATCCATATGTACGGCCATATAAACCTGACCACATAAACCGAACAAACCGCTCGTTTCCTCTACCCACTCGCCTACAGGCAGACAGCCAATGATTTGATTAGACTGATCTTCAGGAATTTGATAAGAAGCCATTATGACGTTGCGATGAAAAAGCACTTCCACATATTCGCTTTGGTGGCGCAGATCTCCTTCACCAAATTTGTTTCCAGGATGGAAAAAATAAGCATGATTGATCCCCGGTGTTGCACTAAGCGGTAAACAGACATCCCAACGATGCTGTTCATTGTCAAATTCGGCAATACGCTCATACATTCCACCTACGGCAAAGCTCTCTGTGAGATAAAGATAGGAGTGCAGAACATCATCTTCATGAAGCCCCTGCCCGACTTGTTTGGGCACCTGACGTGTGACTTCAGTTGGAACTAAGCGGTTTAAGGCTTTAGCCTTAATTGCCTCGGAAGCTTCATAAGTCAGAAATCCCGCATATTCCGTACGAGGCATATGATCCGGCAAAGAGAAATCGCCGAATTGTACATAATCATGCAGGACATTCGTATCCTTGGGCATGTCATGCGGCCAAATGCGTGAATGGGCACCTGCCCATGCCCCACCCAAATAATACGTGGCGCGAACGTTCCACAAATAATCCAGCATTTCAGCCAACGTTGTTTGAATCGCTTCATCCTTCATAAGCTCCCACGCACAAGTAAAAGCCTGCACCCAGTGCCAAAACCAAGGAAGTGCGCTGTACTCCACCATCCCAACTGCTTTGATGCGCTCGAGCGTGCTGCGCAAGGACTGAAAGCCATCTTCCAACAAGGCTTTATCTTCATACAGCTGTCCAAAAATAAGTTTGGCAGCAGTGTACTTCGCTTCATGATGATTATAAGCAGTCAGCGGCTTGCGATAAAAATTACTTTGATAGATATGATTAAAGGTCGTGTCAAAAGAACTCCGCAGCGATGAACTCATTTCATGAGCGTAGCGCTGATAGAAGATGACCATCAAACTTCCCATTAACTCTACAGGCAGCGTATTTTTGGAAGCTTCTTTTGGTGAAGGGAAGAGATTAAGCGGCCAATGTCCATAGGTTGCACTCTCCGGCTGCTGATCCTGAAGCTCCAGAAGCAGGAGCAGAACACCTTCCGCTTTGCTTTTTGCTTGTTCGCGATCTCCCTCAAAAGGAATTGTCTGATCCTGGGAAGCCGCAAATAAATAGGAAGCGTAATAGAAATTGTCTCGGACATCTTGCTGAAACAGGAACCCACTATTCAAAAGAGGCTGCTGATAAGCCTTTGCGGCAATTTTCGTTATGATTTCAACTTGGCGTTGCTGTAAATTCGTCACATGTGTCATCCCCTATTTGCAATAATTGAAACGTTTAACCTCAGTTTATATGCAAACAAAACAGGCGTCAATGCTAAGTGGCATTCACATTTCCCACATTCTGGTCGTTGCTATGACTGGACTTTTCTTATAAAATAATTAACCGTTGGTTAAAATATACAATCACCCATTAGATACGGCATTGGAGGTATTCATCCTGATTCATATCGAAAATTTGCAAAAAGTATATGAGGACATGCCGGGACGTCTACCGGCCATACAGAAAATCCATTTACATATTAAGCGTGGCGAAATCTTCGGAATTATCGGACATTCCGGTGCAGGGAAGAGTACGCTGCTCCGCTGTGTGAATTTGCTGGAACGCCCCTCCTCTGGAACCATTCAGATTGATGGTGAAGAAATGACCCGCTTGGATGCTCGGCAGCTGCAGACGAAGCGGCGCAAGATCGGAATGATCTTCCAGCATTTTAATCTCCTCTCCTCCTCTACTGTGGCTGAAAATATTGCTTTCCCATTGAAATTATCAGGGATCGGACAAGCAAAGCTCCAAGCACGCGTTCAGGAGCTGCTGGATCTCGTTGGTCTGCAGGAGCATGCCCATAAATATCCGAACCAGCTTTCCGGCGGTCAGAAACAGCGTGTAGGCATTGCCAGAGCTTTGGCCAATCATCCAGACATTTTGCTCTGTGATGAAGCAACCTCTGCACTTGATCCCCAAACAACGAATGCTATTCTTGCTCTGCTGCTAGATATTAATCGCAAGCTGGGCATCACGATTCTGCTTATCACTCACGAAATGCAGGTCATTCGAGCTATTTGCGACCGTGTAGCTGTGATGGAAAAAGGCCTGATCGTCGAAACCGGTAATGTGCTCGATGTCTTCCTGAAACCACAACATACGGTCACAAAGGATTTTGTTGGGCAAGTTTCTGACTTCGCCGCACAGATGGAGAATGAACATAGCGAGGATCCGAGTGATACTGCCGGGACTTTGATTCGAATTACTTATATCGGCAAGCAAACCTATGAACCGATTTTGTTCGAAACCGTCAAGTTAACGGATGTATCCTTCGCTATTCTGCAAGGTACCATTTCTTCGATGAAAGGCGTTCCTTACGGCCAATTGGTCGTCCGACTAACCGGCGGGCAGCCGGAGGAAATCGCAGCGGTCATTGACAAACTTAGGCAAGAAGGGATCGAAGTGGAGGTAATGACGCTTTGAATATGACATGGGACATCAATTGGACTGAAATTACCAAAGCAACCGGTGATACGCTTGTCATGCTGGGCTGGTCGCTCCTGTTCACATTTATCATCGGTATGGCTTTAGGCATTATTTTATTCCTTACTTCCAGGGGGCAGCTGCTGCAAAATCTGCCGCTGTACAGCGTGCTTTCCATCGTTGTGAACATCCTGCGGTCTGTGCCGTTCGTCATCTTAATGATCTCGGTATTCCCGATCACCAAAGTGCTGGTGCACACGACCATCGGCGTGAAGGGTGCTATCCCGCCCCTCGTCATTGCAGCTGCGCCCTTTCTGGCGCGGCTCGTGGAAACTGCGCTGCGCGAAATCGAGAGCGGCGTCATTGAAGCCGCTCAGTCGATGGGCGCAACGCCATGGCAAATCGTCTGGCGCGTTCTGCTGCCGGAAGCGCGCCCAGGTCTGATCTCAGCCGTCACAGTAACGGCTGTTGCTCTGCTCTCCTACTCCGCCATGTCAGGCGTCGTCGGAGGCGGCGGCCTTGGCGATCTCTCGCTGCGTTATGGCTATATGCGCTTTCGCACCGATATCATGATCGTGACCGTCGTCATTCTCGTGCTTTTCGTCCAGCTGCTGCAAATGCTGGGAGATCGTTTGGTTACCAAATACAATCGCAAATAATCGTTTGGAGGTACTTACATCATGAAGAAATTATCAACAGCCTTAGTGGCCTTGCTATTCGTACTTGCTCTTGCCGCATGCGGACAAAAAACAGCGGAAACCCCTGCAAGCTCAGCGCCTGCGGCATCTGCCGTACCCGGCACATCCAAAGAAATTACGCTGAAAGTGGGCGCTTCCTCCGTTCCGCATGCTGAAATTCTGAACAACGTTAAAGCCAAGTTGAAAACACAAGGCGTGAATTTGGAAGTTATCGAATTCAACGACTACGTTCAACCCAATGTTCAAGTGTTTGAGAAGCAGTTAGATGCAAACTTCTTTCAACATCAGCCCTATCTGGATCAATTCAACATCGACAAAAAGCAAAATCTCGTTAAAGTCGCAGGCGTACACATTGAACCGTTCGGCGCTTACTCGCAAAAGGTGAAATCCGCTGCTGACTTGAAAGAAGGCGCAACCGTCGCGATTCCGAATGACCCTTCCAATGCAGGTCGCGCACTTGCTTTGATGGAGAAAAATGGCCTAATTAAACTAAAAGAAGGCGTTGGCATCAAAGGCACCGTTCAGGATGTTGTAGAAAATAGCAAAAAACTGCAAATCAAAGAGCTTGACCCAGCTATGCTGCCGCGCACCGTCGGCGAATTTGACCTCGCCTTAATCAATACGAACTACGCTTTGCAAGCGAACTTGCTGCCTACGAAAGACGCGTTATTTATGGAGGACAAAAACTCCCCTTACGTGAATATTCTTGTATCCCGCCCGGACAACAAAGATTCCGAAGCTATGCAAAAGCTGGCCAAAGAACTCAATTCCGAGGACACGAAGAAATTCATCGAAGATAAATACAAAGGTGCGATCGTTCCTGCCTTCTAAAACAATTCCCTGTCTAGGATTGTTATCGTCGGGGGAAGCGACTTGTTAAGAAACCCCCGGGGAGTTGTTTACAAGGCTGCCGTACTAGCTGAGCATTCTTAAAGCCTGCGAAAATGCAGGCTTTTTTAACAAAATCAGAGCAAATAAAGAAAAGCCTGCGATTATGCAGGCTTTTCTAGCATTTTTATCCAATAAGCAAATAAGAGCCACAAATGCCTGCACAATCGCAGGTTTTCCGCTTATCAAGTCCCATACACTTTCCACGATTCTACCCCAGTTGAAGTGGTCGATTTGGCGGTGATATTTAATCTGATTTTCGTTGTCGATACTGGGGTAAAAGTTGTCGTATTATACTGGTTAGCCACAATCCCTAGCCCGGACGGACTTCCTACATTCACCCATGCCGTCCCGTTCCAGTATTGCAGCGTATAGGAAGCAGGCAGGTCGATGCCTTGATCGTCATCAAACCAATAGATATCAGTTTTTGAGATCGTTTTGGCACTCGCGAAATCAATCTGCAGCCATTGTGTCGTACCTGGGTTATCCCAGTTGCCATAGACGGCATGGCCTCTATCATTTGAGCTTGTTGGCGTGTAGCCATCATTCAGACCTGCTAGACTTTCCCATGAGGAAACGAATGAAGTAGTTACCGTCCCTTGAGGCGCGATATCCACAGGTCCAGTAGTTGTGCCGGCTTGCAGCTTCACCTCATACGTCGCCGCTGTGCCAATGTTCAGGCTAACCGTCGTTTTGGACCCATTCGCAGCAGATACTGACCCCACGACTGCATTATTGAGAAGCACATCATATGTGCCCGCAGCCAGTCCGCTAAACGAGACTTTTGTCGTATGGGCTGCTGTTGGCGTTAAATTCTTCAAAGTAAAGCTCACATTATTTTTGGCAATCGCGACCGTTGCAGAGGAGTATTGATCCCTTTCAAGCTCCATGGAGAGCTTCTCGGTAATCAGATTCAACCTTTTGAATACTCCGTCCTTCGGCGTAATCACATAACTCGAACCACTCTGTGTCACATCGGCGCCATACCCGTAAAGCCCAAATATAGGATCAACCGCGATATCCGCACTGAGAATTTTGAGCGCTCCGAACAACCCTAGATCCGCTTCCCCGCTCATCCCGCGCCAGCCATTGAACAGCGGGCCTCCGTCCAAACCTAGAGCGCCATAATTGCCTTTCTCGGCTTGGTAGGTCCAGGAAACAGCACCGATATTAGCGGCATCCGAAGAGATTTGCCCAGAATTAATCGCACCAACATTAGCAAACTTCGCCGCATAGGAAAGTCGCTGCTCCACTTCTGGCGTTGTGGAATGATTGCGTATCCAATCGTCCATTGTATAACCAGCCAACGAAGTGGTGTATTGAAAATTCCACCAGTTCTCGCCTGTAATGGTCACCGGATCTGCGTAATAATACCAGATGGGCATCTGTCCGCGAGCAGCCCGAGTTTTGTTGTTGATTTTGCTCATCATCGTTGTATTATTATTCATTTTAGCCAGCGTATAAACGGCTTCTTCCCCTGTATTATCGTAAGAATATTCAGAGCCGTAGGGGTAGGTCGTGTTTTTGAAATTATTATATTTCGTTGCCATTTTCGCGATCATATCATTGGCCTGTGTCGTATAGCCTTCATCTTGCAAGGCTTTGATGATATCCGGGGTTGTCAGCTCACCCATGAGGCCGGTATTCCAGTTATAAGCAACAGGGCCGTCATACAAGGCTTTGAAGATGTTATATGCCCTTAATAAATAGGTGTTTTTCGTTTGCGCGTATGTGATGAGATTCGGATACAGCTTCGCAATTTTATACATGCTGAAATACGTGTTATAAATATGCGGATACGCATAGCCGCGATATGTCGGGGTATCATTCGGCTCTGGCATCAAGAAGTCATGAATGAGATAATCCGTATGATTATTCACCATAAGCCGATTCCAGATGGCCGTTTCCAAATATTGATCCACCGCCGTCACTTCGGCCGCCACAGGTGTCAACGCATTTTTCTCTGCGAGGAATTGACCGTGCGTGTACCCCCAATCATCTCCCCAGCCCCAATATCCGGCAAAAGAGCCCCGCTTCGCTTTATTTTGCATCATCCAATCGTCGAATACCTTGTCATAGATTTGCCCTGGCGCATTCCACTGCGTTTTGTTCACCATGAATGTGGCATGCCTTTGCAGCGCAGCATCAATAGGCTCTATGGCATAGAATTGCAGGACCGTTTTCTCGCCGCTGCCATAGTTGACGGTTATGTTGTTTGGCCCTAGATGCGTGAGACTGAGGTCATAAATTTTATGATCTGTCCCAGTTGTACTCACATAAGTGATTGTCGTTTCAGAAGGATACTGCGCAGTCACTGAGGTAATCGCCTTCGACGTGTGCAAATCAATCTTCGCCTTCATATTGGTAGCGAACATCATGCCCGGTACAACCGTTACATCTACGAGTCCTTCTGTGTATAGGCGATCTTTCATCGCGTTCTCGTTCGCCACTTTAATGAATTTAAAGGCATACGTTTTGCTTTGATTGGCTGCCAGTATTAGGCTTGTATTCGGCAAATAGCCGCGGTTCGTGCTTTTAATGACATTCGAGTGAATATAGAAAACATTCAGCCCTTCTGTCCAGCCCCCTTGATCCATCGCCCACTTGCTGCCTGGATGCTCTTCAATTCTCCAGCGATCCTGATACTCAAATCCTGCACCTGTCGCAGCATCCGGTATCAGCAGCAGAAATGGTCCAATTCCACTAGGCCGTGCAGCTGTGATATAAGAGTTATTGTTCCCTACATACGAGTGGGTGACAACTCGTGTTTCATAAATCGGATCATTTCCTGCTGTCCAGAACTCATTGAAAGGGAGCGGCAGACCTACGTCGCCGAACTCAATCGTTTGAGAGCTGGTATTCGTCAAATTAATAGACCACTGCAAATAATCATTCACTAATGCATAAGTCACAACGACTTTGAAGTTCTTAATCCCTTCACTATTCGCAGAATTCTGATAAGTGACTGTTACTGTATTTCCGCTTTGGGTAATCGTTCTCCCGTCCGCAGACTTGCTCGTATAGGCTTTGGTCCAAGCACCGCTGCCCAGCTTGTACGTGAACATCAATTCGCCCAGCCACTCGTGATCGGCCGTATTTTGATTCGGCGCATTCGTCCCATTCATTACATAATCTGTGGCGAACGTATCCCCGGTCAGCTTCAACGATGTAATTTCACCGTTCGTACCGGTCTGCACATTGAACGTGCTGTTGGATAACGTATTCGCATACGCCAGGCCTGGCGCACACAAAACGAGTACAACCGCTGTCAAGAACAGGCTCACAAGCAGTACAAGGCTATTCCGGCTGAACTGAAAACTTGGCATGCTCAATCATAACACCTCCATTAAATTGAATTAAATAGCCCAAACCTCTGGAATTGCTGCTGACTTTCCCATCACCTCCTTTCAGCATGTATATAAAGCAAGCGGAGCCTGCCAAAAAAGCCGTCTCACCAGCATTCGCTCATGGTGCTTATCCAACACGCCAATGAAAGCGCATTCACCAGAGGCAATAGAGAATAGACAGAACGCTGCTAACGCTGTCTGTCGCTCTATTTTTTACTTGCTTACCCTTTAATCCCCGTTGTCGCGATGCCTTCAATGAAATACCTCTGACCGAACAAGAAGACGATTACCGCTGGCATCACCACAATCGCTGTGCCCGCCATCAGGAGGTTCATCGGCGTATTATTCGCCCCTCGCAGCGTGGACAAGCCTAATGAGACGGTATATTTATTTGAATCATTCAGATAAACCAATTGACCAAGAAAATCATTCCAAACACCAACGAAAGTGAACAAAAGCACGACAACAATAGCTGGTTTAATAAGCGGAAGTATGATTTTACGATAAATCGTAAAGTAACTAGCGCCGTCAATAACGGCTGATTCATCCAGTTCTTTGGGAATCGTCATCAGAAACTGCCGCAGCAAGAAGATATTAAAGGCGCCGCCGCCGAAAAAAGCAGGAATGATTAGAGGCCAGTAGGAATTCGTCAGCTGCAGCTTGGACCAACCGATGTATGTGGGGACTAGCGTAACAATGCTGGGAAGTAAAATCGTCATGATGATAAGTGAAAACCATAGATTTTTCAACGGGAATTCCAGTCTGGCGAAGCCAAAAGCCGTTAAGCTGGCAGTTAAGCCTACACCAACTAATACCGGAATAATAACCGTAAAGGTGTTTATAAAATATTTGCCGAAATCAACGCGCGCCATCACCTCTGTATAATTATCAATCCGAAAAGCATTCGGAAACCAGATCGGCGGAAACTCGAGAATTTCCTGCAAATTCAGCAAGGATGATCGAATGATCCAATACATCGGGAAAAAGACAAGCAAGGACAGCAAGAACAAGACGCCGTACGTGACAATTTTACCTCTGAGCCGGTAAGTCATTACTTTTTCCCTCCTTCATAATGTACCCATCCGGCAGAAGAGCGGAACAACAAGTACGTGAAGAATGCAACAATGATGAACAACACCCAAGCGAGTGCGCAGGCATAGCCCATATTTTGACGCTGAAACGCTTCTCGATAGATATAGAATGCATAGAATAACGTTGAATTTCCCGGGCCGCCTTGCGTCATCGCATAGGCTTGCGTAAAAGCTGTAATCGAATTAACGAAACCGAGTATGACATTATAGAAAATGATAGGCGACATGAGCGGAATCGTTACGGAACGTAATTTATGCCACCAGCCTCCACCATCGATTTCCACAGCCTCGAGTAAATGAGTCGGCACATCCTGCAATCCGGCTAGAAAGATTACAATGACATTGCCAGACCCCCATACGGCAATAATAATCATAGATAACACCGAGGTATCCGGGCTGTTCACCCACATCAACTTATCAATGCCAATGAAGCTTAGCAGATGGTTGATAATGCCGAAATCAGGATTATACAGCCACAGCCAAATGATACTGCTGGCAAGCACAGGAATAATCGAAGGCAAATAAAAAATTGCGCGGAAGGTAGCTCTGCCCCTAATCTTCTGATTGAGGAACAAGGCCACGACAAAGCAGAACATAATCGAAGCAATGACGGAACCAATCGCATAATAGGCAGTCGCTTTGAGCGAGTCAAAAAAGAAGAGATCTTGGGTAAAA
Organism: Paenibacillus ferrarius; assembly: GCF_002027705.1. GTDB lineage: Bacteria > Bacillota > Bacilli > Paenibacillales > NBRC-103111 > Paenibacillus_E > Paenibacillus_E ferrarius. Next base: position 31,931 of record NZ_MBTG01000003.1, on the reverse strand, counting down.
ATATTCCGGTAATTGTCCAAGCCAACCCATTGCTTCGGCTTGAGAATCGTCCAATCCGTAAAACTCAGATATAAGCTGTACAGCAATGGACCTAGCGTAAAAATGAATAGTCCCAGAATGGCTGGCAAGATGCATAAGTATCCTACAATTACCTGCTGCCGCTTAAGGCTTCTGTAACTAGACTGCTGATCTGTAGACATGATTCGGTACCCCCTAAGTGTGACAACCTTCCTTGTAAGCACATCAGGAACAAGCTGATCGAATAACACTTGTTCCTATGTGCTGTTTGCCTACATCTTACCTAACATGAATGTAATTTAATTGGCTTTGCCGCTATCAAAAATAGGTTTAATTTTCGGCATCATCTCTGCAACCGCGTCCTTAGCCGACTTCGTGCCTAACCACACCTGATCCAATCCGGGATTCAGCACATCCCCAATTCGGCTGTACGTCGGCAAGAAAAACCATGGTGTCGGATATGTGGCTTTCAGAGCGTAATCGATAACAGCCGTTTTGTACTCCGGTGGATGAACAGGTGATTGTGTCCATCTCTTGATTTTCTCAGGATCTGTGTACCAGCTCATTTCCGTCGGCATCCATACCCCGCTATCAATGTTCGCTAAGTTCTTCTCAATATCCATAAGCCATTTGTAAAGCTCAATGGTTTCTTTGGGATGCTTTGTGCTCTTATACACGACCATCGGTGTTCCTGTATTGGTGGTTGCCGGTTTTTTGAAAATGGGCAGAACACCGATGCCGTTTTTGAGTCCGTTTTTGAGCTGAGGATTAATATTCACTAATTCCCATTGCCCTGACGTGACCATCGCGACTTTTTTGGATAGCAGCAATTGACCGACATCTCCTGGCAATCCAGAGGATTGTGCTGCTGTTGGCGAGACGTGCTCTACATTGGATAGATCGGCAATTTTCTGAATGGCTTCAATGGTTTCCGGCTTATCCAGCAAAAGCTCTTTCCCATCTTGGCTTACTTCCCCGCCGCCATTGGAGATCGCAAAAGGTGTCCAGAAGAAGTCTTGGCTATGCGACACATTAATGCCATACTGCACGATGTTTTTGGCATCGAAGCCTGCTTCGCCCGGGTGCTTGCCGCCTTTATCTTTTGTTAGCTTTTTGGCTACATCCAGCATTTGATCCCAGGTCCACGCTTTTTCGGTTTCAGCTGGCGGATACGGAATTTTCGCTTCGTCGAACATATTTTTGTTGTAATGCAGCAAAATAATTTCGTTTGCAGCACTGTAGCCAAGCAGTTTTCCGTCCGGGGTTACGAATTTATTGCTCTCTAACTTCGGAGTGACGGACCCGTCCTTATAATACGAAGATAAATCCATCAGAATATCCGACTCTGCATATTTAAGTGCTTGTGCTTCCAGCATCGTGCTGATATCCGGAAGTGTTTTGGAGGCAGCCATCGCGCTTAACTTCGCACCGAATTCAGCAAGCGCAACGTTCTGATAGTCAACCTTGATGTTCGGATGTGCGGCTTCGAACGCGTCCAAGCTGATTCTCGTAGACTTTGCCTCTTCATTATTCGCCCAGTCCGTGAACCGAATCGTCACTTTCTCTCCGCTGTCGGCCGCCTTCGTCGGAGCTGATGAACTTGCAGGCGTGTTCGCTGCGGGCGCAGCAGTACCGTTTGATGCAGGTGTGTTTGTCGAGCTGCAGCCTACCATTAATCCTAGCGCTAACGTAGTGACCGTGCTGACTTTTAAGCCTTTTCTCAAAGATCTCAAATTAACCCCTCCAAATGATTGTTATCATTTTCGCTTTTACCTATATATACCATAAACCTTCGCAGGTTAAAGCCTTTTTTATTTCTCCTTGATCCAAACCGACATTTCTCCTTGCCCTCGATTGGCCCAAGCATAATAGGGAATGAACTGGGCTGTCATCGGTTCCCATTCATGTGGGATATTTGCGCTATATAATTGCTCGCCCCACTTGTGTCCCAGATCCTCAGAACGAATACGTTTGGCGGCAACAGAAAGCGTCTGAATTCCTCCCAACAAAGCTTGCTCAAAATGCTTCTGGTGTTCATCCTCATCTTCCAGCACAATTTGATGCAAACCCGCTCCGTTATCGGCTTCCTCCATGCAATAAATCAAAGGCCCACATTGCAAGGCTACCTTACCGAAGGTATCACGCACATGGGGATGACCTTTCATTCGCCTCACCTCCATCGGCAGCACCCACTCAACCTCATCCTTGTCATTCCATTCCCTCGTGAGATAAACATAGCCGTCACGCACATTTTCAGCTAGCTGCACGGGAGAGCCTTGCACCGTCAATGACGGCTCTGTACACCAGTTTGGAATGCGCAAGGCAAGTGTAAAAGACGTTTTGGCGCTTACTTCAATGGTAAAGCGAACATTACCCTTCCAAGGAAGCTCGGAATGCTGATGAATTATGATCGACTGTCCTGTGACATCCAATGTCATTTCGCTGCCTATATAAAGGTTGGCATACACGATGTCGCCTTGGCAGGTGTAAATGTATTGGCCTAGTGACGCCAGCAATCTAGCGATATTCGGCGGACAGCAAGCGCAGCCAAACCATCCCTGTCTAACCGGCTTCACATGGTTTAATTGATGATTCTTACGAATAGCATCCGGCCATACTTCCAGTGGATTAACATAGAAGAAACGTTTGCCGTCCTGAGACATGCCGCTGAGTACAGTATTGTAAAGCGCCCGCTCCATCATATCGGCGTATTCGCTTTTGGCCTCGATTTGCAGCATGCGCTGAGCAAAGAAAATTAATCCGATGGAAGCGCAGGTTTCCGCATAGGCCGTATCATTTGGCAAATCATAATCCAGTGTAAAAGCTTCTCCATGCGCCATAGAGCCAATGGCCCCTGTAATATACATTCGTTTGCTGACAATGTTCGTCCACAGCTTTCGACACGCTTCCAGAAGCTCCAGATCGCCGCTTTCAGCTGCAACATCCGCCATCCCGGAGCACATATACACAACTCGGACTGCATGCCCTTCAGCTGTATGCTGCTGCCTAACCGGCAAATGGGATTGATTGTAGGTGTAATCGAACACCATATCCAAGCTGGGAAAATGCGTTTGCCCGTTTCGTCGGTGGAACTCCTCTTCGAAGAATCGAGGCTCCTTCCCACGCTCATCCAGAAAATACTGACTTAATCGCAGATAACGCTCATTCGTTGTCGTTTGGTACAGCTTCACCAGCGCAAGCTCGATCTCTTGATGACCGTCATATCCGTGAATTTGTGTATCTCCAGGACCAAACACCTGGTCAATACAATCGGCCAATTTGCATGCTACATCCAAAATCAAACGCTTCCCAGTAGCTCGATAATAAGCAACCGCCGCTTCAATCAAATGCCCTGCACAATACAACTCATGACATTCAGCCAAATTCGTCCATCTGCCATTGGGTTCCTTCAATGTAAAATATGTATTCAGATACCCGTCCGCATGCTGGGCCTTCGCAATAATCGCAATCACTTCGTCAGCCAACTGCTCCAATTCAGCGTCATAGCCCGTTTCCAGCAAGTAGCTGACGGCTTCCAGCCACTTCGCTACATCACTGTCCTGAAACACCATGCCATAAAATTCACCTTGCTCCAAGCCGGCAGAAATTTTAAAATTTCTCATGGCATGGCTTGGCTCAGCACCTTCGATTTGATCGTTCAACGCTTCCCACTGATAAGGAACGACAACATTCCGAACCAATCGAATATAAGCAGACCAGAAGTCATCTGTGATAAGTACATTCCTTAGTGGAAGTGGTCTGGAGATTGATAAATTCGCCATGTAGGGGTCCCCTTTATTTTATAGATATGATCTTTTTCGTAAGCGCTTTAATTAATATACTACATGGTGTACCATAGTATTTATATAGTGTTTTCCAACCACATTTTTAAAAATATCAACCTTTTCAAAGGAGTGATTTGCGATGATGAGCTCACCGATTTTGCACTTTATTTCCCCTCCAGTTCCTTATTTCATCGACTGCGGCCGTTTCCAATACCAGGAAGGCGAGCAGCATGTAAGCCGAAACCAGATCGGTGTATTTGATTTAATGGTCGTGACAAAAGGAACCTTGCACTTGGGTGAAGGAACGACAGAGTGGACGATTCAAGAAGGCGAAGCTTTCATCTTAAGACCGGACGCGAATCATTATGGAACCATTCCTTGTGCAAGTGTGACGGAGATTATTTGGATTCATTTCCAAACGTTTGGCGCGTGGGATGAGTGCAGCAACATGAACGAATGCCTGGACAATCAACAAACGTTAATTGCCAATCACAAGCAAATGGCTTATTTAAATCACAGCGAGGTATGCTCCGTATTTATCCCCAAATTTATGAAGCTGTCGCAGAAAGCGCTCGACATATTGGAGCAGTTCTTCCAATTGGACGAAGAGCCGCGTTCACTGCGGAATTGGAAGCGGCAAGGTGTCTTCCAGCAATTCATGCAATTGGTCGATCGCGACCTCGCGGCAACCTCTGATGTGACCGCCTTCCATCTAGCGGAGAAAGTCGAGCTGTTCTTGCGGCAGAATTATACACAGAAGCTGACGAATACCCTTTTGCAGCAGGAATTGAATTATCATCCTAATTATTTGGCCAAATGTATGCTCAAAGTGTATGGCGTTACGCCGATGGACTACTTATTTCAATACCGGATCGAGCAGGCCAAGAAGCTGCTTCTCCAAACCAAATGGAGTATGGCTCGCATCGCAGAAGAAGTTGGCTTTCAGCACGGCTCGTACTTCTCCTTCTGCTTCTCCAGCAAAGAAGGTATCTCACCGATGAACTTCCGCCGAAAGTTTATTGGTCATGCTTAGCGAAGCCATTGCCCACCACTTCGCGGACATCGCTGAAGCTGACGAAAGCGGCTGGATCTACGCGGTGGACCAGCTTTTTGAGCTTAATAATCTCTTTGCGGCTTACAATACAGTAAATCACTTCGCTATGTTTACCCTTATAGCCGCCTCTTCCTTCCAAGAATGTGATGCCACGCAGTAATTCTGTCATGATCTCATTGCCAATCTGAATAGGTTTAGCCGTTACGATGAACGCAGCTCGTGCGCCAGAAGCACCTTCCAGCACAAAATCAATCACTTTTGCTCCAACAACAATCGCAACTAACGTATACATGGCCCGATTGAGGTCCAAATAGATTAAAGACAGCAGCAGGACAATGCAATCAATCGCAAAAATGGTCTTCGCGATCCCGATTCCATAATGCTTCAACAAAAGCCGCGCGATAATGTCCGTCCCTTCCGTCATTCCTTCAAATCGGAACACAATGCCGAACCCAAGACCTGCCTTGTCGGCAGGTTCAGCAGCTTCTTGGCTGCTTTTTGCGGCTGAGACGGCTTTTTTTGGCGGGCTCAGCTTGCTTTTTCGGGGGTTGGGGCTGCTTGCTTTCACGAGTCGGCCTTTTTGGCAGGCTCAGCGGCTTCTTGGCTGCTTTTTGCCACTGAGACTGCTTTTTTGGCGGGCTCAGCTTGCTTTTTCGGGGGTTGGGGCTGCTTGCTTTCACGAGTCGGCCTTTTTGGCAGGCTCAGCGGCTTCTTGGCTGCTTTTTGCCACTGAGACTGCTTTTTTGGCGGGCTCAGCTTGATTTTTCGGGGATTGGGGCTGCTTGCTTTCACGAGACGGCCTTTTTGGCAGGCTCAGCAACTTCTTGGCTGCTTTTTGCGGCTGAGACGGCTTTTTTTGCGGGCTCAGCTTGCTTTATCTAGGGTTGAGGGGTTGCTTTTGCGAAACCGCCAACCGCCAAAAAGACTTTCGCATCTCTGCGAAAGTCTAATTAATTCACTTATTTACTTAAGTATCGAGTAAATATCTGTATACGTGTAGCCATGCGCCTCGGCGACCGCTTGGTAGGTCACGTACCCGGACGCCACATTGATGCCTTTGGCAATGGCTTTGTTGTCCAAAGCTGCGCGGGCATAGCCTTTGCTCGCGATCTGCAAGCCATACGTTGTCGTAACATTCGTTAGCGCCAATGTCGAAGTGCGAGCTACGGCGCCAGGCATGTTCGCCACTGCGTAATGGATGACCCCATGCTTCACATAGGTTGGCTCATCATGCGTGGTAATGCGGTCAATCGTCTCGATGGAGCCGCCTTGATCAATCGCCACGTCAACGATGACGCTGCCTGGGCTCATCTTTTTCACCATTTCTTCCGTCACAAGACGTGGAGCGCGAGCTCCCGGAATCAAAACAGCGCCAACCACTAAATCCGCATGACGCACAACTTCAGCGATGTTATAGGGATTGGACATGATCGTTTTCACGCGACCTTGGAATTGATCATCCAGTTGACGAAGCCGATCCGCGTTCAAATCCACGATCGTGACGTCAGCACCGAGTCCTACTGCCATTTTGGCTGCATTGGCGCCAACAATTCCGCCGCCGATTATGGCGACTTTCCCTGGCTCAACGCCAGGTACGCCGCTGAGGAGAATACCTTTGCCGCCATGCGCTTTCTCCAGAAAGTGCGCGCCGATTTGTACGGACATGCGGCCTGCTACTTCGCTCATCGGTGTCAATAAGGGAAGACTGCCATTGTCGAGTTGAATCGTCTCGTAAGCGATAGCGGTTACTTTATTTTCAGCCAAGGCATGCGTTAATTCTGCCTCTGGCGCTAAGTGTAAATACGTGTAGAGAATTAATCCTTCATGGAAGAAGCCGTATTCCTCAGGAAGAGGTTCTTTCACTTTAACGACCATTTCTGCTGCCCATACTTCGGCTGCTGTATCTACAATCGTTGCTCCTGCTTCAACATACGCTTCATCTGTAAAACCGATGCTGTGACCTGCCAACGTTTCTACGAGAACCTCATGCCCTGCTTTTTTGTAAGAATGTACGGAACTAGGTGTCATGCCCACACGAAACTCATTATTTTTAATTTCTTTGGGGACTCCGATGATCATAGGGCATCTACCTTTCTTCATGATCCCCTTATTGGGGATCTGTCTCTACTTGTCGTTTCCAAGTATAAAACGGATCCCCCTTCGTTCCATTAGACAAATTGTCAAAAATCTAAGCGATTTCTTTTCACAATTTCAGTACCGGATTGATTAATTGATAGGCGCGAATTGCTACTTGCAAGGCTAAGCGTTTCTCGGGAAGCATGTAGTCGGCGCCCAGCAATTCTTCTATTTTTTCCAAACGATAATAGAGCGATTGCCTCACGATAAAAAGCTGCTGAGCTGCAATTTGCTTCGATCCGTCATTGTCCAAATACACCTTCAGGGTGCGCAGCAGCTCACTTCCTTTGGTCTGATCATGGTCGATGATCGGCCCCAAATAGGTGCGTACAAAAGCTTGCAAAATCTGCTTGTCAGCAATATGCAGCAGCAATTGAAACACGCCCAGCTCATCGAAAAATATGACCTTCCCCTGCAGCGTTGGCGCCAGTGAAATGGCTTGAAGGGCTTCCTGATAGCTAATATGAGCTTGCATGAAACTGAGATTACGCTGACCAATTCCAATGGTCAGCTTCATTTGTTCCTCAGCCTTCATAGCCAGCAGCGAATGAAATACTTGCTGCAGCCTCTCCTTGAAAGGCCGTTTGGGTGCTTTATCGAAAGCTACAACGACGAGTTTGTTATTTTTCAAAGTAATCAAGGGATGGAACGAATGTTGTTCAAAAACAGAGCGAACAGACAGCGATAGATGAATGCCTATTGACTCCGTGCCCTCGTCCTGCAAGCTATGATTCTCTTGTTCCTGTTCAAATTCAATAAGAATAACATGATAAGGCAGCTCATTCAGCTGCTTAAATTCGTTGCCAATCAAGACTTTGATCTGCTCTTCATCTCGAATCCGGAGATGCAGCAGGTCGTCCACCCACAAGGTTTGTGAATATAATTTACGCTCTTCCATATAGCGCTTGCGCAGCAAATCCTGAGCGATAGACAACGAGGCAGAGTCCATAATCAAGTACTCATATTCCTGCGGCTTCCGGCTAAGGATCAGGATGAGATGCGCCCATGTTTTCCCCATTGCCCCGACTGGCTGCACGATAACGGTTTGGCCGTCTATCTCCTCTACCGAAGGAACGGGTGCCTGCCCATGATCGGAGGTTTCAGCCAGTTTTCCTGCTAGACAACTCAGCCAATGCCCTGATTCCCGGCTAGACACCGGAGGAATAAACTTGGGCTGTCCGTCCTGCGGGACATAGATCACTTGAGCTTTGGTACTGCTTTGAAGCAAGCCAAGCACGTGATTAACTCCTTGGGAAGTCAGAGTCATACGGTGAAATTCACGTGATATTTTTTCCAAATCCTGCAAAGCTTTATGGTGCTGGTTAATCATATGCGCATGGATATCCTGCGTAATGTCGATGAATCGTACACTTTGCGGAAATATAATAAGCGGAAGTTGACAGGCTTCAGCTGCGCTTAGCCACTCTTGCGGAATGGTGCTGACATTGTGACCCATCTCAATACATAGGCAGGAGACCTGATTATGTATCAACTGATCCAGATAAGTCATGAAAGCTGCTGTATCATTCTTGAAAGCAGCACCTGTCGTCAGAATCAGCTCGCCGCCTTGCAGCAATTGTTCGAAATGGATCACCTCGATAATATGGACCCAGCGAACAAGCCGCTGCAATCCTTCTTTGCCCGCTGCGAGATACGCATGCTGGAAAGTAGGACGAGCCAGTACTTCCTGTACCGTTAATTGATAGTCATGATTCAAAAGAGTCACTCCGCTTTCTACCCGCTCATCTAAAGTTATCCACAATCGCCCACAAAGGTTATATGTGGATGAATTTGTTCACCATAGGGCTGCAATCTCCCCTTCCAGTTTACATGAAAAAAGCGCCTGTTTCACTAGGAAACAGAACGCATGGATGTAAGCAGCCGCTATAACGCTTTATCAATGGCGACGGTGTGGCCTGACCACACCTTCTGGGATGTCCAGGGGGTATCAGCCCCCTGCCAAAATGCATTCTCAGCCGATAAGCCTAAAGGCAGGAAAACCGCAGAGCATAAGTATAAACTGCCTGTAGAAATGTACGTTTCTCCAAGCTCAGGCTGGTGACCGCATAGACCGATCGTGAGCCAGCCGGCTTCGTCGAAGGTGCCAGGTGCTTCAATCAATCTGCGGATGACAGCGCCAAGCGCGCCTCGGACTTGAGCTGGCGCAACTTCGGGCGGCAGTTCGCCGCGCATTGCCGTCTGGGCAAGCGATTGAAACGCCCCGAATCGGTAGGCAAGGGAGCGGCCAATAACCGGAAACGTCCCCTCGGGGGAAATCGATCGTTCCTGTACAGCTGCAAAGCGCTGGGCCCTTGTAATGACAGGCTTGCGCATGCTTGCCCACTCCTCGTAATGGTCACCCACCTGATCAAGAATTTCAACCAGCATAGGCTGAATGACGAAGCTGTTGTAATAGTCGGCGTGGTAGTGCGGACCGTCCCCGTACATCCCATCGCCTAGATACCACTGTTCGTGTTGTTTCAGCGCATAATCTACGCGCATCGGGTCCCAATCCTCGCCCATGTACCTCAGCGCCGTTTCCGTCATTGCCGCAAACAACAGCCAATTACTGAAACCCGGCTTGCGCGTTCGCGTCGCCTTCATCGCTTGTGCCAGATTGCTTTTGACACGACTGTCCAGCTGATGCCATAACGCATTTGGGGCTCTTAGAATCGCATTAGCCAGAAACGCCGTATCCACAATGGGCTGGAACCCTTGACTGAAATTCAGGAAATCCGGCGATTCCGGATCCGTTCCTGCATCAAGCGCTGTCCGGGCAAGCTCGCCATAGTGAAGCCGCAGCTTCTCTTCTTCGGCATCAAGCGCAGGTGTCTCCAACCAAGGAGAGAGACCAACCAAGGTGCGGGCGAAAGCCTCAAGATGCGAATACTGGAGCTGCTCTTGTTTTTTATTTTCAACAGGCATCGTTGCCCGCAGTTTTTTTGCTGCCAAAGCGTTTAACACGGGATCGGCGATCCGAAGCATCGTTTGTAACCAATAGCAACGTTCTTCGCTGTTCGCAAAGCTTTTATTCATACCAGTATCCTTTGATTCCTTTGTCCAAACGAACCAACGCTTCCAAGTAGTAATAATCGCCCCAGATCATATAATCATCCGGTGCATTCCCGCCGCGAACACTATAGGAACCCCGCTCAATGAAGCCCTGCGCATCAGGTTTGCCAATTGTCGCATACGATTTGACTAACCCTGTCATAGAGCGTTGAATTGCTTCTTGCAAATACGCGCGATCAGGATCGTCTGCCGCTAAATGCTCAAGAATTTCCAAAGCCCCTGCTGAAGCAATGGCGGACGCCGAGCTATCGCGTTTCGTCTCCGCATTCACCGGTGCGTTGAAGTCCCAATATACCACGTCATCTTCCGGCAAGCGGTCGAAGAAATAACGAGCAAGACGTTTCGCAGTTTCCAGATAAAGTGGATTTTTGGTGTAGTGATATGAAAGGGCAAAGCCATAAATTCCCCAAGCTTGACCACGAGTCCAAGTGGAGCCGTCTTGATAGCCTTGATGTGTACCGCCGCGTAATGGCTCACCTGTTTCTTGATCAAAGTAGAACGTATGATAAGAGGAATCATCACCGCGAACTAAATAACGACGGCTTAAGTCAGCATGAATGACGGCCACTTCTTTGTATTTTGCATCGCCCGTTTGTTCATACGCCCAATACAGCAGCGGCAAGTTCAGCATACAGTCGATAATAATGCGGCCACCGTTTTCCTCGTTGCCTTCCGCGCCCCATGCTTGAATGTACTGGCCTTTCGGTCTCCAGCGCTTCATAAGCACATCTGCTGCTTGCAGTGTCAATTGTTTGGCCGATTCGTCCTTCTCAATAATCCACTGTGCTTTGGAAGATAATGAGTATAAGAAGCCAATATCGTGGTGATCCAGCGCTACATTCTTTTCAATTCTTTCTTTGAAGCTCGCAACCGTTTTCACAGCCGCTTGGCGGAACGCTTCATCGCCGCTGTATTGGTAGCCAAGCCACAAAATACCGGACCAAAAACCATCTGTCCAATCGTTGTTAGGATTCAGGTGGTACACATCGTTCTCACTAACGTGAGGGAACAAATCCCCAAAACGCTCAATATTCGTTTTTGTTTTCGCTAATGCGTCTTCAATGGCTTGCTTCCACATGTTAAAATCACTCCGTCTCTAAATTTTAGTTGTTTCTCGTTCAATGAACACCAGCGGAACCTCGATCTCTCGAACTTCATCCGTTTCGGGCTGATTAGTCAGCTTATTAAGCAGTTTATTTATGGCCATTTTGGCTTGATAGCTATAGGGAATATCCCAGCTTGAAATACCAGGAAAGCTGTTTATAGCGATGTAATCGTTATTAATGCCAATGAGTTGAAGCTGCTTAGGGAAATTGAGCTGCAATTTATTAGCTGCTGTCAGCAGTTTCAATGCCACATGATCGTCAAAAGCAACAATGCCTACAGGGGCGCTATGACGCTGCAGCAAATCTTTTAAATACGCTTCCATATCCAGTTCTCTGTGCTCTACAATTTCATGAACAAGCTGGCTGCCATATTGCGAAGCACCCGCCATGAAGCCCATGCGCCGCTGTTCATCAATGACCTTCGAGACTTTGCTGCCTACATAACAGAGCACGGTGCACCCGCGATCCACCAGCACTTGACAAGATTGCTTGCATGCCTCGGCGAATCCTAAGTTCACGGAACCGATAGAGATATCCTCCGGCCAATCCCATCCGTTGATGAGAACTAATGGTGTCCCACTGTTTACAATGGATCGTGTGGATTCAAAGCCCATTGCCAAACCATGACAGATCAATCCATCTACTCTGCGCTGCTGCAGCACTTCCAAATTTCGGCGTTCAATATCGGGATCGAATCCTCCGGATGAAAAAACCGACAAGTGATAGCCCGCATTGTGTGCTTCAATCTGCAAATGCTCAGCCAGCTGGCCGTAATAACTCGTCAAACCGGGAACAATAAGTCCAATCTCAAATGTTTTGTTGCGGCTTAATCCCGCCGCCATCGTATTTCGCCGATATCCCAGCTGCTCAGCTGCCAATTCGACTTTGCGAATCGTCTCTTTGGACGATCGAATACCACCTCGATTCAGCACATTGGAGACGGTGGCAATCGATACACCAGCTGCTTCTGCCACTTCTACAATTGTGACTTGTTTGGGCTTGCTCATCCTTGGTTCAACTCCGTTTTGTTAAACGTTTAACATACTCTATTAGCTTAATTTGAAACGTTTAACCTGTCAAGCTGAAAATATAAAAAAAGACCGAGCAGCTTCATGTACGAAGACGCCTCGATCTTTCTATTCCATCCACTTATTTATTTTTTATTTTTTTCTAAAATAGCATTCGCATCCTTGCGGAATTTGGCTGCCGCTTCTTCCACGCTTGTTTTTTTGTACAGAATTTGCTCACTGGCCGACTTCAGCAATTTCTCTACCTCGATGGAGCCAACCGGATTCGGTGGATCCATTTGGCTGCTGTTTTGCTCAGCCCATGCGACGTAGTCGAAGATTTTCACTTCGTTTGGCGACAACAACGGCTTCAGGGCATCTTTTACTTTGGAGGAAACCGGTACACCGCGGTCGCCTTTAATCAATTTATTCGCTTCAATATCGTTCACGAAGAAGTTGATAAATTTCGCAGCTTCTTCTTTCTGTTTCGAGCTGTTCGCGATGGAGAAATACATGCTTGGTTTCAAGAAAAGACCTTTATTTCCATTGCGTCCTGGAAGTGGCGCCAATTCAAGCGGACGGTCTTTGACCAAGTTAGCGACAGCCAAGAACTGGTTGGACCACCCATTGCCTGTAATCGCATTGCCCAGTAAGATTTCGTCTTCTTCCGCTACACCTTTCTTTTGCGACTCTTTGTCGAGGGAAAGGATGCTTCCGGAATCGTACCATTTCTGGTAGCGCTTGAAGTAATCGATGAATGGCTTATCATCATTGAAACCAAGAGCGGTTCCGTCTGCATTGTACATTTTTTGATCGATGGAACGCAGGTAGTACGGGAAGAAGACTTCATGATGAAGAGCGAAACCGCCGATTTGCTTGCCTTTTGCTTTCGCTTTCGCCGCAATCGCATCATAATCGTCCCATGTCCAATCTTTACCTGGAACATCAATGCCGAGACTTTTAAACGTATTCACATCAAGCGTTGTAGCCAGTGCGTTGACGCCTAAGTTCATAGCAACCAGTTTGCCGCCGACTTCACCGCCGGAAACCGCGTTCGGGCTGATGGAGGATACATCAATCAAGCCATTTTTTGTGTAAGCTGAGAGATCTGCCAGCTGATTTTTGCCGCCATATTGGGTGAGGTAAGAGATATCCATTTGGATAATATCCGGTAATTGGTTCGCCGATGCTTGAGGAGCCAGCTTTTTCCAATAATCATCAAATGGCGCGTATTCCGCTTCAATTTTGACATTCGGATGCGCCTTCTCATACATCTCAATCACTTTCAACGTGTAATCGTGACGCGCTTGACCTCCCCACCAGGCCACACGAAGCTTAACCGGATCTGTACTTGGCGCTGCTGTTGCGGTGGCTGTGGCTGCCTTGGTTGGTTCGCTGCTTGCCGCAGGTGTTGGAGTTGTCTTGCTTGAAGAGCATGCTGCTGCCGTAAACATCATGGATAGTGACAACGCTAAAGTGAATACTTTTTTCATCTCTAATCCTCCCCTGAGTGAGCCGATCGATTTTGGATAACGCTTACATGTTTATTATCCAACTTTCCAACCTAAAGTTTAATCCAGAAAGTAGAGGAGTTTGTTTAAAAAACAGTGATAAAAAAATACAAAAAAAAATAAAACCAACGACACCTTTCTTACGTATACCTAATTATGTGTACTATTCTTTAGGGTTAGGGAGGTTTCTTGCTTATGACAACGACACTTGCTTTTCACCAAACCGCTTCAATCCGTGATATGATCTCCATGTTGGTCTGGTATTTACGTAAGAAGCGCAAAGCGTAACTGGACTCGCACCCCTACGATGCACCAAGCGCGAGAACAACCATGATCAAGGCTATTTGAAGTCAAAGATGTGATCCACCGTTTTTTTGAGGTAGGTTTTGTCTCCAATACAAGAAGGCTGTATCTTTGTAGAAGCTCTACGAAGGATACAGCCTTTTTACTGTTCTAGGAAATTAGTAGCTCGTAGACAGCCAGTTCACTTTGGCTGAAAGGCTGAAAATCAGCCTTACGAACAAGCAGGTACGCGCGAAAAGCGCCCAGCGCTGGTTTTTTCAGCCCTCAAAAACAAAGACCGCTAAACCAAAACCGAACCCAAAAGCTCATAAGAGCGAAGCCGCTTCTCATAGTCAGCAATTGGCGTAACAATAAGAAATTCATCAATGTGAGCCAGCTGAGCTAGGCCCACTAGCTGACGCTTAACGGTTTCAGCCGTTCCAACTAACAACTTGCGCCCTGCTGCAGATTGCATCTTTTGTCCATCACGCGCTACAGCCAGCGATTGCGGCACTTCCCCATTCTGTCTCAGAGGCATATCAGGCTGCGATTGCTGCCAAGGTACACCCTCGGAGGCTAGAGATAAAGCCTCCTCCTCTGTTGGCGCACATATAACGCCTATGGCTATCATGGCGCGTGGCGTTTGAACTTGCGGGGATGGTTGAAAGTTATTTCGATAAGCTGCTACCATCTCCAGAGCATCGCTGTCGCTCATAAACTGTCCAAACACATAACCCGTACCGTAGGCTGCGGCGAAGTCCGCGCTTTTGCGATTCGTTCCCAACATCCATACTTCCGGCGGTATAGAAGGCAATGGCCTTGCATGAACGACTTGGCCCTCACATTCAAACTGATCGTTCAGTAAAGCCATTAAAGCTGACAAGGAATTCGGAAGCTGCCTGACATTGTCCAGAAAGTTGCCGCTTAGCGCAATCGTCACCTGAGCTGAACCCCCGGGTGCCCTGCCTATCCCCAGATCAACTCGTCCTGGATACAAGGTAGCCAGCATATGAAAAACTTCAGCTACCTTCAGCGGCTTATAATGAGGCAGCAGCAATGCGCCCGAGCCGAGGCGAATTCGCTGCGTTCTCGCACCGATATGTGCGAGAAGCACCTCAGGGGATGTGCAAGCCAATCCAGGCATATCATGATGTTCAGCGACCCAATAACGCGTGTATCCCCACATTTCTGCCTGCTGAGCCAGCTTAACAGACTGTTCTATGGCATAAGCAGGCTCAGCAGGAGGAATAACCGGAACAAGATCTAGCACACTTAGCTTCATACGAATGTTCCCCTTTGATATTTCTTACAATGCTTCCCCTTTGCCGCCATCAATATTGACGGAAGTACCTGTCACGTATGAAGCTGCATCCGAGGATAAAAAGGTAATAACATTCGCCGCCTCTTCCGCATTGCCGATGCGGCCAAGCGGGATGTCGTGTCTGGGATCACGGGCATATTCGTCCCAAGTCAGTTCAGGCGCCTCGCGCTTCCAGCCTTTTTCCAGCTGATCGCTGCGGATTTTGCCTATACAGACAGTGTTGACACGAATTCCATGGGCAGCGAGATCCTTGCTCATCGCATTCGTTAACGCTAGCCCTGCCGCCCGACTGACGGAAGTTGGCAATGAGGAGGCTGGCGGTGTTTTGGCCGCGGATGTCGTGAGATTTACGATTGAACCTCCACCGGCTTGACGCATATAAGGTATCGCATAACGGGAGCAATGAATAGCTCCGAATAATTTCAGCTCCAGATCCTGACGCCAGATCTCCGTTCTCACTTGCTCGAATGGCGCCGCAGCGGATGTTCCCGCATTGTTCACCAGAATATGCAATCCTCCGAATCGCTGGAAGGTTTGCTCTACTGCGCGCTTGCAATCCTCTTCCGAAGTCACATCCGCTTGGATGCTGAACACTTCGCCATCAGTCACATTGGCAATATGAATAGCAGCTTCCTGAAGCTGCTCGGCATTGCGAGCAAGAATCGCTACTTTAGCTCCTTCACGAGACATCGCGATGGCTGTCGCTAGCCCGATACCTTTACTTCCTCCAGTAATAAGCGCCACTTTTCCTTGCAAGCCCAATTGCATAACTTCACGCATCCTTTCTTTCAGCTAATATCATTAAATTGCTCTAAGCCAAGCATACTCCGTTTACGCGCATATATACAAATTTGGTTAAAAAGAAAAAGAGAGGCATCGCCTCTCCCTTGTCCATTCCGTATTCATTGGAATTAATTTTGAAGATAAACCGCTTCTCCAGTACGCGCAGATTCATAAATCGCTTCAAGGATTTGTGAAACAACATATGCTTGTTCCGGTGTCACAACAGGCTGCGTATCATTTTCAATGGCTTTAATCCATGTGCGCATTTCCAAATCAGCATCGCTTTCTACAGCCCCGTCGTAGAAGGCTACTCCGCCTGCTTTCAGGTCGACTTCCGTCGTATACAAACGGCTGTGCTTCTCGCCATTAATGCGAAGTCCGCCTTTCATATCCGCTCCGCCTTCTGTACCGCTAAGGGAACATTTGGCTTCATCCACTTCCAGCGTGTTCAGGGCCCAGCTGGATTCCAGGATAATCGTTGCCCCGTTCTCCATAACAACCATGCCGAACGCAGAATCTTCTACGGTGAATTTACTTGGATCCCATGGGCCCCAGGCATTAGCCGCATTCTCTTTCTGCGATAATTTGTGATAGGACGTACCCAGCACGACTTTCGGCTTGTAGTTATCCATCATCCAAAGCGTTAAATCGAGTGCATGCGTACCAATATCAATCAGCGGTCCGCCGCCTTGTTTCTCTTCATCCAGGAATACGCCCCAAGTCGGAACAGCACGACGGCGAATCGCATGAGCTTTGGCAAAATAAATTTCACCAAGCTCGCCTTCCTCGCAGACACGTTTCAAATGCTGGCTGTCCGGACGGAATCGGTTATTATAGCCAATGGTCAGCTTCTTGCCTGTGCGCTTCGCTGTTTCTGCCATACGCTTAGCATCAGCCGCCGTTTTAGCCATTGGCTTCTCACACATCACATGCTTGCCCGCTTCAAGAGCAGCGATCGCAATTGAAGCATGAGAATCATTTGGCGTCAACACATGTACAATGTCAATGGTAGCGTCTTTCAGAAGCTCGGTGTAATCCTCGTATACTTTAGCGCCTTTAGCTCCATATTTCTCGGAAGCTTCCGCTGCGCGTTCTGGAACAATATCACAGAAAGCGACCAGCTCAACATTTGTTAGTTTTTTTAGACTTGGCAGATGCTTGCCGTTGGCAATTCCCCCACAGCCGATAATACCGATACGAAATAGTCGTGACATGTCAATTCCTCCAAAATGGTTTGTTTTATATTAAAGCAAGTCGATGGTCACTTCTCGTTTCGATAAGGACGAACGGATAATCCCATCAATAATGGCTTGATTGCGTACGATTTGCTCGCCAGGGATAGGCGCTGGCTTGCCTTCACGAACAGCCTCGACGAAATCGCGGACTTTTTCGTTGAACAAATTTTTGTTATGTTCGATTAATGGAATTTGGCTTTCGGTATGATGGCCTCTGACGTCGTGGAAATACGTAATGGCACCTACATTTCCATCAAATACGCCGCTCCATGGACCTTTACCGGCAGGCGTTACTTTCAAGCCGCCATCGGTCCCCAAAAATAGAGTTGGCCCCAATGTATCCATATGCATAGCCCACGATATTTTAAAATTAAGCACAAGATCATCTTCGAACCGAATCATCGCTACGCCAAAATCTTCGACATCAAACCGGCTTGCTTCGTTATGATACAGCGGATTAGTGCCAAAATAATTACTGCTGTAAGCGGATACGGTAAGCGGTTTCGGATAGCCCATTGCATTCAGAGCCATATCGAGTGAATAACAGCCAATATCAGCCATTGCACCCGCACCGGCAATTTCTTTGCTAATAAACGTTCCGCCAGGCATGCCTCTGCGTCGCCCGCCGCCTGTTTCTACATAATAAACTTTGCCGAGCTGACCGGATTGCACGACATCCTGAATAATTTTCATATTCGGATCGTATCTCGGTTGAAAGCCCACATTCAGCATGAAGCCTGTTTGTTTGGCGGTTTGCGCCATTTCTACGGCTTCTTCCAAAGTTACAGACATCGGCTTTTCCAGCATGACGTTCTTGCCTGCACGCAAAGAATCGACTGTCGTTTGATAATGCGCCACATTCGGTGTGCAAATGCTCACTCCATCCAGCTCTAACTCCAACAGCTTCCTGTAGTCGTCAAAAGGCTGAGCTGACGGAATACGCCAGAAATCAATAAACTGTGCAGCTTTACCTGGTATTTGATCCGCTACCGCAACAATTTCTACGTCGGCTAGTTCTTGATAGGCTTTTACATGCGAGCCTGCAATGCCTCCGCTGCCAATAATACCGATCTTCAACGTTCTGCTCATTGAGATTCCCTCATCGCTATGTGATATTAAGACATCCTCCATAAATGTAGCATAGGAAATACGATATTTTTAGTGTAACTTTCGGACAATTATATTCAGAAATTACGACACAAAAAACCAGATGGACATAAGCCCTCTGGCATGAAGTCGTATATATAGAAAGAAGTGACAATCTAGTTGCCCCCCGCTTTTCTTTGTGCATCCTCCAAATAACTTCGATAGACGGGCTGATCCGGCTGCTCTCGAACTAAATTTTCATAATACCGAGAAACCTTTTGGAAATAGTACGGATGTACGTCATGGTTAGGAACTAACCGGTAGGGAGCCCAGCGATACGTCTGCACTTGATAAGCTTGATCCGAGTCTTTCACCCACAGCGCAATTTCACATAACCCGTCTCTTCCATCCCGGTTTGGCATATCTTCGATTTCCAAATGGGAATACGTTGTACCAGGAGGAATTAGCCGCTGATACCCTGTTGGCGTCAACTGTATGATGTCCAGCTCAGAGGAGGCGGACTCATTTTGCCAGCCAATAATGACATCCCATCCTTCTCTTCTAGACACAGGTGCTGCTGCAAAATCCGTTACTGCCTGTGCTCTCCCTGTAGCCGCCGACCCAATAGGGAACCAGTTTCCTGAAAAATCCTTGATCGCGAATAAATATTGATTGCCTAAGTATCTATACAAGGCTGTGATTTCGGGCTGCCCGTCACCGTCTACATCCGCATAAAGAATAGCCGCGGGATTACCCGGCTGCTCCAGTTGGATGACTTCGGCTTCCTTGGGAATGCAGCTTCGGACGACGGAAAGGAAATCAAATTCGGTCACGCTCATCGTTATCCCTCTTTTCGCATCATTATCAAGTAAAGTATATGCGAGGGGAAACTTGGCCCATGAGTAGGAATGATAACCTTACTGGGGAATTATCTGAGAATTATCTGTTATGCGCTTCCCAGCTGATATTCATGCGTCTGATGAACGCAGTGGATGAAACGCACCGTTTGTGTTTCGGCCCTCATGACCACGGAATGGGTTTCAGCGCGCCCTCCGAATAGGAATTTCACTCCGCTGAGGAAATCGCCGGAAGTGACGCCTGTCGCCGCGAAATAAATATCGGATTCCCCGATTAAATCGCGCATGCCAAGCACGTTGGAAGGATGAACAATCCCCATCTTGATGCAGCGCTGCTTCTCTGCTTCATTGTCCGGCAGCAGCCGCCCCTGAAATTCGCCTCCCATGCAGCGAAGCGCAGCGGCAGCCAGCACACCTTCCGGCGCGCCGCCGGAGCCGACGTGCAGATCGATTCCCGTTTCGGGAAAAGCAGTCGCCATCGCGCCCGCGACATCACCGTCGCTAAGCAAATGAATTTTTACACCCAATGTCCGCAAAATGAGGATTTTATCGGCATGACGTTTGCGATCAAGGATGGAGACGGTCAGCTCCGTGATGTCTTTAACCAGCAGTTCAGCCGCTTTGCGAATGGTCGTCTCTAGCGGATCATCCAAACTCAGCTTGCCAGCTAGCCGAGGACCAACGGCCAGCTTCTCCATGTACATATCCGGCGCATGCAGCAGATTTCCTTTCTCTGCAATGGCCACTACCGAAAGTGCGTTGTTCCTGCCGCTGGCAACAATATCGGTTCCCTCAAGCGGATCAACCGCTACGTCATACTCTAGACCCATCCCATTACCAACTGGCTCACCAATATAGAGCATCGGGGCTTCATCCATTTCCCCTTCGCCAATCACAACAGTTCCTCGAAATGGAATGGAGCTAAAAATAGAACGCATGGCAGAAGTTGCGGCCTCATCAGCGCTGTGTTTATTCCCTTTTCCTGTCCAACGAGCGGACGCTAAAGCTGCGGATTCTGTGACACGTACAATTTCCAATGACAAATCTCTTTGCATACATCCATTCACCCTTTCAATTAGGAATTGTTTAATCCTTTTACCTGTCAGCCAAAATCAGTCCTGCGGTTTCCTCAATCGCTTTCCCGCTTACATCAATGATCGAACAACCCAGCTCCTGATATAGCTTCATTGCAAAAGCAAGTTCTTCTTCAACTCGCTCGTCAGTCGCATATTTCGCCCCAAAAGGAAGGCCAACAGCTTTCAGTCGTTCTGTTCGGATTCGCACAAGATAATCTGGATTCATCGTTAATCCGATCAATTTCTTGGGATCAAGCTCATAGAGGATGGAAGGCGGCTTCACCTCGGGAACTAAGGGGTAATTCGCTACCTTATAACCTTTGTGCGCCAAGTAAATACTTAAAGGTGTTTTGGAAGTTCGCGAAGGTCCAATCAGCACCATATGCGCTTGCTTCATCGCGCTGGGATCTTTCCCATCGTCACTATTTACCGTGAATTCTACGGCTTCTACCCGCTGATAGTATTCCTCATCCAATTGATAAAGCAGCCCTACTTTTCTTTTGGGTGAATCTTTAAAGGTATCGATAAAAGCCTGCATCATCGGTCCCATGATGTCGATGGCATTCACATTCACACGGATCGCTTCCTGCCGCATCATCTCACGAAGCTCAGGCAGAACGAGCGTATAGGCGATAAAACCGTTTACGCGGAAGGCCTCTTCAACGATTGATCGCACCTCATCCTCCGTTCGGATCAGCCCATATCGCTTGACTTGTACTTGGCTTGCATTGAACTGCCGGATCGTTGCTTGTACGACGGTATTCGCCGTTTCTCCCACTGCATCCGAGCAGACGAAAATGGTATGCATCTTCTCTCCCACGTAATCTCCCCCTGATTAAGCCCCTAGCGCCACTTCAAGCAGCAATTTGGTCATTGTTGTTTTGGTTATCCGGCCAACCACTTCATCGTGGCTTTGTTCATTCGCTGCTTTGATCACCACAGGCAAGCTGTCCACGTCATGGTGAATCATTTTTCTGGCGGCTTCTAAGACGCTTTCTTCAGGACCAACAGTCACAATATTCGGATGTCTCGTCATCACGAGTGAAACAGGCATCGTATTCGCCGTCGTCTGCCCAAGCGTAACTTTCAGCAAATCTTTTCTTGAAACAATTCCCACAAGTGCGCCTTGCAGATTCACAATCATGAGGCTTCCTACATTTTCGAGAAAAAGAGTGACGACCGCATCACTCACGGTTACCGTTTCTCGGAGTACGACGGGAATTCCCATGACTTCCTTCACCTTCATAGCTTCTATATGCTTGAAAGGCGAGTCCACTTCGAGTGCTGCTTTGCCCAAGAAATAGCCAACCTTAGGCTTAGCATCGATATGCTGAAGCATAACCAATACGGCGAGGTCTGAACGAATGGTCGGCCGGCTTATTCCCAGAAGCTCTGCGATGCGTTCCCCTGTAATCGGGGCATGCTTTCCAACAAGATCAATAATTTCCAACTGACGCGATGTAAGCTCGATGATGTTTCCCTCCTATTGAGCCAAAACCAGCTATATAGTGTGCTCTATTTATTATATATTGTATATTATATAACAAAACAAATGAAAATAAAGATGTTTATAGCACATATTAGAATTTTTTATCACTCTTATAGATGATAGTTCCCCTTTGTTATACAAAAAAACTCTCCATTCACTCCCAAAAAAGCTGGAATGACTAGAGAGTTCCCTGTGCACAAGCTTTGTATTATTGAAAAAAAACAATGCCCATAATACCTGCTGAGACGATGACGAAAAAAGGATGGAGCTTATATTTAATAATTGCAAAAAAAGCCCCTACTGTAATCAGGACAGATGCAATACGATCCCAGGAAACCTGAAATTTATCCACACCCAGCCCCCCCAAACCAAAATGAATCGCGGCAAAAATAATAAGTCCGGTCACAACCGGCTTCAACCCATAAAAGGACGATTTGAACCACTTATTCGAGTGCCACTTGTACAAAAATGCAGCTAACAAAATAATTAACAGCAAGGATGGCAGCACCATCCCGAAGGTAGCCGCAATGGCTCCTGGTACCCCTGCGGTCTGCAATCCGACCAATGTTGCGCTATTCGTGGCGATCGGTCCCGGACCTGTTCCGGCCAAGGTAATGACTTGATTGAACGCATCCGCTGTAAGCCAATCGTGCTTAACCACCTCACGCTGAATGACAGGCATCATCGCATACCCGCCGCCGAAGGAGATCAATCCTATTTTGAAAAATGTGAAAAAAAGACTGAATAGCATAGGATCACCTTATATCCCGTCAGCGAAGAAGTATTCATGAGCGACTAGGCTGGTGCTTCTTGCGGAAGGCCTTTCTCGAGGAGCGAGCGGGTCTTTCATTCCCCATCTTTGTTTTAAAAACACGGCCATCAGCCCAAGTATTAAACCGAATAGAATCATAACGACAGGCGAAACCGGGATAAATAGCAAGATGGCAACCGTGCTCGCAGCAGCGAACAGTGTTATTTTGTCAATAATGGAGGACTTCGCCATTCTGTAGGCGGCTGCCGCTATCAACCCGACAACCGCGGCATGAATGCCTTCCATAACGGCTTGCATTTTGGGATAGCTTTGAAGAAACGCGTACACGATGCTGAGCAGCAGCACGATGAAGAAGGTTGGAAGTGTAATGCCGATGACGGCTGTTACAGCTCCGCGTATTCCTGCCAAATGATACCCTACCAGCGCTGACACATTCACGCCGACCCCGCCAGGAGCAGCTCCTGAGACCGCCATCAGCTCGGCCATTTCATCCTCTGTCATCCACTGGTTCGTGACGACAACTTCTCTTTGAATGGCTGGCAGCATCGCATAGCCACCTCCAAATGTCAGCGGACTGATGCGAAGAAACGTCCAAAAAATTCGTGCTAATTGATGCAAATGTTTTATCGGCATGTTGGTTGACCTCCCCTGCACTTAATTCTATTTTGAACTAAAGTCAGCGAATTGTCCAATCAAATAATTTAATCCCCTTTTTAATTAAAGCTTATAATGCAGGATTAACGCCTAATTCAATTCCTATCATCCCGATTAATACTGTAAGTTTAATTTATTTTGGTTCAAAGGTGGTTGAAAGTTCACAATTGGGGTAAGTATCCCTATGAACAACCCCCTAACTCATTCAAAGGAGTGAATGATCATGAACCGAATGATTCAAGCTTATTTCCATACAGAGAGCCAAGCTGAAGATGCCAAGGTACTGCTGCTTAAGTATAATCCAGAAATTCTAGAGGTTGGCCGATTGCCGGAAGGTTTCAATGGCAGCGGTCGAGTTCTGCTCCCATTGGTAGACGGCGTTGGTACTGGTGCCGATGCCAGTGGTCATACGGGCATTGGAACCGTCGGTGTTATGCCAACCGTAGGCACTCTGGCATCTGAGGAATATTTAGAAGAGGATCAAGATACGCTCCATTATGTGCTTTCTGCCAAAGTCCGCGAAGCTGATTATTTGGGGGCTGTTGATCTTCTCCGCCGTAATCATGCTCATTTGGAAAAAATAGACTAACCCAAAAAGGCGCTTTCTACCTGTGAGTAGATCGCGCCTTTTTACCGATAAGAGAAGCATCACCAATCCAACTGAATCCCTTGGAATTATTTCAACCCAGCAACAAGCCGTTTCTTCATCGCCAAGTTCGTCAAGTAAACCCCAACTACGATCCAAACCGCCCCTAGCAGATGATATAATTGCAGCGATTCACCTGTAAAGAATGTTGCGAAAATAGCGCTGAACAGAGGTATTAAGTTGAGAAAACCCGCACAGCGCTGAGGTCCAACAAGCTCAATGGCCCGATTCCAGCTCAGAAAAGAAACGATTGACGCGAATAATCCGATATAAATGAGTCCTGCTGTCAGCGAGAGATTCCAGTCAACCTGTGGGGCCTTTATTCCCCATTCCACCATTGAAAGCGGAACTAACAACACAAGCGCGGCCGCAACTTGGATCAGAAGAAAAGGACTGGATGGAAACCGTCCGGCCATCTTTTTCATTCCAACTGAATATAGCGCCCAACAGATTACAGCCCCGATCATCAGCAAATCACCTTTATTAAAAGACAAATGCAGCAGCGCTGACAAGCTTCCACGGCTAATGATCCAGCTTACACCAGCCATCGAGATTAGAATGCCTGGCAAAGCTGCCCAAGCAAAACGCTCTCTCATAACTAGCCATGTCAGCACAACGACAATGATAGGTGTCGCTGAATTCATCAAGGAAGCATTGATCGAGCCGGTAAATTGGACAGCTTCATAGGTTAACGTGTTAAACCCGGCAACACCTGTTGCCGATAAGAAGAGGATCATCGGCCAATTCCGCAGAAACTCCGCTCGCAGCTGCCACACCTGCTTGCCAAAGAAAGGCAGCAAGCAAAGAAAAGCAAGACTCCAACGCAAAGTCGCTAATGTAATTGGCGGAATATGCAGAACAAGTGCTTTGCCCGCGACAAAATTGCCTCCCCATATGCATGTGGCAAGGATAAGCAAGAGATAAGGGGAACGTCTTAGCATGTAGGTTAGAACTCCTTTAATAGACATGTTCGGATTCGTTCATTCATCATAACATAGGATGATTGCAAAAGTTCATTGACACTTGCATTTCCTATCTATTACTATTGCTTAGTAGTTGTGCGATGGCCGGAGGTGAGTTCAACATTGAAACATAGTTTATCGACGGACATGCAATTGTTCGCGGCGGCCCTTTCCCAAGTGATTGTTACCGTCATCCAACGAACAGCGGATGATATCCCTGTTTTCGTTGCTGCTGGCATAGTGGCGAAGTATACCCCCTTTTATGTTCAAATTGGTGAAACCAACTATCTGCGGGATGAAAGCGAGTTTCGGATCGACTAGTCCTAGCGTTGGCTTATTAGGCCATCATCCTAATTCTCAATGACATGTAATTTCACAATACGATCCTAATGGAATCAATTCATTCAAACAATGATACATCCTTTCTTTGTCACGTTCCGAAACAAGACGAATGGCATGGAAATCAAAATAAATCAACCCTTCTGCTGCATCGTATTTCGCAAAGGACATGCGACCATTCGGGAATAGCCGATTCATCGCTTCCAAGATGCCAAATTGGTTCAAATCTCTTCGTTTTGCGGCCTGAATAATAGCTTCCGGCACTTCTGGAATAAGCGGCACCTGATCGTCAACGACTTGATGATAAGCTTTTACTTGATAACAGGCGTAAGGATATAAGTAATCGTTTGCATAAAGCTGCAAGTTCTGTGCGTCTTTTTCCGGCAGCTGCAAGTTTTCATTCCACGCATAAATGGTTGCTTTGTGCTTGGAGGCAGTATGAATTCGAATATAATTCAGCTGTGGAAAACGATTCCTCACAAACTGCTCCGACAATAAACGAGTCCCCACCATTGATCACCTCTTTCAACAAATTGCCCTGCTCTTACAGCATATGCCGCATAAAGAGGCAGCTCTCCTTTATCTCACCAAGGAAGCTGCCTCTAACGTTATGATTTACTCTGGAATCGGCAATCCAAGTCCCTCTGCGACACGAATGCCGTATTCGGGATCAGCTTTGTAGAAGTGCCCAATCTGTCTGCTTTTAATCGCATCACTTTCAACCGGCTGCATGGCTCCTACAATGGTTTGGACAAGACGGATACGTTCCTCGTCGCTGAGTAGTCTGTATAAGTCACCTGCTTGTGTGTAATGATCGTGATGATCATAAGCGACACTATCCGCTGCACCGGAGACTTCGTAAGGCGCCGTTTTGTAAGCTGACGTTTCCGCAGCACCGCCCAAGCTATTGGGCTCATAATAAACAGAGCCTCCACCATTATCATCCGAGCGCATTTGACCGTCCCGTTGGTACGTATTCACTTCACTATGCGGACGGTTGATCGGCAGCGCTTGATGATTCGCTCCTACCCGGTAGCGATGCGCATCTCCATACGCGAACAGCCGGCCCTGCAGCATTTTATCCGGCGAAGCCTCAATCCCTGGAACGAAGGTGCCCGGCGAAAAAGTAGCCTGCTCGACCTCCGCAAAATAGTTTTCAGGATTGCGATCCAACACCATTCGCCCTAATTCTATAAGGGGATAATCTTTCTGCGACCAAACTTTGGTCACATCAAACGGATCAAAGCGATACGTATCGGCATCCTCCAAAGGCATAATCTGCACGCATAGCTTCCACACGGGGAATTCCCCTTTATCAATGGCGTTAAACAAATCTTCCGTATGGTAATCCGGATTATCCGCTGCAAGCTTGGCGGCAACATCCGGTGCTAAGTTCTGAACCCCTTGCTCCGTTTTAAAATGGTACTTCACCCACACGGCCTGACCTTCCGCGTTCACCCATTTAAACGTATGGCTGCCGAAGCCATGCATATGCCGCAGCGTCGCAGGAATCCCACGATCCGACATCAGAATCGTCACTTGATGCAAAGATTCCGGAGACAACGACCAGAAATCCCACACCGCGTTCGGATTTTTCAAGTGCGTCTGTGGATGGCGCTTCTGGGTGTGAATGAAATCCGGAAACTTAATCGCATCGCGAATGAAAAAAACGGGCGTATTATTCCCAACCAAGTCATAATTGCCTTCATCCGTATAAAACTTCACCGCAAAGCCGCGCGGGTCCCTTACCGTATCTGATGATCCATTCTCACCGGCCACCGTCGAAAAGCGAACAAACAACGGCGTCCGCTTACCTACTTCCGCAAATAAGCTTGCTTTCGTATACTTCGTCAAATCCTGCGTTACCTCGAAATACCCGTGTGCACCGGCTCCCTTCGCATGAACAACCCGCTCCGGCACTCGCTCACGGTTGAAATGAGCCAGTTTCTCCAGAAGATGCACGTCCTGAATTAATGTCGGACCCCGCGACCCCGCAGTCATCGAATTCTGGTTATCTCCAACAGGAGCTCCCCAACTGGTCGTAAGCTTGCTCTTTTCAGTACTCATAATGGACTCACCTCTTCTATGTAATCAAGGATTTCCGATATAAGCGCTCTCATCGCTTCTCGGACTACAACGCTGACAACCTGTATGACCTTATTTCATATGTATTCGAGGACCTGTCTCATTATGATGATTTGGTTGTAAACAGAAATGACTTGTTAAGGTTACTATTTCTGGTTCTGAGCGGGTAAGCCGTACACCCCAAACCTGAAAAAGCCTGCAATAATGCAGGAATCTTCAGCTAAATCAAGCGAAAAATGGAAAAAACCTGCGATTATGCAGGCTTTGACAGCTTTTCAGACCAAAAATCCAGAAAAGGGCTAAAAAGCCTGCACAATCGCAGGAATTCAATGATTTTGGAAAATCCAAGCGAAAAAAGATGCATAATTGCAGGTTTGCAAAAAAATAAGGCATCTTACTAGGTAGATATCCGTGTTTTCAAAGAAACTCGCTATTCCGTTTGTGGGAATACCCAGCTAACACTTGTTCACTCGCCTACCTTGCCACCTTCTGACTTCCTTATCTTATTTACATACCTGCGTATACTCACCAGTCTCTACTCTCACTTACTACTTACTACTTACTACTCACTACTCACTACTCACTACTCACTACTCACTACTCACTACTCACTACTCACTACTCACTGCTCACTGCTCACTACTCACTGCTCACTACTCACTACTCACTACTCACTACTCACTACTCACTGCTCACTACTCCCACTCACCAGTCACTCCCCCGCCACCCCGCACGCCTGCCAAATAAGTCCGCAAAACTTGCTCAGCTTTCCGCACTAGCAATGGTTCGGTTCGGCGCATCGCATCGTCCAGCGGCATCGGTCCATCCATAATACTGTGGATGCTCGTCACGCCGTGCGCGTAAAGAGACTCTATGCCATCTCCAACGGAGCCTGACATAATAAAAACCGGGACACCCCGCCGTTGAGCGGCTTGGGCAATGCCCATAGGCGCTTTGCCCGAGGCGGTCTGGGCATCTGTTCGTCCTTCCCCCGTAATGACGAGGTTGGCCCCTTGAAGATGTGCATGGAAATTCGTCTTTTCCATAACGATTTCAATGCCTGGCCTCACGACGCTAGGAAAAAATGCTTGAAAAGCGCCACCAAGCCCACCTGCCGCCCCCGCACTAGGAGCATGATGAATGGCAATCCCTGTATGCGTCTCAATAAGGTCCGCCCAGTGATGAAGTGCCTGATCCAGCTCTTCTACCATAGCTGGCGTTGCCCCTTTCTGCGGGCCGAACACCGCAGACGCCCCTTGCGGGCCGATCAACGGGTTCGTCACGTCTGAAGCAATCGTGAAGCGCGACGCTTGGATGCGCGCATCAAATTGCGCGCTGTCGATGCTTCGAACACGCGCAAGAGCTTGTCCGCCATCCCCTACGGCATGCCCGGCTTCATCCAGCAGCTGCAGCCCTAGCGCTTGCAGCATGCCGCTGCCGCCATCATTCGTAGCGCTGCCGCCAAGTGCGAGAATAAATTCGCGGTAGCCGTTATCCAGCGCATGCTTGATTAGCTGCCCAGTGCCGTAGGTCGTCGTAAGCAGCGGATTTCTGGACGCCGGCGCAATCAGATAGAGCCCCGAAGCAGAAGCCATTTCGATGACGCAAGTCACATTGTCGCCGAGCACGCCGTATTCTGCCGTCACTTCTTCACCTAGCGGCCCGCGCACAGTTACTTGGTGGATGGTTCCATGCGTAGCACCAGTGAGACTGTCTACCGTACCTTCCCCGCCATCTGCGATCGGAATGAGTACGGTTTCGGTTTCTGGCGCAGCTAGCAGGATGCCTTTTTCGATGGCAGCGGCCGCGTCCTTCGCGCTTAGACTTCCTTTGAACGAATCCGGTGCAATTACAACCTTCATAAGCATCGTCCTTCCGCCAGGCTTATTTATTGATGAGTTTGAATAAAGCTTGGGTACCGCTATCTTCTTCACCACTCGCGGCTAACTGTTCATAGAGTGATTTGGCAAGGGTCAATCCAGGAAGCTCCAGCTTCATTTCTTCCGCTGATTCGAGCGCAATTTTCATGTCTTTGATAAAATGCTTCACATAAAAGCCCGGCGCAAAGTTGCCAGCGATCATGCGCGGCGCCAAATTGCTTAACGACCAGCTGCCTGCCGCGCCGGTTTCAATACTTTTGAGTACAGTCGTCGGGTCCAGCCCTGCTTTCTGAGCATAAACAAGCGCCTCAACAACGCCCATCATATTGCTTGCGATAGCAATTTGGTTGCACATCTTGGTGTGCTGACCTGAGCCTGCTGCGCCTTGGTACACAATGTTGGTGCCAAGCTTCTCCAAAAGCGGCAGTACCTCATCAAATACATCACGCGCGCCGCCAACCATAATGGATAAACGCGCTTCCTTTGCACCGATATCCCCGCCGGAAACAGGAGCATCCAAGGCATACATTTGCCGTGTCAACGCTTCCTCGTAAATACGTTTGGCCAATATCGGGCTTGATGTTGTCATATCAACGAGATAACTTCCTGGCTGCGCATTGGCAAGAATGCCATTCGCGCCCAAATAAATCTCTTCAACGTCAGTTGGGAACCCTACCATTGTGAAAATAACCTGACATTTGCCAGCCAATTCTCCAGGAGATGCTTCCCAATGCGCCCCTTGTTCGATTAATTCCTGTGCTTTGGATTTCGTGCGCGTATAGATATGTACTTCATAACCAGCCTGAATGAAATGACCAGCCATGCTTTTGCCCATAACACCTGTGCCTACTAAACCTATTACCGTTTCTGAGGGAATGAATGCCACGATCATTTTCCACCTTTCCAAGCAATTGCAATTTTAACCTTAACTTATCATCGTCTGTGTTTCCGGTCAAATAACAAATGTGTAACCACGTCATAATTACTTTGACAGACATAGTATATCGTTGTATAGTGTAAATCAGGAGGTGAGGGTTATTGTCGACTTGAAAATAACATCCGATCTCATTCGGGGACATACAGATAGCATCATCCTTAAACTTTTACAATCAGGCGATAAATATGGCTACGAAATATCCAAGCTCGTGCAGGTGAGTTCCGGTGGAGAGTATGAATTGAAGGAAGCTACCATGTACTCCAGTCTAAAGCGTTTAGAGCAGGAAGAAAGCATCTTCTCCTATTGGGGGGATGAAACGCAAGGCGGTCGAAGGAAGTACTATCAGATTACCGACAAAGGCAAAGAGACTTATTTAACCAACAAGCGAAATTGGGAACACGCGAAAACAATTCTCGATTTACTACTATAAGAAAGGCGGTATTCGTATATGAATCAACGGCTATCCGTATATTTAGATGAAATTTTTGCCCATTATGAAGATTTGAAACCGATTCAGGAGCTGAAAGAAGAGCTTTCGAGGGATTTACAAGAACGTTTGCAGGATTTGCGTAAAGAAGGGTTTGACGAAGAAGCCGCCTTTCAGCGAACGATCTCATCCATCGGCGAAATTTCCGAATTAATTGAAAGCATCCATGCGAGCACGACCAAGCTGCAGCAAATTATCGGCATCGATTTTTCTATGCAAAATTTACAGAAATCTGATTTCAAAGATATTCAAGTCCATGACGGGAAGTTTAACTACAGCAACCTGCAGGATTCAGATTTCAGCAATTCAGACCTATCCCATGCCACCTTCAAATGCAGCAACCTAGACCGCGTGAAATTTGATGGAACCAATTTGACTGGAGCTAAAATATCCAAATCCAATCTCAAAGGAGCCAGCTTTCACAATTGTATCTTGAATCACGTTGATTTCTCTTCCTCTGATTTAAGCGGCGTTTGTCTGGATAATCTATCGTTCACAGGTACAACGTTTCATCATTCAGGTTTAAAAGGCACCACCTTCCGCAATGCCACATTTCAGAGCTGCTCCTTCAAAACAGAGGTCAAAAAAGCTATTTTCGACGGTGCCCGTATGGATAAGGTGACTTACGCCTTGTTAAAAGCATTTAAAGCCAACCTAAGCAATGTTACTATTATTTAGCGCGAATGCGCATTCGCTGAGAGTGAGGAAACCTAACCATATGCAACGCCTGGGTGACATCCGCCTACTTAGTCACTGTGATGGCAGGCATGTCAATCTTCGGGAATTTGTCCGATCACATTCACCATTATGTTCGATGCAGTTCCCGTAGAAAGCCGCGGTAAGTTAGGCAGATTGTTTGGCGCAGTTTTCGGAATGATATCGCATTGATTGAGCTGAATCGGCTTTATTCGAGCGTTGAGCCTGCCTATTCTTTTGGGGCAGGCTCAGCTTGCTTTTGCGGGGGTTGGGGGCTTATTTTCTTCCGAGACTGCCTTTTTGGCAGGCTCGGAGGGGCTTTGGCTACTTTGGGCGGCTGAGACGGCTTTTTTGGCGGGCTCAGCTTGCTTTTGCGGGGGTTGGGGGCTTTTTCTCTTCCGAGACTGCCTATTTGGCAGGCTCGGAGGGGCTTTTGGCTACTTTTGGCGGCCGAGACGGCTTTTTGGGCAGGCTCGGAGGGGCTTTGGTTACTTTGGGCGGCTGAGACGGCTTTTTCGGCAGGCTAAGATTGCTTTTGCGGGGTTGGGGGCTTTTTTTTCTTCCGAGACTGCCTTTTTGGCAGGCTCGGAGGGCTTTTGGCTACTTTGGACGGCTGAGACGGCTTTTTGGGCGGGCTCAGCTTGCTTTTGCGGGG
>NZ_MBTG01000002.1 GCF_002027705.1 Paenibacillus ferrarius | reverse complement strand
TGTACTTCTGTCAATAGCGTAGACACAAAATTAAGGAACAACCACGGCATTAGACAGCCTGATTTCTGTAGTAAATTTGTTCGAAATGATGAGCCGTCTCGTATCCTAGAGTAGAATGTGGTCGTAGTCGATTATAGTCAAACTCAATGTAAGCATAGAGTTCTCTCATGGCTTGTTTACGGGTCTTAAATTTTGTTTGGTACACAAATTCTTTTTTCAACGTGCTATGGAAGGACTCGATACAAGCGTTATCATAGCAATTTCCTTTACGGCTCATGCTGCCAATCATTTTGTACTCTTGTAACTTTGCGCGGTAGTCATGACTAGCGTATTGAGAGCCACGATCAGAGTGATGAATTAATCCTGGCTCAGGCTTGCGACGCTTATATGCCTTCTCTAGCGCGTCTAAAACGAGCTCCCTTGTCATTCGAGCTCCCATTGAAAATCCTACAATTCTGCGAGAGTACAAATCCATTACGCTTGCCAAATACAACCAGCCCTCGCCCGTCTGGATGTAAGTGATATCCGTTACCCAAGCTTTATTCGGCGCTAGCACAGTAAACTGACGATTTAACACATTTTCGAACACAGGCAAGTCATGTTTAGAATTCGTCGTAGCCGTTACTTTCCTTACGGTTATTGACTTCAATCCCATTTCCTTCATACGCCGACTGACCGTTTTGGAAGAAACCGCAGTCCCATTTTTTCTTAATACGGCTGTAATCGTCGGACTTCCTGCGCGTTTTTTAAAGTGATTAAACAGTCTTCTTATCTTCCGATCTAGCGCTTTTAAGCGCTTTTCACGAGCACTAGGTTCCCTCTTAATCCATTTGTAATATCCGCTTCGTGAGACTTCTAAAACGGTGCACATCTTCTCGACCCGGTACTGGAAGCGGTGTTTATAAATAAACGAATAAATCAGCACGGGTCCTTTGTGAAGAAGTGCATCGCCTTTTTTAAAATCTCATTTTCCTCTTTTAATTCGAGGATGCTTTGCTCCAACTTCTTCATTCGTTCATAGTCTACAAACACCTGAGACTGAGATTCTACAGTTCTACTGCCGTACTGTTTAATCCACCGACTTAGGGTACTTTTAGGAATATTTAATTCCTTAGAAATTTCAATTGGTCTCTTATTAGCAGACTCCATGTGTTCAACTGTCTTGCGTTTAAATTCCTCATCATAACTTTCACGTTGTGATCCCATGCCACACCTCGACCTTATTTAATATCTATATTATAAAGGTTGTTCCTTAAGGTGTGTCTACGAAATAGTCTAACTTCAATCAATCGCTCGTTTTGAACAAATAGCGGATCGTAGTTCCGTTTCGATAGAAATTCCGCCTTTTTTCCACATATAGGGGATCGTAGTTCCCTTTCGTATGAAAATCTAAACTTTTTATCCCAAACAACACAATCTAAAACCAGCAAAATTCACTTTCCAGTGGTTTTGCTGGTTTTCTTTGTGTATTTATTGCATGTTATCAAGAAGCCTTCTTGTCGGTGATTTTACCTAAGTGTGGATTCGATTCCGCTCATTTGCTAACTAGTCCCCGCGGGTCAGTTGCATTGGGACTGCATTGCCTAGCAGAATTGAATCAATGCTCGACATCACCCCCTGAAATCGACAGAATTCGACGAATCGTTATAAAAGCTATGCAAAAGGAGTGAATCACGATGGCGAACAATTACAAACGCTTCATTCAAAATCAATTCGAAAAAGCGAAGTCTACCGCTTCCGAATTCATTTCTTCAAGAAGTGAAGAACAAGAAGAAGGCATTATAGAAATCAATCCGAAATTTTATGTTGATCTGAAAGCTATTGCCGACATGCAGCATACGACCGTAGAAGCAATTATCAATGGAATTATTGTCCAATATCTGGAGAGTGCCTCATACGAACCAACCCTCATCTCAGTGGGTCAAAAGGAAGATAATCCACTTCTGTATTTGGATGGTCTTTGCAAACTAGAGGATTAAGGAGTGCTGCATATGGATAACAACTTGAACGTTCAGGATGCAATTTTTCTGGATGAAACAGCTTTAGCCGCTTTAATGAACCCTAAAGACCCTCGTTATGCGAAGGCTCGTTCCCTGTTTCTGGATTTGCATGATCTTGAACGCAATTATATAACAACGAACTCCATTATATTTGAACTTCACGAATGGCTTCGCAATGAATACAGCTACGAGCAGGCGGAATATTTCCTGAATGCAATTGATAAAGCGGTGAATAAAGGCAAGCTGGCGGTTGTCTCCAGTGGCCCCGAATTCGAGGGGGAATCTCGCAGACTGCTTATGGACAGGCCAGAGCTACGATTCTCGCTCAGTGAAGCATTCACTGCTGTGACCATGTCTTATTATCAGGTAAAACGTATTTTTACTTTCAATCGCAATTTCATAATGCTTGCCAATCTGGATAAGGATATTCGAATCATTCCATCCAATTGAAAGCGAATGGATTAGGCTGTCAAGAAAATCTTGACAGTTTTTTTGCTGTCATTACTGATCACCTACAATAGCTTCGCCATTTGTTTACAAGGCTCTTGGATCAAGAATATACTGAAAATACATTTGGTGTACTATGAAGGAGGAAAGTTGGTTATGAAGCTTCGTTGTGCGATTTTAGACGACTACCAGCAAGTGGCGTTGACTGCCGCGGATTGGTCTCAGATTTTGGACAAGGTGGAGGTCAAAAGTATCGATCGGCATATCGATCAACCCGATGAGCTGGTGGAACAGATCGCCGACTGTGAGATTGTCGTGATTATGCGTGAACGGACTCCTTTCCGCGCATCGCTGCTTGCCCGGCTTCCCCGCCTGAAGCTGTTAATTACTACAGGCATGCGCAATGCGTCGATTGACATGGCCGCAGCCGCCTCGCAAGGCGTTACGGTTTGCGGGACGCAAGGCGCAGGAAACGCAACTGCCGAGCTGACGTGGGCTTTGGTTTTGGGGCTCGCCCGCGGCATTGTACAGGAGCACAACGCGATCCGCAGCGGTCAGTGGCAAAGCACGATTGGAGCGGATTTGTACGGCAAGACGCTTGGCGTGCTTGGACTTGGCAAACTGGGCAGCAAGATCGCCAAATTTGGCCATGCATTCGGCATGGATGTCATGGCGTGGAGCCAGAATTTAACGCAAGAGCGGGCCGACGAGATTGGAGTGAGATTAGCTGCTTCCAAGGAGGAGCTTCTGGAGAGCAGCGACTTTGTGTCCATTCATCTTGTATTAAGCGACCGGACAAGAGGGTTGATTAATCCCGCAGATCTCAAGCGTATGCGTCCTTCGGCATACCTGATCAATACGTCACGCGCTCCGATTGTGGATCAAGCTGCGCTTGCCGAGGCTTTGCAGAACGGCTGGATTGCCGGTGCGGCAGTAGATGTGTTCGAAGTGGAACCGTTGCCGCAGGACGATATCTACCGAACGCTTCCGAATCTTCTCACTACGCCGCATATCGGCTATGTATCGAAAGCGAATTATGAGGCCTTTTATACAGACGTGGTTAAAGATATTGAAGCGTATTTATCGGGTTCTCCGGTTCGAACGCTTTCTTGATTCACACGAGACCAATAAAGCAGGCGCCGCGGCGACCTGCTTTATTTAATTGATTGGCTCAACAAACTATGCAGGATAGCGAAGAAACTTTGCAACCTCTAAAATGACTACAACGTCTATTAGCTAAGCGTCAAAGGAGGTTATCCATTGAAAAAACTTTGTTTAGTATTCCTTTTACTAGCGTCATTTTTTCTTAATGTCTGTACCAACAAAGTTGAACCTAAGCAATCTCCAATAGCGGAAACTAATAAATCCAGTTCAGCAGAACTTGTGGGTTATATTACCAAGCTTGAAAATCAAAGGGCCTTAGTGGTTAGTCCGATAAGCAGAGAAATAAATCAAACGAGAAAAGAGTTCTACGATGCAGTATGGGTTTCAAATATGCCCCAAGGTGTAGAGGTTGGACAATACGTTAATGTATGGTTTGAAGGCGCTTTGGCTACTTCTTACCCTGCTGGAGGAAAGGCGTCGAAGGTCGTCATTTCCAACATAAAAAAACCAGAAAAAGCAATCATGTCTCAAGACGAAGTCATACGGAAAGCTTTTTTAAATAAAGATATTTCAAGTATAAACATCTTTGTTATCAATGAAGTAGTTTATGATGACAAATCAGCGGTTTGGACTATTAGGTACAAAAGTGCAATTATTGCAGATGGCCCAATCGAAGAACATAGTATGCAAGTTCCAGATAAATAACCTTAGGGGAGCAGTATGCTGCGGCAGCTGCTCTTTTATTTTTGCTTAGAGCAACAAGCTTTAATAGAACCAACATTCTTTCCACATGGTCATTATTTAAACCAAATGAAACAACGTTTCTCTAGACCCACTTCCTAGATGGCTGGTAATATGAGAAAGCATAACAGGGGCTGAGAGGAGATAGATAATAGAGATGGATCAGCAGATGAGGTTCGATAATTTAAAATTGGGTGAGCGCGGCGCAATAGTGAGCATCATAGCTTATATTTGTTTATCATCTATTAAATTAATAATTGGCTTTCTAGCTGATTCAGAAGCATTAAAAGCCGATGGTTTAAATAATGCGACCGATATTGTAGCATCTATTGCAGTATTAATTGGATTGAAAATCGCCCAAAAGCCGGCAGACCAAGATCATCCTTACGGACATTGGAAGTCGGAGACAATAGCTTCTCTTGTGGCTTCATTCATAATGATGGCTGTTGGTCTACAGGTACTAGTTGAAGCATGCATTTCAATGTTTCAAGGCAGGGAACAAGCACCTGATCTAATGTCGGCTTGGGCTGGTGTTTTTTGTGCAGTTGTCATGTATGCTGTATATCGCTACAATAAAAACCTTGCGCTTAAAATCAATAGCCAAGCTGTAATGGCAGCAGCAAAAGACAACATTTCAGATGCCTTAGTGAGTATTGGAACAGTTATTGGAATCATTGGTGCTCAATTCAATATACCTTGGCTAGACCCACTAACTGCGATAATTATAGGTATTATTATTTGTAAAACAGCTTGGGATATTTTTAGGGAAGCTTCACATCACTTATCAGACGGGTTTGATGAAGAAATCATCGAGTCGTATAAAGATACCGTAATGAACATTGAGGGCGTTGAAGATGTAAAGGAAATTAGGGCAAGGAATTATGGCAGTAATGCTGTGATTGACGTCATTTTGCTAATACAGTCTGATTTAGAGTTTCAAGAAGCCCACGATATTGCAACAAAGGTTGAGGATGAATTGAAAAAGCTGGCCAACGTATATGAAGTTCATGTTCATTATGAACCTTTTGTAACTGAAAGGGGTTCGGCGGTGGGAACGATAGTTTAGGAGTCTGATTGAACATGAGAGGTGACAGGAATATTTAATAAAATGTGGAATTAGTTGTATCGATAGAGAAGGTGAGTTGAGGTAGTTTCAGAAAGCGGGGGGGAGCCTTGTGCTCAAGGAACGTGTCGAGCTTCTGTGCAAGAAGAAGCAAATATCGCGGAAAGACCTCGTGGAGGGACTCGTAACGCAGGCTCATTTTGCCAACATATTGGCAGGAAGGTATCCGTTAGCTGACGATTTGGCGGAGCATATTGCCAGCCGTCTTGGCGTCCCAGTTAACTATTTGAATGATGTAGCAATAGCCGACGAACAGACTTTGCAGCGAGCGGAGCACATTTTCCAGACGATGTCCGGGCAATCGGTCTCCGAAAGCTACGTGGATGCTCTCGAAGATCGGGATGATGCACTCGTGATCGAGCTGACGACTTCCTTTATGAAAGCCATCTATTATCAGCAGATGAACGACAAGACGGCCTACGACTACTTACATCAGACTTACTTAAACCATTATTTAGAGAAATATGGAAAAACAGACCAAGCCGATCTGCCATTACCCTTGAAAAAAGCTCTTCTCCTGTATAAAATACAATACTTTCGCTCCCAGAGCCGCTACGACGACGTGCTAAACGATGTGAATCGTTTGAGTGAGCTTGTGGAAGCCGGGACGGAAATGTGGTTAACCGCGCAAAACATCAGGATGGAAGCATGCGTCCTGTTGAAGCAGTTTGAGCAGGCGAAGCAGGTGTTCGAGCAGACAATGCGACAAATTGTAGATGATCGGCTGTTTCACCGCCTGTCTGGCCTGTATGTGGCATACAGCGGCTACTGCTTCGCGATGGGGCTTGTGCAAGAAGCATTGCGGGCGCTTTCGATGGCCGAAGCCAACCTCGTTTATTTGCAACAGCCTGGCGATATGGTCACGACGATTATGAACAACCGGATTGTCATGCTGACGATGACGGGAGAACAGGATAAAGCGTTGAATGAAATTGTCCGCTTCGAAGCGATGATCGCCAATGAGCCGAAGGAAACCCAGCAAATGTTCGAGCCGGTGACGACCATTTACAGGTGTGAAGCCGCTTTTTCTCAGAGAAATTGGGAATTGCTCTCGGAAGGGGTTGAGCGGTTGCGGACTCTCGATACCAGCACAGATCAGGAGATGGCACTGGCCTTTTATGAAAGCCAACTGGCACTCAACCAAGGGGACATCGAGACGTTTCAGTCCCGTGCGCTGGAATGCTTGCCCTATTTCGAATCTACCTGGCATGCGATGCGACTCGAGCACTTGTACGAAACGCTGGCGGTCGTCTCTGAGGAAAGCCGTCGCTATAAGGAATCGTCCTTTTATTATCGAAAGCTGGTGTATCTGTTAAAAAATAACGGAGGGGGAGGGTCTTCCCGTCAGGTTTAAATACAAAATTTGGAGCGAAACGGTTTATTGAATCGTTTAAGGAACCCGAAGTATTGCAAGTAAGCTTTATTTTGCAAAGAAAATGGAGCTTGAACCTGCAGAAAAACGCGCACTTTTGCTCATTTGTTTGTATGTCTCCGATCCTATTGTCTGGCTAAACAGCCGTCGTATATACTTAAAATACAACGACAAACCAAACAAAGAGAGGCGTGAAGCGATTGATGGGATGGTTCGGAAAAAAGAAAAAACCGCAAGATGCTCTGGAGCAGGCAGATAATCTGATGAATAAGGGACTGTCAGGGCTGCTTATGAAAAGCGCGGTTTCCAAAGAACATAGGGATCGCATCAACCAAAGCCTAGAGACGGCGAAACAGGCGCAAATGGCGTCGAGCGGCATCGTATCGATTAGCGCAACCGCCATCGTCATATCGGTTACGGATACGGGCAAACTTATTAATTTCGATCCGATCGTCGTCCTCGTATTGGATGCGACAGACAACGACGGGAACACGTACCAGACGACATTGGAAACACTCGTATCGAAAATTCAAATTCCGCGCGCGGGAGATCGTGTAGGCTTGGGCCATAACCCGGCAAATCCGTCCGAGCTTATGTATATGGGACTGCTACCGTAAAAGCGAGTGAGTGATATATATTTGCCTTGGGTATCCTTCTATCTATATGGGGGAATCATGGCAAATGGTTTTTTATTTTGCCGACTTTGGGTCTTCTGACATCCATTGGCAACATCTTTTTCACACATTATCTAAATTCATTATTTCTTAACGCCGTTGGAACGAAGGGCACTGCAGTCATTGTATATGCCGAGGAAACAAACTCCCTGTACAATGAGGGTGAAGTCTTCGCCGCCAAATATGTTCCAGGTTTCGAACGCAATATTCTCATCATGAGGGACATGTCGGTTTATGGGCAAAGATGGCTGTTCAACAAGGACTTGAAACCGGTAAATAAAGTCGAAGCCCAGCTTGCAGCAAGACCCGCCAATCCAAAATTCATTACGGAATACCGCCTGGTACTTCAGGCGTTCATCGAAAAGCACCGCGAGGGGCTCGATCCAGCTCTAATGCGTCAATACGAGCAAAAACTCGAAGCGCTTGAGGCGAGGGAACGCGAGCGGCGGCATTAGCAGTGTTGAAGGATTCCTAACCATTTTATATCATCTGTGGTGCACCTCTTGCGCTGTAAAGATGGCTAACGGGGGGATAGTTTATTGACTTCACGACACAACTTGGTGGTGAACGAATGAAGAATGAAGGGGTATGGAACGTGAGCGTTCGGTCCATGGAACAGGAAGAAATCATCTTGGCCCCAAACACCGAGTGGCAGGTGCAGGTACAGGGCTTCCGACTGCATTTGGACATGGATCTGCCTATAGATCTACGTGCTCAAGATCAGATTTTGATTACCGTTGGCGAATTGGGTAGACCCACGTGAGCGGCTTTTATCGGAACTACAGTGGAATGCGGCCCTGAATCCATCCTACTGTATACGAGCCCCCAATACGAGTCGGATCTATTGCATGCACATCGGTTTGAACGCACGTTCTCGCCCCTCATCTCCATAGAAGGAGCTCAGGCTGTCATCGATAGGTTCGGTTTATTCCCCCCGTTTCATTACGATGAAATTACGAAGGTATGTATGGAAGTCTCGGAACGGAATGACATACCGAAGAATCTGTCCGTGACGATAAGGCATACGTCCACAGGCGAGTTGGAACAGTATATTGATCTTTATTTTGAAGACATCCAGCATGAGGATGTAGACCCCGCTGAGGAATGCAATATTTGTTTGCAACTGAGTTTCGCAGACGAAGGCGAGCGTATTCGCGTCAAACTGGATGCCTTGACTGGGTTCGCAGCATCGTTTCTTTGCCGCAAAATTGCTGTCCAATTACACGATATGGGTTGAACCGTTTTTACACTAGACCACTATGCTGGATGAAGATAAAATAGCAGCAGTTTAGGACATTATTTTCTTGTCCATGGCTGCCGCTGTTTTGTTTTTTGTCGCTAGCTTCCATCTCACTATTTCGCATGTTTCAGGATATCACCCGAAATCTGCTCCAGCACCGATTGCTTGCCAATTGCAAAAAATGCTTCATTATAATTTTGTCTACTTGTCATCCGATAGACATTTCCTGCCTTCATCGCCTTGAGGCTGCTCCAAATTTTGCTTTGCTCGAGGACATTATTCTCATTGTTTGCAAGTAGGATCAAATGATCAGGATTCAGTGTGGAAAGCCCCTCCAGATTCGTTACTTTCCCACCCCAAGGATCCGGGTCAGGTGTGCCAGGAGCTTTGGGCAGCTTCAAATCTTGGAAAATCATATCGGCAATTCCTGTGCTGGAATAGATTCTAATTTCTTTCTCAGTGGCTTCAATGACTGCAAATGTTTCCTGTTTGGTGACAGCAGTAATGTGCTCGTGCAATTGTTTGGAACGTTCATCGTACGTCTTCAGCCATGCCTCCATCTCCGCTTTCTTACCGAGAACTTCCGCTACGAACGCAAAGCGTCCACGAAAGGCGTTAAATCCATAAGGTACTCTCACTGTTGGAGCAATTTGCTGCAGTTGTTCGTAAATCTTCTCCTGTGTGGGGCCTGCTAGAATTAGATCGGGGTTCGCCGACAAGATCGCTTCTACGCTAACTTCAGTCTGAAACCAGCCAGCAACGCCGACTTTGTCCCCCAGCTCTTTCTTGAGAATCGGAGTTACTGCTGCAGGGTTAGCCATATCGGTATTTCCGGTTAGCACAGGCCGAAGGCCAAGAACTATCAATTCTTCGGTGGACCCCGAAATATCTACGATTCTTTTGGGATTAACGGGTATATCCACCTGTCCTTTCGCATCCTTGACCGTACGTGTTTGCGACGAATCCGATCCATTAGACGCTGTTGAGGAAGGGGACTGGGAGTTCGAAGGTATGGACGAAGCGGTTCCTGCCCCATTATTATCACTACATCCATACAAAAAAAGCATGAGCACAATAATACCTGCAAACGACATTTTCTTTAGACAGAACATACTTCAATCTCTCTCCATTCAATTGTTGATAATCATTCTCAGTTCATTGAGTTCGATTTTACCTCTTCTCATTGCTGCAAACCACCTGTAGACGGAATACACAACGGTTGGACGGATTATATTTTGGTGCAATATAAAAACGCCAGAAGCCATATCGCTTCTGACGTATTCACCGAAGTGGAGGAGCTTGCAGTGATGCAGCTCTTCTTTTTTATTGAAGTAATAGGCAAGCATACTTGAATCAGTTGAATTATTTGACGAATAATATTAGAGTTAATAAATTATAATTATTTTGATATGGGAGGAATGAAACAATGCAAATACGTGAAATTGAAGAACAGGACAATCAAACAATAGAGCGGATTATTAAACG
This sequence comes from Paenibacillus ferrarius, assembly GCF_002027705.1. GTDB lineage: Bacteria > Bacillota > Bacilli > Paenibacillales > NBRC-103111 > Paenibacillus_E > Paenibacillus_E ferrarius. The sequence continues at coordinate 260,240 of NZ_MBTG01000002.1, read as the reverse complement.
CTCATTGGAATCATTCAACCTAAATATTCCGGGAACAGCATATTTTGACCCTCAACTGAGCAGTTTGGCACAATATTACAAGGAACAACCAAATTCAAAGTATTGGGTTGCAGTGAATGAACAAAATCAAGTGGTAGGTGGCGTGGGGATTGCACCATTTGGGCAGGAACCGGGAATTTGCGAGTTGCAAAAGCTATACATTGCACCCGAAGCTCAAGGTAGGGGTCTGTCGAAGGATCTTATGAATGCAGCACTCGACTTCGCCAAGGAACACTATACACACTGTTACTTAGAAACATTGAAGAAACTTCAAGCAGCAAATCTCCTTTACATCAAATTAGGTTTCCAACAACTTGAAAGACCACTAGATGGTTCAGAGCATAATGCAACGGACGCTTGGTTTATAAAAGATTTATCGTTTTTGGGTTAGCTTACTGACATTCCGGAGGAAGTCACTAGTTCATTGTGCTTCTTCCCCTGCCTGTAACAACCTGAGCCAGTTCCCAATGATTGAAAGTGCATGTTCAGTTTTTACAATCGAGTCGTGATTTTGATTATCGACGATGCGGACCTCAGCCTTGCAAAATTTTTCATAAAGTGGTTTGTAGGCACTAGCGTCGAATACCTCGTCATCAGACCCAATCATGACGAAAGTCGGTTGAGTCAACTGTGACAAATAATTAGCATAATGATTCCCCACCATGCGCGACAAGGCGAGCCGATAGCTAAGATTGCAGGATTCCGTTCCATGCAGCTGTTCAATTGGTGTGAGTCTGCGGTATACAATAATATGGTTAAAACGGTGAATGCCAAGTGCATTAAGCAGCATTAACAACACATATCGTGGGATGCTCACCTTGGATTCGTTGCCTGAACCACCTTTGCGATCAAGTGGCGCATTGGGGCTAAGTGCGGGTGAAATGAGTAAATAGGCAAAAATGTCCTTATGAATCGGCCGTATGGTTTGTCTGAGCGCGGTTGCCCCTCCAGCAGAATGACCTCCTACAATGATCCTCGCACCGGGATGGTGCTTCTGAACAAAAAAGAACAGGTCTTCCAGATCATCATCAAGCTGCCCGATGTAATCAATGTCGCCGCGTCGAATGGGGCGATTTCCATACCCGCGCAGATCCGGAAGGTACGCGGTAGCGAGCCCAAGTCGGGATACATATTGGCCGAACTCCCTCAAATACAGGCTAGGTTCCGTAATGCCGTGTAGAAAAATAAGCACAACATCGGATGGACCCTCAAAAAAACGGTATGGAAGTTGAGCACCATCACGAGCGGTGTACGTTTCAAAGTCTTCAGGGTAAGTATTCATGAAGATGATCTCTCCTCATTTCTTTGGATCAATAGAAGATTAACAGCCTATCCCAAACAAAACTTGTAGCCGAATCCACGCACCGTCACCACATAACGCGGATTTCCTGGGTCATCTTCAATCTTTTTGCGAAGATTACGGATATGCACCATCACCGTACGTTCATCACTTTCACGATCCCAACCCCAAATGCGGTCATATAGCTGTCCTACATTGAATACTTGGTTGGGGTTTTCGATGAAGAAAGTAAGCAACTGCTTCTCCTTGGCGTACATAGGGACGACGTTCCCATCGATCCGCACATCGTAATTGCCGAAGTCCACCTCCAAGCGCCCATGCCGCCACAGTTGAACATCATTGCGCCTTCCCGCTTGGGAAGCAGCGAGCACAGAACGGCGGAGATGACCAGTGACCCGCGCCACCAGCATCTTCGGATTGAATGGCTTGACGACATAATCGTCCGCACCGTTTTCCAAACCGGCAATGATGTCATCGCTTTCTCGTTTGCATGTAAGGAAAAGGATAATAGCATTGGAATTGGCGCGAATACTTCGGCATAGTTCCATACCGTTCACATCGGGGAGCATAATGTCGAGCACAAACAGATCGAATCTTTCCTTGGAAGCGAGCGCCATCGCCTGCTCACCAGTTTCTGCGACGGATACCTGGTATCCTTCATTGATCAAATAGAGCCGAACTAACTCGCGGATATCCTCCTCGTCCTCGACCAACATAATATGTTCTCCCGCCATGAGTTACATCCTCTCTCCGCTGTCGCTGATCGTATCGAAGTATGCCTGAAGTTTGAAAAAAAACGTACTTCCTTGCCCTGGCTTGCTTTCCACACCAACCGTTCCCCCATGCGCCTCGATGATTTCTTTGGCGATGGCCAGACCTAACCCGGTTCCTACAACGCGTCGTTCTCTCGAACCTTTGCCACGATAGAACCGGTCAAAAATGAAGGGAAGGTCCTCTTCGGCGATGCCCTCCCCGGTATCGGATACACGTAAGGTGATAGCACTTGTCTCATGTTCGAAGAGCAGCTCGATTCGGATTGTTCCTCCTGCTGGCGTAAACTTTCTGGCGTTTGTAAGCAAATTGGAAACGACTTGCTCCATTCGAAGCGGATCGCCGGAAAAAGTGACAGTTCTGCCATCGGTCTCTAAACTCTCTTCGTCTGACTGGAGGCCTTCCCACTCAAACTGCTGGCCGTTCGATCGAAGCTCCGGCTCATACTTTTCATAGATATGGCGGAAATAATCTTCCGCGGGGAGCGGTTCAAAATGAAACGCCATCTGCCTGGCTTCCAGTTTGGACAATTCCATTAAATCGCCAATGATTCGGTCCAAATACACAGTTTTCTCATAGATCAAATTCAAATATTTTGGATTCCCCGGGTCAATGACCCCGTCCTTCATGCCATTTACATAACCTTGAATCGACGTAAGCGGTGTGCCAAGTTCATGCGAAATGCCAGACAACAGGTGGCGTCGGGACGCCTCCAATTGAGAGAGTTCACTATTCGCCTTTTGCAGGTTGACGACAGACTGGCGCAGCTGGACGGTTCTTTCTTTAATTTTTTCTTCCAACGTTTCATTGATCACCAAGAGTTCGCCGGACAGCTTCTCCACTTGTTTGAAAGAACGCGAAAATTTGCGTGACAAAACAAACGACTGTATAAACAGTGCTCCGATCAAGCCGAGAGGAAAGGAATCTCCCGTTGAAACCGTATGATTGTAGTATAAGGTGTCGTTAACGGCAGCGGCTATAAACAATAAAAGCGCCACGCAGTTGAATCCGGCGGCTTCCCTCTTTCTCAGCAGTGCCAGTACATATACGAAAGCGACGTATCCGAAGATCAGCAATATCCACAGCTGAAAAGCAAGCATCATACGGGTATATAAGCCGGCGGAAGTGATGAGCACCACGAACGCGCAAGAGAGACTGACCCAGATGGCGATCTTGCGCAGGTTTCTATTCATTTCTCCGGGGTACTGAGAGTTTACGAGCGCTACGACTAGGGCAATTCCGAGTAAGACGCCGAAATACTCCAGCTTCGTCCCCCACTCCCAATGGATGCCCGGAAACAGCCGAACCGCCAACGTCTCGCCGACAAACAATGTCCGGATGGCAATGACCAAGCACAGCGTGCCAAGGAATAATGGTGACATGTCCTTGCGTCTGAGCGAGAAAATCACAAGATGATAGAACCCCATGATCGCAAGACTCGCTGCCAACGAGGCTTCAATTGTAACTTTCTTGTCCCGTTCATAGCTGATCTGCTCCTCGCTCCCAAGCCGGATGCTTGACCATAATCCACCTTTGCGCTGTACAAAGTTGGAAACCTGCAGCACAAGTTCGATTTGCTGCTTATCTGGCGTAAATGTTACGATTTTGGCGTAATTCCGCGGAATCATACTATCTTTGCTGTTTCCGACAGTGCCGTTGGAAGCGGCGTAACTTCCGTTGATCCAAAGTCGGTAAGCGGTAGCTATCCCTGAGATGTATAAGGCTTCCTGCTTATGGATCTCGCCGGGGGGCAGTTTGATCAGCAGCCGGTATGTAGCGTACCCATTGTTGGAAAGTGGCTTGCCGTCAGACGTGTAGCCATGCCATTCATTTGGCACTTTCACGAATGCGGGATTTAAGGGGAAGGATGGATTATTTAAATCGTTCGGCTCCAGAAGCTGGTTCCAATAAAACTCCCATTCACCAGCCAATGGAAGGTCTCCATCACGTTCCGCGCTCCAGCTTGTCGCATCGAGCACGCCATGGAGAGCCTGTGGGGCTTTGGCTGCAGCCAGAGCTTCGTCAGCCCGAAAAGCCGTACCCAAAAGCATTATGAGAAGCATTACGCTATAAAGCGCAGACTTTCGCATCGGTTCCTCCTCAAATCGAGTGTCGAATCTTGTCTAATGCCACCATTGTAACATAAGACATTTGAAGCAGATATACAGAAGATTCAAGCTTACGTCAGCCAATCCAGCTTGTTCCACCATGCCTCAATCCTGCGAAAAGTTTCTTCACTGATCAACATGCCGTCATGGGTCAGCCCAGGGAGTACTTCGACATCGGCGTCGGTATGCAGAGGGAAGAGAGGGAAACAGCTCCCCGCTGCAAACTCCTCATCTCGTTCACCGACAAGAACCAGCGATGTTCCGGGCAGTGCCTGCATGGAGGATTCATAACGTAAAGGCGGCATCCGCGAAGTTAACAGCCGGTAGCTGAGCGATAGCGTTTCCGTTCTGTCCAGCGTTTCCCCTTGCTTGTTGATGATCATGACCGGCAATCCGTTCAATGTCTCCACGCCGATCTTATTCAACATCATAAGCCCAATCAGTCGCGGCAAACTGAGGCTGACGAGCTTGGTTGCTTTCCCTTTTTTATGGATAAGGGAACTTGTTGAAAGCGCAGGCGAAAGCAGCAGACAGGCATCAATAAGAGACCCGTATTTGCCTGATAAGAGGCGAAGTGCCGTACCGCCCCCGGCCGAATGCCCTCCGAGCGCGATTGGCATAGATGGATGATCCATATGGATGAAGCGAATCAGGTCCGACAGGTCATCCTCCAACTGGCCGATGTAGTCAATATCCCCCCTTCTTCGCGGCTGTTCACCATATCCCCTGAGATTAGGGACGTATACATGCGCCATCCCTTTTTGCGTTATCCGGTTTGCCAAGGAATGAAGATACTTTCCGTCTGTACTTATGCCGTGGAGCAAAATAAATACCGGTTTATCCGGAGAATCCTTGGCGGGATAGTATCGATATTCAAGCTCGTTTCCATCTCTCGCCTTATATTTCGAAAGAGCGGGGAGGTCCGGCAAATCCTGGCTTACCAGAGCCGTTCCGATATCTTCCGCGGTCACTTTTTTACTTTTAGGAGGGAACAAAAGAAGCACGCCTGCCGTTCCTGCATAAAGCAATACTCCCCCAAGGATCGTCAGCAATACGAGAAAACTGAACATGTCCACAGCCCCCTTCGGCAAACTTTACCCCACTGTAACCAATAGAGTTTAAAAATGGTTAAAAAAATCATATTAATTATATTTTTTTAAACCAGTTTTAAACATTCAATGGTACTCTCCATACTTGAGTTCAAGAATTCATGAAGTTTTTTAATGAAAATTATGGGAGTGTGTTTATGAAATTCAAGCTGCTGCGGATTGTGACATTGATGATTATGATTGTGTCGTTATTTCCTGCTCCTGCCTCATTCGCTTCAACGGATGCTTCTCAGACAGGTATTGCCGGTGTCTATCCGGTTAAAGTTGTTTCCTCAGGAAACTTTACAGTCGCTCTAGATGCCGGAGGATCGGTGTGGACTTGGGGGAAAAATAATTATGGCCAACTGGGAACAGGCGATATCGCGGACCACCAATACCCAGTCCAGGTTGCGATTGACGTTTCTCCGAAAATGACGGATATTGCCGCAGGTCCGACTTACACTTTGGCCCTAGACAGCCAAGGCAATGTGTGGGAATGGGGGATGCTGCCGCCAAATTCTAACAACTTAGGGATTACCACTCCAACATTAGTAAATGGTCTAAGCAGCATCCAACAGATTGCCGCAGGTCAAACGATGGCGATGGCATTAACCTCTGATGGGAAAGTGTTCACATGGGGCAGTAATTATTTTGAGGGAGAGCTGGGGCAAGGTGATCAATTCGGTGGTCCACTCGCCAAGAATCTTACCCCCTCGCCAGTTGTTATTGACGCGAACAACACGGTATTGACCGGTATTAAGCAAATTGCTAAAGGCCGCCTGGCCTCATATGCTCTAAAGGACGATGGAACCGTATATCAATGGGGGCTGATAGATCAACAGAATAATACGTCGGTTTCCGCTTCCGTTGCAACTGTTGTCAACGGCATTTCTGGAGCAACAGATATCGTATCTAACCCGAATGCCACTTTCGCATATGCCGTAACAAGCAGCGGTGTCTTCGCCTGGGGGCAAATCAGCCGTGGGCAAATGGGTACAGGGAATACCAATGATTCCTATACCCCCGTTAATGTGACATCTTTGACAGGCAAAAGTTTGAAATCGTTAAGTGTTGGTAATAACCATGTGCTCGCATTAATGAACGATGGCTCTGTTTGGGGAGTAGGCGCTAACTATCGTGGTCAACTAGGCGATCCTCAACTATATTGGCAAGCAACCGAGTTCACGAAAATCACAACCGTATCCAACGCAAAAGCTGCTTTTGCAGGTTATGACAATTCCTTTTTCATCAATGAGGATGGTACTGTCATTGCAAGCGGATCAAACTATGATATTAACACGCGCATTTATGGACTGTTGGATGTCGGTTATAATTTCGATATTACAAATAAACCAATACCCATGATTCCTTTTGCGTCATCGTACGTTGTAGCGCCAAAACCATTAAAAAATGTTTCCATTCAAGTGGTTAATAATGATCAATTAAAGTTTACGTATGATATTCCGGCTTTGTCGAATTTGGACAAGATCTATTTTGATGTTGTTCCGATGGGTGGAAGCACTTCAAGCCTGAGCGAATCAACCGGTAGATACGACTCGCCGTACGGTGTTACAGGAGTAACTCATACACTTTATGGTCACTTGCCACCGGGAACGTATAGTGTAAAAATTCATACCGAATATACAGGGAATCGCTCCGTTTCGGAAACCTTAGCCTACGATAATAATGGCAAAGGGTACACGGTAAGCCCAGGTTCCGTGACGTTAAGAGTACCGGTTAAGGAATGGAATGCGTCAACGGGGGCAAATCAATCAGTGTCGAACTCCGTCTACGGTTCTGTTTACAGTGCTCCTGTTTCTGGGGTTACAGTTACGATTGTAGATGATGATGATTTTCGAAATACAAAGACAGCTGTCACCTCAACGGATGGAGTTGCCGTTTTCAATCATTTGTATCCTGGTCTATATCATGTAGGTATTACAAACGGCACGAACGGTGAGGTAGATGAAACTATCGTTCAGGATCCGGTTTTTGTATTCGGAAGCCAGGTTTCACATACGCTTCAGACGATTTCGAATACGCAGCCGACTAAATTTCTATACCGACAAGATTCTAATACGTCGGCAGGGAAAATTTCCGGTTATATGTCCTGGTATCCCTCATCTGCGTTATGGCAGCCAACGGATTATCGCTTTTATTTCGAAGATGGAAAAGGGAATAAGCTAGGCGACATGATTCTCGATACACCGTTTGTTCCTGATTGGACGAATTATGCTCCGGATGTACCAGAAACCAATATCCCAACCGGTGCAATAGGAATTCGTTTATACACCTTTGATGGAACATCCGAGCATATCACCCCAGATTTCGCTAGTCTGTGGAATGATTCGATGCTGCCGCTGCATGCATCTATGCAAAGCACAGATTCGACTGGAAACAATTTGAGTGGGACTATCAAGTGGGATGCAGCATCAAATGAGACAGGCATATCAAGCTATGTTATCATGCCTGACTTTCAGACGATTAACGGCAATAATGAACGTAATGAAATTAGAATTGCGGAGATACCGGCAACTGGAGCTTCTGCATACGCCTATAACTTATCTGATTTCCTTCTCTTGGATAACTATAGCTCCCCGTCTAAAGCCAACCAATACATGATTGGTGTAGAAAATGCGATGGGGCAATTGTTAGGATATTTGAATACCAACCGACAATTTGTCCCTCATACTTCAGCTGTTACGATTACTCCTTATTCGCCTGACACAGGTGGCAACACGGGAGGCAATAACGGAGGCAACACAGGAGGCAACACAGGAGGCAACACAGGAGGTAACACAGGAGGCAACACGGGAGGCAACACAGGAGGCAACACGGGAGGCAATACCGGAGGCAACACAGGAGGCAACACAGGAGGCAACACAGGTGGCAACACGGGAGGCAACACAGGTGGCAGCACGGGTGGCAGTACGGGAGGCAACACAGGAGGCAACACGGGAGGCAACACAGGTGGCAGCACGGATGGCAGTACAGGAAGCGACACAGGGGGCAGCACACAATCACCATCTGTGAAACAGGGGAGTGACGGCAGCCTTTCCTTAAATCCGACAACGGTTACCGATTCCAATGGGCACAAAGTTTCGCAAGTTAGCGTGGATACAAAAACGATTCTGGATGCGTTGGATCATTTGTCATCATCTAGTGATAAAGATCTGGTGGTCATGCAAATACCATCGGACGAGTGGGATGATTTTGAGCTTTATTTCGACGCAGAACTTTTTCAAAAATTACTGAACAAAAACCCGAAAACGGTACTGGCCATCCAGTCCAAGTTTGCAGCTTTTCATTTTTCCGCTAGTACTGTGCACAAATCGATTGAACAATTCAAGGTACCTTTGGCTGGTGCACATGTAAAGCTGCGTATGTCAAAGAAGAGTCTGGTAAACGATGAACTTTTGCATCAATTACAGATATCGTCCGTTACGACACCAATCGATTATAAGATGAACTTTATTGAGAAAAGTGGATCGGACCATGCCATGAATCAGTTTGACTCGTATATGAAACACCTTTTAAATGTGCCAAGTTCATTTGGCGAAACAACGTTTGGGCATCTCGTTGGCGTGATGATTGATCCGGCAATCGGTAAATATCATCCTGTGCCAGCCATATTTACGAAAGATTCGAAAGGAAATCTGCAGGCGCACATCTATGGAAGAAATAATGCCGTGTATGCTGTTGTTCAAAATAGTAAAACATTCCGCGACGTTGAGAACAGTTATGCGAAAGATGCGATTGATACACTGGCTTCCAAATATGTGCTAAACGGATACGAAGATGGCAGCTTTAAGCCAAGCAAAACGGTAACTCGTGCCGAATTTATTGCGATGCTTACGCGAGCGCTTGGCGTTACTCCTGATACGAGTGATAGTCAACCCATTTTTAAAGACGTGAAGTCCGGCGATTGGTTCGCGCAATCCGTTGGGGCTGCAGTGAAAGCACATTTGATCAATGGTTACTCCGATGGAACCTTTAAACCGAATGTAGAGATAAGTAGAATGGAAATGCTGCAAATGATCTACAATGCCATGTATTCGAGTGGAATGTGGAAAGAAAAGATATCCTCGGTGGATATCGACAAAATTCTCTCTCCTTATGCCGATCATGATAAAATTCAAGACTGGGCGAAAGAAGCGATGGCTGTAGCGATAAAAGCAAATATTACAAGCGGCGTGGCGAATAACCAGCTGGCTCCTGCCATGAATGCAGATCGCGCTCAGAGTGCATCATTTTTGTATCGTATGTTAAAGAGTTTAAACCTAATTAACTAATTCCGCTGCTTAGTGACTGCAAGTCATTACTAGGCTCAACAATATTCAACACAACAAGCCGCCAGTAAAAACTGGCGGTTTTAACGTTTTATTAATAGCGATTGCGTAGAAGCATCCACCTATGACAGCAACGGCAGATGGAGTTTTACAATCGTTCCTCTGCCCAACTGGCTTTCGAAATCCGAGGTAAAGCTCTCGTTAAAATACAAAGGGGTGACCTGAACCTGAATCTTTTTTCCGGTATTTGGAGTCTAATTGATGTAAATCAATATATCCTTAAGGGGGGACTATTTTGTCAAATAAATTGATGGGTGCAGCAGCAATTATATTAGATTCAGAAAGACGCATTTTACTGGTAAAACACAGCTACGGTAAAAATAATTGGGATCTTCCAGGTGGAAAATCTGACATGCATCATTTTGTTTTCATTTCAAATAACGAAAATAATCAAGAACCTGAGCCAAGTTCACCTGAGATTTTGGAGTGCAGATATTGCTCGATCGATGATCTACCAAAGCCAATTAGTGATTTCACTTATAAACGTAACAGGATGCTTTATAGCATGATAGACAGCTTCTATTCCACATTGTAGGACCGAGACAGTGGATCGAATAATCTTCTGCCTAATAAGCGTTCAAATAACGTAGAACAATAGCGAGAAATTGCCAAACAAATATTGGAAGGGTGTTTTTCTATTGGGTTATATAATGGAACTTAGAAAGTTAGTCGGTTCAAGACCACTTATTAATATTGGAGCTTGCGTTCTATTATGCAGTAATCAAAGACTGTTATTACAACGTAGAACGGATAACGGTTTATGGGGACTGCCTGGTGGCTCTATGGAACCTGGGGAAACTTTAGAAGAGGTTGCACAAAGGGAACTTTTTGAGGAAACAGGATTGGAAGGCAGGAGCCTTGAATTTTTTAACATATTCTCTGGAAAAGACCTGTACTATAAATATCCTCATGACGATGAAGTATATAATGTTGTGTCCGCTTACCTATGCTCTGATTTTGATGGATTTCTTAAAGGTGATGGAGTCGAAGTACAAGAATTACGGTTTTTTAGCTATGATGAGATACCAATCGAGTTGTCGCCTCCAGACAAACCGATAATTAATGAATTCCTCGAACGATGCGTTAAATAATGAAGACGTTGCTAAGCTAACGAAGAAGTACGACAAGTTCGATACAACAGATTAAAACCATTCATTAGAAGACTCAGTAAAAAGGTTCTACAATTACATAATAAATTCAGGAGAAAACAAATGACTATTTTCTTGAATAATGACATTTGTCTTAGAAGACTTGAACTGAAAGATTCTAATTTACTTGTCAATTGGCTATCGAATCCGGAAGTATTGGCATATTATGAAGGTCGTGACCGTCCTCATAATTTGGAATTAGTTCGGAAACACTTTTTTGAAGATCGGGATGAAATTACTCAGTGCATTATTCAATATAAGAATACAGACATTGGATTTATTCAATTTTACTTGATTGGTGATGAAGAAATCGCACAATATGGATATCAAGATGATTTAGGAATCATTTATGGAATGGATCAGTTTATAGGTGAAACGGAATTTTGGAACCAAGGAATTGGTTATCAATTAATTAAAGAAACGGTTAGATATCTGATTGAGAACAGAAGTGCCAACAAAATCGTATTGGATCCACAAGCATGGAATACAAGGGCAATAAGAGTATATGAGAAATCTGGATTTATAAAGAAGATATATTTAGAAGAGCACGAAATGCATGAAGGGGAATTAAGAGATTGTTGGTTAATGGAATATGATTCAAATCGAAATTTGTGAGAACACCTTCGAATCTTTTGATCATTTCTTTGTGCTTGATTAAGCATAAGTATTTGTTATTATAAAGGGGATTACTGTGTGGTGAAAGGAACAATTTTGGGAATTGCCTATACTGGGCGAAGTAGATGGGAAGCGAGCATGTAATATTTATGATGTTCATATTGTCTTATCAAATTGAGGTGTTCAAAAATGAGAGAAAAAAACGTTAGGGAAATCAAGGTAACTGATTATCAGGATATTTATGTGTTAAATCAAGAATTTAATCCGAATCTTAAATTATTTTCTGAAGAAAAAGTAAAAGAAAAGATTGAAATCATTATCAAGAAAACCAAAGATATCATCTTTGTGTATGAACATAATAACGAGGTAATAGGGTATATACATGGAAGTCCGTATGAATTGCTTTTTTCTGACCCTTTAGTAAATGTCCTGGGATTTGTTGTGAAAGAAAAATATCGAAATCAAGGTTTAGGCAGCATATTGATTGAATGTCTTGAGCAGTGGGGAAAGAACAATGGATTTTCTGGAATCAAATTGCTCTCCCACCCAAGTCGAGTATATGCGCACAGGTTCTATGAGCGACGTGGCTATATGTTTACAAAGGACCAAAAGAATTTTATAAAAAAGTTCAATTCATACATGTGAAAGCACTAAAAAGGCAGAATCGGGGAGTGCCCTTATCCTGCCTTTTTAGTGTTATTTGTTGTCTACTGTACCAAACTCTCCAAGTCCGGCTGCAATTTGGTCCGCAGAACATACAGCATGATGGCACCAACAAGGAATGTGACGGCATCCGCAATGACGAGTGACCAGACAACTCCGTGGAAACCATTCATTCGATTGGCGATATACAACACAGGAATCAGAGTAACTCCTTGAATAACTGACATAATAGACGCGGCGGTTCCTTGCGCTGTTGCTTGGAAGATCCCCGTAAACAACGCGGTTATTCCTGTAATGAACAAGGATAAGAACGTCACATGTAGAATGTAGCTTCCCATTTCAATTAATTGCGGGTCCTTCGTAAATAGACCAATTAAGTGGTCGGAAATCAGATAGACGATGATGCCGAATACGACGGCTAACGCCACAATTGCTTTGATCGTGAATTCAATGGTATGTTTCATGCGTAATTTATTCGCTGTAAAAGAGAAGGCAATGAGCGGCACGACTCCCTCGCATAAGCCCATAAGAATAACCTCAGGAAATTGCAATAATCGTGAAGAAATTCCGAATGCCGCTACGGCCTGTTCCCCATATTCGACCAAATAACGGTTAAAAATAAGCGACATTGCACCCAGGAAAATACTCATAACAAAGACGGGAACTCCGATTTTGAATACATTGCTGAGAATGTCCTTGGTAGCCTTGAACCATTTTATGGAGATGGTTAAAAATTGGCTCTTATATCTTATATGGAAGGCATAGAATGCACTCGCAACCAAGTTAGAAATGACCGTAGCAGACGCAACGCCGATCACGTCCCAATGGAAGACGAAGATGACTAGCGCATCGAGAATAATATTCACAACAACACTGAGAATCATACCGATCATCGACGTCATTGCTGCACCCTCCGAGCGCACAATATTCTCCAGTGTGAAAAATAATACGATGAATGGTGAACCAATAATCATAATCGTGACATATTCCTTCGTGAAACCGAAGGAGTCAGGCGTCGCTCCCAAGCCATGAACGATTGAATCGATCAATGGGAGGCCGGCGGCCATCAAGATAAGACCGAGAACTAAACTGCTGTAAAAAGCGAATGAAGACACATGCTTAACATCATCATATTTTTTTTCTCCCAGCAAACGGGAGATGAATGTACTGCTGCCGATGCCAATCAAGTTGCCCAGCGCCATAATGGCCGCGAATAACGGCAAGGTTAGCGCGAGTGCGGTTAACATGGCCGTATTGCTCAGTGTACCAAGGAAAAAGGCATTCAAGATGGAATATATGACACTCATTGACATGCCTAGCATCATCGGTACAGCGAAGTGAGCTACGGCTTTTGCGACTGGTGCTTTTTCAAAGTAATGGAGGTTTTCTGTATCCATGTGGGTCACCACTTTCTTTGGAGTTCGATTTATCCAGAATTTTAACGATATATGCAATCTTAAATTCAACTAACAGTGTTAGATTGAACCTTACAGTGTTAGATGTTATCATAAAGCTATGAACCTGTAAAGAATAAACTTACACTGTTAGATAAAAGGGCGGATACCAATGAAAAAGCAGCAGCCTCAGATTTCGGAGGATAAGATTTTGGAAACATCGTGGGAGCTTCTTGGAGAGGAAGGCATCGAGAAATTCAGCATGAGAAGATTGGCCGACAAGCTGGGGATTCAGGCTCCCTCTCTGTACTGGTACTTCAAGAGCAAGCAGAATCTCTACCAGCGTCTGGCCAACCAGGTATCGAAAATGATTCTGGAGGAGTTCCACTCCGAGGGGGACTGGAAGGAGCAGCTGACGGGGCTTGCGGCAACGGTACGGAGTGTGCTCAGCCGGTATCCCTGCTCCACGCAGCTCATGATGATGACGCTGCCCCACGAACCTGACATTATTCGGTTCACCAACCGTATGCTGCTTTGTGTGGAATCGACGCCGCTTGAGCAAGCGCAGAAAATGCAAGTGGTGACTACGCTTGTGAACTATATCTTCTACTTTGTTCTAGACGAATATCAGCATGAGCGCAGTGTCTCGGCTATCCTTAAGGACCAGGGAGTGATTCCGGGCGAGGAGATGATCCGCCTTCTTGATTCCATGAGCGAGTCGGAAGCGGGACTGTTCCGAAGGATGCACAAGAGTGGGCTATTCAATCTGATGGGGACCGATGGGGCGTTTGAGTTCGGCTTGAAGCTGATTCTCTTGGGAATTGAGCAGGTGATAAAGGAGCAGGAGAAGTAGGAGATAAAAAACGCTCGTCCGGTTATCGGATGAGCGTTTTCAATGAGTTTAGAGAAGACGAGTTCGGCGCCAAGCGGTATTACGAAAAAATAAAAGGCTTGACTTTTATTGGGGATCAAACGGGTACTTGACAGCCGTTGTTATATTAAAAAAGGAATTGTGAGGGGTACTAAGCACATAGGAGGCATCTAATGTTTCAGCATAGCAAACAAAATTATGCAGGATTAGATTTTGGCACACAAGATTTAAGGTACGGCGAGCTAATCAGTTGTACATTTACTCGTTGCTTGTTTTCTAACGGATCACTTGATGAGATTACATCCAGCAACTGCCGTTTCATAGAGTGTGATTTTCGCGGAGCAGCTTTAAATGGTTCGTATCATAAAGAATCCGCGTTTGAGAATTGCAATTTTAACGGAGCTAATCTCTTTGTTTCCAAATTTGAAACATGTAAAATGACAGGTTCGGATTTCTCAAGCTCCAATATGGATGGGATCACGATTTATCAAGGCGATTGGTCGTATACCAATTTAAGAAATAGCAGATTAGTTAGACAGGATTTACGCGGGGTTAAATTTCATGAAGCAGACTTGTCAGGAGCTGATTTAGAAAAAGCGGATTTAAGAGACAGCGATCTGACAATGACGCTGCTGTCCAAAGCGAAGCTGCAGGGCGCTGATGTAAGAGGAGCTAAAATGGAAGGTGTAGATTTTAAATCATTCACCATTGCAGGTATGAGAATGGATAGGGAGCAATCTGTCTTGTTTTCGCTTTCACATGGAGCCAAGATAGGTTGATATGAATCGTAAAATAGGCAATAAGGCTGCTAGACTAAACCTCCTGTTTAACAATTTTCGTTAAATAAGAGGTTTTTTTGCGTCTAGTTGACGCTTTCAGCATACTTTCAGTTAACTTTCATATGCCTATCAGCCTAACTTAAGTAACCCTTCAGGTTAGCGGCCTATACTTTTATCTATCAACACCACTTAAATAAATGGCATCCGAAAGGCGGTAATAGCATGAATGAAGATATGAACAAAAAGGAAGATATGAACAAGATGGTTAATTTAAATGATATAAAAGTTGAAAACAAGCCGCGGAGCATTAAAATGAAATCGATGTTTGCAGCTTTTATGGCTGGCGCGCTAGTCGTTGGCGGGTTGATGTTCGCATCGGATAAAATGGATTTGTTCGGCTATGCTGCCCAGCCTGCTCAATCTGCAGCAGCTGCTGCAGCCAACTCGGCGGCAGCGAATGTCCAAACGGCATCGTTAACGCCAACAGGGACGAACAGTATTTCGTCCATTGTCAAAGCGGCGAGCCCAGCTATTGTCAAAATTGAGACCAAAGTAAAACAGACGAAAAGTGGACAGAATAGAAGAAACACACTTCAACAAGGCACTGAAAGCGGAGATACGATTGAAAATGGGATTGGATCAGGCTTCGTTTTCGACGCGAGCGGCTATATTTTAACGAATGAGCATGTTATTGATGGCGCAGACGAAATCGATGTTTACGTGCAAGGCTACGATACACCATTTACGGCAAAGCTTCTCGGAAGCAGCTACGATTTAGACTTGGCTGTGCTCAAAATTCAAGGGGATAAGGCTTTCCCTTCTCTGAAACTAGGCAGCTCCGACAATACGCAAGTAGGGGATTGGCTTGTTGCGATCGGCAACCCGTATGACTTCGATTACTCCGTAACTACGGGTGTTTTAAGCGCCAAAGAACGTACGATCAGCATCGACGATGAGCAGGGTACTCGGAATTACAAACATTTGCTGCAAACAGACACAGCGATCAATCCAGGCAACTCTGGTGGTCCGCTTTTGGATTTGAACGGTGAAGTGATCGGCATCAATACAGCCGTAAACTCTGAAGCGCAAGGAATGGGCTTTGCAATTCCCTCAAGTACGATTAGTTCTGTTGTAGATAAACTGAAAAATAACGAAACGATTCCAAAAGAACCAGCACCATATATCGGTGTTGCTCTACAAAATATTTCGAGTGATATGTTGGAAGACTTGAAAATCAACAGTACGAAAGGAGCCATAGTTGCTCAAGTACAGCAAGGCACTCCAGCTTTTGAAGCGGGCATTCGTCAATACGACGTTATTATGGATATCAATGGCACAGCAATTTCCAATACGGATGACGTTACAAAAGCTGTCCAGGCTGCGGCCGTTGGAGACAAGCTGAAAGTAACCATCTCGCGGGATGGTCAGACGAAGGATGTTACTGTTGAAGTTGGGAATAAAAATATAGCGACCAGCTATCAAGGTTAAACGGATTGCCTACTACCCTGCTATTATGGCTAGGTGGTGGGCAATCTTTTTTGTGTTTCAGTGGTTAATTTCACAAACCGAGCCTCATCGCCATGCTGTAGCCATTGGGGCCGAAGTTATATCTTTTGCGCAGATCAATCAGATTGGGACCGAATGTCTGTTCCAACGTTTCACGGTGCGCTTGCATCATCTCATAGATGTAAAGGTCATGGATGATGACCTCGGTGATCGGCATGACGAGGCCGGGGTGCATGGTCCAAGCGGCGCGGCTGTCCGTGCCAAGGGAAACGATACCGGCTACGACCTCGCGGTCATCTACGCTTACGACAATCCAACGGCCGCCGTATTCCTGTGTAATCTCTTCACTCGAGTCGTGCGGGTACACTTGCGCAAAATCGAACTGTAGTTCTCCATACACGACAATCAGAATCTCAACGCCGCGTTCCGCAGCTCTCCGCAATTCCGGTTCCAGCAGCTTGGCTTCTTCGGTCCAGATCTCTAGCAAAACACGTCCTGTCGCCCGATTAACCGCTTCCGCCGCCCGGCTTAGTATGGTTTCATATCCGGTGATGTTCCATATATTTTCACGATGCAAGGAGACAAAAGAATAGTGGGCAAGCGCCGTTTCAGCGGCTTCGAATGAGGATTCGACTTTGCTTTTTTTCAGCCGGATCAGCTCCTGCGGCGGCAGCGGTGTGTACAACGAAGGATCTTCGTGACTGACCATAACTTCGCCGCGCTCCACCATTCCGCTTAGCACTTCATAAATTTTGGAACGCGGTACACCCGAGTTCAAAGAAATCGCATACCCCGATAAAGGAGATTTATCTAGAAGCGCCAGATACGCTTTGGCCTCATATTCGGTAAAATTTAAATCTTGCAGCATCTTAATGATTTCTAATTTCATGTTTTGCCTCCTACCCTCTGCATCGTACATAAGTCCGTTATTTTCACTAATCTAATCTACTCCCATTATTGCACTTGACAGACGTAAGTGCCAATGATATATCTTTAATGTAGTAGCTACATATGTAGTCACTATATGAGATTACTTAAAATCACTTGGGGGCACAACATGGATACATCAAATGAAATCCAAATCGCACCAAAAGTAAAGGTCATAAAAAGCAGCAGCTTTTACCTAATCGCCGTCATTATTGCAATTTTATTATGGAGTACCTCGTTTGTTGGCACCAAGATTGCCTATAATTCCTTTCCCCCTCTAACATTGGGGGCGGCACGTTTTGTCATTGCTTCGCTGATTCTGGGAGCGATTATGCTGTCTAGAAAAGAATTTATAAGACCAGCACCGAAGGATATAGGATTGATGGCGCTGAGCGGAATATTGGGAACGACACTTTACTTTGCGCTCGAGAATATCGGGCTTGAGCTGACGACGGCGTCGAGCGCCGCATTGATCGTCGCATCTTATCCGGCTATCGCAGCACTGATGGAGTTCATTTTTTTTCGTGTAAAAATTTCCTGGCTGAAGGGACTTGGGATCGTGATGGCAATTGCCGGTGTGTATCAGATTTCGGGGGGCAGCTCAGGGGGAATTGCCGGAAATTTGACGGGGAACTTAATTCTGATTCTGGCAGGCGTTGTGTTTGCAGCTTATAACTTTACCACCCGCAAAGTCGTCAAAAACTATTCAATGGTAACCGTTTCGTTTTACCAGACGATAGCAGGAACGCTGGCTTTCCTTCCGCTTGCATGGATCGAACGGGCAAGATGGCAGGTACCCAGCACAGAGTCTCTGTGGACGCTGCTTTATCTGGGAGTTTTCTGCTCTGTAGCCGCTTTTATGCTTTATAATTATGGGCTGCGCAACCTTAGTTCCGGTACTGCAATGGCACTGATGAACCTTGTTCCTCTTTTTGGCGTGATATTCTCAACCCTATTCCTGCATGAAGTCTTGCATATATTTGATTTGATCGGTGGAATGATTATAATCGTTGGGGTTATACTGAGCGTCCAAGAGAAGTTTACTGGGGGACGGAAAACAAAAGTTCAATAAAACAGCGGCAGTCTAGGACTTGTTCACGTCCTTCATGACTGCCGCTCTATCTTTTTACTACGGTTTAAGAAAAGTTTAGGCCCATTCCCTCGTGCAATGCAAATCATATTGCCTTGCTTTTGCGAATTCACAATGCTGTCGTTTTGCACCGGAGTGACTTTCTGCTAGAGTAAGGGTATGGGAAATTGATAGGCAGAGAGGAGCAGGTCTGATGTCTGAGAAAGAAGTTCTTGTACGCTTCGGAATTTCCATGCCGCAATCGCTCATTGAGCAGTATGACAGGCTGATTGCCGAGCAAGGGTATGGTAACCGTTCGGAGGCAATCCGGGATCTTACACGCAAAGCACTCCTCACTTCAAGCGGCATGCAGCCGGAAGAGACGGTTGCCGGAACGATTGTGATGGTGTATGACCATCATATCAGCGATTTGCCCATTACTTTGATGGAGCTGCAGCATGAATATCATCATGCCATTATTTCAACGATGCATATTCATTTAAACCATCAGCAATGCTTGGAAATATTGGTTGTTCGCGGCAAAGTGCAGAAATTAAGAGAGCTGCAGCAGCGAATTCAAGTGCTCAAAGGCGTGGGTTATGCGGAGCTTTCCGTTACGCATGTAGACGAGCATGCACCTTCGCATGGACATCATCATTCCCATCCGCAGGATTCGTAGTTAGCTGATTTTTTTGCTAAAATTAGGGGTGGAGGTGTGATATGTCTGTTAAAAAATGGTTTAGCCTGGAAGAGGCGAATGCCATGCTCCCTTTTGTCGACCAAGAGTTGAAGAAGATGCAGGCATTGAAACGACAGTTTGAAGACAAGTATGTGGAGCTTCGCGATTTGAAAAATGAACATGCTGAGAAACCCAGCAAGGAAAAAGACCCTTTTTTCGTTATGGAAGCTGCATTGGAATTTATCCAGATCGAAGCACGCGGACTTATTCATAATTTCCAGACGACGGGAATCGAGCTCAAGGATATAGAAACAGGACTTGTTGATTTTCCGGCGATGCTGGAAGGACATGAGGTCTTGCTGTGTTGGAAACAAGGAGAGGACAGAATTCGTTACTACCATAGCAAAGAAGATGGATTTGCTGGGCGGAAACCGATTTCGGAGTAGAGGATATGAATCATGTTAATATTTAAAAAATTTAAACGCCGCGCTTCCATGCGCAGCTTGTTCGCACCGGCCATGCTGATGTGCATGCTGGCTTTGATGTTGAGCAGTGTTGTTCTTGTACCGCAGAGCGCTTCAGCGCATGCTTCATTAGTACAAGCTGTTCCGGAATCCGGCTCAAAGCTTGAAAACTCACCGCCGCAAGTCGCGGTTACGTTCAATGAATCATTAGACGCAGGGCTATTTTACATCAAAGTATTCAATCATGACGGCAACGAGGTCACCAGCAACAAGGCTCGCTTG
This sequence comes from Paenibacillus ferrarius, assembly GCF_002027705.1. Classification (GTDB taxonomy): domain Bacteria; phylum Bacillota; class Bacilli; order Paenibacillales; family NBRC-103111; genus Paenibacillus_E; species Paenibacillus_E ferrarius. The sequence goes on along the minus strand of NZ_MBTG01000002.1, from coordinate 240,188 downwards.
AACAAAGAACAAACCGGCGTAGAGCTTGATTTGCCTAAGCTTTCTGAAGGTGTGTATTTAATTAGCTATCATGTGATATCCGCAGACGGCCATCCGGTTGGGGGGAGTTATCCGATTACGATCGGTAATCCGCCTCAAGAGGATACGCTTGATCTGCCTTCCGCTCATGCCGGTCATGAGCATGGTTCAGGTCCTTTGACAACGAAAGTTTTGCTGCAATATGCGTCTCGCGGACTGTGGTATTTCATGATATTAGCTATGACAGGTTGGATCATATGGCTGCGGCTTCCTGGTGTAATCGGTGCTGAAGCGCGTAAATCCTTGTCGTCTTGGACGCTTAATCTGCAAAGAGCTCATTTGGTAGCGTTGTTGCTGCTTATTTTCACGCATGTGGAGGATTTGCTGGGCGGTGGCGGAATCAACGAACTGTGGCAGCTATTCAGCGCGACGAATATTGGGATCGCTTGGGTTCTGTTGTTAGTGTTATCTTTCCTTGGCTTTGCCCTTGCCGGCAGATTCCGATGGTTCGATTTCCTATGGCCTTTGAGCTTGCTTGCTGTGAAAAGCTTCAGCGGTCACGCGGCTTCCTTTTCGCCTCTATGGGCGACAATTGGACTTGATTTTATTCATTTGCTTGGTGCTGCCCTGTGGGTGGGAGGCTTGGTCCTTCTTTATGTGAAATGGCGTCAAAAGAGCCCAGAGCTCAGCGTCTATATGCAAAAGTTTTCGAATATGGCTTTGATTTCAATTATTGTGCTGACCCTTTCTGGCTCCGCATCTGTCCTATTGTTTTTGCCTAACTTGCATTACTTGCTGTACTCCTCTTGGGGGATACTGCTGTTGGTAAAAACAGGCGCGGTCGTTCTTGTGATGATCTTAGGTTTGGTTATTCGGTTGTACATGCGTCAGAAAAAGGCAGAACGGTCCTTCTTGTGGGTAAGACTTGATCTTACACTTATGATCGTTATTATCATGCTGGTAGGTATTATCACCTATGTGGCGCCAATTCCTGAGAATGAGCCGCTGCAGTGGCATCAGATGGGCGAGAAAGTTCACGTGTCCGCAGATATTACGCCTAAAATACAAGGAACGAACTCCTTCGTTGCCAAGGTTTTCCTTCCCGAAAATAGCGGCAAACCCAAACAGGTGTTAATGATCCTTCATTACACCGATGATGCCGAAATTGCTCCGATTAATGTGCCTTTAACGCTCTATGTGGATAAAACCGAGGAAGAATCCTACGGCTTTGCCAAATTCAGCTACAAAGCTGAAGGCGCCTATCTGCCATTTAGAGGCAATTGGGATCTGGAGATGCGCGTCATGGATCCCGAGGATAATGAAACGGTATACCACAAAACATTTATCGTTTATTAATGGATCGACATTCCTAATGGTAGAAAGCGGGGGACGCTCATGGCGTGGGTTCATATGTTGGATCGGAATCAGTTGTCCGTAAAGCTGGATGACAAGGATGAAGCAGCCATTATAGAAGTCAATGATGGCGGAATTGCACCGAATTATGTCGCGATCAGGCTGAATGAGCATGAGATTGATGAGTTGATCGAAGCGCTGCAACGTGTTAAACAGGCTATTCAGTAGTAAATGGGCCGCGGCCATCACAGTAAACAATGTGATGGCCGCGGCTTTATTTTATATAAACCTGCAATTGTGCATCCTTTTGAGCGTGGATTAACCTGTAAACGTGAAATTCCTGCGATTGTGCAGGCTTTTGAGGTCTTTTCTTGATTATTGAAGGAAAAAGTGGAGAATTCCTGCATTATTGCAGGCTTTTCCACTTTTCACCTGATTTTGTTGAAAAAACCTGCATTTTCGCAGGTTTTAACTGTGGGCGAATCAGAAACCATGCCCGATGGAAACGCCAGATCCCGATAACGTTATCGTTAACGTGCTCAAAACAAGCTCCAATCGAATTCCTGCGACAGCTTGCCCAATAGGTGAACGCCGGCGGTGCTGTTGCCTTTGCGATTCAGGGGAGGGCTGACAACGCCAATCCCGTATTGCCCAGGCACCATCGATAGAATGCTGCCGGACACCCCGCTTTTGGCAGGCAAGCCAACGTTCATGGCGAATTCGCCTGACGCATTGTACATGCCGCAGGTAAACATGAACGTCTTGGCGATCTGCACGAAGCGCCGCGGAATAAGGCGTTGATGGCGAATCGGATCAACCCCGTTGTGAGCGAGAACGAGCGCCATTCTTGCTAAGTCTGTACAATCGACCTCGATGGAGCAATGGCTGAAATAGGTGCGAAGCACGTCATCTACTTCACAGTCGAGCACGCCGTTGTCTTTCAAGAAGTAAGCAAGCGAACGATTGCGGTGCGCAGTATCGGACTCGGATTTGTACACAGCGGCATTGATTTCAAGCGAAGGATTATCCGCAATTTCACGGAAAAATGTCAGGATTCGTGCAATTTGCTCCGTTGAATCCTTGCCTGCAATCAAAGACGATATCGCGATAGCACCGGCATTGATAAGCGGGTTGAATGGAATGCCTGGTTCCACCAGTTCCAGCTTCAGCATGGAATTGAAATCATCACCAGTAGGCTCCATGCCTACCTTAGAGAAGACAGCCGCTTCGCCATTATCCATCAGAGCGAGAATCAGCGTAAATACTTTTGAAATACTTTGCAAAGTGAAGCGGAAATTGGAATCTCCGGCTGCAGCGATGCTGCCGCTTGCATCCATGATGCAGATTCCTAATATTTCCGCAGGCGCATTGGCAAGTTCAGGAATGTAGGAAGCAACATGACCATCCGTTGTATGTTTCTTGCTTTCGGTAACCCACTCCCCCAAATGGTCTGTGAGCTGCTTCCATGTTTGATCGTGTGGGTTGTGACTCATCTTGAAGTCATTCCTTCCTTATTACGCCTAGGCTTTCCAAGCTTGCGGGTGGTTGTCGCTGATCAAATCTGTAGCACTGGCGTTTGCGATGACTTGTTCAGGGTTCTTGCAGCCGGGAATAACAGTTGTGACGGCATCGTGCTTCAGGCACCAAGCGAGTGCCCATTTGGCCATGTCCATGCCTTGTGGTACTTCGTCTTGTTGAATACGCTGGACTTCTTCCAGCTTCTGCTTCACACTGTCCGCATCGTGACGGTGACGAACATCCGTATTGCCGAACACAGCGCCTGGCTTATATTTGCCGCTCAAATAGCCGCTAGCGAGAGGAACACGGGCTAGAACGCCTAGATCTTGGCTCACACAGGATGGGAAGACAAGCTCCTCAGGGGCGCGGTCCAGACGGTTGTATACAACTTGGATCGCTTGGGAGTTCACCTTGCTGGAAGCTTCCGTTTGGTGGATATTCGCATTGCTGCCGATGGAAGTGCCCAGATGACGAATTTTGCCAGCTTGGACTTGCTTGTCCAACGTAGTCCACAGGAGATCATTATCAAAAAGAGTATCCGGTCCGGAATGGAATTGATACAAATCAATGTAGTCCGTATGTAAAGATTTTAAGGAATCATCCAATTGCTTGATAACCCCTTCAGCACTGAAATCGTCAGTTCTAGTAAACAAATCATGGAAGTGATGACCGAACTTCGTAGCCACGACCCAATTCTCACGATTGCGGCGTGATAAATAATTGCCAATGAATGACTCTGACAAATGGTCGCCATAACATTCAGCGGTATCGATTAAGTTGATGCCCACCTCAGCAGCCTGATCAAGGATGGCATCGACTTCAGCTTGTGTATAGGTAAGTCCCCATTCCCCTCCGAATTGCCAAGTGCCAACTCCAACGATGGAAACTTTCAAGTCTGTTTTCCCAAGTCTACGATATTTCATGATTATCACTCTCCTATTTAGGTTTCAACCTCATTATACAACAAACTTTTATTTTATATTAATGTACGTTGGCACTAGATCATCTAATGTGTATATAGATATCATCCGTCACAGAAAGGAAGTCATATTACGATGAAAATGATTTTGAAAACCTTGAAAGAATGGGTGCCCAGTATCGCGGTTGCCGTAATCGCGGCGCTAATTATCAATACGTATGTGGCTCAGGCTGTTACGGTTCCAACCGGTTCCATGCTTCCAACCATCCAGTTGAAAGACGAATTGATCGTGGAGAAGATGAAGCCGTTAACTAATTTCAGCTTCGGTGATATCGTCGTCTTTTGGCCGCCGCTGGCCAATAACAAGGACCGCTACGTCAAGCGTTTGATAGGCTTGCCCGGAGATACGATAGAAATCAAAGACGGCAGCCTGATTCGTAATGGTCAAAAAGTGGATGAGCCCTACGTGAAATCTGCGATGACCTACACATTTAAACAAGTAACAGTTCCAGCCGGGAATTACCTCTTCCTTGGCGATAACAGAAATGAAAGTTACGATTCACACATGTGGCCAACTCCATTCGTCCCAGAGAAGGATTTGATCGGCAAAGCGGTATTTCGTTTGTTTCCGCTGAGTCATATGGGAACGATTGAATAGAGAGAAAATCAAACACACCCGCCAGGAGATAGCAGCTCCTGACGGGTGTGTTTTCGTTATGCGGGATTTGGCGAAAGCTCTTTCTCATCTTTGGGTTTTGATTTGCGGTCGGACACTTTAATGTTGCCGACGAATAAAGTAAGCACGGCGCCAAGCAGCACGAACACTAAACCTACGATGAACACTTGGTGAAGGGAAGTAACCAGCGCATTTTTGAGAATAGGCAGCATGTGCTCGACGAATTCTTTTGGCATTTTGGCCAATGCCTCCGGACTTAACAGAGAAGAGTATAACGATTGAGGGTTCGTGTGAACCATCCCTGTCATTTGATTTGCTAGCTCACTCGCTTCTGCGGGCAGCTGCTTAACAACGGGCAACAAGTTTTGTTCTAATAAAACCGTTGATTTATGATTCATAATGGCACCCAGAATCGTCATCCCGAAGGTACCCCCAATTTGACGGAAGAATTGGCTGGAAGAGGTAACGACGCCAAGCTCCGATTTCGGGAAGCTCTCCTGCAGGGCAAGGGTCAGGATTGGCATAACAAGCCCCATACCAAGACCAAGGACCAACATATAGCTGGATGCGATCAATTTGGTTGTATCAATACCCATGGTGCTGAGTAAATAAAAGCCTGCAGCCATGATGATCATACCAACCAGCATTTGCCGCTTGATCCCGATTTTATGGATGAATTGACCGGAAACAACGCTGGCCGCAATCATCGTAAGCATAAGCGGCGTCATAACGGTACCGGATGCGGATGCGCTGATGCCGACAATGCCTTGCATGAAGAGCGGGACGAACATGATCGCGCCGAACATGCCGACAGACATCAGGAAACCTATGCCGTTAATGGTTGAAAAGGTTCTATTTTTGAATAATCGAACAGGTAGAATAGGCTCTTGCGCTTTGCTTTCAATAATGACGAAGGAAACCAAGGATACGACAGCTAGTGCGATCATGCCAATGATTTGCCAAGATGACCAAGCGAAGTCTTTGCCACCGAAAGTTAAAGCAAGCAATAAGCTGACAACCCCGACAATCATGGTGACGATACCTGGAATGTCGAATTTTACTTTTCCTGTTGCTTTGTGTTTAGGCAGGGCAAAGGCGATTAAGATAACAGCTAGGATACCGACTGGAAGGTTGATGTAGAAAACCCAGCGCCAGTTCCATGCGTCAACAATCCACCCGCCGACTTGGGGCCCGATAACGGAAGATAATCCGAAAATAGCTCCGAAAACACCTTGCCATTTGGCACGTTGTTTGCCAGTGAACAAGTCACCGATAATAATCATAGCCATCGGCATCATAATACCGCCGCCCAAACCTTGCAAGCCGCGGAACAAGATCAGCTCCGTCATGTTTTGAGACATCCCGCAAAGGGCGGAAGCTCCGATAAAGATAACTAAACCCGTTACATAAATGACACGGCGGCCGATTAAGTCGGCGAGTTTACCTGCGATTGGAACAACAACCGTCGATGTTAGCATGTAAGCTGTCGTCAACCAAGCCATAAGCCCGAGACCACCGAATTCGCCGACGATACGCGGCATTGCGGTACCAACAATGGTGCCGTCCAAGGCGCCGAAAAGCATGGCAATGATGAGACCTGTTAACAGGAGGCCGCGATTCTTGAGCTCGGGCGCTGTTTCTGCTTCAATGGAATCGGTAGAAGTTGATTTTTGAATGTTTTCCACTTGAATCACTCCTTATTGGAATAAGAGAAATAAATTAATAATAAGTATTCAGCTTCTCAAAAGCATTCACAAGAACATGTCGATCTTCCGGAGAAAGCTGAGAAAGTCCGCGTGCAATAACGTCCCTCTGAACATTCTCAGTCATCTTGATGATAGCTTTCCCTGTATCCGTTACTTCAACCAAAACAATGCGTCGATCCGTCTCATGATGTTTTCGAATAACATGCCCACTCTGGACTAGACGATCAATCATCACCGTGATCGCACTAGGTTTGACGCCCATCTTCTCAGCCAGGTGGGATTGTTTGGGCATGCCTTCTTTGGCAATCATGAACAGCAGGAACAACTGCGGTCTGGTTAGCTCGGTATCCAACTTGGAGAGTACAGCTAAGCTGATTTTACGATGAGTCGTTTCCAGCGTTGTACGGAAGCGATCGGTGTAAGCAAGCAAATCATCTTCCATGGCAAAACCTCCTCTGAAATTTCATTAAAAGTTTGAATATTTATATAATGAAATAATTATATTAATTAATATTTAAATTGTTTAAGTAAAATATACGCCGATCGCTTTTCGAAGTCAACAGGAATTTTTGCCTTTTATGGCGGTTCAACTTGCATCTCCAACGTATCTTGCATATAATAACTGATACATATACGTGGAAATGCTTTGACGGAGAAGAGTACGCAGTGCTTCTTGACAGGGAGGGAAAGCCGAAGATTGAGAGCGGTCCCCGAGAATCAGGCTGCTGAAGTTCGCTCCCGAGCAGTCCTTTGAACAGAGAGCTATGATTAGCTTCTAAGTAGAGGGAACCGGACACATTGTCCGTTATCTGGAATGAAGTGAGATTTATTCATGGGGCTTATTTGCTTATGAACGAATCTAATTAGGGTGGTACCACGGCTTTTCGTCCCTTGCGAGGGAGCGGAAGGTCTTTTTTGTGTTTTCATTTCAGGCGATAGAGGGGCCTAATTCAGGAGGGATTGCAATGAAAGAGCGGTTAGAAGCTTTAAAGCTAGAAGCGCTGCAAGAACTAAGCGGCGTGCAAAGTCAGCAGGAGCTGAACGATTTACGGATTAAGTATTTGGGTAAAAAAGGGCCGTTAACCGAGGTTCTGCGCGGTATGGGCGCTTTAAGTGCTGAGGAAAGACCGGTGATCGGTCAAGTAGCGAATGATGTTCGTGCTGCGATCGAAACGGTCATTGAAGAGAAGCAAGCAGCGTATCAACAGCAAGAAACGGAAACCAGACTTCGCGCAGAAATGATTGATGTCACTTTGCCAGGTCGCCCGTCTCAGCAAGGTGCTGTGCATCCGCTCAGCAAAGTCATTCAAGAAATCGAAGATATCTTCATCGGTATGGGGTATACGGTTGCTGAAGGTCCAGAAGTAGAGCAGGACTACTACAATTTCGAGGCGCTTAATTTGCCAAAGGACCACCCTGCGCGCGATATGCAAGATTCGTTCTATATTACCGATGAGATACTGATGCGTACACAGACCTCACCCGTTCAAGTTCGCACGATGGAGAAACGCAAAGGCGAGGTTCCGATTAAAATCATTTGTCCAGGCAAGGTTTACCGCCGCGATGATGATGATGCGACACATTCTCATATGTTTACCCAAATTGAAGGTTTGGTTATCGACCGCAACGTAAGAATGAGCGATTTGAAAGGAACGCTGCTTCAATTCGTGCAAGAGATGTACGGCAAAGAGACGCGCATTCGCTTGCGTCCGAGCTTTTTCCCATTCACAGAGCCAAGTGTTGAAGTTGACGTTAGCTGTGCGATGTGTGGCGGCGTAGGCTGCCGGACATGCAAACAAACAGGCTGGTTGGAAATTCTTGGAGCGGGTATGGTGCATCCGCGCGTGCTTGAGATGGGTGGCTATGATCCCAAAGAATATACCGGTTTTGCATTTGGCATGGGCGTAGAGCGCATTGCTATGCTGAAATACGGGATTGAAGATATTCGTCATTTCTATACCAATGATTTGCGGTTCTTAAAGCAATTCTTACACTTGTAAGCAAAAGGAAAAGGAGGGGTTAAGCATGAAGGTTTCTTATCAATGGTTATCGGAATATGTGGATGTAACAGGCTTCACAGCAGAAGAATTAGCAGAAAAATTAACCCGAAGCGGCATCGAAGTGGATATCGTGGAGGATCGGAATAAAGGTGTAACCAACGTTGTCGTCGGTTATGTCAAAACACGTGAAAAACATCCGGATGCCGATAAACTAAGTGTCTGTACGATTGATGCAGGGCAAGGCGAAGATCTGCAAATCGTTTGCGGAGCCAAAAATGTGGATGCCGGACAAAAAGTGCCTGTCGCGATGATTGGCGCTGTGCTGCCTGGCGGACTGCAAATTAAACGTGCTAAGCTGCGCGGCGTCGAATCTCAAGGAATGATTTGCTCAGCCAAGGAACTTGGACTCAATGACAAGCTCCTGCCCAAAGAAATTCAGGAGGGCATTCTGGTTCTCCCGGAAGATACAGAAATCGGCAGCTCAGTTCTGGATGTTCTGGCGATCAATGATAAAGTGCTGGAACTCGATTTGACACCGAATCGTTCGGATTGCTTGAGCATGCTTGGAGCAGCGTACGAAATCGCGGCTATTCTTGGCCGCAGCGTGAAACTGCCTGATGCGGAAACAGCTGGAACAAGCGCTGTAAAAGCTTCAGACCGTATCAGCGTGAACATTACAGCAACAGAGCAGTGCACGCACTACGCCGCTCGTTTAATCGAAGGCGTTCGCGTTGGCACTTCTCCGCTGTGGATCCAGAACCGGTTGATGGCCGCTGGTATCCGCCCGATCAACAACATCGTAGACATCACGAATTTCGTGATGCTTGAATATGGTCAACCGCTTCATGCCTTTGATGCGGAGCAGCTGAACAACGGTCATATCGACGTACGCCTTGCTGCAGCCGGCGAGAAGCTCGTAACGCTTGACGATGTGGAACGGACGCTGGAGCCGCATATGCTGCTCGTAACGGACGGTACGAAGCCTGTAGCGATCGCTGGTGTCATGGGCGGAGCTAACTCTGAAGTGACCGATGGCACGACTCGGATCCTGCTGGAATCCGCGAAGTTCGCAGGCAGCTCCGTGCGCCGCACTTCGCGTCAGCTGGGCCTTCGCTCTGAAGCGAGTCTTCGCTTCGAGAAAGAAGTCAACCCGGAAGCCGTGCTTCCGGCCTTGAACCGTGCGGCTGCGCTTATTGCTCAGTACGCAGCAGGTCAAGTCGCTGACGGCGTCGTCGAAGCCGCAGCAGGCTCACACAAGCCGGTCGCTATCTACCTTGCTGCTGACCGTGTGAATAAATATCTCGGCACTGAACTTTCTTTGGCCGAGATGGGTCAAATTATCGAGCGCCTGCATTTCACTTATGAGCAGGCGGGCGAAGGCGTGCTGCTCGTGCATGTGCCGAGCCGCCGCGGAGACATCACACGGGATGTCGATTTGATCGAAGAAGTGGCACGTCTCTTCGGCTACGACAACATCCCGACGACCTTGATGAGCGGTGTGACCACACCGGGCTCCTTGTCCAAAGAACAGTCGATCCGTCGCATCACACGGAATCTACTGACACAAAGCGGATTGCATGAAGTCATCACCTATTCCTTCACGCATTCGAATCAAACGACTTCGCTGCCTGGTTTATACCCAACTGCGAAGCCAATCTCCCTCGCAATGCCAATGAGCGAGGATCGAAGTCAATTGCGCACCAGCCTGCTTCCGCATTTGCTGGACGTTGTTAGCTATAACCGCAACCGTACGATGGATGATGTGGCCATTTTTGAAATCGGCAAAGTCTTCCTCACGGACGAAGAGACATTAACAACCTTGCCGCAAGAGAAGCTTCTTCTGTCTATCGTATTGACGGGCAAACGCCGCCAAGCACATTGGGCACAAAAATCAGAATCTGTTGATTTCTACGATATTAAAGGGATCTTTGACAGGCTTGTGAGCTACCTAGGTGTAAAAGGGTTAACTTATCAATCCGCATCACCGGATGGCTTCCACCCAGGGCGTACAGCAGAGCTTGTGCTTGATCAAAAGGTAATCGGCCGAATGGGTCAACTGCATCCTACGGTTCAACAACAGCGTGACCTCGATGACACTTACGTTCTCGAAATAGAGCTCTCTCCGATCTTGGAAGCTGCTGGCGATGCCATCGTGTACAAATTGCTGCCGCGTTATCCATCCATTGGGCGTGACATTGCAGTAGTGGTTAAAGCTAACGTTCCCGTTGGCCTTATGGAGCAATCCATCAAAGAAGTAGCTGGTGAGTTGTTAGAATCCATTCAAGTTTTCGACATCTATACAGGAGAGCGATTAGGTGCCGATCGCAAGAGCGTAGCCATTGCTTTGGTCTATCGCCACGCCGAAAGAACACTCCTTGATGAAGAAGTCACAGAGCTGCATGCCAAAGTTGTTCAAACCCTAGAACAGCAATATGAGGCTGAGTTAAGAAAATAGTGCAACTTTCCATTTAAGTTGCAGGAAAACAGGCTGGTCTTATCGAAATTACACTCGATAGGGCCAGCCTTTCATCTAAGGGAGGATTTAAAAGTGACAATTGAAGATAAATCGAGAATTACCGTTGATATATATGGACACCAATATAAGCTGAAAGCAAGCAACAGCACCAATTACATGAAGAGTGTTGCCGAATACGTGAACGACCAAATGACGCGCATTGCCAAGGGGTATCCACGACTGGATTCCCAGCGGATCGCTGTCCTTGCCGCTGTGAATATGGCCGATGAATGCTTCCGCATGAACGAAGTCATGGAAGAGCTGAGCAAAACTCAAAAAGAGCATGAAGCAACCAAAGCGGCTCAAGAGAAATTATTGATAGCTTACAACGAGATAAAACAAGAGAAAGAAAGTCAGCAAGCCTTAATCAATGAGCATCAAGCAACACTTGCCCAAACCAGTCAAGAGCTCGAGCAAGCCAAAGAAGAGGCGCTGAAAAATAAAAAAGAGCAGGATCAAGTGAAGCAGCAGCTGCAGCAAGCTAAGCAGCAACAAGAGAGTGCGAAACAGCAGCATGATCAAGCCAAACAGCAAGCTGAACAAATCAAGCAGCAACTAGATCAAGAAAAACGTCAACAAACCCAAGTGAGACAATTGTTGGAGCAAGAACAAAAGCAGCATCAACAAATCAAGCAGCAGCTGGAACAAATCAAACAACAACAGCTGCAAACAAAACAGCAGTTGGACCAAGCCAATCAGAAGTTGGACCAAGAGAAACAGCAGCTAATTGAAGCCAAACAGCAGCAAGAGAAAGCTAATCAATCGCTGGATCAAGAACAAAAGCAGCATCAACAAATGAAGCAGCAGCTGGAACAAATCAAACAGCAGCAGCTGCAAACGAAACAGCAGTTGGACCAAGCCAATCAGAAGTTGGACCAAGAGAAACAGCAGCTTATCGAAGCCAAACAGCAGCAAGAGAAGGCTAATCAATCGCTGGATCAAGAACAAAAGCAGCATCAACAAATGAAGCAGCAGCTGGAACAGATCAAGCAACAACAGCTGCAAACGAAACAGCAGTTGGACCAAGCCAATCAGAAGTTGGACCAAGAGAAACAGCAGCAAATCGAAGCCAAACAGCAGCAAGACAAAGTGAATCAATTGCTGAATCAAGAAAAGCAGCAGCATCAGCAAACAAAGCAGCTTCTGGAGCAGGCTAAGCAGCAGAACCACAACGTTGCAAAGCAGTTGGAAGAAGACAAACAGCAGCGTGACGAGGTACTTCAGCAGCAAGAGCAGCTGCAGCAAGCACTTGAACAAGAAAAGCAGAAGCAGCAGCAATTGAAATTGCAGCTTGAGCAGGAGAAACAGCAAAGAGCCGCTCAATTACAGAAGCTGAATGAACAGCATCGGGCTGAGAAGATCACGTTGTCACAGATCCATCAGAAGGATACAGATGAGCTGAAACAGTATTATCACGGGGAAAACGATCAAATCAAACAACAGCTGAGTCACCAATTTGAGCTAGATAAAGAGACCATCAAAGCCAAGCATGATGAGGAGCTCAAGCAAATCAGCGCTATGCATCAAGACGACATAAACGAGAGATTAAAGCTCTCCGAGCAAGAGAAAGGCGAGCTTGTAGGGAGCTATCAAGAACAACAAACGAACATTATTCAACAGTTTGAAAGTCAAAAGGAAACGATAATCAAGCTTTATAAAAGTCAGATAGAAACTTTGCTTGCACAGGAACAAGCTGAGCGAAGCGCGCTCGCCAATCGTTTTGAGCAAGAAAAAGCAAGTTTGCTCGCCCAGATACAGAAAGAAAAAGATGCGCTGATGCAGCAAAGCATGAATGATGAAGATCAGCTCAAGGAATTTGAACGAATCAAGGAAGAGTACAGAGAACTGCGCGAGGAATATGCGAAACTGCAAAATGAATATCATGAATGGATCGAGCTTGTAGAAACAGATAGCCCCAGCAGGTAGCCTACGTGACAATGAACACATTAGATTATGTCTTGTTGGCAATAGTCGCATTGGGTTTATTGCTTGGTTATTTTAGAGGTTTTATAGCCCAAATTGTTTCGATTTCAGGCTTCATCTTAGCGTATCTCGTTGCCTTTTATTTTTACAAAGATTTTGCACCCTATCTTCGCAATGCCATCTCATTGCCAACGTATCAAAATTATCAGAAATACGAATTTATCGTCAAAGGGCTCAATCTGGATACGTATATCCTGAATGCAATTGCCTTCGCTCTCTTATTTTTTGGCGTCAAATTTGCGCTTGTTTTCATCGGCAGGGCACTGAATATTTTGGCCAAGACCCCAGGACTGAATTTTATTAATCGCTGGAGCGGGGCAATTCTGGGACTAGCTGAAGCCTTGTTGATAATTATTATAGCCGTCAATGTTATTACCATCATCCCTTCAGATGGGCTCCAAAAGCTGCTCTCAAGCTCTGCCCTAGCTCCGTATCTAATCAATGAACTTCCTAATATAGCAGGCAAGCTCCAAGACCTGTGGAAACAAGGAATCCCCATATAGAAGCTGCTCTTTCTACTTTTAGAAAGGGCAGCTTTTATTTGCTTGCAGCATCATGCACGAGAAAATGTTCAGAGATTGTCCAGAATCATGATTTATAGTCCTAGTAAGCATTAAATTTGTAGTTGTTAGGATGGAGGTACTAGGGTTGGCAAACATACTGGTTGTGGATGATGCGGCATTTATGAGGACGATGCTCAAATTAATACTTATGGATGCTGGACATGTGGTAGTTGCAGAAGCAGGCAATGGACTAGAGGCTGTGGAAGTTTACAAAAGAATTAAGCCCGATCTGGTGACTATGGATATTACGATGCCCGAGATGGATGGGATTGCCGCTGTTAAAGGCATTCTTTCCTTTGATCCGAGTGCAAAGATCGTGATGTGCTCAGCGATGGGCCAGAGGCAAATGATTATGGAATCTTTTACGGCAGGAGCCAAAGATTTCTTGGTGAAGCCCTTTCATAAGGACAAAGTCGCAGAGACAATTGAAAAAGTTATGAGTATTTAAAAAGGAAAAAAGCTTACCGCGAACACTTTATCGCAGTAAGCTTTTTGTTATTTATTATTCAACAATCAAAGTTGTTTTCATATTCGCGTGTCCTGAACCGCACATGATCGAGCAGTTGATAGGGAACGAGCCGGCTTTATCTGGTGTAAAAGTAACTGTTTTTTTGCTGTTATCTAGATTGATTTTGAATTCTTTGATCGATGCCCCGTGCATGCCTTCCGCATTTTCAAGAGAAATCGTCACAGGCTCGCCTTTTTTGACGCGATATTCCGTTTGATCGAACTTATAGTTCGTTGCTTTCAAAACAACCTGTTGACCTCCGGCTGCTGCGCTGGCGGCAGGCGTTGTTGTGGACCCGGCTGATTTCGTATCCTTGCTTCCACAAGCCGTTATTGCAATAACTAAAGCTATTCCCATTAAAAGAACGAGTAATTTCTTCACGTGTACCCCTCCGAAAATAAGTTTGATTGCTACTTTCTTCCTCATTGTACACGACCTAATCTTAAAAAACAGTGACAAACTCGTGAAAGCATATCCGATGAAAGATTATAATAGATTGTCAAGTTGGTTCCAAAGAAAAGATCGGCCCGGCGAATGGATCCGCTGCAGACCGATCTTTTTTTGGCTTAGCCTGGATACCAGCTATTGAAGCTGGCGGGTTTTATCGACGATCATCTCTTCCTGAGATCCCTTGTTCAAAGGGAGTCTTCACAGGGATGAACAAGTCGATGATTCCGATGACTAAAGCGGCTAAAATCGCACCTATTACACTCGTCGACACATTGCTCACGACAAATTGAGCGGCCCAAATGACAAGCGCACTCACAAGAAAACCTACGATTCCTCTGCCAAAAGGTGTGATTTGTTTGCCGAAAACCCCTTCAATGACCCAAGCGGCTACGGCGATGACTAATGCTAGGAAAAAAGCGCTCCAGAATCCGCCGACCTTAAAGCCCGGCACTAGCCAACTGACAAACATTAAGACCAAAGCAGACACAATAAACCTGACCAGATGTCCAAGAAGATGCATGTCGTGATCCTCCTTCGTTCTGCAATGAGCGCAAAGTCTCAAAGTCAGAAAAAATGATTTTGTTGGAATTTGCTTGGCGTATTTGGAGATGTTGTTCCTTTGGCAGAAGGAATAGGTGCACACCTTAGTGTATCCCAATCGGAAGAAGATTATGGCAGGCAGCATCTTCCATATAATCATTGTCTCCATAGCTAATCAGGGGCGGTTTGGTTTATAATATACGGTAGAGAAAAGAGGTTGGGACTGTTGAATAAGAAAATTATCAAAACATTAGATTATGCGAAGATTTTACATAAACTGGCTCATCATGCGGCTACCTCCTTGGGCAAAGAAGCTGTAGAGCAGCTTGAACCCAAGGGTGACTTTGAACTGGTTAAGCTTAGGCTGCAAGCAACGGATGAGGCTGTGAACATTGAACGCTTAAAAGGAAATGCTCCTTTTGGCGGAATTCGAGATATTCGTTCCTCGCTGCACCGTTCAAGAATAGGCGGTATGTTAAATCCGACCGAGCTGCTTGATATTTCAACGACGCTGTTTGGAACCCGCAGACTGAAGCGCTTTGTTGTGGCAGTTCATGAAGATGAATATGCGGTACCTATGCTCAAAGATAAAGTTGATCTGCTTACAGAGAATAAGCCATTGGAAGATAAAATAAATAGCTGTATTGATGAGAATGCGGTCGTTGTAGACAGCGCAAGTCCAGAGCTTGGACGTGTGCGCAGTGAGCTTCGCACAGGGGAGAGCAGGGTCCGTGAGCGGCTGGAGCAGATGCTTCGCAATTCCTCCGTCCAGAAGATGCTGCAGGATGTATTGATTACAATTCGGAATGATCGTTTTGTCATCCCGGTCAAATCGGAATATCGCTCAAGCTTCGGAGGGATGATTCATGATCAATCCGCTTCAGGTGCGACTCTGTATATAGAACCGGATGCGATTGTCCAATTAAACAACAAAATTCGTGAACTGAAGTTCAAAGAAGAAGTCGAAATCGAGAAGATTCTGCGCGCATTAACCGAGCTGGTTGCTGAACAGGCTGAAGTGTTGGTCATGGACGTTGATCTGCTGGCTGAGCTTGATTTTACGTTTGCGAAAGCTGGTCTAGCTAGGGAATTGAAAGCAACGATGCCTTATTTGAATGACCGAGGCTTTATCAAAATCAAACGAGGCCGTCATCCATTGATTGCCGCGGACAGCGTAGTGCCGCTTGATCTGGAGCTTGGCAATGATTACTCGCAAATCATTGTTACAGGTCCGAATACAGGCGGGAAAACCGTATCTCTCAAAACAGTAGGCCTGCTGAGCCTGATGGCGATGTCAGGGCTGTTCGTCCCTGCTGAGGAAGGCAGTCAATTATGCGTATTTGATGCCATCTATGCGGATATCGGTGATGAGCAAAGCATCGAGCAAAATTTAAGTACATTTTCAAGTCATATGACGAACATCATAAGCATTTTGAGAGACATGACTCCCAAAAGCTTAGTCCTCCTAGATGAGTTAGGCGCAGGCACAGACCCTGCGGAAGGGTCGGCTTTGGCCATTTCTATTCTGGATTATATCCACCAAATTGGCTGCCGCATTATCGCAACGACGCATTATTCCGAGCTCAAAGCGTACGCGTATCAAAAGCAAGGCACCATTAATGCCAGTATGGAATTTGATATACAAACACTAAGTCCAACATACCGTTTGTTAGTTGGTGTTCCTGGTCGAAGCAACGCTTTTGCGATTGCGGAGCGTCTTGGCTTGTCGCGCCGCATTATTGAGCATGCGCGCACACAGGTAGGCGAGGAAGATAAGCGCATCGAATCGATGATCGCTTCCCTCGAAGAGAACCGCCTGATTGCGGAAGCCGAGCGCCAAAGCGCGGAAGAGTTGCGGCGCGAAGCAGAGGAGATGCGCCGAACGTTAGAGGCGCAGCAGGCGAAGTTCGACGAGCAGCGGGATAAGCTGCTTGAGAAGGCCGAGCGCGACGCGCGCGAGGCTGTCGCCAAGGCGCGCCGCGAGGCGGACGAAGTCATCGCCGATCTGCGGCGCATGGCGCAGGAAGAAGCCGGCGGGGTCAAGGACCACCGGCTGGTGGAAGCCAAACGCCGCCTCGATCAGGCGGCGCCGGAGCTGCGCGACAAGCAGGTTCGCGCCGTGAAGAAGCGGCCTGAGCGTATTGAGGCCGGCGATGAAGTGCGTGTCGTGACCCTGAGCCAGAAGGGTCACGTTGTTGAAATTGTCAGCGCCACAGAAGCTAACGTGCAGCTGGGCATCATGAAAATGAAAGTAGCCCTCTCGAACCTCGAGAAAATAGGCAGCCCAGCACAGAAAAAGCCGGCACACCAGCCGGCGACAATCGTCAAAAGAACGCGTGACGACAGCGTGAAGATGGAGCTTGATATGCGTGGACTGAATATGGAGGAAGCCATGATTGAGGCTGATCGCTTCCTAGATGAGTCATTTCTAAACAATTTCGGGCAAGTATATCTGATTCATGGCAAAGGTACCGGGGTGCTGCGCACAGGCATGCAGGAGTATCTGCGTCGCCACAAGCATGTGAAAAGCTACCGAATGGGCAATTACAATGAAGGCGGAGCCGGCGTAACGGTGGTCGAACTAAAATAATTTTTAAATTTTTTTTCAACTTTTTGAAACCCCTAGTTTGGGACTGCGTATGTAATGTGTGTAAGCACCGGTGATTAGAAAACAAAATGCAACATCCAATTATACAATCAAATTTTTATAAACCTTAGGAGGAATTTACAATGGGAATTTTCAAAAGACTGCGCGATATGACAATGGCTTCAATCAATGACTTACTGGATAAAGCAGAAGATCCAGTCAAGATGCTGAATCAGTTCTTGCGTGACATGGAAGAGGACATTTTGGAAGCTGAGGCAGCTGTTGCCAAGTCCATTGCAATTGAGAAGAAATTCAAGCTTCAATACGAAGAGTCCGAAGAAATGGTGACGAAGCGTACGGAACAAGCCATGAAAGCTCTTGAATCAGGCAATGAAGACTTGGCTCGCCGCGCTTTGGAAGACAAGAAAGAGCATCAAGCTCGTTTCGATGAACTGAAACAACAGTACGATCTTGCCAAAACGAACGCGGATCAGCTTCGCCGCCAATTGACAGAAATGAAAGACGAGTTCAACAAAATGAAGAACAAGAAGGACTTGTTGATTGCTCGTGCTGAAACAGCCAAAGCTCAAAAGCAAATCAATCAAGCTATGTCTGGATTTGGTACCGACAATGCGGCTAAAGGCTTTGACCGTATGAGCGAGAAGGTGCTTCAAATGGAAGCTGAAGCGCAAGCAAGCGGCGAGATTCGCGCGAAAAACCGCAGCTTGGATGATGAGCTTGCTGGCCTTGGCGCTGGCAGCAGCGGTATTGACGACGAACTGGCAGCGATGAAAGCAAAGCTTGCTGAAAAAAAACAATCCTAATGCTATACTAAGTAGGTACCTGCGAGAGACTGAGCTAAACTCAGTCTCTTCTACCATATATAGGGATCTTTGCATCGAAGCTTCTCTACAATGAAGGAAGGCAGGAGACGATATGAACGAAGAGGTGGATGTGTTGTTTAGTAACCCGTATTTATCGACACTTGCATTTTTTGCAGTGGCTGTCATCGCACTAGTCGTATTTCTCAAGATTTTTGATTTGCTCACGAAGTACGATGACTGGGCTGAAATCAAAAAAGGCAATTTATCTGTGGCGATGGCAACAGGTGGGAAAATTTTTGGGATATGTAATTTGTTCCGATTCTCTATTCTCAACAATGATACGATGATGCACTCCCTCATCTGGGCAGGGTACGGATTCTTGCTGTTGTTAGTTGCTTACTTCATTTTTGAAATATTGACGCCTCATTTTAAAATTGATGAAGAAATCAAAAAGGATAATCGCGCGGTCGGATTCCTGTCCTTAACGATATCAGTCTCCCTATCCTATGTAGTTGGAGCTTGTGTAACGTAGTATCCTACATATTCTTGGAGGGCTTGAACGATGAAATACCTGTGGGGCACTCTGTTTGCCATCGCATTTGTATTTGTGGCGGCAGGGGTTTATTATTTATTGAAATATGCATGAATGCATTAAGTGGAGGATTACGCAATGAGTGCCAACGAAGAAGTTGTTTGTCCATGGTGCCAAACGGAAATCGTTTGGGATCCAGAAATTGGACCCGAGGACGAATGTCCACATTGTTTTAACGAATTGAACGATTACCGGAGTATTGATCTCAAGGTGAAGCTGACAGGCCAGCCGCTCCGTTTTGAAGAGCAGGAATATCCGGATTCCGATGAAGATTTGTCGCTGGCTTGGGATGATTCCGATGAACCTCTCGACAAATACGGGGAAAAGGTTCAACATATCACGGATGAGCAAGAAGAAGCGCCGGAATGCTCGAACTGTCATGAATTGCTCTTGCTGGCCGGAGATGAAGTCGTCAGTGAAACGGCATTTACACCCGTTATTCCCAAAACTTTGGGAAGTGCTTTTCTAACGGGTCCGTTTACTTTGAATGTTTATGTATGTCCATCCTGCTTCAAGGTTGAGAAGATCCTATCGGATACGGATCGCCTGCTCATGGTATCCAGAATTAAATCGGAATAGTCGATCGAGCCGAATCCTGCGGGATTCGGTTTTTTATTTGCGCCGCCTCATATTTTCACTCCGTTGGGGAAGCTTAACAAGAGCGATTTCGATGTATGGGAAAGGGTGGGAGGCGCGCATGCCAAAAGGGCAGAGCCGACAGAGATTTGGACAAGGCAAAGCGAAAGACAATCCAGCAGGCACGTATTTTGAGAATCGAGAAAGCGGCGCTGCTAACGGTCAAGCTGCCGTACATAAAGGACGTTTAGACGCTCAGGCTATTTTATTACTCATCGTTCATACGCTTTTTGGCGGGGCGAATGCCCTGTCAGGAACTTTCGTGGGTGTCTATTTGTGGAAGGCGAAAAATGACTACGCTTTAATCGGTTGGTTTACCTTAACCACACATTTAACGATGGCGATTACCTTCTGGCTTGCTGGCAAGTGGGTCAAGGAACATAACAAAATGAACTGTTTGCGGGCTGGTGTCTTTGTTTCAGCCATTTTTTATATGTTGGTTTTATGGATGGGGACAAGCAGTATACACTATTTTGTGTGGCTGGGTATGGTACAGGGCATATCAGCGGCTTTCTTCTGGGTTGCTTTTAATGTCGTTTATTTTGAAGTGACAGATCCGGATAATCGTGACCGATTCAATGGATGGGTTGGGCTGTTGGGCTCGGGAGCTGGCATCCTTGCACCATGGATTTCGGGGCTGCTGATCGTTAACCTGGGTGACGGCACCGGATACCGCTTGATTTTCTCCATCTCACTAGGCATTTTTCTGCTTGGGGTGATCATAAGCTTCTTTTTGAAAAAACGCAAAGTCGAGGGCATATATGAGTGGTTATTCCCTTTGCGCATTTTGCGGCAATCGGAGACCCCTTGGAAGCGGGTCAGCTTAGCCCTCGTATTTCAAGGTGTTAGAGAAGGGGTATTTGGCTTCATGATTGCTTTGCTCGTCTACATTTCTACCTCAAGCGAAGCGAGCTTAGGCAACTTTGTACTCATGACTTCCGCTGTGTCCTTAGTCAGCTTCTGGGCGGCAGGACGATTCATTAAGCCTCGTTTTCGGAAAATCAGCATGTTTATCGGTGCTTTAATGGCGGTTGTCGTTATCCTTCCTTTTTTCTGGAAAATGGGCTATGCAACGTTGCTCATATTCGGTTTGGGAGCTTCGCTGTTTTTTCCGATGTACTCGGTACCGATGGTTTCGGCTGTATTCGATCTTATTGGATCCAATGAAGAGAGCGCGAAGCAAAGGGAGGAGTATATTGTACTTCGCGAGCTGTCCCTGAATGTGGGGAGGATGCTGGGCGTTGTGCTTTTCATCTGTGTCATTTCATGGAGCAAAGCCCCTCTGGTCATCAATGTGCTGTTGTTGGTCATTGGCAGCTCTACGCTGTTCAGCTGGTATTTCATGAAAAAGCAGCTATCTGTAATTAAACCTTGACATCTATGGGGCTTCCCGATAAAAATGTGGGTATAGTCGGTTATTGTTGGGAAGAGGAGTGAGTAATACGTGGCACAGCACAAAATGGTTAACAGCATTACAGAGCTGATCGGTGATACACCTGCGGTGAGAATCAACCGATTGGTCAAACCGGGAGATGCTGAGCTTTATGTGAAGCTTGAATATTTCAATCCAAGCGGCAGTGTGAAGGACCGCGCTGCTTTTAATTTAATCGAGCAGGCAGAGAAGCAGGGGCTGCTTCGTCCAGGCGCTACGATTATTGAGCCAACGAGCGGCAACACCGGTATCGGACTTGCGATGAACGCCGCCGCTAAGGGCTATAAAGCGATTCTGATTATGCCTGACAATATGACCAAAGAGCGCATTAACCTGCTCAAGGCTTACGGCGCAGAGGTTGTGCTTACGCCTGCCGCGCAGCGAATGCCGGGAGCCATTGCCAAAGCTGTGGAGCTGCGGGATCAAATCCCGAACAGCTATATTCCGCAGCAGTTCGAGAACCCGGCGAATCCGAATATTCATCGGACAACCACAGCTCTGGAAATTCTGGAGCAGACGGAAGGCCGGCTGGATGCCTTCGTCGCAACTTCCGGTACGGGAGGAACGATTACAGGCACGGGCGAGGTGCTTCGCGAGAAGCTGCCGGACATTGAGATCTATGTTGTAGAGCCGAAAGGCTCTCCGGTATTGTCTGGAGGAAGCCCAGGGCCGCATAAACTCGTAGGGACAAGTCCTGGCTTCGTGCCGGCGATTTTGAATACGAGCATCTATGATCATATCGTGCAGGTGTCAGATGAGGACGCGATCCGAACGATGAAAGAGCTGGCAAGCCTAGAGGGGATCCTCGTAGGGCCTTCTGCTGGCGCTTCGGTCTGGACTGGCTTACAGGTGGCGCATAAGCTGGGCGCGGGCAAAAGGGTGCTGTGCATAGCGCCGGATACGGGTGAGAGATACCTGTCTATGGACATTTTTGACTAAAAGAGTGTCACCATGCAGCTTAAAGGAATATATAATTCCGATGAGCTGTATTTTTTTGTTTAGATGTTGAATAAAAATTCATTTATGAGTATAATTATAAGAGTAAAAGCTGTTTGAAGGAAAGGTGGATTTATTGTGAAATTAGCCTATGTCAATGCATTTCCTGAGAAAGACCAACTTCATAATTTTATACAAACATATACAGAAGAGTGCATAAAGTCAGGATCTCAGGTACAGGTGAACTGGAACGAGCTAGAAACGCCGTGTGTTATATCGGTTTATGATGACAACACGCTTGTCGGGATTGGGTGCAGCGCCGATGTACCGATTATTCATGTGCGTCCGACGTATGAGTACCGTGAAATTGAAACGATGGTAAACAAATTGCTGCAAGCCGAATCCAAGTTTGGGGTTGTGCATGGTTGATCGTTACAAGCGTTTGAAGACAGGCCGCTGGGGTATCCAGAGGTCTTTTTGCGTTGTTCAAGCATGGATATTTTGGTTATACAAAAATAATCTGCCTTTTAGACAGGCACAGTAATTGAATTAAGCTACCGATTCATTGTAAGATTAAAGGATGAACGAAAACCCATATTTCAGAAAGGTAGGTTTAACCATGGATACTTTGAAGCTTAAAATTCTCGAACTGATGAAAGAAGACGCGCGCAGGAGTGCGGATCTCATCGCCACAATGCTAGGAACGGCGGAGGACGAAGTGGCGCGAGCGATAAGCGAGATGGAAGCGGATAAGGTCATCGTCAAATATGCGACAGTGGTGAACTGGAGTAAAGTAGATGACGAAAAGGTTACCGCCCTAATTGAAGTGCAAATTACGCCGGAACGCGGACATGGCTTTGACGCCATCGCAGAACGGATCTATTTATATCCAGAAGTCAAATCCGTCTATCTCATGTCTGGCGCCTATGACTTGCTTGTCGAAATTGAGGGGAGTTCCCTGAAACAAGTAGCGTCATTTGTATCGAATAAGCTATCCCCGATTGATCGTGTTCTTTCGACCAAAACGAATTTCATATTAAAAAAATACAAACAAGACGGCATCATATTCGAAGATCAGGCTGACGATCACCGAATGCTTGTTTCGCCGTAAAGAAGAGGGACGCCGCCATGATCAAAGATGAGACAACGATTGAGCAGAATAAGGTTAAATCCATGCAAGATTATCTCGCTCCTGCCGTACGTGGAATAAAGCCTTCCGGGATTCGAAAGTTTTTTGATTTGGTAAGCAACAGCAAGGATGACATTATCTCGCTTGGTGTGGGAGAACCGGATTTCTCGACGCCTTGGCACGTGCGTGAAGCGGCTGTTTACTCGCTTGAGCGCGGCAGAACGAAATATACGCCGAACTCCGGCATTCCAGAGCTTCGTGAAGCCATCGCCGAATATTTGTACACCTCGTTCAAAGTGAAATACGAGCCAACCGATGAGGTGCTGGTTACCGTTGGGGGCAGCGAAGCGATTGACTTGGCTCTGCGCGCACTGATTACACCTGGAGACGAGATTCTTATTCCGGAGCCTTGCTATATTTCATATTCCCCAATCACGAGCATTAGCGGCGGCGTGGCAGTAGGTATCGAAACGTTCGCAAAGGATCAATTCAAACTGACAGAGAAAGCGCTGCGTGATGCGATTACGCCTCGCTCCAAAATATTAATTCTTTGTTACCCTAGCAATCCAACCGGCGGTATTATGACTTATGAGGACTGGCTGCCGATTGCTAAAGTGGTCGAAGAGCACGATTTGATCGTCATTTCCGATGAAATCTATGCAGAATTAACCTACGGACAGAAGCACGTGAGTTTCGCAGCTGTTCCAGGGATGAAGGATCGGACAATTCTGGTCAGCGGGTTCTCCAAGGCATTTGCCATGACAGGCTGGCGGATGGGTTATGCTTGCGGTCATCGAGAGCTGATCTCCGCTATGACGAAGATTCATCAATACACGGTTATGTGCGCACCGGTCATGGGGCAGGTGGCTGCACACGAAGCATTGACTAATGGCTTGGAAGAGAAAGACCGCATGATCGAGTCGTACAATCAACGCAGACGGCTTATCGTCAAAGGCTTCCGAGAGATTGGCCTGGAGTGCCATGAGCCGCAAGGCGCATTCTATGCTTTCCCGAGTATCGTAGCAACGGGGCTAACTTCAGATGAGTTTGCACAGCGGCTACTGTTCGAGTCCAAGGTCGCTGCAGTTCCCGGTGATGTGTTTGGTTTAGGGGGAGAAGGCTTCCTGCGCTGTTCCTATGCGTATAGTGTTTCTCAATTGAATGAAGCTTTAGAGCGTATTGGGAAATTTTTGAGAAAATTGTAAAATGTAAAGTAAATAGATATGTTCATTATGTCTAAAAACTGGTATTCTTGTAGTAAGGAGGGATGAGCATGGCTTTTTTGGAATACCAACTATCAACCTATCATAAACAGCTTCAAATTTGCGATCAGAATATTGGACAACGTTGGTTGACTAAGCGTGCAAAGAAAAAAAATTCCCTCAACTTACTCGAAGAAGAGATTCATTCTTTACGGCGGAAGCTTGAACAGATGGTTCTGGACGGTCAAGAAATGACCTCCGAAGCTGTTGTCGAATTGAGCACAATCCTAGACCAAAAGATAAATGAATATATGAACAACGGAAAGAAAAGTCGGTGAAAACCGACTTTTCTCGCGACTATCGAAGGATTCAGATAACATACGGAGGTACGTTCCCAACATGAAAGTGAAATGGCTGTTGATGATGATGGTTGGACTTACGTTACTGCTGGCTGGCTGCGGCGGACCGAAGCCGGATGTTTCGATTTTTGTCATGGGACAAAACGGGTTCCCGAGTGAAGCGGCAGAGAAGCTGGAAGGTTCCTTGAAATCCAAGGTTGGTGAGACGCCAACCGTTAAATTAGTGAGCTCCCCCATTTTCTCACTGGAGAAAATGATTGTTGAACTAGCGGCCGGCGGAAACGGTATTTTCATCCTTGCCGAAGATCAGTTTAAATCGCTTAGCAACCAAGGCGGGTTTGTTTCACTGGATGAGATAATTAACCCAGAGGACTATCCAGATGGTGTCGTTGAGATGAAGGAAGAGGGCAAGCCTGCCGAAAAGCATTTATACGGTATTCCACTAGCTGGAAACAAGTGGATGAAGGAGCAGGGCTTTGAAGGAAAAGGGCTGGTCGCATTCATTCCTCAAAACGCGCCAAAGCCAAAGCTAGAGGCAGCCAAGCAAGTGCTTAAAGTAATTGCACAAAAGTAATAAGACGTCTATAATCGACAAATAGATTGATAGTTAAATATGCGCCATAGGTGTTGGCATGCTTCATGATAAGCATGGCAGCTTAAAAGGGAAGCCGGTTCAAGTCCGGCGCGGTCCCGCCACTGTAATCCACTTAGCAAAGGTGGAAAGTCAGAATACCTGCCCATGGAGCCCTATACGACATCCTTCGAGGAAAAGGATCGCGTTAAATCAGGAAGCAAGCCTCAAGTTGCTAATCACCGCGATTTATCGTCCCTTTGTTCCTTTCAGGAACAGAGGGACTTTTTGGTTGTAATGGCACTAAGAAGGTTAATCGTAATTATTTGGTAGAAAGAGGGTTAATGAGCATGCAGAAGAAGTTGGTTAGAAAAGCGCTGATCCTTACAGTAGCGCTGGCAACGGCAGTCAGCTTAGCGGCTTGCGGGAAAAAGGATGCAGAAATAACCAATCCATCCAAGCTGGGCGGCGAGGGAACGAAGGCCCCTACGGTTACAGCATCACCGGCAATTGCCAAAAAGACGACATATCCTTTGAAGATTAAAGATGCTACAGGCAAAGAGTTCACGTTCGACAAAGCCCCGGAACGTATCGCATCCGTATCTCCGGCAGAAACGGAAGCTCTTTATGCCCTTGGTTTAGAAGCGAACATTGTTGGTGTATCCGATTATGATGATTATCCGGAAAGTGCGAAAACGAAGCCGAAATTAGGCAGTATTACCAAGCCGAACCAAGAAGCGCTCATCGCTTCCAATGCGAACATTGTCTTTACGGGTGTTTCGATGAAAGTCGATACGGTGGAGCAGCTGCGTGGACTGAACGTAAACATATTTAAGGTTGAGCCCAAAACGCTGGATGATGTCATTGCGAACATTCAAACGTATGGTTTGATTACAGATCATCAAGACCAAGCAGATAAAATTGTGGCTAAAATGAAAGCAGATCGCCAGAAGGTTGTCGACGCTGTGAAGGATGTTAAGCAAGAAAACAAGAAGAAGGTTTATATTGAATTCAGCCCGGGCTGGACTGTAGGCAGCGGTGAATTCATGGATGAATTGATTAAGCTTTCCGGTGGTGTCAATGTGGCTGGGGACGGTAAAGGCTGGTATCAAATCAGCGAAGAGAAGATCATTGCGCAAAATCCAGCCGTTATTTTATTCGCTAACGGTGTTATTGATACCAAAAGCAAGAAATCATTGGACGAAATTATTCGGACTCGCAGCGGCTGGGACGCGATTGAAGCTGTGAAAAACAAGCAAGTGATCGGCCTTGATCAGAACATGCTGAGCCGTCCGGGACCTCGATTGACAGATGGGCTGCTTGAAATGGCCAAAGGCATCTATCCCGAACTGGTGAAATAAATGAAAAGAAAATTAATGCTATGGGGAGGAGTAGGAGTTATACTCCTTCTTCTTTCTATTCTGGTGAGTTTAACGCTGGGTACAGCAAAGCTTCCCATCTTCCAAATAGCGGGCATTCTCGGCAAGCATATTCCTTGGCTTGGTGATGCTATTCATGTTAGCTGGCCGCAATCGGCGGAGCAAATTATTAATAAAGTGAGATTTCCCCGCGTGTTGCTTGGCATTTTGGTAGGTGCATCGCTTTCCATTGCGGGAGCAGCTTTCCAAGGGGTGCTCCGCAATCCTCTTGCAGATCCTTATGCGCTGGGTGTTTCTTCAGGAGCATCGGTAGGAGCTGCTTTTCTCATTTATTTTGGTCTGCAGCTGGCTTGGTTCGGACAATGGTCGATTCCGATCGTTGCCTTCGTGACGGGACTCCTTTCTTTATTCCTTGTGCTTAAGCTTGCGCAGATTGACGGCAAGCTGAAGATGGAGACGCTTATCTTATCAGGTGTTGTCATGCAGGCTTTTCTAGGGGCGATTGTTTCGTTCATGGTATCGATTTCCAAGCAGGTTATTAATGAAATTGTGTTCTGGTTAATGGGCAGCTTGGCTATGCGCGGCTGGTCTTATATTTATATCATTTCACCTTATTTACTAATTGGCGTTCTGGTGCTTCTGAGTTACGCCAGATCCATGAATTTACTCTCGTTAGGCGAGCGTCAGGCTTCGCATCTTGGTGTCAATGTGGAACGGACGAAGCTGGTTGTTTTGATCACAGCTACGTTCTTAACGGCTGCAGCCGTTTCCGTTGCAGGGGTGATCGGCTTTGTAGGTCTCATTGTGCCCCATTTGGTGCGCTTGATTGTAGGACCTGATTACCGATTGATTATTCCTCTTTCGGCCATTGGCGGAGGTATCTATGTATTATGGGCTGATACGCTTGCCCGCACCTTGTTAAGTCCAACGGAAATTCCGCTAGGTGTTATAACGGCATTTCTGGGTGCGCCTTTTTTCGCCTATTTGCTTCACAAGGATAAGAAAACGTTAAGAGGTTGATCACGATGATTAAAGTGGAGCAGCTTTGTCAGAGCTTTTTGGAACAGCAGGTTCTGGAACAGATTAGCTTTGAGGTCAAGCAAGGTGAGTTTTTTGGCATAATTGGACCCAATGGCAGTGGGAAATCGACGCTGCTTCGGCTTTTGTCGGGGATTGATCCGATCAAAAAGGGGAAAGTGCTGCTGGATGAGCGCGCAGCCGCCTCCTTCTCGCGGAAGGAGCTTGCCAGATGGCTGGCCGTGCTGCAGCAGGATGCCCTTCCCCCGGTCGGCTTTACGGTTCGTGAAGTGGTGGAAATGGGGCGATATCCTTTCCAAAATTGGTTGGGAGAGGACTCCGCTGATGCAGAAGGGTTGATTGAAACCATTATACAAAGGCTGCACTTGGAGCCCCTCATTGACCGTACCATTGAACGTCTAAGCGGAGGAGAACGGCAGCGAGTCGCGCTGGCCAAGGTGATGGCGCAGCAGCCGCGGCTGCTCATGCTGGATGAACCAACGACATTTCTCGATATTGGGTATCAAGTGCAGATGATGGACTATATCAAAGAATGGCAGCACGAAGCTGAGTTAACCGTCGTTGCTGTTCTGCATGATCTAAACCTGGCAGCCCAGTACTGTACGCGACTAATGGTGGTTCACAACGGCCGCATGGCGGCAATCGGAACACCGGATGAAATTATTACTAGCGGATTAATCAAAGAGGTATATGGAACGGAACCAATCGTTTTGCCGCATCCTGTCAATGCCGCTCCGCAAATTCTGCTGCAGCCCGGCAAATAATGAACTTCATGGAGGTTGATGATATGAATACACTGGAATCGATTATTTCAAGCATTTTGCCCATACAAGAAGACGTGGTGACGCAAGCCAATGATCATTTGAACCAATTGACCAAACCGCAGGGCAGCCTAGGCAAGCTCGAGGATATTGCTCGTCAAGTTGCCGGAATTACAGGCGAAGTGATGCCGGTTTTCGATAAAAAAGCCGTGATCGTCATGGCCGGAGATCATGGGGTGTGCGAAGAAGGAATCAGCGCTTTTCCAGCGGAAGTGACACCTCAAATGGTGTTGAACTTTCTTTATGGCGGAGCCGCTGTCAACGTACTGGCTAGACATGCAGGTGCCGAAGTCATCTGTGTGGATATGGGTGTAAATGCCGATTTGGAGCATCCGAATCTAGTTGCCCGCAAAGTACGCAAAGGCACGCGGAATATGGCGCTAGAGTCAGCGATGACGCCAGACGAAGCCATTCAGGCCATTCAGGCCGGTGTCGAGCTTGTCGACGAGCTGGCAGAGAAAGGCTTTCGCCTGTTTGCGACAGGGGAGATGGGGATCGGCAACACCACGGCAAGCGCCGCTATTTTGTGCGCGCTGACGGGCTTGGACGCCAGCATAGCGGTTGGCCGCGGAACAGGCATTGATGATGCCAAATGGCTGCATAAGCAATCCGTTGTGAACAAGGCTCTGGATGTGAATGGGCTTCGGCCTGCGGAAGGGCAAGAGATCCAGTCAAGCGGGGACTATGCGCTAGAGGTATTGACCAAAGTCGGGGGGCTCGAAATCGCCGGACTGGTTGGGGTCATACTGGGCGCAGCGAAAAACCGCTGCCCGGTCGTTGTCGACGGCTTCATCTCGTCGGCGGCAGCGCTTGTGGCGAGCCGATTAGCACCGCTAAGCGCGTCCTATATGCTCGCATCGCACTTATCGCAGGAGCAGGGGCATACGAAGATGCTCGAAGCCGTAGGCCTCGCAGCGATGCTGCAGATGGATATGAGGCTGGGGGAAGGAACAGGCGCTGTGCTTGTCTTCAACGTGATCGACGCCGCAGGCAAGATCATGAAGGAAATGGCGACATTCGAAAGCGCAGGCGTGTCGCGGGGGTAATCAGCTGGCGGCAAGGACGTAAGAGAGCTTACGAAGAGAAGGAGGCGAGGGCGCCATGGCGGTGTTGGTAACGGGCGGCGCGCGAAGCGGCAAGAGCGCTTTCGCAGAACAGCTTGCGATGCACGGCGAGCAGCAGGGAATATACATCGCGACCTCTCACATCTACGATGAGGAAATGAGGGAGCGGGTAGGTTTGCACAAGCAGCAGCGGCTCAGCTCGGGCTATCCGTGGGATACGCGGGAAGAGCCGTATGAGCTGTGCGAACTTCTTAAGCAGCTTCAGGAGAACGGTACGAATGCTGGTATACCCGCACCTGCTGTTCTGGTAGACTGCTTAACGCTTTGGCTGACGAATTGGCTGCTTCGCTATGAATCAGAGACTAATGCTTCAGCTTTGGTTACGAAACGGTTGGATGAGCTTGTTGAGTCGGTTTCCTCCTATGCAGGGACCCTCATACTGGTAACCAATGAGGTGGGAGACGGGATTGTCCCGGAATACCCGCTGGGACGCACCTTCCGGGATCTGGCAGGACGGATGAATCAGCGCCTAGCGGGCGTTTGCGAAGAGGTATTTTTGGTTACGGCAGGAATTCCTATCGAGTTAAAAAGTAGAGCTTATCGACTGGATACACGTCCTTCGTCGTCAAGGACGGAACGGTGATTACCATGTGGATGTACTCCTGGCAGGAGATCGTCAGCATGACGATTGCTGCCATCGTGATAGACTGGATTCTTGGTGATCCAAAGTGGCCGACCCATCCTGTTATTCACATCGGACGCTGGATACGCGGAATTGAAAAAATGCTGCGCAAAGACACCGATTCACCGGGATGGCTGCGAGCCAAAGGCATTTTGCTAACCGTTTCGACCATAGGCATCAGCTTCTTTAGTGTAATGGTGCTGATTATGGCAGCACGTTCCGTTCATGAATGGCTGGGATATGCGGTGAGCACATGGTTGATTTCAACCACTATCGCCATCAAAGGGCTGAAGGATGCTGCTTATCTCGTCTACAATCCGCTGCGCAAAGGCGAACTCGCCGATGCTCGCAAGTACACCGGCTACATCGTAGGCCGGGATACGGACGAGCTCGGAGAGGAAGAACTGACGCGCGCGGTTGTGGAAACGGTAGCGGAGAATATTGTCGACGCGGTGATCTCGCCGTTGTTCTACGCGCTGCTCGGCGGAGCGCCGCTCGCGATGTTATACCGGGCATCGAATACACTGGATTCGATGGTCGGCTACCGAAATGACAGATACCGTCATTTCGGCTGGGCGTCGGCCCGCTGGGACGACGTCATGAACTGGATTCCGGCGCGGCTGACCGGCCTCCTGCTGATTCTCGTCGCTCTGCTGCAGCCGCGGCTTTCGGCGAAGCGTTCGGCCGCAGCCGTCCGCCGCTTCGCGCACTTGCACCCCAGCCCGAACAGCGGAATTCCGGAGTCGGCGGTAGCCGGAGCTCTCGGCATTGAGCTGGGCGGGCTGAATGTCTACGGCGGCGCGGCAAGCGAGCGCGCCCGCCTGGGGTGGCCGCTGCGCCCGCGGACGCAGCAGGATATCGTCTATGCCGTGCGTATGCTCTACGGCGTAAGTTTTGTAGTGATGGGAGGATTGCTATGCATACTGCTCGTGCTTTTGTTCTAGATTGGCTGCGCGCTTGCATAGCAGCCTTTCAATTTCTGACGCGTTTGCCCATTCCGGTGCAAATTGATTATACAGAGCGAGTGTTTAGGCGGAGCGTAGTTTTTTATCCGCTCGCTGGGTTTGTCATGGGGCTGCTATTGCTGCTTGCTGGCAAGGGACTTGGCATCATCCTGCCGCCAATGCCGGCTGCTGCCTTGCTGCTAAGCCTGTGGGTTGTTTTGAGCGGGGGGCTGCATCTGGATGGCTTGATGGATACGGCTGATGGCATTCTCAGCCATCGTCCCCGCGAGCAGATGCTCGAAATTATGAAAGACAGCCGCGTAGGCGCGATGGGGGTCATCGTCTGCGTCCTGCATTTGCTACTGAAATTTTCCCTGCTGTACACATGGCTGGATCATCTGGTGGACAGCGGCAGTTGGGGAAATAGTTGTCTAATCGTTGTTGTTCCCATATGGAGCCGTTGGTTTATGGTATTGGCGATTTATGGATGGCCCTACGCGCGAAAGGACAGCGGATTAGGCAGCTTATTTCGCAGCGTACGCAAAGGGCATGTCTTTGCTTCGTTAGGCGTAGCCCTTCTTGCAACTACGGTTTTCGTAGGCGGAACACTCCGTGATGGGAACGTCTCTGTTATGTTTGATTCCACACTCTGGATCATCGTGTGCGGTGTTGTTTTGGGCACGCTTGCGGCTGGCTGGGCTTTCGCAGCGTATATGAGCAGTAAACTAGGCGGGTTAACAGGAGATACCTACGGGGCGCTGAACGAGCTTCTGGAAAGCGTCCTGTTGTTAGGCGTTATATTAGTACCGATCGTATATGTATAACTAAAATCATGCTCTTTATCATAGATTTTATGATGGAAAGGGGACACGGAATGCTGGAACGCTACGGGCACGGAGGCGATCTCCGAACGGCCGAAGAAGCTTATGGGAAGCCGGAGACGGGGTTCCTCGATTTTAGCTCTAATATGAACCCGCTGGGACCTCCCCCGGTTGTCAGGCAGATACTCAGTGAGGGATGGCGGGATATTGTTCAATACCCGGACCCTGCCGTTCGCGAGCTGCGCAGCAAGCTTTCGGCCAAGTACAACATTCCGATGGAAAGCATTCTAGTCGGGAATGGAGCAGCAGAGCTGATTGATTTGACAGCCAGAGTGTTGAAGCCGCAGGTGACAGGTC
The DNA here is from genome assembly GCF_002027705.1 of Paenibacillus ferrarius. Taxonomy (GTDB): domain Bacteria; phylum Bacillota; class Bacilli; order Paenibacillales; family NBRC-103111; genus Paenibacillus_E; species Paenibacillus_E ferrarius. The sequence continues at coordinate 208,065 of NZ_MBTG01000002.1, read as the reverse complement.
TGGCAAGACCTTCTTTTAGCGAATATGAGGAAGCGGTCCATAAATCTGGAGGCGGGATCTACAATATCCCTCTGCACGCTCAGCATCAATTTGTTTTGCAGCAGCAAGATGTAGAAGCAGCGCAGGCTGCTGTGGATTTATTGTTCCTCGGACACCCCAATAATCCATCTGGCAAGCTGATACCACGCGATGTGTTGGCTATGCTTTTGCAAGGTGATCACCCTTGTGTCTTGGATGAAGCTTTCATGGACTTTGTGCCAAATGAACAGGAGCATTCCCTGCTTCAGCATGCTGCGGAGAGTCAGCGTCTGGTAGTCCTTCGTTCGATGACCAAATTTTATTCGATTCCTGGCATTCGTTTGGGCTTCATGGTGGCTCATCCAGACCGGATTAAACTCGCACAGCAGCTTCAAGTACAGTGGAGCGTTAACTATTTGGCTCAACGTATTGGCACAGCCGTACTTGAAGATGAGGCGTTCGAGATCAGCAGCAGGCAGTGGCTTCAGGAAGAGAAATTGTGGCTCATCCAACAGCTTGAGCAGTTAGGTCTTGACGTTGTTCATGGTGAAGTGAACTTTTTACTTTTTTCGTTTCCTGTTTCGATGGGGGTTACGGTTAAGCAGGCTCAGCAGCATATGGGGCAGCAAGGCATTTTGATTCGAGACGCTTCCTTGTTTGCAGGGCTGAATGAACGTTATTGCCGTGTGGCTGTTCGTCTTCGTGAGGATAATTGCCGGCTAATTGCCGGATTACATACGATGTTGTCAGATTTAACGCAGAATCGAGGATAAGGTCATGACGAAAGCGTCGTTGCAAGCAGCAACACTGATGGTTCAAGGAACGGCTTCGGATGTGGGCAAAAGTATTCTGACGGCTGCAATATGCCGTATTCTTGTGCAGGATGGCTGGCAGACCGCACCATTCAAATCTCAAAATATGTCACTGAACTCGTATGTGACTTTCGACGGCAAAGAGATTGGCCGAGCCCAAGGTGTCCAAGCCGATGCCTGCGGAATTTTGGCGACGACGGATATGAATCCGATTCTTCTTAAGCCCAAACAAGATATGGTGGCACAGGTCGTTGTTCATGGTGTGCCATATTCTGATTTGGACGCCAGAACGTATCGCGAATCTTATTTGCCGCAAGCCGAGGTCATTGTGAAGGATGCTTTGGGAAGATTGCGCAGCGAATATGACATTGTTGTGCTTGAAGGGGCGGGAAGCCCGGCAGAGGTGAATTTAAAGGATCGCGATATCGTCAATATGCGCCTCGCCGGATGGGCGGATGCCCCCGTTCTGCTTGTTGCCGATATTGATCGTGGCGGCGTATTTGCTGCTATTGTCGGAACGCTGGAAATTCTGTCACAAGAGGAACGCGACCGCGTGAAGGGGTTTATCATCAATAAATTCCGTGGAGATGTGAGCCTCCTGAAGCCCGGCTTGGATTGGCTGGAGGAGCGGACAGGCAAGCCCGTTCTAGGGGTGATTCCTTATTTGCCGCAGTTGGGAATTGAAGATGAAGATTCGGCTTCTCTGGACTCCAAAAGAGTGCAAAACAAACGCCATGAAGCCACGAATAGCAAATCGGCGGATCAGCTGGATGTTGCGGTTATTCGCTTGCCTCGCCTTTCGAACTTCACGGATTTCGATCCGCTTCAAGAGGAGAAAGATGTCCATTTCCGCTACATTACACACCTCGCCGATTGGGGAGAACCGGATGTTGTGCTGCTCCCGGGCAGCAAGAATACGATGGACGATCTGAGGCACTTGAATGAAAGCGGACTAACAGAGCGAATTCAAGCTTTTGTCAAGCTAGAAAAAGGCTGGGTCGCCGGGATCTGCGCAGGCTATCAGATGCTCGGCAGCAAGCTGCTGGATCCGAACGGATACGAATCGGACCATCCCGAACTGGAAGGCTTAGGACTTCTGCCGACGGAGACGATGTTTACACCGGAGAAACGGACGGTTCAAGTGCAAGGCAAATCTGCGCTATTCGCCCCAAATGGGACTGAGCTTGCGATTGACGGCTATGAAATCCACATGGGTCGGACGCGTTATTTGCAGGACATTGCAGCGCCCTTCCAGATTCGGACAGCTGCCGAGAATGGTGACAGCTCAGGTTGGCATGCGGATGGAGCAGCTGTGGAAAAGGGTCGAGTCTGGGGGACCTATCTGCACGGAATCCTGCATAATGATGACTTTCGCAGGGCATGGCTGAACGGCATTCGCGAGCAGAAGGGACTGTCCCCGATCGTAGGCGGACTTCGTTTCAAAGAGCGCAGAGAGGCCGCTTTCGACAGGCTCGCCGATCATGTCAGAAGCCACTTGGATATGCAGCGTGTTTATGAGATGATGGATACAGCAAAGCCTAGGAAAACGGAGGTTGGTAAAGGATGAAAATTTATACGCGTACAGGAGATGCCGGGCAAACAGGTGTAATTGGCGGTCGTGTCGATAAAGACGATGCCCGGGTGGAAGCCTACGGGACAACGGATGAACTGAATTGTCATGTTGGGCAGGCCATGAGCTTCATGGATCCGGAGAAATATCCGGATTTACTCCCGAATTTGCTGCAAATTCAGCATGAAATTTTTGATTGCGGATCGGACTTGGCCCTATTGAAACAAGATCTTCGCCCTTATAAAGTAACATCCGACATGGTTGATGTACTTGAAGCTTGGATTGATCAATATGATAAAGAGACCCCGGATATTACGCGCTTTATTTTGCCGGGAGGCGGGACCGTTTCTTCCACGCTGCACATTTGCCGGACTGTGTGCCGCCGAGCAGAGCGCCGAGTGGTGACGCTGGCTCGCACACAGGAAATTAATCCTGAAGTGCGCCGATACTTGAATAGGCTCTCCGATCTCTTCTTCACAATTGCCCGCACAGCGAATTTCCGTGAAGGTATTGCAGATGTGGAGTACATTCGTAGTGCTGAGGTGTTTAGACGCAAATCATGAGTTATTACGAACCGTTAGTTTACATCGTGCCGCCCGAGGAAGAGGGTTTTATTCTCAAGACTATTTTACAAAAAAGACTGATGGTTTCACGCAAGCTGCTCTCCCGAATTAAGCTGACTGAGCAGGGAATCACTGTGAATGGTGTCAGACAATATATTAACATTAAGGTTCAAGCAGGCGATCGTGTAGAAATTCGGATGGAGGAGGAAGAGTCTGAGGATATTTTGCCGCAGGAGCTTCCTCTGCATATCCTGCATGAAGATGACCATCTGCTGATTCTGGCCAAAGAGGCTGGCATCATTGTACATCCTACTCATGGGCATTATGTGAATACCATTGCGAACGGTGTTGTTCATCATTGGCAGCAAGCCGGGAGTACTTGCCGATTCCGTCCTGTCCACCGGCTGGATCAAGAAACATCCGGTGTTCTTGCGATTGCCAAGACGCCGTATGTTCATCAACAAATCTCGGAACAAATGATTCAGCATCAGGTGAAAAAGGAATATCTCGCTTTGGTTTGGGGGACGTTCGCTGATTCGAAAGGGACTGTCAATGAACCGATTGACCGCGATCCCGAGCAGCCGCATGTTCGCATTGTAACCCCGACTGGCTACAACGCTGTCACCCACTACGAGGTCGTGGAACAATTCAAGCATGCGGCGTTGGTGCGGATTTGGCTGGAAACAGGCAGAACACACCAAATACGCGTCCATATGCGGCATTTGGGGCATCCGCTGCTGGGAGACAAGATGTATACATTGCCCGAATTCGAGCAGCATGAATGGTCAGCTGAAGTAAATGGACGGCTGCATCGTCAGGCGCTACATGCTTTTCGGTTAGGTTTCGTTCATCCGGGGACCAGAGAATGGACAGACTATGAAGCTCCCCTGCCATCGGATTTATCCGATTTGCGTATTTGGCTCCAAGAAACGGACTAAAATGACAGAAACCATCCCCTTTTGGATGGTTTTTCTGTAGGTATAACTTGACTTTCGTTTACATTTAGCCCAGAATTTTAAATAGTTCTCATCCTCTTTCAATCATAAAGGAGCTTTCACATCATGCAAGTAAAAGTGTTTTGCTACGATAAATGCGGGACATGCCGTAACGCCATCAAATGGTTAAAGGCCCATGAGGTCGAGATCACCGATAATGTGCCCTTATTCGATACGCCGCCTTCTGCCAAGGAGCTTGCCAAGCTGCTCAGTGACAGCGGTCTGGCGATCAAAAAGTTTTTTAATACGTCCGGAGACGTGTACAAAGAAATGAACTTGAAAGACAAGCTGCCAGGCATGTCCGAAGAGCAAATGCTTGATTTATTAGCTTCAAACGGCCGCTTGATCAAACGCCCCATCGTAACAGACGGCCATAGAGTTACGGTAGGCTTCAAAGAACCGGAGTTTGAGGCAGCTTGGGCGAAGGGGTGATGTGAGGTTGGAGGAGAAACAGAAACCACCACGCAAAAAATCGCCTCTGGCTTTAGGCGGTTTTATCGCCGTCTTACTTTCGCAAGGCAAGCTGCTTTTGGCGGCTCTAAAGTTAGGGAAAGTCGGCGGAGCTATCATCTCCATGTTTGTTACGATATGGGCCTATGCCTTCCTGGCTCCATTGCCTTTTGCCATTGGTATTGTTGTCATGATTCTGATTCATGAGCTGGGTCACGTTCTTGCTGCCAAAATCAAAGGGCTGCCGGTCTCAGCACCAGTGTTCATCCCTTTCCTTGGTGCTTTAATTACAATGAAAAAAAATCCGACAGATGCAGCAACAGAAGCTTTTATCGGGATAGGCGGACCTATTCTTGGCACCATTGGCGGTGTAGCAGCATTCGGCCTAGGGGTCTATATCGATTCCCCTGTTATCGTTTCCGTAGCGTATGCCGCATTTTATCTCAACTTGATTAATTTATTGCCGATTCATCCCTTGGATGGCGGGAGAATTTCAACAGCTGTTACACGTTGGTTATGGATATTAGGGCTAATTGGTGGCCTAGTTTTCATTTTCTATTTAAAAAACTATGTGAATCAACTTATTTTCTTTGTCATCTGGGCGATGTTTGCTTGGGATTTGTACAAGAAATATGTGAAGTATAGGAAGCATGAGCAAGTCGTATCGGTATCAACGCGCTTCGAATTTGCGGCGGATCACTTGCTGCAACAAGGTTATATGATTCCTGGGGAGAATCACACCCGTGATCTGGAATATACGACTTATTCGGATTTGCAAGGCGCTGGGGAAGGCAGACAAGTTATCGTGATGTCCTGGCTGGGGATCGGCTTTGAAGGGCATGCCTATTTGCCTCAGCAATCGACAGTGAAAAGGGTCCAACTCGTTAAAGTAGAGCGCGTCCAGAAAGAGAATGGATTTTTCCTAGGGCTCCAAGTCCAAGTGGATTTCTCACCGCTGGGGATTCAAGAACGCTACTACGAGGTACCTGCAAGCACACGCTGGAAATTTGGAATCGCCTACCTTGGCCTAGTCTTGTTTTTGCTCTATATGATCAGGCTTGTTCATCAAGTAGGTATTATTAATTAATGCCATTAATTGAAATCAACATAACGAGGATTTGAACCATGACAATGATAGGCTCGAAGCGACTTAGTCAGCTGGGATCTGCTATTTTTTCGGAAGTAGCTGATTGGAAGAGAGAGGTTATGAACCAAGGGGTAGACGTCATAGATTTAGGTATAGGAAGTCCTGACCTTCCACCGTCTGCTCGGATTATTGAAGCATTTGTTCAGGCTGTACAGGATCCTTCTCACTATGGTTACCCCACTTCAGAAGGAAGCTTAGCCTTTCGTGAAGCTGTGGCTGGATGGTATCAGCATCGGTTCGGGGTTGCACTTAACCCGGAAAGTGAAATACTAACCTTGATGGGTTCCCAAGATGGTTTAGCTCACCTAGCGCTTTCTCTCTGCGATCCAGGGGATATAGCTATTGTTCCCGATCCAGGATACCCCATATATTCGGCAAGTCTGGTGCTTGCGGGCGTCGAGTCTTATTTGCTTCCGCTTCGCGCCGAACACCATTTTTTACCCCAATTAGAAGACATTCCAGTAGACGTGGCTGCTAAGGCGAAATTCATCCTGCTTAACTATCCAAGCAATCCGCTGTCTGCTGTTGCAGATCGTGCTTTCTTTGAGCAATTGATTGTCTATGCCAAGAAGCATGATTTGCTTGTCGTACATGATTTAGCCTACTCTGAAATGGCTTTCGACGGCTATAAGCCGATGAGCATTTTGGAGATAGAAGGCGCTAAGGAGGTTGCGGTCGAGTTTCATTCTCTATCCAAAAGCTTTAACATGGCAGGTTGTCGAATCGCCTTCCTTACCGGATGTGCAGACGCGGTGAATGCTCTAAAAACACTGAAATCAAATATTGATTATGGTGTATGGGGAGCGATTCAAGCGGCTGGTATTGCCGCACTTGAGGAAGATATGGAGCACGATCATTCGGTTTCCAGCGTTTATGAGAGAAGACGTGATGTGTTTATTTCCGCCATGCAAGAAGCTGGCTGGAGAATTACCCCGCCGAAGGCCACAATGTTTATCTGGGCCGCTATTCCAAAAGGGTGGACATCTCGACAAATTTCCCGGGAAATGCTTTATCGTGCTGGTGTTGTCGTTATTCCTGGAGATGCTTTCGGGGCAGAAGGTGAGGGTTTTGTGCGAATCGCCTTGGTACAGAATGAAACAAGATTACTGGAAGCGGCAAGGCGAATAGGAGATTGGCTTCAAACACTAGAATGAAATTTAGAGATATTGGTAAAAATAGGAGAATGAGAGACATATCGAATCACTTGAACAAATTACTTTTATAACTTGAAAGGGGTACCTGTATGGATGTTATTTCATCTTTATCTGAGCTTTTAGCTGAACAGAAGCCTTCATCTTACGTTGAAATTCCTGGCGTATTGGGTCAGACGTTTGGGCAAGCAACAATTGCAGCTACATTACCTATGAGCAAACTATTCTCGATTTATGAAGTTGATTTAGAGGTGCAGCGTGCGATTATTCCACGTAATCTCTCTAAATTGATCGACTATGTGAATTTGTATTTGGAAGATCGTCAACCGATCTATTTCCCAGGCATTATTTTTTCTGCCCGAGGAGCAGGTCATTATGATGATGAGCAGCAAGCTTTGCGATTGCAGCCGATTGAGAAGTTATATGTCGTGGATGGTCAGCATCGTTTGGCAGCTTTCCAACGTATCATGGAGACACTGCAAAGCCAAATGGCACGTGCCAAGGATCGTCGTGAATATGACAAAATGGAAGAAATCACAGAGAAATTGCGTCGGTTGTACGCTTTCCCTATCTCAACAATGACGTACCTGGATATTAATGCGCGTCAAGAGCGTCAGCTGTTCTCCGATATTAACAAGCTGCCGCGGAAGCTTGGCGGAAATCTCGCTGTATTGCGCGATCAACGCCGATTCTACCATGTTGCTGCCACAGAGCTTGCGGCCAAAGCGCCGGCGATGCAGAAACTGACCGTGGATATGTTCTCCGAACGCGGGAAATCACCCGAGTATTTGTTCTCTTATCATTTGCTGATCGAGATCTTGATCGCCTTATTCGAAGGAAGAATGAAATCAGCAGCTCGTAATAACGGCTACCAATATGAGGATAAAGATCTGCAAGAGCTTGTTTCACTAGGTGGAACTTATTTTAACGGCTTACTGAATTATTTGCCTGAGCCAACCAAAGGCGAAGCGGTATGGTCGGAAAATATTCAAATTGCATTGGCGCTGTTTATCCATGAAGAAGCAACCAAACCAGGCAAATTCAATCGCTATGCGTTAGAACATGCTTTGAAAATTCTTCCTCATGTGAACTGGAATGGGATTTATGCCGGTGATGAGAAAGATCGCTTGCCAAGACGCACGCGTATTATGAAAGCATATAATTTTATTAAAAGTTTTTATCAAGAGCAGAATGCATTTCTGATCAGTGACAAGGAGGACGTGAGCTAATGGAAGGATTGCGCCTGAAGATGACCATTCATCCTTTTTGCGATAAGTTCGGACTTTCAACCGTAGCTTTACGCGTCCAGGATTTGTTGAACTATACGATGATTGACCCGATGGTACAGCGGAAGCTGAGCAATATGCAAAGACGTAAGATCTCCACCTACCTGCAAGAGCGTGAATTGGATCATGTGTTTTTTGGACCCGTGACCCTGTCGCTTCGTGAAGTGAACCAATTGTCCAAAGGGGAGAAGGAATTCCTTCTTAAGCATGGTTCCAAATTGTCTATTCTGGATGGACAGCACCGTATCTTAGCGCTTGGTTATGTGAATGAACAAATGCAGAAGGAAGTTCGACGTTTCGAGAAGAAGCTTGTACTACTGAAAATTAAACAGCGTAAGTTTCCACAGGATGCTGATGTTAAGCAAGAAGTCGAAGAGACGGAAGGCACGATTAATCAGCTTGAGGGCAGACGACTGGATTTGATGGAAACACAGCTTGCTGTGCAAATTTATATTGGCCTAACCGAGGAAGAGGAGCAGCAGCTCTTCGGTGACATCAACTCCAAAGTCCAGCTAGTGAGCAAAGAGCTTGGTCACTCCTTTGATTCCATCGATCCGCTTAATCTGGTGATTCAACAAGTTGTTGATCACAATGTGTATTTGAAGGCTGTTGGCGTTGAACGCCGTAGTAATTTAACATCGTTTAACCGTAATTTTACGTGCTTCAGCTGGTTGTATGCGACTGCAACGATGCTGTTCTCCGGCAGAATGCAGCCGTCCTATGAGCTTCAGCGTAAAATTCGTCAAGATCCATCCACTTACGTGGAAATTTTACATCAATTTTTCAACACGATTTTACCGATGATGCCGGAACAGCCGGGCTTGGCTCAATATACTTCCGCGAATCGTGTGATTCAGGAAAGTATCGCGCTTTATGCCAATCGGTTCCTGTTCCCGAATGGGCAATATAACGATGAATGGACTTCATGCCTGCAAATTCTTGAGGGCTTCGATTGGTCGCATGATAACGAAGAATTAATCTATGTATTCGGGGCTTTGGATAACGGTAAAATTAACCTTATTCATGAGAAATCACTCAAAAAGCATGCGAAGCTGGTGCAATTCTTCTTGGAAGGCACGGATTCCGACAGTGCTTCGGAAGACGAAGTAACAACGGCATAAAGGCAGTCAGCGAACCTTTCTTTCTCAACTCCGGTTGAGTCAGAAAGGTTTTTTAGCATATGAGCTTTCTCATTCAAAGTCGATCTGAGCCAGAGGCAGAAAAAGGATCAAATCCCATCCAGCTGTTTCGTCTTTCCTTTCTTTGTCCATACTGCATAATAGTAGCTACTAACTAGCAGGAGGGCACCCAAACGATGTTGGCTGTTCATCAACGTATGGCGGAGTTATGGACATTGCGGAGAGCGCGCGAATTGACACGGGCAGAGCAGGATGAGCTGATGCTGTGTATGGAAGCTAACGCGAGCTATGTATGGAACCGATTAAAGCTGGAAAATTTATCACTTTGTGCATCCCTCACAAGTGACCATGATTGGCTGCATGAAATATGCGAGCGCATCGAAAAGCTTGAACCTAAGCACTGACCCCAAGGTCGGTGCTTTTTTCCTTTTCTGCAAGAGTGTGGACAGGTATAATGGTAATAGTCTAATCGTTAAGGAGATGCCGCATGGTAAGCTGGTTCAAGCAAGTGGGGGAAGCCCCCTATAAGTACTTACTTCTAGGATTACTGCTATTGACCGCATTTTTGTTAAGATTATATGTTGCACCCGTTTGGGTTGGTTATGACACGGATGTTCGAACCTTTTTCGCATGGGCTGACCGTGCGTATACGGTTGGGTTATCAGGCTTGTATACGAACGCCAAGGACTACTTTCTAGACTATCCGCCTGGTTATATGTACGTGTTGTATGTAGTGGGGCTCCTGCACCATAAGCTGTCGATTCCGTGGGAGAGCGGACAGTCCTTATTAATTCTTAAGCTTCCTGCTATTATCGCTGATGTTGTATCCGTTTACCTCCTGTTTCACCTTGCCAAGAGCTTTCGAGGCGGTGCGCGCAGCTGGCTGCAAGCTATAGGGATAGCGGCATTGTTTGCCTTTAATCCTGCCATATGGGCGAACTCTGCGGTCTGGGGGCAGGTAGACTCGTTTTTTATGCTGTTTATTCTTGCAACACTGCTGCAGCAGCAGAGAGGGAAACTCCCGCAGGCCTCGATCTTCATCGCGCTAGCCCTGTTATTGAAGCCGCAGGCACTTCTCTTTGGCATTTTTCTTCTGATTGATATTGTTCGAAAGCGTAACCTAATGATAGGCTTATTAAGTGTTCTGAGCGGGTTAACGACGATGACGATCGTTGCACTTCCTTTTGCGATTGGCAGAGGATATGGCTGGTTGATTGAGCTCTATTCGGGCACCTTGTCGTCTTATCCCTACGCTTCATTGAATGCGTTTAACCTCATGGCGCTGCTGGGTGGAAATTTCATCGATATGAACAGCACGTTTATGCACATTCCTTATCAATGGTTAGGCTGGGTGCTGATGCCGCTTGCGCTTGTGTACACATGCTTTTTGTATGTACGCAGCAATGGCAGGCCCGGAGCCTTGCTATACGTGGCTTTTTTATTTATAACGGCTGTCTTTATGTGCATGACCAAAATGCATGAGCGCTACTTGCACTATGGCTTGCTGCTGGCCCTGACCAGCTTCATTTATCTCAAGGATCGCCGCATACTTTGGGTGTTCATCGGCTTAAGCATTACCCATTTTATCAATCTTGCCGATGTGCTTCTGCGCAGCTTTCATCAGGACTATCATATCCCGCGCTATGATCCCTTGATGTTAGTGGTATCGGCAATCAATGTTCTTTTACTTATTTATGCAAGCAGATTAGGATGGAGGCTTTTCGTGGAATCACAACAAGAAAGCGAGGTGGAGAGACTGAATCAGAATCAAGATCAGGCTCCGCTTCGAACAGAACAGAGCAAGCTTACCCCTGCCGAACGATGGAGGAATATTTTCCAACCTAAGAAAGACGGAATTGAAAGAAGCGTCAAAGGTCGCTTTTTCACGAAAAAGGATGTGCTGTATCTCGGCGCCCTCGTCGTGATTTATACGATAATCGCCTTGTTCCATTTAGGGGGACATAAGGCTCCTACAACGTTCTGGAAGCCAACCCAAGCGGGGGAAGCAGTTATCGTTGACCTTGGCAGTGCACATAACATTACGCGAATCAACAGCTTTGCAGGCGTCGGTGAAGGCGCTTATTCCTTCTGGTTTTCCATGGATGGCACACAGTGGCAAGATCAAATAGCGGTGAAATCCGATCACACCAAAGTGTTGACATGGAATACGGTTGAGCCTAAGAAAGATGCGCGTTACGTGAAAATGGTTATAGATGCGCAGGAAAACGCGGCGCTTCACCTGCATGAAATTGGTATTTTCGGAGATGGCAGCTCCACGATTCTCCCGATTGCTAAGGTGACCGAGCAGGATGTAACCCCTGCTGACGAAGGGAAGACGGCTAATCTTTTCGATGAAGCCAGCGTAGTTCCATATACGCCTACGTATATGAATGGAACGTACTTCGATGAGATTTACCATGCAAGAACTGCGTATGAGCATTTGCACCAAATAGAGCCCTATGAAAGCACACATCCGCCTCTTGGCAAAGTGCTGATGGCTATCGGAATTTATGTATTTGGGCTAAATCCCTTTGGCTGGCGCATTATTGGTACCTTGTTTGGTGTCGGCATGATTCCGGTTATGTATGTATTTGCGAAGCGTATGTTTGGACGATCGGAGTATGCGTTCATCGCTGCTTTCCTGTTGAGCTTTGATTTCATGCATTTCGCACAAACGCGAATTGCGACGATTGATGTTTATGGCGTATTCTTCATCATGCTGATGTTCTATTTCATGTATCGCTATACGACCTTAAGCTTTTACAAGGAGAAGCTGTGGACTACGTTGGTGCCTCTAGGGCTTTCCGGTCTATTCTTCGGCATTGGAGCGGCTTCCAAGTGGATTGTCATATATGGCGGTGCAGGGCTTGCCTTATTGCTTCTCTTGTCCCTGCTCGAGCGATACAGCGAGTATAGGTTGGCGCGGCGCATTCTGCGCGATTCGGACGACCCCGAGAGCGAGAGCGACGGTTGGACAGAAGCAGAACGAACCCGACTTTCGCTTGTCAGCAAGCTTTTCCTGAGAAATACGCTGCTCACTTTACTTTGGTGCGTGTTGATGTTTGTTATTGTGCCGCTCGGTGTCTATACGCTATCTTACATTCCATTCATGATGGTGCCGGGGCCAGGGCATGGTCTGAAGGATGTCGTGACCTATCAAGTACATATGTACAAATATCACAAAGATCTCGTAGCTACGCATCCGTTCTCCTCGCCATGGTGGGAGTGGCCGCTCATGCTTCGCCCGATCTGGTATTATCAAGCCAAGCTGATGCCGCAGGGCATGCTTTCGAGCATCGTTTCGTTCGGCAATCCACTGGTCTGGTGGCCAGGATTTATTGCTGTGATCTACTCGTTCTACCTTGCCTTTAAACGCAAAGATAAGATTTTGAGCGTGCTGCTGATTGCTTATTGCTCGCAGTACTTACCTTGGATTCTGGTGCCAAGGCTCACTTTTATTTATCATTATTTCGCGATGGTGCCCTTCCTAGTGCTGATCTTGACCTATTATATTAAAGAGTACCTGGAACAAGGACCGCTGCATAAAAGACGATGGGTATATGGCTATTTGGCTGGTGTACTTGTCTTGTTCGGTCTGTTTTACCCTATTTTATCAGGGATGATAATTCCCTCTGCGTACTCCTTCTTCCTCCGGTGGCTGCCGGGCTGGAATTTCTTTTAAACAAAAAGTGTTGACGTTCGCAATAGGCAGTGGTAAAATAATTCCAAGTAAAATACTATGAATTAACTTAGTCGACCTGACAACTGGAGACTCCCACTTTGTATGAAGCAAAGAAAGCGGAGTCTTTTTTTCATCCTAAACCTAATAAAATGGAGAGTGAAACGCATGCCCAAAGTAGTCATTATCTCAGGAAGCCCAACGCCCACGTCCCGTATACATGGTGTTATTGAAGTAGCAAAGTCCGCGCTCATTGAAGCGGGTATTGAAGTTGATTGGATCAAAGTTCGCGATATCCCGGCTGAAGATTTGCTGTATGCGAAGTTCGATAGTGAAGCGATAGTGAACGCTAACGCGCTTGTTGCCGGAGCTGATGCTGTATTCGTGGCAACGCCGGTATACAAAGCCTCTTATACAGGCGTCTTGAAAGCTTTCCTTGATCTGCTGCCGCAAAAAGGACTTGAGCGCAAGGTCGTGCTTCCGCTTGCTGTAGGAGGAACTATTTCTCACTTGCTTGCGATTGATTACGCGCTGAAACCCGTGTTATCTGCACTGGGTGCACAAAATATTTTGCAAGGCGTTTTCGTATTGGATAAGCAAGTTACATGGGGGGAACAAGGACAAGCGATTCTGGATGATGAAATTTCCACTCGCTTGCAGCAGTCGGTAGCTGACTTCGTTCAAGAAATAAAGTGGCATACAAGCCGTTAAGATTCGAATTTGGAAAACCGTCGCCAGCACCTTTGCTGGCGACGGTTTTTTTGCAACTTCCATTAACCATTTTTTACTCAAACAAGCTCTCAACTTGCTATAATAGGGACTACATATAATCTTGTGAGTTTTTTGTGAGTTTGAAATGATAGAATCAAACGTAGCGAAATTTGAAGAAAGGAGGAGCTGCCGTGAAGAGTTTTCCTAGACGAATAGGAATTATTCTGTTTTCTCTTTTCTTAATCTCATTATTTTTTAGTCTCTATTGGCAGATGCTGCCTAATCATGCTACCCACCCTGCCAAGCGAGGCGTCCTGGATTTAACGCAATGGGACTTTCATAAACAAGGCTTGGTCACTCTGGATGGCGAATGGGAATTCTATGAAGGAAAGCTGCTGGAGCCTAGTGATTTTCAAGTAGGAGAGCGAAATGATGTCTCTTATTTACCTGTTCCTGGTACATGGAGGGGCAAAAATAAAGATGGGGGCATGTCGGGAAAAGGCTATGGAACCTATCGTCTCAAGCTGCTTGTGAATGCTTCTGACGATATCTATGGTGTGAAATTGCGAAGCATCCGGATGTCTCATCGATTATACATAGATGGCAAGCTGGAAGGAGAGAGCGGGCACCCTGCCGCAACGGAGGCAGCCCATCGACCGGGCAACACACCTTACAGTGCTTTTATTCATCCGCAAACCAAAGAGATTGAAATTCTGATTCAAGTATCGAACTATGTATTTTTTACCGGCGGTATCGTGAATTCCATTCAATTCGGATGGTATGGCGACATCATGAATCTGAATACGCTGCTGATGGGCAGTGATCTAGCCAGCATTTTGCTGCTCAGCATATTCGGAGCGTATCATCTGAACCTCTATTTTCTTCGGAAACGTGAGAAGATCTACTTGACCAGCGGTTTGTATTTATTCTCGCTTTCCTTCGTCCAACTGCTGTTTGGCGAGAAAATTTTTCAGAGAATGCTCCCAGGCATCCCTTTCGAGATTGTCTACAAGGCGCTGGATGTAGGTGAGTTTGTCAGCTCGGTGCTGAGCATCCTTTTTTTCAGTTCGATTGACAGCAGGCTTCTTTCGAAGCGAATGATCCTGTGGCTGATCTCACCGCTTGTGTGTTACATAGCAGCCATTTTTGTTTTGCCTTATGCCATTTACAACGAAGTGAGATATATCTTTTTTCTGTATATTGCAATCGCTCCTCTTTTCATATTTGGCAGAATGATCTACTTATACAGTAGAAGCCAGAGAGGAACCGCGGAACGCGGAGAGCTCATTTTGTTTATCTTTGTGATCATATCGCTAATGATTTATTTGGTGGATAGCTCTTTGTATGCAGAAAATGTGGTTACTTCGGATGCCTTGAGTAAAATTGGCGTTATTTCTTTCATTACGCTGATGAACATCCTGCTTGCCTTGCGGTTCACGAACGCTTATGAGAAAGCGGAGATGCTAACGCATCAACTAACGATTTCCAATCAGCTCAAAGATGAGTTTCTTATGCATACGTCGCATGAGATCAAGACTCCTTTGCACGGAATCATGAACATAACGTCTTATTTACTGGATGACGACGAGCATAATTTGTCTTCCAAGCAGAAACAGAATCTTTGGCTGATCAAGGATACGTCGGTCAAACTGTCTATGCTCATGCATGATTTGATAGATGTAACGCGTTTAAAACATGGTGAGCTGCGTCTGAATATGACAGTGGTCAACGTAAGAGCGGTGACACAGATCGTATTCGATGTGCTGCAATTCGAGCTTGCAGGCAAGGCGGTGCGGCTGGATAATCAGGTTCGGCCGAATGTCTGGGTGCAGGCAGATGAGAGCCGATTGCGACAAATTCTCTACAATCTGGTGCATAATGCGATTAAGCACACGGAAATAGGGGAGATCAGTGTGAGGTCAAAAGTTTCGAATGGAATCGTAAATATTTCAGTAACAGATACAGGAATTGGGATTCCGGAAGACAAGCATACGAAGGTTTTCGAATACTTTGAGCAGGTTGAACAGGTGCTGCCGGACGATGGATATTTGGGCATGGGGGTTGGCTTGTATATTAGCCGCCAGCTTGTCGAACGTATGGGGGGAGACATCCAGGTTGAATGGTCGGATGTCGGAGCAGGGACACGCATGGCTTTTACGCTGCCTTATGAAGAGAACTTTCCTGTTCAACATGCTCTTACTAATGTGAATGCGCATCGCGATTATACTTTTGAGGAAATGGATTCGCTTGATATTTTGGAAGAGCATGCCTATACGGTCTTAATTGTGGATGATGAAGCCTCCAATATTCACACCTTGCTGAATATTTTGAAAAGACACCGCTATAATGTGATAGCTGCTTTCTCTGCCAAAGAGGCATGGGTCAAAATCAAGGAACATCCTCAGGTTGACCTCATTATTTTGGATGTGATGATGCCAGGCACTTCGGGCATTGAGCTTTGTCGCCAGCTGCGCTCTCAATATTCGATCCTGGACTTGCCTATCTTATTCGCAACAGCGAAGGATACTTCGCAGGACATCGCTATGGGCTTCAGAGCGGGAGCGAACGATTATTTAACGAAGCCGTTTGAAGCCGAAACGCTTATCGCCAGAATTCAAACATTGATTGCTATGAAAACGTCGATACAAGAGGCGATCCGTCATGAGCTTGCCTTTCACCAAGCGCAAATTAAACCGCACTTTCTGTATAATGCACTTAGCAGTGTCATCTCCTTTTGTTATACGGACGGCGAGAAGGCGGCGTATTTATTATCGCGGCTCAGTCAATATTTGCGCTATATTTTGGACATGGACCGCAACGATGAATTCGTTCCTCTCCAGCAAGAACTGGAATTGATTGAAGCCTACGTTGAGATTGAAAAGGCTCGCTTCGGGGAGCGTTTTGAATTTGTCTGTATCATAGATGAAGGCTTAAAAAATATAGCTATCCCTTCTTTATGCATTCAGCCGTTTGTTGAGAATGCCATTCGTCATGGATTATTTGAGAAGGATGGATATGGCAGAGTGACTTTAACGATTCAAGAGGGAGATCGGTATTTGCAAATAACCGTGCATGATGATGGTGTGGGCATCCCTGATGATCTGCTCTACCGGATAGTCAGCACCGAGAAGCTAAACGGCAGCATAGGGATATCCAATATCCGCACTCGCCTGAATGCGATTGCTGGCGCTACGCTGGATGTTCAATCGGAACTTGGCTATGGAACAAAGGTGAAGATGTGTTTTCCTTTAGCGAAAACGGATCAAGTCCGTATAATAGAAAGGAGGTAAAGCGATGTTCAATGTTGTTATCGTGGAAGACGAGAAGCCGATCCTTGAATTAATGAAAGTCATTATCGGAAGAAATTCACATTATGTCATTATCGGTGCTTTCAGCAATCCGCTTGAAGCGCTCGCCAGCTTTCCGGAGCTGCGTCCGGATATTGTTTTTCTTGATATAGAGATGCCCAAGATTAACGGTCTTGAGCTTGCGGCAAGAATGAATGAAATCTCCGATCAGACCAAAATTATTTTTACGACAGCTTATAAGGAATATGCGTTGGATGCTTTCAAGGTGTATGCTTTTGACTATATCCTAAAGCCGATTACACCTGCAGCACTTGAGAAAATTACGAATCGCCTTCTTAAGCTAGAGCTTATCCCAGCACAATCGAAACCGCAAGCTCAGTATGCATCGATTCGGTGTTTCGGCGGCTTCGAGGTCAGAAATCCTCAAGGTAAACTTGTTCGCTGGCCTACACGCAAAACGGAGGAATTGTTCGCGTTTTTTCTTTGCTACCCTAATCAGGATATTAGCAAGTGGCAATTGAGTGATATCTTGTGGCCTGACATGAATGAGGAAAGGGTCACGCATAATTTGCACAATACGATTTATCGTTTGAAGAAGATGATGAAAGAACAAGAGACGGGCATGGATATTGTCAAAATCAATGATGGGTACATGCTGGATACCTTAAGCTCCACCTACGATCTGCTGGAGTTCCCCAAGAATGAAACGGCGTTATTGGAATGCTTGGAGGATGCAGCTGTGTCGGAACGATTGTGTTCCCTGTATCAAGGGATCCTTCTGGATCGGAAGGATTATCTATGGAAGGCACAACTTGAGGTTGGATATAGCAAGCAGTACACAGCGCTTGTCCGCAGTTTGGTCGACAGAGATAGGGCCAAGCAAGAATACAGCAAGGCTGAACAGAAACTGGAAACATACCTGTCCCAGTATCCATTGAATGAGGATATGCAGCAGTTGCTAATGGATGTTTATGTGCAAAGCGGGAAGAAGGAACAAGCAGCGAAGCAGTATGACAGATTTGAAACGCTGTACCAAAAGGAGCTTGGGATGGAGCCTCCGATGGAAATGAAAATGAAAGTTGCGGCTTATCTAAATTAATTCGGCTAGATTAAATTGTCGAATCCACGTGCGTCTTGCCGCAGAAGATGGAGAATTTTGGGTTGGAGACTCTTGCGGCAACGTGATACTATGTAGGTAGTGGAAGATATCAGTTTCGGAGTGGAGAGATTAGGTTGAGCAACGAGAGCAAAAAAGTTTTATTAGTCGATGGGATGGCACTTCTTTTCAGAGCGTTTTACGCGACTTCCTATTCGGGGTATATTCGCAAAACGAGTAAGGGCGTGCCTACCAATGCAGTATATGGATTTATTCAATATTTCTTTGATGCAATAAGCACTTTTAATCCTACGCACGTCATCTGTTGTTGGGATATGGGGAGTAGTACGTTTCGCAACGAGACCTATAGTTTGTACAAGCAAAATCGGATCGAAGCTCCGCTTGAGCTTTTGCCCCAGTTTAATTTGGTCAAAGAGGTAGTAGCCGAGATGGGTGTGCCCAATATTGGTTTAGTCGGCTATGAAGCGGATGACTGTATTGGCACGCTGGCCAATAAACTTCAAAGTGACTCCGAAGTCTACATTTTAACCGGGGATCATGACATGCTGCAGTTAATTACCGAACAAGTCAAGATTGTCATTATGAATAAAGGACGTTCCAATTACACGGTGTATGATCTAGAAACCCTTTATACCACGAAGCAGCTAACTCCTCTTCAGGTCATCGATATGAAGGCGTTCATGGGAGATACCGCAGATAATTATCCAGGCGTTAAGGGGATAGGCGAGAAAACGGCGCTTAAGCTGTTGACGGAGTATAAATCGGTCGAGGGATGCCTCGAAAGTCTAGAGCTGCTCCCTGCGAGTGTTAAGAAAAAGATTCAAGACAACTTGGATATGCTGCATCTCTCGAGAGACCTTGCGCGTATTCGATTGGATGTCCCTGTCGAGTGTGCTTTAAATGATTGTCTGTGGGCTCTTCGTCATGAGGCTGCCGCAAGAAAGTTCGAAGAATTGGAATTCGGCGGCTTGGTGAAGGTACTGGCTGAGGTCGTAAATGGTTAAAGGTAAGTAGACAATTTCAGATAACGTGCAGAAACGCCTCCAAACCCACTACGCAGTGGGGATGGAGGCGTTTTTTGATAGGCAAATTTACATCAGTGTGTGGATGCGAGAAACGGAAACGAGTTTTGGAATAGCACCTTCTTTAGCGAAATCGCGTGCGAAGTGAAAATTCCTGCGATTGTGCAGGCTTTATAGGCATCTTGAGCGTGAAATGGATAATAAGTCAGAAAAAGATGCATTATCGCAGGAATATGCCTCCAACAGGTGAAATCAAGCATAAAAAGATGCACAATCGCAGGCTTTCCTTCACAACCGCAGCAGCTTATCGTACAGTCGCATCCAGCGGCAATGCAGCTTGCTCCAGCTCATAAACCCAATTTTTCATCACCGGGATTGCCGATAGCGAAGCGGCGTCGTTTTGGTGATCTGCCGAAACATCCGTCCGAATTGGACCAAGGAGCCAAAGCCTACTTGTTCAGCAATAAGAATCACTTTCATATTGGTTTGGGTTAACAGTTTTTGGGCTTCTTGTACACGAACAAGACTGACATACTCAACCATCGAAAATCCGGTGATTTCCTTGAACATTCGACTCAAATAGGCCGGGCTGATTTCAAATCGCTCAGCAAGCTCCTCCAGTCGGATTTGTTCGTCGAAATGGGTATTGATGTAGCGGACAATGGTCGAAATTTTGCGATGCAGAGGGGAAACATGTTCAGGTGAAGTGATCGGATGTATACGCGTATACCTCGCTGTGAACAACAGTAGTTCTGCTAAGTACTGCCGCAGGGAGAAGATTTGCCCAAGCTGAGGCACTTCTGCCTCATGGAGCATTTTGCCCAGCATATCCTCAACTAAGCGGCGAGTCGGCAGATCCAGTCGGAGCACGGGAGTTTTGTGCGTAAGCGCATCTAGCAGATAAGGCGCTTCCTTGATGGCATTTTCCAAGAAACTATCGCTGAAATTGATCACGACGCGGGCATGTCCTAATTTATCCGAGTCTGAGGTTGCATGGACATCACGGCGATTAATGAGCACGAGATCTCCTGGAAGAATCAGGTAGGAACGATCGCGGATGAAATACATGCGTTCGCCTTCATACAAATAATAAATCTCGTACATCTCATGCAGATGCTGAGTCCGTTCAAAAGAGCCGGAACGATGAATATGTTGGATATAAAAGGGACCTTCTTCTTCATTGCCAAAGGTGACGGTGCGAGACATAGCTTGAACTCCTTTTGAGTGCAATCAGTTACGAAAACAGTATAGCATGATTCTTGTGCAAAATATGAATAGTTTTTGCGGAAAATAGGAATAGATGAAGAGAAAACGCTCCTTACTTGCGATATGATTAGGTTATAGATAATCAGCAAACGCTTGCAAAATAAGGGAGGATTTACTTCATGGAACAGCTTATCAAAGCAATCAAATCAGGCGATATCACGTCGTTCTCTTCACCTAGTGTTCACGTATATGAAGCTTCATTGACACAAGTAGGCAAATCTTCACTCCTTTTGGTACGGACAGAAGCAGGAAAGAAGTTAATCGTTGTTGGTGAAGGCGAACTGTTTGATCAATTGCAAGGGGAACTCGTTGACGGGGGGAAGGTAGCGCCGTTATCCCACGAAAACCGTCTGACACTTAATCAATTTTTGCCGTATACAGCCCCACAAGCCTTTGGAACGCAAGTAGCCACCATGGGACTAGGGGATCGTCTTGGAATTGCCAGCCCTGGCCATATTCAAACTATTCGCGGCAAAGATATTCGCCCTGTACTGGCCCAGCAAAGTATCCGTGAGCTTGCACTAACAGGCCGCACGTATGAGGATGTGCTGGATGCTGCTGCTTATGCCGTACTTCAAGAAGGCTACAAAGATGGTTATGGCGCGGACGGCGACCATTTGAAGAAAGAAGAAGACATCGAGTATGCGCTGCGTCTGGGGTTTACGATGCTGACGCTGGATTGCTCGGAAAATATTGACAATACGATCGAATCCTTGACAGAAGCGGAAATCGCAGCCAAATACGAGCAGCTGCCAGCAAGTTTGCGCAGCCATTATGAGCAGCGTTACTTACAGACGGCACCTAATGTACCAGGCGCTGCGTTGGCGTACACGGCGGAAGCATTGAAGAAAGATGTGCTGATCTATGACGCTGCGATCAATTTCATGGAAGCGATCTTCCGTAAATACATCGTCACGTTAGATCGTGCAGTCGATTTCGAGATCTCTATTGATGAAACAGCGACGCCTACCTCGCCGGAAGCGCACTATTTGGTAGCGAATGAGCTTCGCGATCGCGGGGTTGTGATTTTCAGCATGGCGCCGCGCTTCTGCGGCGAATTCCAGAAGGGAATCGACTACATTGGCGATATCGCGCAATTTGAGCGTGAATTAGCCAGCCATGCGGCGATTGCCGTGCATTTTGAATACAAGCTGAGCATTCATTCCGGCAGTGATAAATTCAGTGTATTCCCGCTGATCGGGCAATATACGAACGGTTTGTTCCATATCAAAACAGCTGGTACGAACTGGCTCGAAGCGGTGCGTGTCGTAGCGAAGGTCAATCCTTCCTTATACCGCCGTATGCATCAATATGCGTTAGAGCATTTCAGTGAGGCGACAGCTTATTATCATGTAACGACAGATATTGACGCTATCGTCCCTCTAGCTGAAGTGAGCGATGCGGATCTGCCGAATTACATGGAAGAAAACAATGCCCGCCAGCTATTGCACATCACGTACGGCTTGCTTCTGCAAGCTAAAAATGCCGATGGCAGCAAGCAATTCGCAGATGAGTTCTTCCAAACGCTGGCCGAACAAGAAGATGTCTTCGCTGCAGGACTTCGTCATCATATTGGCAGACATTTGGATCTGCTGGGCAAATAAAATCGAAAGCCGGCCTCTTGATGGAGGGCGGCTTTTGGCTACGTCCCCTATTTTTAATCGCCACGGTCGTGAAGATTGAAGATCTCGCTCAAACTGCGGATGAGCAAGCAGTGAAATGTGTGCAGACCATTGGCGGCTAATGTGACGGACGAGGGGTTACGGCTGCAAGGATGCTCTCGATGAGAATAGCCGTTATGGATTGTATATTCAAGTTTTGAAAAAGCGCTTGGGTGCGGTGCTTGTGCCTGATGTATGCCTGTTCCCGCATGGCGGCTGGAGGGACTTGGCGGACGGTGCTGATTTCAACTGATTTCACCACGTACCCGGCTTTCTTTTTGTTAAACCTGCAATTGTGCATCTTTTGCTTTCTGGGATGGACTGATATTCTCAAATGCCTGCGATTATGCATCTTTTTAGGCTGTTTATTCGACTTTCGGAAGTAAAAGCTGAAGATGCCTGCACAATCGCAGGTATTTTCATTTTTCTCAAGTTTTTGCTTTGAAAAACTGCATTTTCGCAGGTTTTGAGAAGAGTAGTAGACGATATAGCATGCGCGATGCGAGCTTGATGATCCCGATGATCGATTGTGCAGGCAGGTGAGGGGATTCTTTCAGCAGCATGGTACGCAGGTTGATAAATGCCTGAGCGGTCTCTTGGTCACTGTGGGAGTGCTGAAAAATAACGCAAAAGAGCCAAACGCTTGATAAACAAACGTTTGGCCCTTTTTATTTAGATGCATTTTCGCTATTCGCGGGTTCATTCCGGTTGTCGTCTTCGCCTGGATAATCCCGTTTAATACCTTCGTGAAGCTCGCGATTCTCGTAAGAGAAACGGTTGGGCGGGCGTTGATCTTCTCGCCATGGCGAGCTTTTTCCAAGGCTTTCGGTAGTCAAATTAGTACCATAAGGACCTTCCGGGAATTCTTCCGGAATAAGATCATTGCGCTGGGATTCAACGGTTTCCAAATCGGTGTAGATATCACGATCCTCAGATATAAAGCCGACTGCTCGTGGTTTCTCGTCTTTTATGGATTCGTTTTTCATGGAAAAAGCCTCCTCTTCAGGGTTGCTCAAGCTTTTTCCAGTGTCCCCCAAGCGGCGCTTAAATATCCGTGAAATGAATGGAACCGATAATTTGCGACAAGAACTCATTCAGTTCCAGTGCTTGTTCTTCATTTAGCTTAAACACGTACTCCAGATATCCTTCTTCAGCCAGATCGTCGGGACCAATAACAGCGCTGCGTCCGGATTGTAAATCAATAACAAGTTTTTTCCCGAAATAACGAGTTGTTGTCATAATGGCAAGATCGAACCGGTGCAAAGCATTGCCTACGAAACAGACGAACCTTGTTGTCGTTTCTTCCTGATGATCGTATAAAAAGTCGTAATCAGACATGAGGGTCCTCCATTCACTTTCTAGTATGTTATTCATTATAACCGAAGTCAGCCTGTCAACAAAACATATCTTGCGCCAAGCTGCCATACATGGTATGATTTGGATATTAGGAAGAGGGAAGCACCTTTTCAGCCTAGCGCTGATTGGGTGCTTTTTCGTTTTCTGAAACTAATCTCGGGATGTTTGGAGGAGAATGGATGAACATTGTATTTGTGAACACGTTAGAGAAGGAAGCGGGGGGTAATCGCGTAATTTCGGCGCAAGTGTCGATTGGGGAAGAGCAAGGGATCTGGAGCGTCTTATGGAGTGAGCCGGATCAGGGGGGCAGGCTGCAGCAGGATCAGTGGTATCAGGGCATGAGCTGGGACGAGATGCTGAGCGCGTTCCGCAATGGACTGAGGGAGAAGGTGCGGGTTGGCTTCCGCCCGTTAGTCAGCACGGATTTGGAATCATCACAAACATTGTCCGGCAAGGCTCGAATGACTCAGATGCTGACCTACTATTGCGAAGAAAATCCAAGCGAAGAGGTATATGAAGAACTGCGAGCGTGGAGAAGGGAGCAAGCTTCCCGCGAAGGGAAAGCTCCATATATACTGGCAACGAACCGTGTGCTGCGCATGATTTCCGTCTTTTTGCCGCAGAGCAAGGAAGAGCTGCAGCAAATTCCGGGGTTTGGCGAACAGAAGACGACGATGTACGCGGCGGATGTGCTTCGTTTCACAGCGGAGTATACACGAGCGAGCGGCTTTCCTCTGGATTGGGTAGCGAAGAACGTAGATACAGCCAAGTT
Organism: Paenibacillus ferrarius; assembly: GCF_002027705.1. Lineage (GTDB taxonomy): Bacteria > Bacillota > Bacilli > Paenibacillales > NBRC-103111 > Paenibacillus_E > Paenibacillus_E ferrarius. The sequence goes on along the minus strand of NZ_MBTG01000002.1, from coordinate 184,042 downwards.
TGAGTCATGGCTTCTTGCCCAGAAGGAGCAGAAGCTGCGCATGGAGCTTGACCGCGAGGTCAGCAAGCGCAAGCTGTTGGAGATCGTTGCAGGCGGGGGCAGCTTGGCTGATCTCCAAGCGGTTCTGACGCTGCCGCGCAGGGAGCTTCTGCTCTGGGTGGAGGAGCTTGATCGGGAAGGCTACGATATGGATCCGCTGGTGGAAGCGGAACTGACATCTGTCCCGGAGGAAGAGCACATCAAGGCATGGAGCGCCTTCGAATCGGAAGGTGACCGTTATTTGAAGCCGGTTCTTCAGCGTATTATGGGGACGGAGGAGCTCAAAGGGAAGGAGCTGGACCGCGCCTACGAATGGCTGCGATTACTGCGTCTGCGTTTTCGCCGGGAGAAGGAGAATCTCGCCTCCCAAGCCGCAAGCTAAGGTTGACAGAGACGGAGTGATTGTGTTTAAATAATCAATAATCTGAATATTAGTCAAAGCGATGACGAACATGGGCAAGGCCCTGAGTAGGAGAAATGCCGCTGCAGCAGAGAGTCGGTGGATGGTGCGAACCGATGCAAGCATAGCTTCGAATTACAGTTCTGAGTTGGTTGAGGGAACATGCTCATTGCGGGCATCAGTAGCTTAAACCCGGCATTCATATGTCGTTATTCAACTAAGTGAAAGAACATACGATGTGGAGATCTCCATGCGTATTTCTTTAATTAGGGTGGTACCGCGAGACAATGTTCTCGTCCCTTTGTGGACGAGGAGATTGTCTCTTTTTGTTTTCTTAGAAGGAGGAATGAAGGTATGATGACATGGCAGCAATTAACGGATGAACAGCAGCAAGAGGTGCAGCGGCAGCTGCATATTATTAAGCGTGGAGCTGCAGATATCGTGCCGGAAGAGGCGCTTAAGCAGAAAGTTATGAAAGCCGTCGTTAGCGGAATTCCGCTAAAGGTAAAGCTGGGACTTGATCCCTCCGCCCCGGATATCCATATCGGTCATACGGTGGTTCTGCAGAAGCTGCGTCAATTTCAGGATTTGGGTCATGAGGTGCAGCTCATTATTGGAGATTTCACAGGGAGGATTGGGGACCCGACGGGTAAATCCGAAACGCGCAAGCAGCTTTCTGAAGAGGATGTGCAGCGCAACGCACAGACGTATCAGACTCAATTGACGAAAATATTGGATCTAAGCAAAACGACTTTTTACTATAACTCCGCATGGCTGGGTGAGCTGAAGTTTGATGATGTACTTAAGCTAGCGGGGAAAGTCACCGTGGCACGTATGCTGGAACGTGATGATTTTGCCAAAAGGTACGCTGCCAATCAGCCGATCCATGTGCATGAGTTTTTCTATCCCTTGATGCAGGGCTATGACTCGGTATCCCTCGAAACGGATATTGAGCTGGGGGGAACGGATCAAACCTTCAATATTTTGATGGGCCGGACGCTGCAGGGAGCCTATGAAATGAAAGAGGGACAGGTCGCTATCATGATGCCGCTGCTTGAAGGACTTGATGGTGTTCAGAAAATGAGTAAAAGCCTGCGTAATTACATTGGCATCGATGAGCATTCGAATGATATTTTCGGCAAAACGATGTCCATTCCGGATACGCTCATGCTCAAGTACTACGAGCTTACAACAACTTTGTCCCATACAGATTTGCAAGAGCTGCGTCAAGGTTTAGAGGAGGGTACGATTCATCCGAGAGATGCCAAGATGAAATTAGCCAAATCGTATGTGAGCATGTATCATGGCGCTCAAGCAGCAGATGAAGCGGAACAGCATTTTATTACGGTGTTTCAAAAGAAGGCTTTGCCAGGTGAGATTGAGGAGCAACTGCTGAGAGTCAATCTGCTGGAAGAAGGACAGATCTCCATTATTCAGCTTCTGGTGGCGCTCGACTTGCAGGCTTCCAATGGGGAAGCAAGGCGCAGTGTGGAACAAGGTGCCGTGAAAATCAATGAGCAGAAAATTGCCGCTATCCATGCGAAAATAACACCGATGGATGGCGATATCGTCCAGGTCGGTAAACGGAAGTTCGTTAGACTCAAGTTGAGCTAGTCATACTCAAAAGGGCTCCTTGTCCGCAGCAAGCTGCTTTCAAGAAGCCCTTATCCTTTGTTCTATTGAGCAGGTACTCATAGCCATTCTTTCTTACGGAACAAAACGTACATGGCAATACCCAGCGCTCCCATAAAAGCTAGCACGATTTCATCGCCGTGGGCGACATGAAGTCCAAGAATATTATCGAAATTCATCCCGAACACACCGGTGATGAAGGTTAAGGGCATGAAAATCGTTGTCAGCGCAGTGAAGACGCGCATAATATCATTCGCTCGGTTAGCGACGCTGGATTGATAGGCTTCTCGCAAGTTGCCCATCAGATCGCGCAGCGTATCGAACGTATCGACAATTTTTACGGCATTTTCATAAATATCGCCAAAATACTTCTGGAGCTGATGGTCAATCAGCCGAAGCTCTTTTTTGCCTAGTGTCCCAATGACGTCTCGCTGAGGCACAAGTACTTTTTTGAGCCAGAGTATTTCGGAACGAAGTCCAATAATTTCATTCAGATGGGATTTCTTCGTGGCCATGAGGATGTCTTCTTCAAGCTTTTCGATCTTCGCTTCAATTCGATCGCCAACCGCGACGTAGTTATCGACGACAAGATCGACGAGATGATAGAGGAACCGATCAGCGCTGTTGACTTCCTCTTCCCAAAGAAAAGGCTTCAAAGCGCGAATTTCATTAATTTTTTGCCGGGTAACCGTAATTATGACATGTTTGCTTAGAAATATATTGAGTGCGCGAAGAAAAATTTCTTCATCATCGAATCGAATGCTGTTAATGACAATGAAATAATGCGAATCATAAATCTCAATCTTAGGACGCTGCTCTTCTTCACTTAAACAATCCTCGACGGCTAGATCATGAAGATGGAACATAGGCTGTAGAAGCTCTAAATCCTCAATCCCTGCGTCAATCCAATAAAAGCCTCTTGTTGGTGGTGTAAGTGCGATAGACACGTCATCTACTAACGTAAATATGCCATCTTGAACCCAACGTGTTTTCATCTGATCCACCCCTTTGAATGGAATCAGTCGGTTAGGTTCATCAATTGCGCGAGGCTACGGATGAAGAAAGAACCGACTGCATTCCTACACTATGAAATTGTTCTCTTAATTTGCCGGTGCAACTCCTCGGTTCTCCGTCCAAACGTATGCCCCCCTTTATCGTCCGTGTCAAATAATACTTGTCTAGTATAACCCTTCGAATATCCTCTTTCAAGACAAAAAGTTTGATTTTCCGCGGGATTTGCTGCTTAGATACAATATGGGAAATAGGCTGGATTCGTGTCAAAAAAATAACCGCCATGAAATTACATGGCGGCATTGAAAATCTTGTTTTTCGTTTCGGTGTAGATTTCAATTATTTCAGAATCTGCTTTCTGGAGCAGCTCCTCTTCACTGGCAGCGCCATAGATGAGATATAGCTGGGCAGCGGCCTCTTCAGCTTGCTGCAAGGTAGGTTTGGACGTCTGAGATAAGGCGAAATAGCGATTTAAGGAAGCGAAGGCGGAGAAATGATCCGATGTTTGGGTTGTCATAATGGACCTCTTTTCTAAGCATCAATTTTGCGTGCGTTGAATGGACATACAGTTTGATATATATGTACCCGTAATCAGCCTCCGTTTAAACATCATCGCTTGATACGATTCGTATCAAGCATAACACAGGTAGACAACCCCTGGCAAATTCTCTCTTATTTATCCCTTTTTACAGCCACAAAACGCCTTGACTTTCCCTGCGTTTATAGCTATGATATTTTTAATCGCATACGTTACATTTTCTTATCAAGAGTAGGTGGAGGGACTAGCCCTATGACACCCGGCAACCGACAAACCTTTGGAAACAAAGGAATGCACGGTGCTAATTCTTGCGGAAACGCGAATCATCGCGAATCTGGGAGATAAGAGAAGGACATTGACTTTGACTTTCCATGGCCTTTCTCTGATCCCAGAGAAGGTCATTTTTGCATTTACAGCCTATATGAACCCTTATGAAAAGGAGTGAACAGGATGCCGATCAAGATTCCAGACAACCTGCCAGCCAAAGAAATTTTAAATCAAGAGAACATCTTCACTATGGATGAATCCGTCGCGTATCACCAGGATATACGTCCACTTCGCATTGCTTTGCTCAACTTAATGCCAACGAAGGAAACGACGGAGACGCAATTGCTGCGTTTGATTGGAAATACACCGCTGCAGGTGGAATTCGTCCTTTTGCATCCCAAAACTCATACTTCAAAGAACACGTCTGCTGAGCACTTGGAAATGTTCTATAAAACGTTTGACGATATTAAAGATGAGAAGCTGGATGGCATGATTATTACAGGTGCACCAGTTGAACAAATGGAATTCGAAGATGTGACGTACTGGGAAGAGTTGACGCAAATTCTGAACTGGAGCAAGCAAAATGTTACGTCCACCTTGCATATTTGCTGGGCAGCACAGGCTGGCTTATATCATCACTTCGGTGTGCGCAAGGTCGCTCTGGATCAAAAGATGTTCGGTGTGTTCCCACATACCGTTGGCGTACCGAATACGAAGCTGCTGCGCGGCTTTGATGAGGTTTTCAATGTCCCTCAATCGCGTCACACGGACATTCAACGTGAAGATATTGTTCGATGTTCGGACTTGGAGATTTTGGCAGAATCCGAAGAATCGGGTGTCTACATCGCGGCGACGCGTGACGGGAAACATATTTTCGTCACAGGCCATTCAGAATATGATGCAGATTCTTTGAAATGGGAGTACGATCGCGACGTAAGCAAGGGGCTTAATATTGAGATTCCGCGCAATTATTACCCGAATAATGATCCAAGCAGGAAGCCTTATAATTCATGGAGAGCCCATGCGAACCTGCTGTTCTCTAATTGGCTGAATTACTACGTGTATCAAGAAACACCTTTTGAATTAAATGTGAACATCAATGAAAGCTGGGCTAGCTCACAATTGTAAAATTGAAACCATATCCCTGAGGAGGAACTCCCGTTGTTGAAAATTGAAAGTCGTCTCGCCCAAATTGGCTCCATTGAAGAGCCTGTTACGGGGGCTGTTAGCTTCCCGATTTACCAAGCTACTGCATTTCGTCACCCGAAGCTTGGTCAAAGCACTGGCTTTGATTATGCTCGTACCAAAAGCCCTACGCGCAAAGTGCTTGAAGAGGCAATCGCTCAGCTAGAATCGGGAGATGCAGGCTTTGCTTGTTCCTCAGGGATGGCCGCCCTGCAAACTATTTTTGCTTATTTTAGCCAAGGGGATCACCTGATTGTGTCCTTGGATTTATATGGTGGTACGTACCGTTTGCTGGAGAAAATCATGTCGCGTTTCGGTGTGACTGCTTCGTATGTGGACACGAATGATTTGGATGGATTGGAAGCGGCCTATCAACCGAATACCAAGGGTTTGGTTATTGAGACGCCGACCAACCCGCTCATGATGATTACAGATCTCGAAATCGTATGTACTTGGGCCCGTAAGAAGGGCATCGTGTCGATTGTTGACAATACATTATTGACGCCATATCTGCAACGACCGATCGAATTAGGCGCAGATATCGTCATCCATAGTGCGACCAAATATTTGGGCGGCCACAATGACGTACTCGCTGGCCTTATCGTGACGAAGGGCAAAGAGCTTTCCGAGCAAATGGCGTTCCTGCACAACTCCATCGGAGCCGTCCTTGGGCCGCAAGACAGTTGGCTCTTGATGAGAGGCATGAAGACACTCGCGCTGCGCATGGAGCGTCATGAGCTGAATGCAACTGCGATTGCGAATTTCTTGCTAGAGCATCCACTCATTGATGAAGTCTTCTACCCAGCGTTGGAATCACACCCTGGTTATGCGATTCAAAATAAACAATCAAGCGGGAATACAGGAATTTTCTCCTTCAAAGTAACGGATGCCAGATTGATTGAACCGATTCTGCGACACATTCAATTGATTGCTTTCGCGGAAAGCTTAGGCGGCGTAGAATCTTTAATGACTTATCCTGCTGTGCAAACCCATGCGGATATTCCGCTTGAGATTCGTCAGCAAATCGGTGTAGACGATCGTCTTCTGCGGTTCTCGGTAGGTATTGAGCATATTGACGACTTAATCGCAGACCTTTCCAACGCTTTAAGTCAAGCACAAGCCGAAATCGAAGGAGAATCCCTTTCATGAACCATCCATCTGATGACAAACGCAAGCCTCAAGGCAAATTCGCAACGAAACTGATTCACTTTGGCGGGGAGATTGATAAGGCGACAGGGGCATCCAGCGTGCCCTTGTACCAAGCCTCGACCTTCCATCAAGCAGATTTGGAAACTTCTCCAGAGTACGATTACACGCGTTCGGGCAACCCGACACGTCAAGCGTTGGAAGACTACATAGCCCTTCTGGAAGGTGGCACACGCGGTTTCGCATTCGCTTCAGGCATGGCGGCGATTTCATCCGCGCTAATGCTGCTATCCCAAGGAGATCACGTTATTTGTACGGAAGATGTATATGGGGGCACTTATCGGTTGCTGACAACGATTATGAGCCGTATGGGCATTGAATCTACGTTCGTAGACATGACCGATATCGCTCAAGTCCGTGCGGCTCTTCGTTCGAACACTAAAGCAGTCTTCATCGAGACACCGTCGAATCCAACACTGAGAATTACCGATATTAGCGAAATCGCCGCTTTTGCCAAAGAACATGATTTGCTGACAATGCTCGATAATACGTTCATGACACCTTACCATCAGCGTCCTATTGAGCTGGGTATTGATATCGTCCTTCACAGCGCTACGAAATTCCTTGGCGGGCACAGTGACGTACTTGCTGGATTAGCTGTAGTGGCTAATGACAGTCTGGGACGCCGGATGAAGCAAATCCAGAATGGCATGGGAAATGTTCTGGGAATTCAAGATTCGTGGCTGCTGATTCGCGGAATGAAAACCTTGCAGGCGCGTATGGAAGCATCTGAAAAAGGGGCCCGCAGACTGGCTCAGTGGCTCTCCGAACAGCCGGATATCGACTTTGTTTACTATCCAGGGCTTCCTAATCATCCTCGTAGAGCGGTACACGAGAAGCAGTCTCTCGGGTATGGCGCTGTCGTTTCCTTCGATGTTGGCTCTGGCGCGCGTGCCAAGCAGCTGCTCAGCAAAGTGCGTATCCCGCTCGTTGCCGTAAGCTTGGGGGCTGTTGAAAGCATCCTCTCCTATCCGGCGATGATGTCCCATGCTGCGATGCCGAAGGAAGTTCGCTTATTGCGAGGCATTACAGACGGACTAGTACGGTACTCCGTTGGCTTGGAAGATATCGAAGATATTATCGAAGATTTGGAACAAGCACTGCGCGGTTAGTGCATCGGTTTTTCGAAAATTAGTCATATTTAAAACGTGTACATCCTCTAGGAAAGCAGCATTTGCTGCTTTTTTGGCATGAATATGATACGATGAATGGATACAAGCTTTTAGAAATTAAAGGAGTGAGTTGCTATGAAACCGATCGATCGCATTTTATATAAAGCGCAGTCAGGCGGACGAATTGATGTAGAAGAATGCATTACGCTGTTCGAATCCGATCAAATAGAAAAAATTGGCGATACAGCCAATCAGATTATGAAGAAATGGCACCCAGACCCGATCACGACCTTCGTTATTGGCCGGAACATTAACTATACAAACATCTGTGATGTATACTGTCGTTTCTGCGCATTCTATCGTGCGCCGGGCTCAGCGGAAGGCTATGTGCTGCCGGATGAAACGATTTTCCAAAAGATTCAAGAAACACTTGATGTAGACGGCACCGAAATCCTTATGCAGGGCGGCACCAATCCGAACTTGCCATTCAGCTACTACACGAACATTCTGCGCGAGATCAAGAAGCGTTTTGACATTACGATGCATTCCTTCTCTCCCGCTGAAATCATGAAAATGAAAGATGTTTCTGACGGTTTATCGTTAGAAGAAGTTATTCGTCAGCTGCATGAAGCTGGGCTTGACTCCTTGCCTGGCGGCGGTGCGGAAATTCTGGATGACCGGACTCGCCGCAAAATCAGCAAACTCAAAGGATCGTGGCGCGATTGGATGGACGTCATGCAAACCGCTCACAAAATCGGCATGCATACTACCGGCACCATGGTGATCGGATTCGGAGAATCCATGGAAGAGCGTGCGCTTCATATGCTGCGCATTCGTGATGCACAGGACGATGTTATTCATCAGAAGCTGAATACACCAGGGTTCCTGGCATTCATCCCGTGGACGTTCCAACCGGATAATACGAACATGAAGGCGGAGAAAGTGACGCCGGAAGAATATTTGAAAACATTGGCGATTAGCCGGATTATGCTCGACAATGTACCGAACTTCCAATCCTCATGGGTCACGATGGGACCTGAGGTTGGGAAGCAGACGCTCAGCTATGGCTGCAATGATTTCGGCAGCACGATGATTGAGGAGAACGTCGTTTCCGCGGCGGGCACAACGCACAAGGTCAACGTGAGCTCGACGCTGGATATCATCCGTCAAGCTGGCAAGATTCCTGCGCAGCGGAATACGAAGTACCAGACTCTGCGTGTGTTTGATGACGTGAATGTGAAGATTGATAAAGATTTCGTGATGCAGAACTAAGGGCGATTCTACTGGGAAATCGGTGAATGAGGTAAATACATCATAGCTTGAATGGCGGGTATGTACTACACATAATGATGTATATACCCTGTTATTCTACTGTAGTAACTACAACGCTTGTCTATCATTAATCCAATTGGAGGGGTTAGTATGGATAAGCGTTCTTTGTCGTCTAGCAGGGACATACGCAGTAGGAAAAGAGCATTATTGTCAAATGAAGGTAATGGTAATGGCATCAAGAATTACATTAAGCTAACTATTCATGATTTGTTTTCAAAATTCATTGAATTAAAACGTTCAGAGGGATTTCCGAATCTAGAAAGAAGGACTTACTTCATGATAAGAAGTATTTCACGGACTTTCTTAAAACTAAGGGATATTCTGAACTCATGGAGGATATAACCACCAGTATTATTCGTGAATGGCTAATCGAAATGCAAGAACAGTATGTTGTGTATCAAACACATGTAAGAGGTGGAAAGCGAAAGAAAGGGTCTTGCACCTAAGATCATAAATGGGCGTATAAAAAACATTAAGCATTTTTACAATGTGATTTTTGAAAATAGGTTATGGGAGAGAAATGAAGCAGCTCCCATCAAACTACTTAAGGAGCCAATAGATACTGTTGAAGGGCTAAATAAAGATCAGGTTAAGGGCAATGCTTTATGGTGAGCCGCTGAGATAGTAACAAAGAATGATTTTATTGATGGTGGTGTTTAATGGTCAAAGAGTCCGTTCAAGCCATTCTGGCTATATTGGTTAGCTTTTTTCTAGCATTTGTCTGGACATTCTTCTCGTATTTCAGTGGACTGATTATCGCCATAGGGAAACCTTTTGAGAGATATGGTTTTGAATTAGTTAAACCAGGGGGTATAGACGGAGCGGCAGTAATTTCTACAGGATTATATCTGTTCGTAATGATATTGATTTCTGTCATTTATTATAAGTTACTTCATTTTAGGGTCTTCGCAATCACTCTATTATTTGCAAGTCTTATCTTTTCATTTCTTGTGTTCGGTATGTTCAGTTCATTACTATGGTTTTGAACGTGTGCTTATTTTAATGCTCATTAGAGCGTCTAGGACGTTAATGCATGGTATAATTTCCCTATTCCCTTTCAAAGGAGTACCAACTATGCATTTGATAATTTTTAACATCTACAATCAATATTATTTCCACGAAATCAGCTTGCAGAAATTATTTTATGTTCAAAGTATGTACCACAAGAAGGACTTAATTGAAAATGAATTTTTGGTTGAAATGGAAAAGGCTATACTACGTGCTAATGGTGATAACATCTACACATCAATTCAATCATCAGGGAACATACATTTTGTAGACATATCTTTAATAAATCGAACAATTGCTCGTTATAATGAAAATGTAACTAGCTACTATGAACCCAACCCTAAATTCCTCTATTTGCTTGAAAATTGGTTAGATGCAAATTTGGTCAAAGCAAAACATAATGATATGAATGACCTATTTAATACCAAGAAAACTTTAGAAGAAGGATACTTTGTTAGAATTAAAGTGCCTGAATCTCCTAATTTTTCCTATCCCATTATTATGGACTTCCAAGACAGTGAAATTGATTATAGCATTGTTTACACTAACAGGTTCACATACAATGCAGGAGCAGGAAGCATTGGTGAAGGAATATTGATTTGGATTGCAAAGAAGTTTGGCGACCTAGCCTTCGATAAACTTAAAAAACACTTAATGAGGGACGGGATAAGTAAAGTTGATTCATTGGGAATAGATAAAATAATTGGATATTTAGAGCATAATTATCAAGTAAGCAGGTTGCATTTAAGAATGAAGGATACTAATACATTGGATAATGGTGATGTACAAGTTGTTTTTGCTACATTTTATCAAGACTTTTCAGTAATATACGATAAGAAATTTGAAATTAAAAGTGTCAAAACCACTGAAAGAACACAGACAAGAATATGATTCCAGAGTAATGTAGATGACCCACTTGGCCTAAGGTGAATAGAAATGATTTATAAACCAAAAAGCATCATCACACACGATGGTGTTTTTCTTATGCCCAAAGGTAAATGGATCAATAAAGGAATTATAAGGTGGCTTAATATCCTTGTTTAAGTCCTTGACAATTTTCTCATTTATATTGTGTATAGACTTGAATTTACCCTGTTCAGCTAAATACTCCAATTGCCTATACTCGTATTTTTTGTAAGAAGTTAAATCCAAATTGAAGTCTTTAACATTATCTTCAAGTAGTTCTTTATTAAACTGTTCAATTTTCTGTTCCCATTCATCTCCTTTGTGTTCAAAAAAACCTCAAGGAAATTCGTTTTTTTCAAAACCCCTCTGTGCGCTTCAAACCAGCGATACTAAACTTAACGATCGATAAATTATCAACTAAAGCATTAATCCAAATGGTACAATAGGGATAAAAAGGAAATAGGGTTTATTACCGATCTTGTTTTGGATATATGGAAAAAAGCTCCCATGCTTTATGTTAACTGATGATTTTACTGATATGTTGAGAGGAGAAAATACTAGATGGCCTTTTCGTTTTCGGTAATAACTGGTTTAATGCAGCTGATTTCGTTACTATTGATAGTATTGCTAGTAGTTGCGTTGATAAGTGGCATAAGATATTTTGATTGGAAGAAGAAAAACGATGTTGAAATGGGTAAAAAGCTTGATAAAGTAATTGAATTGCTTGGTAAGAATAGGTCTTAATATGCAATTTAAGTGCGCAGGGTTGAAAGAGCTATTGCTGGAAGTTCGTTCACTCGTAGCTACTCCCAATACAGACGTTACTTGGTCGAGGTTTAAGGATGTTGATGAAGTACTGGAATGCCTTGACTTATGCATTGAAAATTTAAGGCTAGGGAACAAATCTGCTCTCGGTGAAATAATGTTTCTTTTTGCTCCAACAGGTTCCTTGCAAGAAATATCTATTGCTAGTGGTTGGGGTAACGAGTTTATTGAGATTTCGAGTAGGTTGGATGATAGTATGGCTTCAATAGATTGATTTGCATAGTTAAGTTATCATATTTAGGTAAAAGACATAGATGCAAGCGACATAGTGCGAAAATATCCTAAGAGTTTTATAAGTGCCAGATGGGTAGCAACAATATTGGACTTAATAGTTTAGGTGCGATTATAGAAGTTAAACCTACCTACTAGAAGGACTTCCAGCTGGAATTTCAGTCTTTATAACAAAGGACAAGAAAAGAATTGGAGATATTTTAGCAAATACTTATGTTTTGTATGCTAAAGACGTTAAGAAACACAAGAATTATTCTAATAAGGTTGGCCCAAACATCGAGAGAGAGGTCACAACTTGAAAGAAGCACATATGATCGAATGTCCTTGGTGTGAAGTGAAGTTAGAATCTGGAATGAAGCACTGTCCTGAATGTGAGAATGAAATTGTTGAATTTGAATCTGAGGATAGCATTGATTCAATACCAATAAGAGGATGGCTGCTATTTTACAATGCAACATGCATAATCTCTATATTCTTTATTTGTTATTCGTATTATCTAATTATCAGAGTTGGTATAGCGAATGTTGAAAGGACGAAACAACTAATATTTTTAAGTTCATACAATATAGTTCATTTAATTTGTCTGATAGCTTCTCTGCTATTGATTATGAGCAAGAAAAAGTATGTCCCAAAAGTCATTGTTGGCTTAGAATTTATTAATTTAATTCCATTTGGTGTTAATTTCTTTATGTCATATGAAAGTGCTGTTCAAAGTTCTCTTATGACAGGTGTATCAATAAAAGTGATTTGGATTGGCTTGTGGATCTGCTATTTTTTAATGTCGAAGAGGGTTGAAAAGACGTTTGTTTTATGATGCTGTTAGGAGGAGAAATATGAGCGTTTCGAAGAGTAAAGCTTTAGACGTATGGAATGAGCAATTTAGTAAATTTAAGGAAAAAGGGATTCAATATTCTGAACTGGATTCATGGTTGAAAAGCTACCATCCCATCATAGAGGATAGAGGGTTCAAAAAGGTCCTTGAAATTGGATGTGGTAGTGGGAATGATACAAGATTTTTGGTGGGCAGTGGATTCAATGTGACTGCAACTGATTTTTCAGAGGTTGCGTTGTCAATTATCGAAACTAACATTCCTAGCGTTCAAATATTGCATCATGATACACAAGATAAGTTTCCTTTTGAGGATAATGAGTTTGAGTTTATTGTAGCTAGTTTGTCACTCCACTACTTTGATGATAGCGTATTGAACCGGATATTGGCTGAAGTTAGAAGAATGCTAAGCGATAAAGGACTATTTCTAATACGGTTAAATTCCGTTAATGATGATGATGCGCAAAAAGAGCATGCTATTGATAGGTACTTTTATAGTATTGATTCGTGCAGAGAACTATTAGAGGGATGGAAGGAGATTGAACTAGGCGAACGTGTCATAGATTACTATGGTAAGGAAAAGATCGTAATTGAAGGTTGTTTTGAAAAATAGGATTTTCCTCGGTTTTGTACAAGCTGTCAGTTTGGCTCACTTCGTGTACTTCGGCATATTTCCTGCAAATATGCATCCTTTTCTACTTGGAAATGAGCAAAATCGTGAAATGCCTGCGATTATGCATCCTTTAGAGAGCTTTTCACGATTTCAGGGTAGAAAAGCTTAAAAAGCCTGCATAATCGCAGGCTTTCTCTGTTTTTACGCGATTTGATCGAAAAAGCCTGCACTTATGCAGGCTTTCTAAAATCGGTGAGCCACGGACCTTGCCTACATTGGAGCATCCCCTACTCATGGGTTTGGGTTAACCCATTCATCTTCAATTAGCTTCCTTCAGAGGCGCAGTATGAATAACGGTTTTATTTTTGCCTGTTTTCTTAGCGGTGTACAAGGACTGATCGGCGCCGGCGAAAAGGGATTCCTTGGATGTCCCTGGCCGATATTCGCTGAGCCCGATGGAAATGGTGACAGATTGACCATGTAGTTCATCGTATTTCATCTGGGAGATTTGCCAGCGGATACGTTCCAGCAGCTCGAATACCTCATCCGTGTCTTTCTCCGTGAAGATGATAGCGAACTCTTCTCCGCCATATCGGGCAACGAAGTCATTGAGACCAACGCGGTTTTTTAACGTGCTGCTGACACTCTTCAAGACAGCGTCGCCGGCTCGATGACCATACGTATCGTTGACTTTTTTGAAGTTATCGATGTCGAGTACGGCAATATGGATACAGAACTGACCGGCTTCATTTTGCTGGATAAGCTCGTCTAAATACTCGTGGAAGGTGATGTGATTGTAAAGATCCGTTAAGGCATCCGTCTTGGACAGCTTGTCCATAATGATGTTTTTGATCATTAATTCTTGTTTAAGCTCTGTGGTGGCTTTGAGATTATCGAGAATTTCGGCGCCGCGCTTCATAATCCCTGCAGCTATGATGGAAACAATGATCAGGACTGGAATGACGGTAAGCAAATCGATGGCATGATAATCCGAGAATACGCTTAATTTGATCCAATAAAGAATTGAAATGGAAACGAGCGAAAGCGCTAAAGTATAAATAATCTTGGATAGTTGAAAGTAAAAAATAGAAACAAGGATTGGGAGAAATAGATAGAGTGGAGCAAGTTTCAAATCATGATTGCAGTAGATTAGGGTAAAAGCTAAAACAGCGCCTCCGCTGATGATGTAGTAGTCCAATAGCATTCTACTGTACATGTTAATGAATTCAAGCAGGAACATGATGAGGATCATGATGAGTAGAGGAATGATCAGCCGATTAATGATGAAGGTTAAATCTTGTTGTTCCGAAATGGCATAGAGAAGTTGGAAAGGCAACTGTATCCATACAAGCAACCAGTAGGCATTAAGTAACTTCCGGTTCCAGTCCTGTTTATGTTGATTAGATGCGTCCATTTGCATAGATACCCACTCCAAAATATGCTACTTAAGCACTATTAACCGTATCATAACATGAATATCTGCGTGATTGGAATAACTTTAGCTAAAGATTTGACAAAAATTACTGAAAAGAAATGGCAAATTGTTCGTTGTATATCTGCTTCTTATCGACCATATACTCTTAAGAGGAGGATGTAGTGATGGAAAGGAGTGAGGTCATGGAACTGTTTGCAATCATTGTGATGAAAGCGGAAGAACCATATGTACGTTCGCTAAGCGCTCAAATTGAAAGTGAGCTCAAGCTTTTACATATCGTTGAAAGTGGGTTGTTTGTTCACTATGCACTATTCGAGACGCACGCTTCCCTGCATATTGAAGCCTTAATAGAAGAAAAGAATGTTCCTGCAATTCGCAAGGAAGTGAGTCAATGTCTGGCAGATGCTTTGGCTGAGCATATTATGGTGGACAAAGAGTACGCTATCCTGCGGAATCTAATAATGAAAGAATTTAAATACGAAGGCAAAGAAGATGTTGAGGCTATTGAAAGCTACTGTAAGCAATCCTTGCACACGGAGACTGTGATGGAGGAAGCTTCTTTGCTGAATAGCGGCATTAGCGGCAGGCTGCGGCGCAAGCAAGTCTTGTCGGATCAGCTTGTGCTTGCCTTGGAGGAAACCTCGCGGTTAAGTTTGGATGGTTTTCTTAAATTTCGATTGCAGGACTATACGGATGAGCTTAGAGAAATAGCGGAATATGCCATTGATGAGTTCATGATGGATCGGCAATATCAAGAATTTATTTCCCTTTTGCAATATTTTGTCTACATTCAGGAAGCCAAGATTCCTGTGGCTCATTTGATTCATAAGGGCGGTCACGAGTTTGTTATTTTGAATGATCGGCTTGAGCTCATAGATGCGAATGAATTTGATGCTTCGTTTAAGCTTGAGGTGCTGGAGAAGGATATCAACTTCGAAGATATGATCGTCAGTACGTTAATTACGGTGTCTCCCGCCAATATCTACATTCATACACGGGATCCGGAAATGACGATTATCAAAACAATTCGGCAAATCTTCGAGGATCGGACAACCGTATGCTCCTATTGTCGGACTTGCGACATCTATCTGGGTGAAGCGAAGCATCAGGATCAACTATCCCCTTGACCTTGGGCAAAGAGCCAATTATAATAATGAACGAAGGCGTTAAGATCAAAGACATGAACTTTCTGCAAGAACTGCTCAGAGAGAGGAGACTAGGCTGGAATCTCCTTCAGTGAACCGGATCGTTTACCCCTTTGTAGCCGTATTGTGGAATTCAACCTGATCTGCAGGCTTGATAGTATATAATACCGGAATCATTCCCGTTACCGAATGCTGATGAGGATTCGTCTTGCCTGAGTGGGCAAGCAGCGAGTCGAACTAGGGTGGAACCACGAGCTGAGCGCACTCGTCCCTTATGGGATGCAGTGTGCTTTTTTGCGTTCAAATGAATATCTAGGAGGAACGAAGATGGTTGTACAAGTGAAATTACCAGATGGCGCTGTAAGAGAATATGCAGTGGGAACGACAATTGAACAAGTGGCGGAGTCCATTTCATCCGGACTGAAGAAGAATGCCGTAGGTGGAAAAGTGAACGGGAAATCGGTTGATCTCTCCTTCGCGCTGGAACAAGATGCAGACGTAGAAATTTTGACACTGGATAGCGAAGCTGGCTTAGAGATGTATCGTCACAGCACGGCACATCTAATGGCGCAGGCTATTAAACGCATTTATGGCGAAAAAGCGGTCAAATTAGGGATCGGGCCTGTCATCGAAGACGGCTTCTACTATGATATTGATCTGGAAACTCCGCTGAATCCCGAGGATTTGGTGAAAATTGAGAAGGAAATGGAGCGCATTTCCGGTGAAAATCTGGCGATCACTCGCCGTGTTGTTTCCCGTGAAGAAGCCATTCGTATTTTCACTGAAATGGAAGATCCGTTTAAGCTGGAATTGATCCGTGATCTGCCTGAAGATGCTGTTCTGACGATCTATGATCAAGGCGAATTCTTTGATCTGTGCCGCGGACCGCATTTGCCTTCGACAGGCCGAATCAAAGCTTTCAAATTGCTGAGCGTTGCCGGAGCTTACTGGCGCGGAGATGCCAAAAACAAAATGCTGCAGCGTATTTATGGCACAGCATTTCCTAAGAAAGCGCAATTGGACGAGCATCTCCACCTCTTGGAAGAAGCCAAGAAACGCGACCATCGCAAATTGGGCCGCGAGCTCAAAATGTTTGCTTTTTCCCGTGAAGTAGGACAAGGTCTGCCGCTTTGGCTGCCAAATGGCGCTAAATTGCGTCGTACTATGGAACGTTACATTGTCGATTTAGAGGAGCGTCTAGGTTACCAGCACGTATACACACCTGTACTAGCCAACGTTGAATTATATAAAACTTCCGGTCACTGGGAGCATTACAGCGAGGATATGTTCCCCAAAATGATCATGGACAATGAAGAGCTTGTTCTTCGTCCTATGAACTGTCCGCATCATATGATGGTTTATAAAAGTGATATGCGCAGCTACCGCGATCTTCCGATCCGGATTGCTGAGCTTGGCACGATGCACCGTTATGAGATGTCAGGTGCGTTAACGGGTCTTCACCGTGTTCGGGCCATGACGTTGAATGATGCTCATATTTTCTGCCGTTTGGACCAAATCAAAGAAGAATTCTCGCGTGTTGTGAACTTGATTCGTCAAGTTTACGCTGATTTCGGGATTACCGATTACCGTTTCCGTCTTTCCTACCGCGATCCGAAGGATACAGAGAAATACTTCCAGGATGATCAAATGTGGGAGACTTCCCAACGCATGCTGCGTGAGGTTGTTGAAGAGCTCGGCCTTCCATTCTTCGAGGCTGAAGGGGAAGCGGCGTTCTACGGACCTAAGCTGGATGTTCAAATCAAAACGGCTCTGAAGAAAGAAGAAACGCTTTCGACTGCGCAAATTGATTTCTTGCTGCCAGAACGTTTCCAACTGGAGTACACAGGTGAAGATGGTCAGAAGCATCGTCCTGTTGTTATTCACAGAGGAATTATCAGTACAATGGAACGTATGACGGCGTTCTTGCTTGAAAATTATGCAGGTGCATTGCCAACTTGGCTGATGCCGATTCAAGCGAAGGTGATTCCGGTTTCCCCGGCATTCGAAGAATATTCGAATCAAGTTACAGAGCGTTTGCAAGCTGCCGGTATCCGTGTAGAAGCAGACAATCGCAATGAGAAGCTGGGGTACAAAATCAGGGAAGCACAGCTCGAGAAAATTCCTTACATGCTTGTCGTCGGAGAAAATGAAGTGACGAATGAAAGCCTGTCGATCCGCAAACGCGGTCAAGGAGATCTCGGTACGCATCCGATTGAGCAAGTCATCGGGATGATTAATGAAGAAATTAGTAAAAAACTATAATAAGCGATATCTCAAGCAGAGAAGACTTTTCTTCTCTGCTTTTTTTGTTTTCAAATTTCGACATTTGGGTATGTATAAGGGAGCGTAAGGAGGACATCTTAAACAGTGAGTCTGCATATGGAGGTTTAAAGCTGGAATGAACTGGAGAACCTGCAATAGTAGGGGAGGTATCAAAACGATGTTTAGGGAACTAATGACTCAACCTCGATGGTTGGGGGTATGGATGATCGTAAATGTTCTTATTGCGCTGTTTGGACAAGCATCAAGCCATCAAGGTAGCTACACGACGGGGGAAACCGTCACCCATATACAAACACCGCAGCGGATGGAGCTTTCAGGAAATACGGAACCTGTTTCAATGTCGGTCGTGCAAGAACGTCAACAACAAATCAATTATCGCTATGTGCCGAAACTGGACTCCGATTTGTCCAAGCTCAGGGCGGTTGAGGTGACCGCAACAGGCTATTTCGCTGGCAAAGAGTCGACAGGAAAGAATCCGGATCATCCGGAATATGGGATTACTTATTCGGGTATTAAGGTAAAAAGGGATGATAAAGCTTTGTCCACCATTGCCGCAGACACGAATGTATTTCCACTAGGCACCGTCTTGTTTATTCCAGGTTATGGCTATGGGGTTGTCGCGGACACCGGAAGTGCGATTAAAGGCAAGAAGATTGATCTTTATTTCGACACCAAAGACCAAGTATACAAAGAGTGGGGCAAGAAGACGGTGAAGGTCTTCGTTGTCAAAGAGGGACAAGGCAAGGTGACAGAGCTTATCTGGAATCAATTGAAGGATGAAATCCTTGCGCCGGCCAAAGCGTTATAAAGTTCAATTTCGCTAAACATTTCCATCATAAAATATCCTGTTTG
This sequence comes from Paenibacillus ferrarius, assembly GCF_002027705.1. GTDB lineage: Bacteria > Bacillota > Bacilli > Paenibacillales > NBRC-103111 > Paenibacillus_E > Paenibacillus_E ferrarius. The sequence goes on along the minus strand of NZ_MBTG01000002.1, from coordinate 165,193 downwards.
GGAAACTCTATACATACAGGAGGTGATTGAACATGGCTAAGAACAAAAACAGCAAAAAAGCAGCTCAAGACGTAGAATTTGCCAGTGAAACATCGGTGCCAAACAAGCAGCAACAAGCAAATACGCAAAATCAAAACAAATAATGTGTAAGCAAACATAAGAGCAGGTAAAAACAGAGATCGGGTTCGATCTCTGTTTTTATTTCTTTTCAACTCCTCCTATTTTCGATATAATGTAACAAAAACTAACATTGAGGTTCTTCGGGGAGGAGTGCCAGTTGCTTATGCAGGCAGAGTCGCAACAAAGAGCTTGGTTCTGTGGTTCAATCTTCATTGGTATTGCAGTCAGTGTAGGCGCTTTATTATCTGCATCATCTGCATCACGTTGGTTCACGGCTGCCGGTTTAGCTGTTTTTTTGTTTATAGGTATTTTGGCTTGGGTGAGTATCAGATCATCGAAATCGAAGATCCAAGAGCAGGACCAACAAGAGCAGTTTCGGACGTTTATCCAAGAGTCTCAAGTCGTTGCAGACAGATTGGCTGCTGCTGTGGAGGAAGTGAATCGGTCCATCGGACATTTGCTGCACATAGCGGATTCTTCGATTCAAGGGGAAGAGGACTTGAAAATCCGCAGTGATCAAGCAGTCGGGCAGCTGCAAGAAGCTTTTGCCGCGATTCAGCAAGTAGCCGCTGCGGCCGATGCAATCTTGGATTCTTCCCTGCATATGCATAACGAGAGTGAACAAACGAAGGATACGGTTGTGGATGTCTGTCGTTCACTGAGTGCAACGGATGAAGTGATGAATGATCTACATAGGAATAATGATACGATGCAGAGAAAGATTCTGGATTTGACCGAACATACCTCCAAAATTGAAGAAATCAATACGTTTATTGCGGAAGTGGTTTCGCAAACCTCGCTGCTTGCTCTGAATGCTTCCATTGAAGCGGCACGCGCTGGGGAACACGGCAGAGGCTTTTCTGTCGTTGCCCAGGAGATCAAGAAGCTTGCAGCTCAAAGTCATGAAGCCGTAACGAAATCCTCTGAAATCCTTGCTTCCATCGAGAGTGGTGTTTCGCAAGTCGTAGCGGCTGTTGCTGAAGAGAAAGCATCGGTCTCTCACGGCATAGCCGAAATGAAAGTCATGAAAGAAAAGATGGATACGATCTTCTCATTAATTGTTCATGTGAACAATCTTGTCGCTAGTACGACGAGCTCGACGCAGCATCAATCGTCCTTGGTTACAGGGACAAGATCCTCACTCGGGCAAGTGGTTGATTTGATGAATGAGACGATGTTGAGTGTGGAGATTACCTTGGAACAAATGAAAAAACAGCGCCAAGAAGTATCTCTGCTGCAGCATATCAATCAGAATTTAGACCGCTCCTCTACTGAATTGATTCAGGCGATCCAAACCGTCGGGCTGAAAAGCAAAGAAGGGGTCCTCGATGTCAATATTCAAGAGATTAAACAAATGTTGAGCTCTCTCGTGCTGCAACCTGACATCACTTCCTTGTTGGATAGCCAACATGCGGCACATTTAGCTGCCATTTTGAAGAAAACGGAAGGCGTAGAAGCCATTTGGTCGAATCGCGCTGATGGCACATTCATTTTTTCGATGCCTGAAGCGGGCTTGGTCAATGGCAAGGGGAGAGAATGGTGGAAGCGGGCGATGGGAGGAGAACTCTTCGTTTCGCAAGAATATGTGTCAGCTATTACCAAAAAACCATGCATTACGTTATCCAAAGCGATAATAGATGACATGGGTACCCCGATTGGCGTCGTAGGAATCGATTTAATTCTGAAATAATGGTTCTCAAATCTGTTTTTTTAGTGTAAAATAAGATTACTGTTATGAATCTTGACACGGGGAGACAGGTGAGTGACGATGCTGAATGCTTTGCGATTGGACGGAAATCCTCATAGAACACCTAGGAAGGCTGCAGAGGTATTTCCTTTCTTGGAAGCTTACATTACCCGCAAGGAGCAGCAAGTCTTAGAGATTGAACAGGTTGTTGAGCGCTATGAAGTGAAAAGAATGAAAGAAGAACGCGCCTACCAGACCATGTCTTCTCTTCGCCGCATGTTCTCTGGCAAAAAGCCGGATCATCATCTTGCTGTCGAATATATCCATTATGTGAAGAAACCGATGGAGCAAGTAAGAAAGCTGCGTGCTGAAATTGCCCATGCCAGACAAATTATGACTGAATCCAAACCCGGCGATGTCGTCTCTATACCGGATGAGATTGAAGAAATGCTCTCCTAATATAAGATAAAACCCTTCCTAGGCGGAAGGGTTTTTCGTTGTTACTTTCCGTTCTTCAATTGCTGTAAATCCAGGAAGCCATCTTCTTGGCTGTAAGCGGGGACGCCGTGACTGCCAACGTCAAGTCCTACAAGCTCTTCATCGCGGGTGACCCGCAGCGGGACGATGAGATTAATTAATTTCAGACATCCCCATGTGATCGCGAAGCCCCAGACACAGACCGTAACTAAACCTAAGGCCTGAACCCCAAGCAGACTGAAGCCGCCTCCATAAAATAATCCTGCAGTCCCTTCACGGATACTGTCCGGCTGTGCGAACAATCCAACAGCCAACGTTCCGATACTGCCGCTAATGCCATGAACAGGGAAAGCGCCAACGGGATCATCAATTCGTCTGGCTTCCAGCATTTCTGTCGCATAGACCATGGAGATCCCGCACACTGCTCCGATAAGGATGGCGGCAACATCACTCACGAAGGCACACCCTGCGGTGATGCCAACCAGCCCTGCAAGAGCACCGTTGATGACCATCGGTGGATCGGCTTTGCGATATCGCATCATGGTGAACAAGATGCAGGTTGCACTTCCTGCTGCCGCAGCGAGCATGGTCGTTACGGCGATATGTCCAATCGAAGTGTTGGTAGCGCTCAGGGTACTGCCGGAGTTAAAGCCAAACCAACCAAACCATAGAATGAAAGCGCCCACCGAGGCTAGAGGCAAATTGGAGGGGGGCACGATGTTGGCGGTGCCATCCGGCGAGAACTTGCCAATCCTTGGACCTATGATGATCGCTGCGGCCAGCGCGGAGAATCCGCCAAGCCCATGGATGACGGCGGAACCGGCGAAATCAACCATGCCGAGCTTGCTTAGCCACCCGTTAATCGCCCACACCCAGTGGCCTGCGATAGGATATATGAAACCTGTCATTGCAATTGTATACAAAATGTAAGCGCGAAAATTGATGCGTTCGGCAACGGCGCCCGATACAATGGAGATAACAGCAATAACGAAGGCGCATTGGAACAGCCAATAGGTCTCATGTGAGATATTTAAGGCGATGTGTGTCAAATCTCCTCCCATGAAGAAGCCTGTCGTTCCGATGAGTCCTGCAGCATCTTTTCCATACATAAGGCCAAAACCAATGAAATAAAAAATAAGGGCTCCGAAGGCGATGTCAACAAACACCTTCATAATAATGCTTACCGCATTCTTCTGTCTGACAAAGCCTGCTTCCAGCAAGGCGAAACCGCCTTCCATCAATAAAATCATGGCAGCTGTCAGAACAACCCAGATGGTATCTAGACCGCTGGAAAGCTGTTGGATTGTAGCCATACTCTAATCTCTCCTCATAGTAGACGCGTTCTTTTGCACCAATTATACGGTTCTGATGATAAACATGTCAACGAATTACGTAAGAATACATAACATGTGGACGCTATTGTTCGTTTTTCAAAATACCATGTGAGGTATTCCGTATTTGCCAGCCAAAACTCAGCCTTAAGACCGAGGCGGCCTTCAATCCTTCGTCTCTTTTCAATCTGGCTCGTATCTTATAGACTAGAGGTAAGCTTAACGATGATGGACACAAATGGAGGAAGAACGTATGAATCCGCATATGTTTCAACGGATGATTTGGGGGCTTGTCCTTGTGACGGCAGGTACCCTCTTTTTACTTAATCAAATGGGGTTAATTGAGATTGATCTTGCGTATATGTTTTCCACTTACTGGCCTGTTATTCTAATTGTCTATGGACTTACAGGCTTCGTTTGGCAGCGCAAATATCACTGGGGAGGCTCGATTTGGAGCTTGCTCGTATGTGGCGTTGGGACGATCTTTCTTCTCAAGAATTTACATGTAACTAATCTGTCGCTGGGAGAAATGTTTAAGTTTCTTGCGCCTGTTGCTTTAATCTTGTTTGGTTTGAATGTAATTTTCAAACCAAGCCGGAAAGAATCCCCGGAGTGGCCATCTATTCGAGAAGCCAAAGAAGAGGCCAGACGCGAAAGACGAGAAGCAAGAAGACGGCAGCATGATAAGCATCGGAGTCCTTGGGAACAGCCCAAATGGAATGAAACCAAGCCAGGGGCGAGCACTGATAAGCATAAGGAAGCATCGTTTGCTTCTAATGAAGCAAAGCGTGAGCTTAGTGAAGAAGAAAAGGCTGTGCTCAAGGATATTCATGGCGAGTTTCGTGACAAGCATCTCGAGGAATGGGAGATTGGTGCTTCACCCGAAACGAAGGAGCCTGCCGCGAAACCTCATGCGCCTCGTCAGCCGCAGACACACGCTTTTCATCATCAACATCAAGAGCATAAATACGATGAGTTCGTAAGGAATTTTGATAACGGCGACGTGCTCCATCGTCATGGCTTTATCGGGGATGTGCATCTTGGTCAAGAAGCATGGGAATTGAAACCGATCCAGATCTCACACTTTATTGGGGATTCTGTTATTGATCTTACGCGTGCTTCTATTCCACTGGGTGAAACGACCATTCATGTTACGGCTTTTATCGGCGATGTGAAAATTTTTATCCCGAATGATATCGATGTCGAGGTTCGAGTCATGGCGAGCTCCTTCATTGGTGATATGAAAGTGCTTGACCGCCGCGAGAGTGGTTTCTTGCGAAGTGTTAGAACACAAACCTCGCAATATGAAGAAGCAGATCGGAAACTAATCGTAACAACGAGTATGTTTATCGGAGACATTACTATTAAAAAGATTGGTTGAGGATGAGGCATGTACAAATTGCGAATGTTCAATATGAAGTGGCAGCTGCTGAATTACTTTCTTATATCCAGCTTGCTTACGGTTCTTAGTATATATATTGTCCTTGAATACTACAGTGCAGAGCTAGCCAACTGGAATTTTCGCATGTGGTTCCTTGTTGCTATTCTTGCGGTTTGCCTAACGGTAGGTTACGTGGCGACCAAACGCTGGCAGCGTAAGGTGGATGAACTGCATGTGGCTATGCTGGAGTTGTCCAAGGGGAATTTCTCCAGTCGTATTGAGATGGAGCCGGTAGAACCGTTCTTATATTTGTATGATGCTTTCAACAAAATGGCTTCTGCCGTTGAAGAACGCGTTCAACTGCTGCAACAGCTTGGCGAAGCTGAAGCGATTCGTGATCAAGAGCTAACGGAGAATGCCGTTATGGAAGAAAGACGGCGCCTAGCGCGCGATCTGCATGATACCGTTAGCCAAGAACTTTTTGCTATTCATATGTCGGCTTCCTCGCTGCCTAAGATTCTGGAGCGAAATCCAAGCGCAGCTCCGTCTGTAATGACCCAGCTTATCGAAATGTCCCATCATGCCCAGAAGCAGATGCGTGGCTTGATTTCCCAATTAAGACCGATTGAGTTGAATGATATGAGTTTACAAGAAGCCCTGGAGAAGTGGTTTCCGGAATATTGCCGGAATCATGAACTGCAGGGCCAGCTTGACGTTTCGCTGCGTGAATCTATTTCTGAAGCGATTGAGCATCAATTTTTCCTCATTATTCAAGAAGGTCTCGCGAATATCGTGAAGCATGCTTCGGCTAAACAGGTACGGCTAGCTATTTATGAACGGGAGCACCAGTATGTGCTTCAATTACAGGATGATGGGCAAGGTTTTGAACGAAGAGATATTCCTTCCGCTTCACATGGCTTATCAACCATGAGGGAACGTGCACAAAAGCTCGGAGGGGAAGTTGAGATTGACAGCAAATTGGGCTCGGGCACAAGAGTGCGCGTGCGCATTCCGAGGTTTACAGGCCAATCCGTTACTTTATTGAAGGAGAGAGAGGGAGAAACGAATGAGTCCGAACATTAAAGTTATGATTGTTGATGATCACGATATGGTTCGAGTTGGATTGCGAACGTATATTTCCTTGGAGCCGGGATTGGAAGTCGTAGGAGAAGCCAGCAATGGGCAAGAAGCTTTTGATAAATTAAATCAAGAATCAGTTGAACGTATTCCGGATGTGATCCTGATGGATCTTACGATGCCAGTGCTGGATGGGATTGGTGCTACGAAATTAATCTCAGACAAGTTTCCACAGACGAAGATCATTATGCTAACCAGCTTTCTAGAGGAAGCGAAGGTGCTTGAAGCAGTGGAGTCGGGAGCCATCAGCTATATGTTGAAGACAGTTTCGTCAGATCAATTGATTCATGCGATTCAAAGCGCTTACCGCGGCATGCCTGTAATGAATTCGGAAGTGTCGTTGGCGCTCACAAGGGGAATTAGACAACGCAATGAGCTGCCGGCAGAAGAAGGCTTAACCTCAAGAGAGAGAGAAGTACTGCTTTTGATTGCAGAGGGGAAAAGTAATAAGGATATATCGGAAGAGCTTTTTATCAGTATCAAAACGGTTAAGACCCATGTCAGCAACCTTCTAATGAAATGTGAGCTGGAGGATCGAACACAGCTTGCTATCTTTGCTCATCGCAAAGGCTGGGTGTAGATAAGGAATAAATTACACATAAAAACTACATTTTGGCACACTCTATGCGTAAGACAAATAATATGAGCGCTAAGGGAGTGCCAGAATGAAAACTTTATCATCAACGTTGGAGCAAGTGCAAGAATCCTTTGACAGTGTACGTGATCATTTGCATGAATTCGATTTCGCCTTAGGCGGCAATTGGGACTATGATCATGGCTATTTCGATCGCTATTTGGATGAAGGGCATAAAGTGTGGCTGCGGATTCCTTTCCAAGTGGTCACGGGAAGAATCGACGGGGATACAGAAGCTACCGATGCGATTGTAGAAGTCGGAACTCCTTTTGTGCTGAAGCATGTGTATAATGAAGGGCTGGATCAAGAGGCGGAAGCGGAAACCTATGGTGCGCTCATTGATCAGTTCCAAACTCCGCTGGACGCTGATGCCGACATTGAAGATAAATGGGTGAAGGAAGCGACAGGATTGCTTCAAAAAGTAGAGCAAGCTTGGCTCCAGTAATAAAGCCCTTTTTTTACCTCCATTTTATTGTTTTTTAATATTCGTTTAAGGTTGTGGGTGCATGATAGAGCTATAGACAACAAAGACATCAACCAACAAGTACATGCACTTATAACTTTATTAAACAATTGGAGGTAAGACCATGGAAGATAACAAAAAAGACTATAGCGATTTTTTTAAGTCGCAGAACAACAATAGCGATAACACGAACAAGGAAACGCCTGACAACGCCAATCATCAGGAGCCGCAGGAACTCAGCAAAGAGCGGCCTTCTTACTACTATTCCTATGGTCCCTACAAATCGGCATTTAATGAGAATAATGAACAAGAATCCTTGGTGACCTCCGCATCAGGAACTGAGGGAACTTCCAGTGTAGAAGTAACGCCTCCCAAAAACCTGCGTCCCTTCAGCTTCGGACCCGATGTTACGAATTCGCAGGGACAAGGACCATGGGATCCGAATCATGCTAAGAAACGTTCATCTGTGAAAAGCGTGTTCGCGGCTTTCATGGCTGGGGCATTGGTTGTAGGAGCTCTCATGTTTACCGCTGATAAGATGAACATGTTCACAGGCAATCCCAAACCGCTTGCATCAGGCAGTACGACGGTATCTTCGACCAATGGATCGAATAGCAGCGGCGGCGAAGTGAAAAATGTGGGACTAGATGTTGTTCGTCCAGGGAATATTGCGGCGATTGCTCAAAACGCAGGTCCTGCGATCGTAAAAGTGGAGTCTTTGGTGAAAACGAAGCAGTCTACTCGCAGCAACGGTGGCGGCAACTCCCTTTTCGACGATCCGTTCTTCCGCCAATTCTTTGGGGATAACGGCGGCGGCAGTACAACACCTAAGAGCAACAAACAAGATTCCGGTACTGGTGAATTGCAGCCAGCAGGCATGGGAACAGGGTTTATTTTCGAAAAAACCGGTTATATCTTAACCAATGAGCATGTTGTAGACGGTGCTGATGAAATCCAAGTAACGGTTGAAGGCTACGATAAGCCGTTTAAGGCTAAATTATTAGGGAACAGCTACGATTTAGACTTGGCTGTACTCAAAATCGAAGGCGACAAAGAATTCCCGATTCTTCCACTGGGTAAAGCAGAAGACGTAAATGTAGGCGATTGGGTTGTTGCTATCGGTAACCCGTACGGCTTTGACCACACAGTAACTGTGGGTGTATTGAGTGCGAAGGAACGTCCAATCAGTATCCCGGATTCCAAAGGAACTCGCGAATACAAGCATTTACTCCAGACAGATGCTTCCATTAACCCTGGTAACTCTGGCGGACCTTTGCTTAACTTGAATGGGGAAGTTATCGGAATTAATACAGCGGTTAGCTCTCAAGCACAAGGTATCGGATTTGCGATTCCGACTAGCACGATCTCTTCTGTTCTTGAAAACCTTAAAAACAACGTCCAAATCCCGAAGGAACCTGTTCCTTACTTGGGTGTTGGTCTTCAAGACATTGGCAAAGACTGGGTAAGCGAACTGAAGCTATCTAACACGGATGGGGCATTGGTTGGCAGCGTTCAACGGAAAAGCCCTGCTTTCCAAGCTGGATTGCGCCAATATGATGTGATTGTAGATATCAATGGAGCCAAGGTGAAAAATTCGCAAGAGTTAATCACGAAGGTTCAAGGTACGAAGGTTGGCGACAAAGTAACCTTAGGTCTTATTCGAGATGGCAAACGTATGGAAGTGCCTGTAACCGTTGGGGACAAAAACTCGCTAGCGGAAACACCTGCTGAATAAGACTAGTGTAAGTATAAAAGGAAGTGGAGACCCGCGGCCGCAAGCTTGCAGGCTCTGCTTCTTTTTGCTTGTGGCGGATTTTGGTACAATAGAAAGAAAGAAGGGGGCTCACCGATGAGAGAAAACATTATGGTAATCGATGACGACGAGAAAATTACGTCTATGCTTAGACGCGGCTTGGCTTTTGAAGGATATTCGGTGGAGACTGCAAGCAATGGTGCTGATGGTCTTAAGCAAATGTTGAGAACAGAGCCTCACCTGCTCATTCTAGATGTTATGATGCCGCATATTGACGGCTGGGAAGTTGTGCGCCGGGTTCGTGAAGGCGGCAGCGAGGTGCCGATTCTTATGCTGACGGCCAAAGATGAAATTAGCGATCGTGTCAAAGGCTTGGATCTTGGTGCTGACGATTATTTGGTCAAGCCCTTTGCGCTGGAGGAACTGTTGGCAAGAGTGCGCGTTCTACTTAGGCGGAGAATGGAGCGTCCAGAGCAGCAGACGAATCGTCTGAATTATGAAGATACCATCTTGGATCTTGATACGCGTGAGGTTTTCCGTGGCGAGAAGCTGATTGAGCTAACGACGAAGGAATTTGATTTGCTCCATTTATTCATGCAGAATCCGAAACGAGTACTGTCTCGAGACGTTATTATGGAAAAAATATGGGGCTATGATTACAGTGGAGAATCCAATGTTCTCGAGGTTTATATTGCGCTGCTGCGCCAAAAAACAGAGGAATTCGGGCATAAACGATTAATTCAGACGGTGCGGGGAGCAGGGTATGTGTTGAGAGGAGAGAATTAAGATGTCTCTTCGCCTTCGACTAACGCTTTGGTATTCAGGAATATTGGCGTTGACTATGCTGCTTTTTGGGATTGTCCTTTATTTTTTCTTGAATTACTTTCTTTATGACCAAATTCGGCAGGATGTCAAGCGAGAAGCGGGCAATACTTCTCAACGTATCCAGAAGAGCTTCGCCCTTTCCCAAAAAGGGCTTGTTGTCGATTTGGAACTAGAAAGCAGAGATTTTTATTCAACGAATACGTTTTTGCAATTATATAATGTGGCGCTCAAAAGTTTTAATCGTTCTGCCAACTTGCAGTTTTATGATGTGACCTTGCCGTTAGCGAAAAATGTGATTGAACGATTGCAGCAGGGTGATGATGGATTTTTTGAAAAAACCAAGGTGCTTGGACAAGATTTCCTTATTTATCATCAACCCATCTGGGGGAAAGCTAATGGACAGGACCAGCTTATCGGTATCCTTCAAGCCGCTGTGCCGATTGGCAGCTATGAGCGAACGTCCGTAACGCTTAGAAATACGCTCTTTATTTGGGCTTTGCTAACGATTATCGTAGCAGCTTCCTTAGGGTGGTTCTTAGCGCGTAAAGCGCTTAAGCCGATCGAACGCGTCATTGAAGCCGCAAACCAGATTGGCAGCGGTGATGATTTGGAGAAACGGATCTTATACGAGGGACCCTTGGACGAAATAGGTCGTCTCACCCAAACGATTAACGGGATGTTGTCCCGAATCCAAATCACCTATTTAGAGCTGGATGAAGCGTACAGAGCTCAGCGCAGATTTGTTTCGGATGCCTCGCATGAGCTGCGAACTCCGCTTACGACGATCCGCGGCAACGTTGATTTGCTGGAGAAGATGTGGAAACAAACATCCGGAAGCACAGAGCTCTCCACCCCGGAGCAGATGCAGATGTCCTTGGAGGCTATGCATGATATTGCAGGAGAAGCGCAGCGTATGAGCCGGCTGGTCAACGATCTGTTGGCACTGGCCAGAGCGGATGCGGGCATTCTTATGGAGAAGAAGCCGATTGAGATGCTTCCGCTTGTGCAGGAAGTGACGAGGAGAGCTCAACTCCTTGAACATACAGCCGTTTGGCGAGTTGGCGAGCTGGATGCTCTAGACAACGCAGTGGTGCAGGGCAACCGTGACTATTTGCAGCAGCTGTTGTTTATTTTTATTGAAAATGCCTTTAAGTACACACCTTCGGGGACCGTATCTTTCGAGGTATCAAGTACGCATAATTTTATTGGTATCCAAATTACCGACACGGGAATAGGAATGGATAAGGAAGATATTCCTCACATCTTTGACAGATTCTATCGCGCTGATTTATCACGGGGCTTAACAACCGGTACGGGACTTGGCTTATCCATTGCCAAATGGATTATAGATGAACACGGCGGCTCTGTCGAAGTAACCACTCGCAAGGATGAAGGCAGCAGCTTTATGATCTGGTTGCCGGCTAACTTTCCTCTGCCTGTGTAATCAGCTATAATAAAAGGAAATATGATTATACAGGCAGGTGGAAGAATTGGAAGTCGTTCGAATATCTCCGAGAGGCTATTGTTATGGTGTCGTAGACGCTATGGCACTTGCTATGCAAACAGCTAAAAACTTAAATCTTCCCAGACCTATTTATATATTAGGCATGATTGTTCACAATGCGCATGTGACGGATTTTTTCAAAGAAGAAGGAGTTATTACCCTTGATGGTGAGAACCGTCTTGAAATTCTTGAACAAATTGAGCAAGGGACTGTCATCTTCACAGCGCATGGTGTTTCACCTGAAGTCAGACGCCGGGCAAGGGATAAAGGGCTGACTGTCGTTGATGCGACTTGTCCGGATGTTACCAAGACGCACGATTTAATTCGTGAAAAAGTAGCCGATGGCTATGAGATCATCTATATAGGCAAGAAGAACCATCCTGAGCCGGAAGGTGCTGTTGGCGTAGCTCCTGGGCATGTGCATCTGATCGAGAAGGTTGAGGAAGCTAATCTTCTGAACATTCGAGCACAGCGTATTATCATCACGAATCAAACGACGATGAGTCAGTGGGATATCAAGCACATTATGAATCGGTTGTTGGAGCTTTTTCCAAAAGCTGAAATTCATAATGAAATTTGTCTTGCCACGCAGGTGCGACAAGAAGCGGTGGCGGAACAAGCGAAGGAAGTCGATCTTGTGATCGTCGTCGGAGATCCGAAAAGCAACAATTCGAATCGTCTAGCGCAAGTTTCAGAGGAAATTGCAGGAGTCAGAGCGTATAGAATATCTGATGTCTCCGAAATGAACCGTCATTGGTTGGAAAACGTGCGGAAGGTGGGTGTAACCTCAGGCGCTTCAACACCGACTCCTATTACCAAAGAAGTCATAACTTACCTGGAAGCTTATGATCCGAAAGATGAAACCAGTTGGGGAATTACACGTACTATTAATATGAAGAAGCTCATTCCAGCTGTGAAAACCAAAGCAGCCAGCAGTGAGTAAACCTTCATTATTCCACAGGGCGGGATTGAGACCAGCATGCAGAGCACTCAGAAGGTGAAAATGATGAAAACTCGCTACGATTGGAAAAGCACAAAACGCTGGTTTAGATATAAATATTTAGGTCTTCTGCGGGCCAAAGGCGGTCCGTCTAAGGTAGCGCGAGGTTTTTCCATTGGCTTAGCCATAGAAATGTTTACTTTGCCTACGGCAGGTTTTGCTTTCGTTCTTATCTTTCCCTTGGTCTACTTACTAAGGGCTAATTTGCCAGCGGCGCTGATTGGTTTTGTGTTTGGTAAAATCATTTATATCCCGTTCTCAATCCTGAACAAGCAAGTCGGAGATTGGCTGGTGCCGAAGCACTTCAAGGTTTACCTGATCCATCATTTACCGCATATGCTCTCTAATATTATTAGGAGCGGCTTGGACTTGATTGTCGGCGGTATGGTTGTGGGAACCATTCTTGGACTCATCGCCTATTTCCCGGTCATGCTCTTGCTTAAGTATCATTCGAATCGTCGCAAAGAAAAACGCAAACTCCGCAAGGATCAACTAGTAGCTTCACATACAAAAGAATAAGCAAATAAATTAACGCTTGACGAATATTCGTCAAGCGTTGTATATTTACTTTAGTGGTTAAAAGCGTAGAAGCATAGAAGCGAACAAGCGTTGAAGTGATATAGTGAAACGACCCATATAACAAAAGGAGTGTGTCCATATGATCGCCATTACATCCCATAACACAACAGATGAGCGTATTCAGGAAATTGTCCAATTTATTGAGAAGCAAGGTGTCACAGCTCATGTTTCGAAAGGCGAGGATCGAACTGTCATCGGTATTATTGGTCAAGCAGATCCTAAGCTGGCAGAACAGTTACGTCAATTATCAGGAGTTGAACAAGTCGTGAAAATTTCCAAGTCCTACAAATTAGCAAGCCGTGACTTCCATCCGGCTGACACAGTTATTAAGATCAAAGGCGTTGAAATCGGCGGCGAACAGCTAGTTGTCATGGGTGGTCCTTGTGCGGTAGAAACACCGGAACAAATCGATGAAATTGCCCGTTTGGTCAAAGCGGCAGGCGGTCAGGTTCTGCGCGGCGGCGCATTCAAACCGAGAACAGGGCCATACAGCTTCCAAGGCGTAGGCGTGGAAGGCTTGATCATGATGGCGGAAGCGGGCAAGAAGCATGGCTTGCTGACAATTACAGAAGTCATGACGCCGGAATATGTGGATGTATGCGCGGAGTACGCAGATATCCTGCAAGTAGGGACACGCAACATGCAAAACTTTGACCTTCTTCGCAAGCTGGGAACGATTCAAACGCCTGTCTTGCTGAAACGCGGTTTCAGTTCAACTTATGACGAATTCCTCAATGCAGCCGAATATATCTTAGCTGGCGGGAACCCGAATGTTATGTTGTGTGAGCGCGGAATCCGAACATTCGAAACGTACACTCGCAATACCTTGGATTTGTCAGCAATTCCTGTACTTAAACAATTAAGCCATCTTCCGGTCATCTCAGATCCAAGTCATGGCACAGGCCGCAGAGAACTTGTTGTCCCAATGACCAAAGCTTCCGTAGCTGCAGGAGCAGATGGTCTTATTATTGAGATGCATACGGATCCTGATAATTCCATGACAGGTGACGGCGTACAATCCCTGTTCCCTGACCAATTCGCCAAACTGCTTGTTGATCTTGAGAAGTTGGCACCACTTCTTGGTAAGAAGTTCGATACACAAAAAGAAACTATTTTGGTCTAATCGCCAAATGTTCTCCGAAGACTGGTTTTCTTCTCTATAGAAGAAACCAGTTTTCCTGTTTTTGGATATGCGACAATTATATGAATTAGTGTAAGATTAGCTTACACATTAATAAAAAATACCTGACATAAGTATTGACTGTGTAAGCTCTATCGCTATATAATATGTGCAAGATAACAAGCAAAAGTTGAACATTAATCATGTAAAGTACGTTGAATGTACGGAAATGGGAGGGTTTTTTAAATGTCAGTTCAAAACGTGTTGAACCTTATCAAGGAAAAAAACATCGAGTGGGTAGATTTTCGTTTCGTAGGTCTTTCCGGTAAAGCACAGCATATTTCTTTGCCTGCTACTGAAGTAGACGAAGATACTTTCGTAAATGGGGTAGCTTTTGACGGTTCATCCATCCCAGGATTCCGTGGTATTGAACAATCTGACATGGTAATGATGCCAGATACAGAAACTGCCTATATTGATCCTTTTACAGCTCATCCAACTTTGATTATCATGAGTAACATCCATACGCCTGAAGGCGAGCGTTATGATCGCGATCCACGCAGCATTGCTCAAAAAGCAGAAGAATATTTGCAAACAACAGGTGTTGGTACTACAGCATTCTTCGCACCAGAATCCGAGTTCTTCATTTTCGATGACGTTCGTTTCGAAAATGGCATGAACAAATCCTACTTCGAAGTTGATTCCGAAGAAGCAGGTTGGAACACTGGCCGTAAAGAAGAAGGCGGCAACCTTGCTTACAAAGTTCCAGTTAAAGGCGGCTATGTTCCAGTAGCTCCGATGGATTCCCAACAAGACATTCGTTCCGAAATGTGTAACAAGCTTGCTGACGCAGGTCTTCGCATCGAGCGTCACCACCACGAAGTAGCTACAGCTGGTCAAGCTGAAATCAACTTCCGTTTTGACACATTGACGAAAACAGCAGATAACCTGCTCAAATACAAATATATCGTTGCTAACACAGCTAGAGAATATGGCAAAGTAGCAACTTTCATGCCTAAGCCACTGTTTGGTGACAATGGTAGCGGTATGCACGTTCACATGTCCATCTTCGACGGAAGCGAGCCTTTGTTCTATGAAAAAGGAGCATATGCAAACTTAAGTGAAATGGCAATCAACTATATCGGTGGTATCCTTTACCATGCACCAGCTTTGATCGCTTTGACGAACCCAAGCACAAACTCCTTCAAACGTCTGGTTCCAGGTTACGAAGCGCCGGTTAACCTTGTATTCTCCAAAGGTAACCGTTCCGCAGCAGTTCGTATTCCAATCGCAGCTGTGACACCTAAAGGTTGTCGTATTGAGTTCCGTACACCAGACAGCACAGCTAACCCATACCTTGCTTTCGCGGCAATGTTGATGGCTGGTCTTGACGGCATCAAAAAGAAAATCGATCCACGTGCTCTTGGATACGGTCCTTTCGATACAAATATCTATGAAATGTCAGATAGCGAGAAAGCTGAAATCCGCAGCGTTCCAGGTACATTGGATGAGGCGTTGGATGCACTTGCAGCTGATTCCGACTTCTTGATCGAAGGCGGCGTATTCACACAAGATTTCATCGATAACTACATCGAATTGAAACGCGGCGAAGCGAAAGCTGTTGCAATCCGCATTCACCCGCACGAGTACAACCTTTACTTTGATTGCTAATCATTAGCACTTATACATGAATAACGAAAGAGCTGCTTCTTCTATTGTACATATAGAAGAAGCGGCTCTTATTTATTATTAAACTTTCCTGATAATAGTTATCAATTAGCCATTCCATTTGATAGCAAATGTTGTATAATAGTAGAACTATATAGATGCAAGGAAGGACGATGAAAGTTGAAGATAACCATTGTAGCAGGAAGTAATCAGAAATTAGCGACAAGTACAAAGTTAGGCCAATATATTCAGCACCTGATCCAGCAAGAGGGTCATCAGGTCAAGCTGATTGATTTGTACCAATCTCCGCTTCCTTTCTATTCACCGGATGATGCTCACGGCGGTCATGAAGCATTGGAGACGTACAAGCATGCGCTGCATGAAGCCGAGGGTATTGTTCTTGCAACGCCGGAGTATCATAGCGGAATTTCAGGCGTACTTAAAAATGCGCTTGATCATATTAGTCAGGACTATTTCCACAATAAAGCCGTATTATCCGTCAGCTCGGCAGGCGGAGCGATTGCCGTTAGCTCCTTAACCCAGCTGCAAACGATTGTACGCAACCTTCATGGCATTAATTGCCCAGAGTGGTTATCCATCGGCGGCGATCAACGGAAAAGCTTTCAAGCTGATGTGGCGCATAGCGACATCCATCCGGATCTAGATAAACGGGTTCGACGTGTCGTAAGTTCTTTCCTTGATTTAACGAAACAATTATCTGTCAATTCATAAGATGGCCCTGGAATAAATGAACTTTATATAAATGATCCCCAAATAAACCGGAATTTTCGGTTTATTTTTTGTTTTCCACACACTTTTGACATATTTGTATGGTACAGTTTGGAAATTAGGGCGAGGAGGGAAATTATGAGCTTACCCTGGACCAACAAGGAAGTTGTTCATTTATTGCTGCGTGCCGGATTTGGCGCTGCGCAAGAAGAGATTGCCGCTTGCGTGGCGCATGGCCGTGAGGAGACGGTACGTCGTCTAATAGCCGGTGAAAGCTTGCTGACACAAGCATCCGTGTTAATCCCATTTGATCAATTAACCGCTGATGGGAAGAAAGCGCTGGACCCTATGCAATTGGCTGACCAGCAAATGTATTGGCTCTATCGGATGGTTAATTCGGATGCGCCGCTGGTCGAGAAAATGACCTTGTTTTGGCATGGCCATTTTGCAACGGCGAATTACAAAGTTAATGATGTTGCCTTAATGGTGCAACAGAATGCATTGTTTCGCAAGTTTGCTCTTGGCAACTTTCAAGATCTGCTGCTTGCGATTAGCAAGGATCCCGCTATGATGATTTGGCTGGATGTGAATCGCAATAAAAAAGGAAAACCAAATGAGAATTACGCTCGTGAGGTAATGGAGCTATTCACCCTCGGGATTGGTCATTATACGGAAAGCGACGTCAAGGAAGCAGCACGCGCGTTCACTGGCTGGACGTATGACAAGAAGGACAATACGGTCGCTTTTAATCAAAAGCAGCATGATAATGATACGAAGCAGCTGCTCGGTGAGAAAGGGAATTTGGATTCGGAGGCGGCCATTGACATTATTGTCCATCAGCAGACGCTGTCCACCTTTTTGGCAACCAAGCTGCTCAAATATTTTGCCGCGGATAACCCTTCTGAAAGCTGGGTTCAACAAATAGCCGCTCACATCGTAAACAAAGCCACTATCGGAGAAGTGCTTCAAGAACTGTTCCTCTCCGACGAGTTCTATGAAGAGAAATGGCGAATGGCATTGATCAAAACGCCGGCTGATTATGTGGCAGGTATTTTGAAATCACTTAAAATCACGGTCTCCAAAGGACACGCTCAAGCCATGAGGAAGATGGGGCAGGAATTGTATTCTCCGCCCGATGTTGCAGGCTGGAGAGGCGGAGCCTCGTGGTTGAATACGAATACGCTCTTAGCGAGGTACCAGTTCGCAGAGTCTATTGCCAAGCAGATGAATCTCAAGGTGCTTGCCTCGCCTGATTTTACACCGCAGCAAACGGATCGCTCTGAAGAGTGGGTGAAGCTGTGGAGTCAGCGAATAGATGTCACGAATTTGTCGGATAAAACGTTGGCAGGGCTTAGTGCTTATGCGGAGGATACGATTGTACATACGAAGCAGAAAAATTCAGGTCTAAGAGGCTTGCTGCAATTAGTCTTAATTAGTCCGGAAGCTCAAATGAAATAGCGGGGGTGAAGAAGTGAAATTAACGAGAAGGGATTTTCTCCTGAAAGGGACTGCGCTGTTCGCCACACTTGGGCTGGGCGGGGCTTTGTTCACGGAAACAGGCAAATCGATTCTAGCCAGCAGCTTGGAGGATGATATCGAGAATCCTGTGCTTGTGGTCGTTCAATTAAGCGGAGGGAATGATGGGATTAATACATTGATTCCTTATGGACAAGGTGTCTACTATGATTCGAGGCCTACACTGGCATACCAACAGAAGGATGTATTGGCACTGGATAACCATGTCGGCTTGCACCCGAGTCTTGTTGGCTTGTCAGCACTTTATAAGCTTGGGAAATTGGCGGTTATACAGGGTGTAGGGTATCCCGAGCCGGATCACTCTCACTTCCGCTCGATGGAAATTTGGCAAACCGCTGAGCCAGAGAAGATTAGCCGCAGCGGATGGCTCGCCCGTTATGTCGAATCCTCGCTGCGCGGCAACAACAATCCGCTAAAAGCGGTTCAAGTTGGGGCATCAGGAAGCAAGGCATTTGCCTCGGATAAACTGAGTTTCCCTGTAGTACAATCGCTTGAGACCTATAATCTCATTGATCCGAAAACGGCGATGCTTGACAAGAATCGTTTAACCAAAGCTTTTTTGGACATGTATAGTGCACAAAATCAGGTGGAACAGCTGCGTGTCATTTCGGGACGCGGGTATGAGGCTTACAAAAGTGTAGAAGCAATTCAAGCTTTAACGGCTACCTACGCGAATAAAATCGAATATCCAAAGACGAATTTTGCCAAGGATCTGCAACTCGTATCCAAGCTGCTGGCTGGCAAATCAGGTACCCGGGTATTTAATGTCCAAATTGGCGGCTTCGATGACCATGCGGATGAGAAGGTCCAGCATGCTAAAGTATTAACGCAGGTCGACGAAGGATTGACCGCTTTCTACAAAGATTTGGAGGCGCAAGGTTTGCAGGATCGTGTGATGGTCATGATGTTTTCTGAATTCGGACGTCGAGTGAAGGAGAACGGCAGTGGAGGGACTGACCACGGAACGGCCGCGCCCATGTTTGTGATCGGAGGGAAGGTGAACGGCGGCCTGTATGGCGCGTATCCAAGTCTCAGCAATCTGGACAACGGAGATCTGAAGTATGAGGTGGACTTCCGCTCGGTGTACAACACGCTCATTGATAAATGGCTAAAAGGCGATGCAGCCGCGGTGCTCAATAAATCGTATGAGAACTTAAAATTTATTTAAGGCAGAGCCGGGGTTTCCTCGGCTTTTCGTATGCTCATCTGAAATGGTAATCTAAGAAGGAAAGATATGAAAAGGCAGGAGGTGTATTCATCATGGGGATTGAGCCTATCTCGGATCATCTGAGAGAGGGTTTAAGAATTCTATTTGTCGGATATAATCCGAGTCTTCGATCCGGTGAAACCGGTCATCATTATGCGAGTCCAAGCAACCGCTTCTATCGTATTCTGAATCAGGCGGGAATCACACCGCGGTTGTATACCCCGCAAGAGGACCAGGATTTGTTGGAGCTTGGTTACGGCTTTACCAATATCGTGGCTCGCCCCACTTTGACGGCTGCAGAAATTACAGCGGATGAATACCGAGAAGGACGCCTTATATTGAAGCAAAAAATTCTGACCTATCAGCCGAGTGTTGTTTGTTTCGTTGGTAAGGGCGTATACGAACAATACAGCGGCCGCAAAAGTGTGCAGTGGGGGACACAGCCAGATCCATATGTGGAAGGTATCATTGAGTATGTGTGTCCTTCGTCAAGTGGACTAGTTCGAATGAGGTTGGAGGAGATGGTTGCGATCTATCGCGGCCTCAGCGATTATAGCGGAACGGAGATGGGAAATTGATGAATATCCCTTGGTTGGATTGGGCCAAACAAATTCAAGCGATCAGTCAAGCGGGACTGACCTATGGCGAGAATGGCTATGATTTGGAGAGGTATGAGGCGCTGCGCAAGATCAGCGTGGAGATGATGAGCCACTTTACAGATACACCGATGGATAAGGTGACGGATTTATTTGCGAGCGAGCAAGGGTATCAGACGCCAAAGGTTGATATTCGTGCAGTTATTCTGCAGGAGAACAAGCTGCTGCTTGTCAAAGAGCGAGCAGATGGCGCATGGGCGCTGCCCGGAGGGTGGGCGGATATCGGGCTTACACCATCGGAAGTCGCTGTGAAGGAGACATATGAAGAAGCAGGCTATGAGGTCAAGCCGGTGAGGCTGCTGGCGGTCTTGGATAAGAAAATGCACGCTCACCCGCCCTCACCCAACCACGTGTACAAGATGTTTATCTTGTGTGAGCTGACAGGCGGGAAAGCGCATGAAGAAGCCGGTCTGGAAACAACCGGCGTAGGCTTCTTTGGCGAGAACGAGCTTCCGCCGCTTTCTGTAGAGCGAAACACCCTTGAGCAGCTGCAGCGGATGTTCGAGCTTGCTCGAGGCGCAGCCTCAGAAGTGCTGCTGGATTAATTTGGGCGAGGGGCTGGATGAGACGGCTGGAGAAGCTGAAGCTCTTCGGCAGGCTCAGCGTGCTTTCGCGGGAATGCAGCCATCTTTGCGTGTTGAGCCTGCTTTTTCGGCGGGCTCGGGGCGGTTTCGAAGGACATAAACTGGCCATTCTGCGTGTGATCTTCTTTCATGCGTATAAATAGAGCATCCAGATCTATTTCATTGTAGCTATTACAGGTTCTGATAATCACTTGATGAGCCTCCTACTTTCTTTGAGCTCTAGTTCCAGTTGCTTTCTATAAACCTGCAATTATACATCTTTTTTGCTCTTGGAATAGCCTCAATGATTAAATTCCTGCGTTTGTGCAGGCTTTTGAGACTTTTTCTGGATGAGAGGCTGAAAAAGATAAAAATGCCTGCACAATTGCAGGCATTTCCACTTTTTAACCGAATTCGCTCGGGAATTCCTGTATTTTTGCAGGCTTTTACACTCGGATGATCTGATCTGATCGGGAAGCCCCTTCATACCACATTAAGGTAATCGATCCCATCATCTATCGAGGCTTACCTACTAAATTTGGCTTATGGGACGGCTTTTTTGGTAGGCTTAGCGTGCTTTCGCGAGGATGCGGCCTTCTTTGTGTTTGAGCCTGCCTTTTCGGCAGGCTCGGGGCGGATTCGAGGCTGTCTTCCTCTGGAGACGGCCTTTTTGGTAGGCTCAGCGTGCTTTCGGAGGCTGCAGCCATCTTCGTGCGTTGAGCCTGCTTTTTCGGCAGGCTCAGGGCGGATTCGAGGCTGTCTTCCTTAGAACTTCATGCCAATGGGCAAATGGCGAGAGGTTCATAAGAGGGCTGTCGGCCCAAGTGGCTGCGGTAGAGGACAATGTCCTCTACCCGCCACGCGGGCCAGCCGCCGTCTGGCGCGCCTGCTGCCGCTAGGGCAGCGCGACGGAACGGCCCCGCCGCTGCGCGAAAGCGGCGGGCGAGGGTGATGTGCGGCCGATAGGCGCGAGCCTCGGCCGGGAAGCCATGGCGGGCGCAGGCGCCCGCGACCGCGCGCTGCAGCGCAGCCAGCGCGTCCAGGTCGCCGGCGACGCCCGCCCACAGCGCAGCCGGCGCCGCCGGCGGCCCGAACACGCCGAGTCCCTCGGCGCGCAGGGCCAGCGGCGGCGCCGCGGCCGCAACTTGGCGCAGGTCATGCGCCAGGGCCAGAGCAGTCTCGGCGGAGGCATCGCCGAGGAAGCATAACGTCACGTGGACGTCCTGCGGATGCGTCCACTTCTGGAAAGGCAGCGCCTTCTGGAGGCTGCCTGCCCAGAGCTCGAGCTCCCGCTGCACGTCTGGCGGGAGCGCAATGCCCACGAACAGCCGATAGGGCTCCGAGGCGGCCAAAGGGTTGGATTGTGTTGCTGCATCATTATCGAATGAATTCATCGGTTAATCGTACTCCTTATTCGCTGTATGTCCCTTGTGCAGTTGGGCTTCTCCTAGCATTGCCAATGAAGGTTTTACTTGATGCATGAGGAGAATATTGCTATCATAGCCATAATACAAAAGCAAAGGTGTGGTCACTCATGGGAAATAGGGCCTATAACTTTAACGCAGGGCCTGCAGCATTACCGCTCGAAGTACTGCAAAAAGCACAAGAAGAACTTGTCGAATTTAAAGGCATCGGCATGTCGATCATGGAAATTTCTCACCGCAGCGCTGAATATGAGCAAGTACATAATGAAACACAGCAATTATTGAAACAAATTTTCAGCATTCCGGATGGTTACCAAATTCAATTCCTACAAGGCGGGGCGAGTACTCAATTCGCGATGATTCCGCTTAACTTCTTAAAGCCAGGCAAAGTGGGCAGCTACGTGCTGACGGGCGCTTGGGCAGAGAAAGCGATTCAAGAAGCCAAACTGTTCGGAGAAGTGGCGATTGCAGCGAGCTCCCAAGAACAGAAATTCATGAAAATTCCGGATTTAAGCGACATTAGCCTTCACCCGGATTCGGCTTATCTGCATGTGACCTCCAATGAAACCATCGAAGGGGCTCAGTTCCAAAGCTATCCGGATACAGGAAATGTACCGCTTATCGGCGATATGTCCAGTGATATCCTAAGCCGCCCTGTTGATGTTTCGAAGTTCGGGATGATTTATGCCGGCGCACAGAAAAATCTCGGTCCGTCTGGTGTGACGGTGGTGATTGTCAAAGAAGATCTGCTTCAGGATCTGCCCAAAACGATTCCAACCATGCTTCGCTATGAAATCCATGGCAAAAACAATTCCCTCTACAATACACCGCCGGTGTATTCGATTTATATGGTGAATCTGGTATTGAAATGGATTCAAGAGCAGGGTGGACTAGCTGTCATTGAGAAGAACAATTTGGAGAAATCAGGCCTCATTTATAGCGCAATTGATCAAAGCGGCGGTTTCTACCGTGGTCCTGTTGATAAAGGCAGCCGTTCTTCCATGAACATCACCTTCCGTTTGCAAGACGAAGAGCTGGAGAAGAAGTTCATCAAGGAAACGGAACAAAACGGTTTTGTCGGCTTGAAAGGCCATCGCAGTGTCGGCGGTTTGAGAGCTTCTACGTATAATGCTGTTCCTTATGCCTCATGCAAAGCGCTCGCTGACTTCATGACCGATTTCCAAAAACGCAACGGTTAACAAAATGAGTTCAAGCTATTCACCGCACTCTCCTGTGCGCGTGAGTAGCTTTTTTTGCTTGAGGATAGAAGTATGGCTTTATCGTTTTTATTGTCCTTAGAGGACCGCTGAGGGGGTCTAGCGAGCCTCTGCTGAAGGGGAGGGGAAACTACATCTAGTGGAAGTTATGAGTGATTCTTGCTTTCGACAAATCTGAAAATTACAAGTCTTTTTCGAAAAAATATTTTTAAAACCGTTGGAGCCACGTCCTGTCTAGGTTTCGTTATTTTGCCAGTTAAAAGACACAATATGGAGCGTTGACAAACACAATATATTGATATAAATTTGAATCTATCAACTAGATGTCGTGAAAAAAAGCGAATATTTGAGCTTCAGCGGTACATAGGAAAATAGTCGCAGAAGCCATGCGGGACGGTACTTTGATCGATTATTTTGAGCAAAATCCCGTTCCAGAGAGCTGGTTTTTCTGTCGATAAGGTGTAATGGTTTTCTGGATTTAGGATGAACTTTTCTTGAACGACTTACTAGATATAGGTTTAAATACATATGAAGCACTAGATGGAGATTGAAGGATAGGAGACGGTTCCGATGTTGATTGCTTACGATTCGAAGACGGGAAATGTTCGTCGTTTTATAGCTAAACTCAAGATGCCTGCGGTTCAAATTGAGGAAGCGATGAAGATGGACGAGCCCTTTGTGCTGGTTACTTATACGACCGGTTTTGGTCAAATTCCTACAAAGGTGGCTTCCTTTCTGGAGCGCAATTCCTCCAGACTGATCGGAGTGGCAGCAAGCGGCAACCGTAACTGGGGAGATGGCTTTGCCAAAAGTGCGGATACCATCTCGCAACTGTATGATGTGCCTGTGCTAACCAAATTCGAGTTATCCGGCACCAAAAATGACGTAGAACGATTTGTTCAGGGGGTACAAGCAATTGCGGCACATTGAGCTAAATAATTTATTGATGCAACGCGGAGCAGATGGCTTTTTTCAACTAGAGAAGGATAAAGAAGCTGTTGAAGTTTTCATGAAGGATGTCCACAGCAAAAGCCTCACTTTCCCCGATACCTCATCTAAGGTTCGATACATGATTGAGCACAATTATTACGAGAACGTCTATGAGCTTTACACTCCAGATGAAGTTAATTCCGTTTACCAAGTGGCCCACGACAATGAGTTCGAATTCGCTTCCTACATGGCAGCTTCGAAATTTTATACGGATTATGCTTTGCGCAGTGATGACAAGACCTTATATCTGGAGCATTTCCCTGATCGCGTAGCGATTGTGGCTCTTTACTTGGGACGCGGAAATGTAGAAACAGCACGAGTGCTGGCCGTATCTATGATGGAGCAGCGTTTGCAGCCCGCAACTCCGACCTTCCTCAATGCAGGCAAAAGCCGTCGCGGCGAGATGGTATCCTGCTTCCTTCTAGAAATGGATGACTCGTTGAACTCGATTAACTATGTACTTGCCACTTGCATGCAGTTGTCCAAAATTGGCGGCGGCGTTGCCGTTAACTTGTCCAAGCTTCGTGGACGCGGTGAGTCCATCAAAGGTGTAGAACGCGCGGCCAAAGGCATTATGCCAGTCTTGAAGCTGATGGAGGATGCGTTCTCCTATGCGGATCAAATGGGTCAACGCAAAGGCTCAGGAGCAGCGTACTACAACATTTTTGGCTGGGACGTAATGGAGTTCCTCGACAGCAAGAAGATCAATGCGGATGAGAAATCCCGCTTGAAGACACTTTCCATCGGTCTGATTGTACCGAATAAATTTTATAAATTAGCGGAAGAGAATAAGCCGCTGCACGTTTTTGCCCCATACACCGTTCTTCAAGCGTATAGCAAGCATTTGGATGATATGGATATGGATGAGATGTATGATGAGCTTCTCGCGAATCCGAAGGTGAAGAAAAAAGTCGTGATGAGCGCGCGCGATATGCTGGTCAAGATTGCGACAACCCAGCTGGAATCCGGCTATCCATATATGATGAACCGTACGAACGCGAATAAGGATCATGCTTTGAAAGGCATTGGGACGATCAAAATGTCCAATCTTTGCACGGAGATTTTCCAATTGCAGGAGACTTCCGAAATCAATGATTACGGACAAGATGATCTCATTCTGAGAGATATCAGCTGTAATTTGGCTTCTATGAATATTGCCAATGTGATGGACCGCAAGAAGCTGCGCGAGACGGTACACGAAGGCATGGTCGCCTTGACTTCGGTCAGCGATATGACAACGATCAGTAATGCGCCTGGTGTTGCCAAAGCGAATCGTGAGCTGCATTCCGTTGGATTGGGTGTCATGAATCTGCATGGTTATTTGTCGAAGAACAAAATCAGCTATGAGAGTGACGAAGCCAAAGATTTCGTTCGTTCCTTCTTCATGGCGATGAATTTCTATTCCATCGAGAAGAGCATGGAGATTGCCAAAGCCTCCGGTCAAACGTTTGAAGGCTTTGAGTTGTCCGAATATGCGAACGGCGCTTATTTCAACCGCTACACAGAGACGGATTACACGCCTGTTACGGACAAAATCAAGACTTTATTCGAAGGCATGCCAGTTCCAACACCAAGTGATTGGGCCAAGCTTAAAGAAGAAGTGAAGGTGCATGGTCTTTACCACGCTTATCGTTTAGCGGTTGCGCCAACACAAAGTATTTCGTATATCCAAAACGCGACGTCCAGTGTTATGCCCATTGTTGAGCCTATTGAGACTCGCACATATGCCAATTCAACAACGTACTATCCGATGCCGTTCATGGCGCGTGATAATTTCTTCTACTATAAATCGGCTTATCAAATGGACCAATTCAAGATTCTTGACCTCATTTCGGAAATTCAAACGCATGTGGATCAAGGTATCTCGACCATTTTACATGTCAATAGTGACGTTTCGACCAGACAGCTTGCTAAATTATACCTCTATGCGGCACATAAAGGACTTAAATCGCTTTACTACACGCGAACAAATCAGCTATCCGTTGAGGAATGTGTCAGCTGCTCGGTGTAATTTGGAAGGGGACTCGACAATCAATGACTAGTGCAACGACTACGAATCAAGCCATCGTCAAAAAAGCCGTGAACTGGAATCGGCCCGATGATGACTTCACCATTACATTCTGGAATCAGAATATTATGCAATTCTGGACGGACGAAGAAATTCCGTTGTCTGACGATAAAATGTCTTGGATTACGCTGAGCGGTGCTGAGCGTGAGCTATATATGAAAGTGTTGGGCGGACTGACACTGCTCGATACGATGCAAGGCGGCGTTGGGATGCCCAAGATTCTTGAGCATGTCGATGGGCTGCAGCGCAAAGCGGTACTGAGCTTCATGGGCATGATGGAGCAAATCCATGCAAAATCGTACAGCAGTATTTTCACAACGTTGTCCACAACGGAAGAAATTAATGAGCTGTTCCTCTGGGTAGAGCGGAATCCTCATTTGCAGTTCAAAGCTGCGAAGATTTCTCACTATTACGAGAACATTCACACAACCAAAGATCTCTATCTGGCTATGGCTGCATCTGTTCTACTGGAAAGCTATTTATTCTATAGCGGTTTCTATTACCCGCTTTATTTGGCTGGACAAGGTAAAATGACGAGCAGCGGCGAAATCATCGATTTGATTTTGCGTGATGAGAGTATTCACGGTTTGTATATCGGTGTATTGGCGCAAGAGGTTTATGCGGAGCTCAGTCCTGCGGAGCAGGATGAAGTGTACGAAACATTGAGCGCGCTGCTCAGAGAGCTTCATGCGAATGAGGAGAAATACACAGAAAGCCTCTACGGTACGCTTGGTTTGGCGGAAGAAGTGAAAGCTTTCTTGCGTTACAATGCCAACAAAGCGTTCATGAACCTCGGCGTTGAGCCGATTTTCGAAGAAGAGGATATTAATCCGATTGTTCTGAATGGTTTGAGCACGAAGACGAAACAGCATGACTTTTTTTCCAAAAAAGGGAATGGGTATGTACGTACGATTCATGTTGAAGCATTGACGGATGATGATTTCCTTTTTGGGGATTAAAATAAGAGGCTGTCTCTAAAGGTGAAAACCTGGCGAGCAGCCTTTTTTAATTTAACAGCCATTCCATCCTGTTTTTCGGTATAATGGTGAGTGAAAGCAGTTACAACTGGGAAATGAAGGAGTTTTGCCTCATGAATCTTGCTCGAATCCGTTTCCACAAACGCAGTATCATTGTCACTTGGCTGGTCTCTTATCTTTCTGTTTTGCTTATCCCTATTATGATTAGCGGCATTTTGTATGCAGCAGCATGGCATGTGGTGGAATCGGAAGTGAATCGCGCGAACACCTCGGCTCTGAAGCAGATGGAACAAGCCATCGACAATAGTCTTCGCGGCATCGAAAGGATCAGCTTGGAAATCGCTTTAAATAAATTAGTAACCGGTTTCATTAATACGTCGAAGCCCTTAACGGATAACGATTATTACGAACTGATCAGTATCGCCAGTGATTTGCGGCTGTATCAGACGGCGAATGATTTCATTGAGCAAATATATATTTACTATCGGAATAGCGATACGGTGATCTCTACCCGTGATCGTACGAACAGCCGGATGCTGTATGAGAAGACACGTGAACAAGACACGATGAGCTACGAGGAATGGGCGAAGTTTTTTGAGAAGCCTTACATGCAAGAATATACCCCTATTACGTTTAGGGAGGATGGCCAATCGATGAAAGCGGTGATGTATGCCAAGTCCGTCATCTTGGCCAATCCAGATCAACCTGGTGCCGTAATCTTGTTTGTCATTAAGGATTCAAAGCTGTTAGCCAATATCCCGTCAACTTCGGATAGAACCTCGATTGCAGTGCTGGATAAGGAAAATCGGTTGGTGGCCTCCACAGGGCTTGAATCGAGGCCAGCCTTATTGGACTATGGCAAGCTAACTGGCAAAAATGGCATGTTCATGAGTGCAGATGCTGGTCAGCGAGCAGCGGTTTCCTACATCACTTCGGAGAGTACGGGTTGGAAGTATATTTCAACGATTCCCGCCGAATTATTTGATGATAAGATGGCTTATATGAAGAAGCTGATTTATGCCAGCATCATACTGAGTTTGCTCATGGGTGGAGTCGTTACCTACCTTTTTTTAAGGAAAAATTATGTCCCTATCAACCTGCTCATTCAAAGCTTTGCCAAGAAATCAGGCTTATCTTTTCAGGAAGGTTTGAATGAATATGGCTATTTGCAGGCTGCGCTCAATAATACATTTGCTGAGAAAGAACAGGTCGACCGCAGGTTGCACCAGCATCGGGATGCCATTCGCTCGCATTTCCTGCAAGGGTTGCTGAAAGGCAGGCTGGAGCAAAATGTGCCGATCCACGAATCGCTTGCGGCTCATGATATTCGCGTGGCTTCGCCTTATTATGCTGTGCTGCTGTTCCATATTGAGCATTTCGGCAAGTTTGAGATGGATCAGTATGCAGCACCCGAGAAGGTAAGAATGCTGCATTTTCTCATTATGAATGTGGCTGAGGAAGTGATTGGCGACACCAATCAAGCTTTCATCACAGAGATAGACAATATGCAGGCATGCATCGTCAATTTCGGAACAGATCCGGATTCGGATGAACTGAAGCGTATTGCGGAACAGGTGAAATCGTTTCTGTTGGACCATTTCCACGTCCATTTGACCGTGGCGATAAGTGAGATCCATCAGGAGCTGTATGGCCTTCCTCCGGCGTATCAGCAGACATTGGCAGCACTCGAATACCGGTTAGTGATGGGGAGCGGTGAAATTATTCGGTATGAGGATTTGCCAAGCTCCGAGACGGTCAGGCCATCGAGAAGCTACTACTACCCTTTGACGGTAGAGCATCAATTGATTAATTTGGTAAAAGCAGGCGATTTCGAGAAATCCAGTGCGATTATTAACGAAATTATCGAGATCAACAGCTCGGATGCCTCGATATCTGTGCCGCTCGCCAAATGTCTCATGTTCGATTTGACCAGTACGCTGCTCAAAACGATGGATGAAATCGGAGCAAGCAGCAATCGTCGGACATTTATCGTCCAAACGCATCAAGTTGATCGGTTAATGGCAAGTTCCACAATCAAAGAGATGAAGGGACAAATTCGGGAAGTGCTGGCAGAAGTGTGCCAGTTCATCCAAGATGACCGGCAGCAGGATCACAATGCGCTTAGTCAGCAGGTTATCGATTATGTGAAAAGTCATTATGCCGACGTGAATCTTAATATTTCGATGGTCGGGGAGAAGTTCGAGTTAACCCCTTCCTATTTGTCCAAACAGTTTAAAGCGCAAACGGGAGAGGCCTTGCTTGATTTTATTAGCCGCACCCGCTTAGCCGAAGCCAAGAGACTGCTGTCCCTTCAGCAGCTATCGGTTTCTGACATCGCCAAGCAGGTCGGGTACGCCGACATTAATACGTTTAATCGCATCTTTAAGAAATTCGAGGGGATTACACCAGGCAAGTACAAAGACATTCAATGACAAAGAAAAGGCCGTTCAAGCAAGCATGCTTGCGCGGTTTTTCCGTTTTTACATAGCAAGTATCTATTTTGAAGATTGATTTATAGCGATTTTAAAGGTGAAGTTCACGTTTTGACGCTATCAGGGTGAATGGTTTTCGCTGCATACTGAAATTACGATGCACCCGAGGTGCATTTGGACTAAATTATACGAGGGGGATTTACATGGGGAAATATGTGAATAAAAAGTCTTTCAGTGTGGCCTTAAGCGTTGTAGTGGCTTCTAGTGTATTCGTTGGCTGTTCCACGCAAGAGACTGGCAAGAGCTCAGCTTCTCCGAAAGCTTCAGGGGCGCCAACAGCGGCTGGCACGGTGTACCCGATTAGTACGCAAGAAACGTTAACATCATGGGAGGGTATCGACACGAATCTGGCCTCTTTTGTACCGAACTTGGCGGAATCGCCTTTTGGAAAGCAGCTTGAAAAAGAAACAGGGGTGAAGGTCAAGTACACCCACCCGGCCGACGGTCAATCGAAGGAACAGTTCAACCTGCTGATCGCCTCCAATAAATTGCCGGACGTGATTGAGTATAACTGGGGTGGCGGCGGGGCGGCAGCTTATCCAGGCGGACCGGAGAAAGCCATTGCGGATAAGGTCATTCTTCCTCTTAATGCGTTGATTGACAAGCAGGCGCCGAACCTTAAGAAGCTGCTGCAGCAAGATAAAGAATTAGATAAGATGATCAAAACGGACAGCGGCAACTATTATGCCTTTCCGATGATTCGTCCGGATAATGGTCTTGTTTTCCGAGGTCCGATGATTCGCAAAGACTGGCTCGATGAACTGAATCTGCCAGTTCCCCAGACGATCGATGACTGGTACACCGTGTTGAAAGCTTTTAAAGAGAAAAAAGGCGCGAGTGCACCATTTACCGCCCAGTACAGTAATGAGTTGAACATTCAGGACGCTTTCATTGGGGCCTTCAAAACAGCAAATCGCTTCTATATTGACGATCAAGGAAAAGTGAAATACGGGCCCATCGATCCACAGTTCAAGGACGCCTTGACTTTGCTGCGGAAATGGTATGCGGAAGGGCTGCTGGATAAAGACTTCGCTCTTAACACAGATTCCAAATCACTGGACAACAAATTGATGAGCGATAGTGCCGGAGCTACCGTAGGCTTGCTAAGCGGCGGCATGGGCAGATGGATGGATACAGGGAAGAAGAAAAATCCGAAATTCCAACTGGTAGCTGCGCCATATCCGACACTTAAGCAAGGAGAGCGCGCTTTTATCGGTCAGCGGGATTTTAAATATAATCCAGCGGCAAGCAAAGCCGTAAGCGGCGATTCCAAAAACGCGGAGCTTGCTGTGAAATGGCTTGATTATGCGTATGGTGAAAAAGGAAGCTTGCTTTTCAACTTCGGGGTTGAAGGCGAGAGCTATAAAATGGTCAACAATGTGCCGACCTTTACGGAGAAAATTACAAAAAACGAGAAGTTTAATTTACAGCAAATGGTATCGCAGTATACGAAGCCAAATGGTCCTTTCCTAGGAGATGCACGCAAAAGCTTCAATACGTTCAAAGAACAGGACGAGGCGATCAAAATTTGGGGCGAAACCGATGCGGTTAAGCATGTTATGCCGCTTTTCATCACACCGACTATCGAAGAAAGTAAGGAATTAGCCAAATTGAATACGGCGATAGGCAGTTATAAGGAAGAAATGTTTGTGAAATTCGTAATGGGCAAGGAACCGATTGAGAAATTTGATGAGTATGTGAACCGGATCAAGGAAATGGGCATCGACAAAGTTATCAAAATAAATCAGGACGCGTTCGACCGCTACAATAAACGATAACACCTATTTGGCCTCTTGCAGGTGATGACGAAGCCCTTGTCATAAGCGGCTTGTTTTCACCTGCAAGAAAATAGCCATAGATTGAAGGGAGTAGAAACCATGAATACATTTGGGATATTTATGGATATCCGTAAAAATAAATTGCTGTACGTCATGCTTATTCCCGTGCTGCTATACTATGTGGTCTTCCACTATGGACCCATGTATGGAGCCATCATTGCTTTTAAGGATTTTTCGCCACGGCTCGGTATTTGGGGGAGCGAATGGGTGGGCTTTGAGCATTTCCAGAACTTTTTTACAGGGCCTTATTTCTGGAGAACGATTAAAAATACAGTGCTCATCAGCGTGTATCAGCTAGCGTTCGGATTTCCAGCACCGATTATATTGGCTCTTTTGCTCAATGAAGTGAAACATGCGTTATTTAAACGCACGGTGCAAACGATCACGTACATGCCTCACTTTATTTCACTCGTTGTCATCTGCGGCATCATTAAAGATTTCACCGTCAGCGATGGGGTTGTGAATGATGTGGTCGCTTTTTTTGGCGGAGAGCGAACAACGTTTTTGCTCGAACCAAGCTTTTTCCGATCTGTCTATGTGTCGACGGGAGTGTGGCAGCATATTGGCTGGGGAACGATCATTTTCCTTGCAGCTTTGACCGGAATCGATCAGGAGCAATATGAGGCGGCGAAAATAGACGGAGCCGGCAGATGGAAGCAGATGACGAGTGTGACGATTCCCGGTATTATGCCAACGATCATCATCCTGCTCATTCTGGAGATTGGACGGATGATGAATGTCGGATTCGAGAAAATTATTTTGCTGTATAATCCGGGGACTTATGAAACGGCGGACGTGATTTCATCCTACGTGTACCGGGTAGGCTTGCAGGATTTTAACTATAGTTTCAGCTCAGCGGTAGGGTTGTTTAACTCGGTCATCAATTTCATTCTATTGATTTGCTCGAATTGGCTAAGCCGTAAATTCAACGACACCAGCTTATGGTAGGAAGGAGACAGAGGTATGAACCAAACAACGTTATCGGAAAAAAGCTTTGATTGGATAAACGCTATTTTCTTGATCTTCTTAATGCTCATTACGATATATCCGCTTGTATATGTGGCTTTCGCTTCTGTGAGCGATGCCGGAACGCTTATGAGTCATAAAGGGGTATTATGGCGTCCACTGGGGTTTTCATTTGAAGCTTATACCAATGTATTTCGGAACCCGATGATTCTTAAAGGTTATGGGAACACATTTTTTGTAGTGATTGTAGGACTGTTCATCAATATCATTCTTACGGCATTTGGGGCGTATGCTTTATCCCGAAAAAGCTTGGCTTATCGAAAATCGCTGCTGCTGTTCATTGTATTTACAATGTTTTTCAGCGGGGGACTGATTCCACTGTATTTAACGGTCAAAGGAGTAGGACTAGTTGACTCCTTATGGGCGCTAATCATCCCACAGGCAATTAATACGTTTAATCTGATCTTGATGAAAACGGCATTCGAAGCGATTCCAGACGCCTTGGAGGAGTCGGCGAAAATAGATGGCGCTAACGACTTCGTCATTTTGTTCCGCATTGTACTGCCGCTATCCATGCCGGTAATTGCCGTTATGCTTTTGTATTATGGCGTCGCCCATTGGAATTCCTGGTTTCAGGCGATGATTTTCTTGCAGGATCGCGCGCTTTATCCGCTGCAGCTCGTGCTGCGTGAAGTGCTGCTGCAAGGGGAAGCAAGCTCCAACCTAGGAGCCTCAGACGGCGCCTCGGCGATGCTCTCGGTGACGCTCAAGTATGCGACGATTATTGTAGCTACAGTACCCATTCTGCTTGTGTATCCGTTCCTGCAGAAATATTTCGTCAAAGGCGCCCTCATCGGGGCGATCAAAGGTTAGGAGGCTGCAAGCCGTGAACAATACCGAGTGGGAACATTTTATGGCTGACCATGATATGGAGTGGGTCGTCAAGCCGGTAAGCTGGGACGAAGGTGCCTTCATCGGCAATGGGTCAATTGGCGCCATGGTATACGGAGAGGAGCATGCGAAGAAACGGCATGTGCTCCGCTTTGTCACTGGGCGAACGGATGTGACGGCAGTGCGGAGCGATCGGCCGGGCTTTCCCCCACGCGTGCCGATCGGTGAGCTTGATCTGGAGATGACCGGCATGATCTAT
Organism: Paenibacillus ferrarius; assembly: GCF_002027705.1. Taxonomy (GTDB): domain Bacteria; phylum Bacillota; class Bacilli; order Paenibacillales; family NBRC-103111; genus Paenibacillus_E; species Paenibacillus_E ferrarius. Next base: position 131,701 of record NZ_MBTG01000002.1, on the reverse strand, counting down.
CATCCAACAAGCATGCGGGTGGACCTGTGGAATGCGGAGCTTCGCGCTGAGTTGACGACAACGCAGGGGAAAGTAAAGCTTCGTTCCATTGTCCATAGTCTGGAGCCCGTGATTGCCATCGAATGGGAGACTTCAGAAGGGGAAGAAGGTGCGCATGTCGTATGGCATGCGCATTCGGAAGTTGATGAAGTATTGCGAAATGCGGATGGCATCAACTTGAATCAGTATATACCCGAGACGAAGGTAGAGAAGTCAGAAAGAGATGGCATACAGATTTGCACGCAGCGATATTCAGGCGGTGATGGCTGTGTGGCTGCCTGGAAGGAAGTGCACATGGCACCGAATCGCCGTGTTTATTTCCTGACGATAATGACTGGGCATGAGGAATCAGCGATTGCAGCGGCTGTTGATGCAATTGCCCAAGCGATAGGAAGGGATTATGAGACGTGGATAAGTGATCACCGAACGTGGTGGCACGATTATTATCGGCAAAGCTTCGTTTCAGTACCTGATAGTCGCCTCCAAAGCTTTTACTGGATCCAAATGTATAAACTCGCTTCTGCTACAAGGGCCGATCAATCTTTGATCGATAATCAAGGGCCGTGGCTTACCTCAACCCCTTGGCCGGGTGTATGGTTCAATATGAATGTGCAAATGAGTTATTCTCCCGTATATGCGGCAAACCGCTTGGAGCTGGGATTATCGCTTGTTCGAGCGTTAACCGCAAATCTGGAAAATCTAGCTGCCAACGTGCCTGAGCCTTATAGGCATGATTCTTCCGGACTTGGCCGCAGCAGCAGCTATGACCTGCGATCGGAAGTTGACGATGAAGTTGGAAATTTAACTTGGCTATGCCATAATGTGTGGCGGCAATATCGCTACAGCATGGATGATAATATATTGAAGAACCTGTTGTTTCCTCTGCTGCGAAGAAGTGTGAACTTCTACTTTCATCTAGTCGAGGAAGGCTTGGATGGCTTGCTCCACCTGCCTGCGACCATTTCGCCCGAGTATGGTTCTTTCATGCGCACGCGTGTAAGGGACTGTCATTACGACCTAGCTTTGCTGCGCTGGGGCTGCCAAACCCTTCTGGACAGCTGTCAGCGGCTGGAGATGGACGATCCGCTCATGCCAAAATGGCAGGACATTCTCGATAGATTAGTCCCCTTTCCCGTCGATGAAACAGGTTTGATGGTCGGGAAGGATACCCCTCTGGACTATGGTCACCGGCACTTCAGTCATTTGCTTGCCATATTTCCTCTGCATTTGATCGGCTGTGATTGCGAAGAGGAGCGCAAGTTAATCATGACATCACTGGATCACTGGATTGGAAAAGAGGGTGACTTGCGGGGCTTCAGTCTTACTGGAGCTGCTTCAATCGCTGCTATTCTGGGACGCGGGAATGAGGTGTTACGGTATTTGCATGCTCTTCTTCTGCTGATCAAACCGAATACGATGTATAAGGAAGCGGGGCCTGTCATTGAAACGCCTCTTGCCGCAGCGGAAGCTATGCAGGACATGCTGCTCCAAAGCTGGGGAGGCCAAATCAGGGTATTCCCGGCTGTTCCGGACGAATGGCAAGAAGCCGCCTTCGAACATTTGCGAGCTGAGGGAGCGTTCCTGATAAGCGCTGTGCGAAGTCACGGTGAAACGCAGTTCATTCGTGTGAAGAGCTTGGCCGGCGAGCCTTGCATCATCCAGACGGGGTGGGTTGGCGTTGTCCATTATAGGATTACAGGAACTAGGTCTATCGAGCAAACCGTCCGATTAAACGCGGAGAATGAGGCGATTACGCTGGAATTGAACGCGTGGGATGAAGCGATTCTTTACCGAGGTTCTGAGCTGCCCAATATCCGAATCGGTCCTGTGACATCCCCCAAAAAGGTGATTCGCTATTTCGGAGGACACAAGCCTTGGCGGCTTTAAAGTCAATGCAAATAACGCGAAGAAGGGCAAGGAGACTCCTTGTCTTTCTTCGCGTTACTCATTAGCCGATCGATTCTTTAACAGCCGGTTCGGTCAGCTTGTAGCCGACATTGCGAATCGTCATGATATACTCGGGATTGCGGGCATTGTGTTCGATTTTATCCCGCAGATGCGAGATATGCACATCGACAATGCGCGTATCGCCGAGGAAATGATAGTCCCAGACGCCGTGAAGCAGCTGTTGGCGGCTGAGCACTTTGCCGCGGTGCTTGCACAGGAAGAGCAGAAGCTCAAATTCTTTGGGCGTGAGCTCGATGGGCGAGCCATTCACGGTGACTTCGCGCTGATCGGCCTTAATGGCAATTTGACCAATGGTGATGGGCGCATCTTCCGTTAAGGAAGGCAAGGTCTGAATCCGGCGATGAATGGCATGTATCCGGGAAATGAGCTCCTGTGGAGAGAATGGTTTGGTCATATAATCGTCGGCACCATTATCCAGTCCAGCAATTTTATCCGTAAGATCCTGCATGGCAGTCAGCATAATAATCGGAACGAGGTTATTCTGATTTCTAAGTTTGCGGCATACTTGAAAGCCGTCCATCTTCGGCAGCATAAGGTCGAGTACAATGAGATCAGGGCGAAAGGTTTGAATAGCATCAAAGACAGCTTCTCCATCGAACACGCAATGGACTTCAAAGCCGACGAGCTTCAAATTGAATTCGATAAGCATGGAGATGGAAGGTTCGTCATCTACAACTAGGATCTTCTTTTTCATTAAGGGTTGGCTCCTTTTATCGAAGGATATCTCTATTATGGCATTGCTCTATCATCGAGATATTAAGATAAAGTTAACCCTGTGTAAAATTGCAATCCGCTTTCGCATATAATAGGATAGAGAATGAGGTGAATTTGACAGAGATGGCTTTTCATATTGTATTAGTAGAACCTGAGATTCCTGCGAACACAGGGAACATTTCACGAACTTGCGCAGCTACAGGCACGCATCTTCACTTGGTAAGACCACTGGGCTTCCAAACCGATGACAAAACGCTGAAACGCGCAGGATTAGATTATTGGCACTCCGTTAAGCTGGAGTATCATGATTCATTTGACGAGGTGCTGGAGGCGTATAAAGGGCATCGTTTTTTCTTTGCGACAACGAAGGCGAAGAAGCGCTACACCGATTTTACCTTTCAGGATGGCGATTTTTTTGTATTTGGCAAGGAGACGAAAGGACTTCCTGAAGAACTGCTGGCACAGCATCCCGATACGCTGCTGCGGTTACCGATGTCGGATGCGGTCAGATCGCTCAATTTATCCAATTCAGCCGCCATTATGCTGTACGAAGGATTGCGTCAAACCGGCTTTGCCGATCTTGATTAAGCACTTGATTTCCATGTAGGCAGGACTGATTCGAAAATTTATTCAGGAAAAGAAAGTTTCATCATGTTATGAGAAGGAGTTTCCTGAATAACGGCGAATAGTAAACGGTATCAGTCTGTACAGATGTGCTATTGTATTGATAGCATGGAAACCGAGAGCGGAAGAGAGGTGATGTCCTGTGATGAAGCCAGCCGGAGTCGTTCGGAAAGTCGATCAATTGGGACGTATTGTACTACCTAAATCGTTACGTAAACGATATCAAATGAATGAAGGAGATCCTGTCGAGATTTTGGTACAGGGTGACCATATCATTCTGGAAAGATACCGTCCAAAATGTGTGTTCTGTGGTAGTATGGAAAGTGTCAGCGAGTTCAAAGAGCGTTATATTTGTGGAGATTGCGTTACGGAAATGAATGTGCTCAAAGTTAGAGCCTAGATGAAGTAACAAGATACAGAGGCTTCCCGCAAGGTTCATCTTTGTGGGAAGGCCTCTTTTTCTATTATTGCAGCAGGGCCCGCCACGTATTCGGCAAAAACGAAAGAACCTCAATCCCGCTTGAAAGGGATTGAGGTTCTTTCGTTCATATAACATTTACAGGCCTTTTGTTTTGTCCTCGTTATAGGAAGCCGTCATCATAGCGACGATAAATAGCAGAAAAACGGTGTTAACGAGCCAAAATGTTGATGATAAACCAAACATGCTGCACCTCCTATAGGGTTGTAAACGAATTGCATATAGTTAAGGCTTATTATACCCAACCATTCGCAAAAAAGAAACGAATAATGTGTGAATAATTTCGATCATTTGAAAAATAGAAAGTTCGTGGCCAGCGGTCTCAGCTTCCCATCGGAAGGCCGATTGATGACGCTGCCGTTCATAACCAGGGTGGTAGAGCCGCCCCCATCGAGGTTGTAGGCATCAACAATGCCTAATTGCTGCATTTTGTCCTGCAATTCAGCCAGCGTAGCTCCTGAGTTGCCGCTCTCGTTGACACCATCCGTCACGATAAACAAAAGCTGATCGTTTTTGTAATTGGCCATAACGGTGCGAGCCGCACGGGCAGGGGAACTTTGCCATTGATAAGGGATGGACGTTTTGCTGCCGTTCTTCAAAAGCACCGGTACAAAGGTTGATCCCATCCAAGGATTCAACTTATCCAGCTCAGCCTGCGAGCTGAATTTGCCGCCAATCAGCTGGCGGTCTTTGTTGAGCCCGATGAAGGTCGTGTCGTTATTGGTAGGAAAGAACCCATTGACATACTTCCCATTCATGACGGTTGTATCCAGAGGATACCGTTTGCCCTTGTTGTCATCGGCGAAGCCGCCTGCGTTAACACCTGCGATGGCTCCATAACGGGATACGGCTTCCAGCGTGGTTTCACTGGACCCCATCTTGTCCTTGCCGAGGACGAGCTTAATGGCCTTATCGCTTTTGAGATTTACTTTAAGAGCATAACCTTTATAGTTACTTTCATTCAAAGAAAATAATTTAAGGTCAATGTTGCCTGAGGAAGCTTGCCGAATCGGGCTTCCCAGCTTGGCTGTGATACGCGCGTCGTAGACGATGCCAGGTTTGGCAGCTTGTGCGGCGGCGTTCTGGAGCAAGGCAGTTACTTCTGCGTTGCTTTTTTCGTAGACAGCAAAATATTGCTGAATGATGGACTTCGTCTGCAAGGCGTCACTGTTGGCTTTGGTGAGCTTGCTGTCGAGCGATAGCGTATCTGGGTGAACATTAAATGTCGCAGAAGCAAGTGGCGCCAAGGGGTTGATTGGAATTTTCATGGAAATGAAAAGCAGACATATCAACATGCCTAAGAACGGGGCACACGCTAAGAGAAAAAAACGGTTAATCTGCTGAACGCCTGTCATTACTTCAACACATCCAGATTCTTCTGAAGCTCTTCAAGCTTCTTCTTCACTTCCGCAAGTTGCGTGTAAAGCTGGTTGCTGTTATCCGTCTTGCTGTTGGCGCTGTCCTTGGTGAAAGCGAGCAGTTCGTTCAAGGAATCTACCTTTGTCTGCAAAGCTTTCATTTCGGTGCTCACACTGTCTTTCAGTCCGGTTACTTGCTGCTGATAGTCTTGTTGAATGACTTGCAATTGCTGCTGGGTTTGCTGTGCGATATCGGTTGCTATTTGTTGCTTCAAATGCTCTGTGTACATCATTGCTGCTGCCACTCCGATTGCGATCAGCATGACCCAGCCCACAAACAAGTAAACGTACGTCTTCCTCCCTGCTTTCGTTGCTTTCGAAGCTCGGGGAAACGAATTCGCAGTCGTCGTCTCGATGGGCATGTTCATGAAAATCACCTCTGTCTAGTAGTATAACATATTCCATATTTTTTACAGAATTTTAGATAGAATTCGCGGTTTTTCGATACTCATTGGGTGTCATGCCTTCCAACTTCTTGAAAACCTTGCTGAAATATTTCTCATCCTGGTACCCAACCATCTCAGCAACCTGTGAAATGCGCAGGTGCGGGTTGTGCAGGAGAATCTTCGCTTTGCTCATGCGAATTTCCCCCAAATAATCGGAGAGATTGACCTCGAATTGCTGCTTGAATTTCCGTGAGATGTACTCGCGGCTCAAATAAAAGCGACTGGCAATATCCTGCAGCGTGATATCCTCGTGATAATGCTTTTGCAGAAACTCCGCGATTTCAAAAATAACGTTTTTGTCTTTATGCTGGCTTTCCAGCACCAGCTTGGAGAGATGCATAATGCTCCGTGTCAGCTCCTGCTGCCATAGAGACAAGGATAGAATGCCATATTCATCGAGTGGAACGATTAAGCTGGTGGGCTCGTCCAAAAGCATTTGTTTCACTTTGTCTTCACTAATGTTGGAGAAGAATTGCTGTATCCAGCGACGCTTCATGACACTATATTCGCGCCACCAATGGTCAAGCTGTTCCAAGGTGACGACCTCGCTTTGCTTGACGGAATCAATCCACTGTTGAACAGTCTGTTCAATCTGGTCCAAGCTGCCACTGCGTATAGCGAGTTGAATGCGTTCCTCGTAATGGCTGAAGGTCAGGGTGGGCTGAGTTGCCGTGATCCGATTGAGCGTGCTATGAATCCAGGTATTTTTCGCTTTCAGATTTCGTTGTCGCAAAGCGATGCGGGCTTCTTGATAAGATAAGGACAAATCAGCAGGAAAAGCATGCGAGCTGCCGATGCCGAAGTCTACGCGGGTGTGGAGGGCCGTGCGAATCCCTTCATTAATTGTAGTCAGGAAGGCTTCAGCGCCCGGCTGATCCTTCCAAAGAAGCAGCACGATTTCATTCTCACTGTTCCAGTGACGAAAAGCGTAGCCGCGCCTGTCTTTCAGCAGAAATTCATTGCTGATATTGATGAGCGAGAAAAGCAATAGATCCAGGTTTTGGCTGAATTTGTTTTTGACACTGCGTTCCATCGTGTCCAACGATAATATCGCTACGCGGCAATGGCTGGTTTGACGGCCTAAATAAAGCTCCTTGTCCAACTGCTCAGCGGCAGCATCATAAGAAGAAGGCTCAGCAATCAAATTGGAGAGCAGCTTATCCCAGTACATGGGCTTAATCTGATTCATTTCAATATTCAGCTCACGACTCGTATGCCGCAGCTCCTCATCCTTCATCCAAGCCTGAATGGCTTTCACTAAAGCTTCATTCAGCTGCTCCTGATCAATCGGTTTAAGAATATAATCCGTTCCACCATATTTCAACGTATGGCGAAGCAGAGAGAAATCATCATGGCCGCTGATGACGATAGTTTTGGAGTCTGGCGCGTAAGCCTGCAGCCATTCCAGCAGTTTCACGCCATTCATGATCGGCATCATCATGTCGGTCATAATGATTTCCGGATGGTGCTGCAAGACCATTTCGGTGGCGGCTTCGCCATCTTGCGCTTCCAGAATGGTTTCAATGCCATGTTGTTTCCAATTCACAAGCAGCCGGATGGCATCGCGTACATGTTTCTCATCATCGACTAGTAAAACTTTCATTCGATTGCTCCCTTTTTCATCGGTATATGGATCACAATCCGTAGACCTTGGGGATGGGCATGCTCAATCTCCAGTAGGGCGTCATCCGTGAAATATAACCGTACTCGAGTCAAAACATTGCTAAGGCCAATACAAGCTGCTTCCGTGATAAAAGGGGTATTTAGCCTGTTTTTTACCTCGCGAAGCCGCTCTTCCGTAATCCCGACCCCATTATCCTCAACAATAAGCTGCAAGAATTCATCGTGTTCGCCTACTATATACTTCGTTGCCTCAATCCGTAATAAGCCTGTAGCGGTTGTGCTGGGTTTAAAGCCATGCTTGAAATAATTCTCAACTAGAGGTTGAAGGATCATTTTCGGAACAGAAATATCCTTGGTGCTTTCTTCCACCTCATATATAATTTCGAACTGATGCTCGAAACGCTGTTTTTGCAGCTCCAGATAAGCTTTAATATGATCGATTTCCTTGCGCAAAGGTACGACGGATTCGTTCGTGTTCATGCTGTAGTGCATCATTTTGGCAAGGGAAGAAATTAACGTATAGATTTTGGGCGCTTCATGCTGCAAAGCTAGTGTACCAATGGATTGCAGCGCGTTATTCAGAAAATGCGGATTAATCTGAGCTTGCAGCGCCATTAATTGATTGGATTTGTTAGCCAGCTCCAAACGATATTCCCGCATGACCATTTGATTCAAATCCTGCAAAAGCGTATGAAACCGATTGGCGAGAATGCCCATTTCATCTGTGCGGGTTAGTTCAATGTCGGTCGTTAATTGATTTAGCTGTACCTGTCCAGCTTGGATTCGTGTGATATAGCGAATTAATTGTTTGATCGGTTCTGTGAAGCGGATACTGATATAAATGGTTCCCGCTATGACGATTAACATAAAAAAAGTTAGGATAAGGGAATTAATGAATGTTAGTTGTCTGGCATTTTTGGTTAATTGTTCGTAAGGCAGACGTTTGACGATCGTCCAATCGAGATAATCGGTTTTCATTTTTTCATAAACATTGATTCCTGCGTAGGCGCCTTTGCTCCATTCGTAGCTGCCTTTATCAAGCTTACTGTGAGTCGCTTCATTGCCCCAGCTTTCTTCCAGCGGGAGCCCCCATTTGGAGGTGTCAGGACCAAAAACAATGCGGCCATGTTCGTCTAGAATGTACAGTTCCTCTTCATCATGGGTGTACACGCTCTGGGAGATCTCCGAGACGAGATCCAACTGAAAATCAATGATGAGCTCGCCGATCGAGGTGTTGTTCGGTGAATACATGAGCTTGCGATGCATAGAGAGTACGGGTGAAGGAGCAATATAGATTGTAGTTGGAACTCCATAGCTGCTGCTTTCGTGTGTTGTTTCAATATAGACAGTTTCCTGTTCAGGAAAAGGAGGAAGTTTCTCATACTTCCCAGGCACGCTTTTTGAAAAATCGTTAACACTGAGATAGGAGCGGTTGCTGACTTCAGCATACAAGTAAATTTGTTTAATTTCCTTGATGGAATGGGACATGACTTGGAGTCCGCTTGAAATGACTTTATCGCTCATGTAATCAATCTCTTGCTGCCGTTGCAAAATTTCGTACAACTGTCCCAGCTCGGAAAGATGAATTCCTGTATAGATGGTGGAGGATGCTTGTACCACGCCGTTCAGATAGTTTAATAAATTCATTTTGGCTTGGGAGATAAGGGCTGAATTCGTACGAACGGTGTCTTCTGTGACCTTTTCCTTGGTGAACATATAGGATACCACGATGGAGGTAATGAAAGGGACTAAGGTAGCGATAAGCAAAAAAAGAATCAATTTATTGCGCATGCTATGACGGATCAACGGCTATCAGCTCAGTTTCTTTATTGGAGTTTTTCCCCTACATTGTAGCAGGAGAGGTCAACAAATTCCACCTAATGCATCACGATAATCTGTGTTGCAGCGGGAAATAGAAATTTATAATGAAAGAAAGTTACATAATCGTAAGGGGGAATATTCCCATGAAAACTAATAAAGGCATCTCGGGAGTTATGCAACAATGGGTCTTTGTGGGCCCGGCACTCGTTTTCTTTACCCTGATTGTCTTAATTCCATTTTTCATGAGTATCTATTATTCATTCACCGAATGGAACGGCGTCACCACGAACGTGAAATTCAATGGATTGGATAATTTTAAACACATTTTGTTTGAAGACAAAGATTATCGCAATGCGTTCTGGTTCACTACACGTATGACAGTAACGAACGTAGTTCTCACGAATGTTGTCGGCTTTTTACTTGCTTTGTTGCTGACACAATCATTGAAAAGCCGAAATGTTCTGCGTACAATCTTCTTTATGCCTAACGTTATTGGCGGATTGCTGCTTGGTTTCATTTGGCAATTCATCTTCGTTAAAGGCTTTGCAACGCTCGGAAGCTTGACGCATATCGGATTTTTTGAGCTTCCATGGCTGGGGGATGCAACAACTTCCTTCTGGGCGATCGTCATTGTGAGCGTCTGGCAAGGAGCCGGGTACCTCATGATTATCTATATTGCCGCATTGTCCAATGTACCTAAGGATATGATCGAAGCAGCCTATATTGATGGTGCGAGTCGTGTGCAAGTGCTGCGCAGCATCATTGTTCCTCTGATCATGCCCGCTGTTACCGTATGTCTGTTCTTGACGATCTCGTGGTCATTCAAAATGTTTGACTTGAACTTCTCCTTGACTAGAGGGGGCCCGTTCAACTCAACGGAATCACTAGCCATCAATATTTATCAAGAAGCGTTCCGTAATAATCGGTATGGTTTGGGAACTGCGAAAGCGTTCATCTTCTTCATTGTCGTCGCCATTATTTCGACCATCCAAGTGATGTATACGAAACGCAAGGAGGTTGAAGTATAATGGATTCTGTCAAAAAATATACCGGACGCCTGTTTACGCTGGAAGTTCTGGGCATTATCATCGCCCTGTTGTTCTTGGTTCCGTTCTACTTCGTCATCGTAAACTCGCTCAAAACGTTCCCTGAGCTGGCTGCGAATACCGCGAAATTGCCAAAAAGCTTATACTTGGATAACTATACAAAAGTATGGACGATTATGAAGTTCCCTACGGCATTTCTGAACTCTCTTATCATAACCGTACTTAGCAATGTTGGACTTGTGATTATCAGCTCCATGGCTGCCTATCGCATGGTCCGCAAAGCAAGCAAATTCAATAATTTGGTCTTTCTTGCTTTCGTAGCGGCGATGGTTATTCCATTCCAGTCCATCATGATCCCACTGGTTCGCGTGGCTAGTCAAGTTGGGCTTATGGATAGCAAGCTTGGTTTGGTCGTTTGTTACTTTGGTTTCGGTGTTTCGCTTAACGTATTCTTATATCATGGTTTCATCAAATCGATTCCGCTCGAAATCGAAGAGTCGGCAACGGTAGATGGCTGTTCACCTTACGGTGTGTTCTGGCGGATTGTATTCCCGCTTTTGAAACCGATGTCCACAACCATTATTATTCTAAACAGCTTATGGATTTGGAACGATTATCTGCTGCCTTCGCTCGTATTGAATAATCCGGATTTGAGAACGATCCCGCTGGCTACTTTCTCCTTCTTCGGACAGTATACGAAGCAATGGGATTTGGCTCTGGCAGGCTTGACACTAGGCGTACTGCCTATCGTTCTTTTCTTCTTGGCAATGCAGAAACATATTGTGGAAGGAATTACAGCAGGTTCCGTAAAAGGTTAACAGATCTGCTATTATGTTCAAAATCTTCCACCTTTATGTTCAATATTGTCCGTGTTAAGGGTTTAAGAAAGTGTTTACAATACAATTATAAGCTGATAACGAGCTAATAAAACCTTCGTCATCAGGGTAAGCTGAGTACACACAAAAAAGGGAGGCTTTACCTCAATGAAAAAATTAACGATGATCAGTATGGCTGCTGTATTATCACTTTCCGTCGTTGTTGCAGGCTGTGGCAAGAAAACAGAAACAACACCATCCCCATCTGCATCCACAGGTGCGGCTGCAACTACAACTCCTGCTGCTGGCAAACCAGTAACCATTAAAATGTTCCAATTTAAAGTGGAAATCGCTGACCAATTGGGCAAATTAGTGCAAGAATATCAAAAATTAAACCCTAACGTGAAAATTCAAGTTGACACTGTTGGCGGTGGCGCGGATTACGGCGCAGCTTTGCTGGCGAAGTTCAACTCCGGCGACAAACCGGATATTTTCAACAACGGCGGATTTAGCGACCTTGACAAATGGATCGACAACCTGGAAGATCTCTCCGATCAACCATGGGTGAAGGATCTTGTAGATGTGGCGAAAGAGCCAATGACCAAAAACGGTAAATTGTATGGTCAACCGCTGAACCTTGAAGGTTATGGCTTCCAATACAATAAAGACCTGTTCGCACAAGCTGGCATCACTGAGCTGCCAAAAACGATTACACAACTGGAAGATGCTGCTAAAAAGCTGCAAGCGAAAGGAATCACTCCTTTTGAAACAGGTTATGGCGAGTGGTGGGTACTTGGGAATCACTTCGTAAACCTTCCGTTTGCTTATCAGAAAGATCCAAATGCTTTCATTGACGGCTTAAACAAGGGCACAGCGAAAATTCCGGGCAACGATGTATTTAACCAATGGGTCAACCTGTTTGATCTGCAATTGAAATATGGCAACAAAAACCCGCTGCAAACCGATTACAATACACAAGTTACTGACTTTGCAACAGGCAAAGCGGCTATGACGCAACAAGGTAACTGGACACAAGTTCAAATTACCAAAACAAATCCAGACATCAAAATTGGCTTCTTGCCAATGCCGATCAACGATGATGCTGCATCCAATGATAAATTGTTCGTAGGCGTTCCAAACAACTGGGTTATCAACAAAAACTCAGCTGTAAAAGACGAAGCGAAAAAGTTCTTGAACTGGATGGTTAGCTCCGATGTAGGTAAAAAATACATTACAGATGAATTCAAATTCATCCCAGCTTTCAAAACGATTCCTGCTGACGAAAAAGTTCTTGGACCTTTAGCAGCAGACATTATCACTTACAGCAAAGCTGGCAAAACACTTAGCTGGAACTGGTTCAAATTCCCAGGCGGCGAAGCTTCCAGTAAAAAATTCGGCGATATCATGCAAGGTTATGTCGCGAAGAAGTATACAAAAGATCAAATGCTGGATGAATTCCAGAAAACATGGGATAGCCTTAAGAAGTAAGCCTCTAATGAGCGGTAACAAAGCCTCAGCGCCAATGCTGAGGCTTTTTGCTGTTTAACAGGAACGGCAATGGCTGTTACAATAAAGAGAACGACTGGGGGTCTACGACTACGATGAATATTAGAATAAGGAATTGGCTGCAAAGCAGAGGAAATTCTCTTCCGCGTGAGAAACAGTTATCTTCAGAGGCAGTTATTTCACTTATTATCCATTCTACCTTTCAATTCGGCGCTTCGATGTCGGGGGTTTTTTTGAATTTGTATTTATGGCGGCTGACGCATAGCGTTGTTGTGAATGGTACATACAGTATGATTGTTTACATCTTAACCCCGATTGGTTTTGCGATTGGCGGGTGGATGATCAAGAAGAAAGACCGCATGGTTTCCTATCGGCTTGGCATTATGCTGGTCGGTTTATTTTACCTGAGTGTTATTATTGCTCAAGAGCGATTAGTCGAATATTATGTGTTGTTTGCTATTTTTAATGGTTTGGCAAGCGCTTTCTACTGGGTCGGCTATTTAACCTTGATGTACGATGTATCAACCGAGCAGAACCGGATTCGGTATCTCGCTTTTAATATGATTTTTTTCACAGTGGCGACTTTGGCAGGGCCTGCGCTTGCAGGGCTCATTATCCGTTTAAAAGAGGGGCTAAGCGGGTATACCATTGTATTCGGTATTGCTTTTGTCATGTTCTTACTGGCCGCATTGATTTCTTTGAAAATAAAAGCCTCTGGCGGGCATCATCGCGTTTATTATTTGAAGCTGACTGGCCTTCTCATGAAAAAAGAACGGGCATGGCTCAAAGCTTTGCTTGGTTTCTTCGGAATTGGATTGCTGCAGGGCACGATGCTTTTCCTGCCCAATATTCTTCTGTTTAAAGTGATGCCGCGAGAAGATATCGTGGGCTACTTAGGCGTGCTTTACTCCAGCTTAAGCATCGTTACGGGGATTTTCATATCGAAATACGCGAATGCGAGCAAAGCTCGTTTTTACTTAATCATTTCGACCGTAGGCTACTTGATTGGTGTCTCTTTGCTGATGGGAAGTATTAACGTGTGGTCGGTAGTTGGCTTTATGATCTTATACTCGATTTTCTCCCCACTGCAAGGGAATACGATGACTGGATATTACTACGGTCTTATCGCTAAGCTTCCGCTTAAAGGGGAATTAAAAGTCGAAAGTGTCGTTGTTCGCGAGTTTTTCCTGAATGTCGGTCGTGTCATTTCAATTATTTGTTTGATTTCTTTTGGCAGCAATTTGGATGGCGGTTTAATTCCTTGGATTCTGATGATCGCGGCGATGACGCAGATCGGGTTAGTGTGGTCCATTAACAATAAATAGCCAAGAGCATGAAAGCGTCATAACACGGATATCCTAGGTAAGAGCAGATAGGAGAAGAGGGACGCAATTATGGAACAATACGACAGTCTGATTGTTGGCGGCGGCATAGCAGGACTTCAAGCAGCTATTCAGCTGGGCAGGTATGAACATCGTGTTCTTGTTCTTGACGCCGGTTATGGCCGTTCTACGCTTTGCAAAAGCTATCATAACTTATTAGGTTGGCCGGACGGCGTATCCGGAGACGAACTTCGGCGGCTGGGAAAGCTTCAAGCCGAGAAGCTGGGAGTCTCATTTGTTATAGATGAAGTCGTTCAGGCCGTGAATAAAGGAAAGCCCGGCGATGGTTTTGAGCTTTGGGGCAAGTCAGGCAAGAGCTATGAAGCTCCAACTGTGCTTCTCGCAACAGGCTTAATGGATCGAATGCCGGAGCTGTCCAAGCTGAAGGCATGTCTTGGTTTGACCGTTTATGTATGTCCGGACTGCGATGGTTATGAAATTAGAAATAGGCAGACGATTGTAATGGGATCAGGTGATGCCGGAGCGGGCATGGCTGTGAAGCTTAGCGATCGTACGGACAAGCTGATTTATGTGAATCATGGGCATCGTGTCATCAGCAAAGAGCTGCTTGAACAGCTGAGGCAAAAGAGAGTTACCTATGTTCTAGCAGATATTCAAGAGGTTATTGCTGAGGAAGCTCAAGGTGCTTTCCGCGGAGTACTGCTGGCAAATGGCGAACGAATCGAAGCTGAGCGAGGTTTCATTGCTTTCGGCGGGAATGAAGTGAAGTCGGATTTGGCGCGGCAGCTTGGCGCGGAGCGCATGGAGAATCGCCACATCATGACCGATCCCCGGAGCAAAATGACAAGTGTGCCATTCCTCTGGGCAGCCGGCGATGTGGGCGTTCATGCGGAGCAAGTGACCATCGCCATGGGCGAAGGCGCACAAGCTGCTATCTGGATGAATAAGGCACTTACGATGCTGAAAGAAGAAACGAATGTAAATCGGGTTATTGTCCGCTCTTAGATCGTCGGACGGATGGCCGAGTCATCCGCTGCTGCCGAATAAGCAGCAACAACATGCGCATATTCGGTTAAAGCTTTCTCGCCTGCTGGCGTAATATGATAGATGCCGCGGCTTTGGCGGATAAACCAGCGGTAATAGTTTTTTTGAAGCAGCGAGCTTACGGCTTTATTACTCGTGAAATCGCGTAATTGACGGGGACTTAAAGGGCCGTGCTCGCGCATCAGATAAGCACAGTGGAGGGACTTCTCACGGTAGGCGGTCATCAGCTTCAGCTTCGAGCTGCCGCCGACATTGTAGTCGCCGCTGCGTTCATGAAACTCCGTAACGACACGCAAAGCCGCCCGCTTATTGTGGCGCAGCATATAAGGACTAGGCTCGCAGACGAGGTCAACTGCGGGCTTTTTGCGTTTGTAGAATTGAACGGTCAGAACGCCCAAGCCGAGCATTCGGCACAGACGCCTTACATCCTCCCATTGCAGACGATGAGGGGCGCGGCCTTTGTTGGGAAGCTCAAAAGCGACATACACTTGGTCTGTCAGACGCAAGCGGTCAATTCCTTGCACAAGAAGCGGGATATTGAAGCTTTTTTTGAGTTCTACCACGATTGGCGGCTCGTCCCCGCGTATCGCGACTAAATCGCAGTGCTTGATCTCAGCCCGAACCGTATAGCCCAGCTGCTCGAAATATTGTTTAATCGGAGCATATAGCTCCGTTTCTGTTTGGATAGGCATCTAGCTACTCTCCTCTCACTGCTAGTTTGGCAGTCAGAATGTGTATCATTATAGCATGGAATTTGCTAGAATAGGGGGTATATTTAGTTGTACGTACATGTTGGAGGAAGCTCAGGACTTTTCAAATGTTCAGGTGGAAGGAAAGTGTGCAGATGAGTGAGATTTTAAATACGTGGCTGGGAAGAAAAATAGATTGCGGGTGTGGGCAGCAGCATGAAATTCCGATACGGCGTATCGTGATAGAGCGTGATGCCATGAAGCAGGTGGCTCATTATTTGAACGAAAACGGCTATCGTGAAGTCACGCTCGTTGCGGATACTAGAACGTATGAGGTTGCAGGCGGGAAGCTGCGCGAATGGCTGGAAAATGCGCAGATCAAGGTTAGCCTTAGCGTGATTCGTGAGAACGCGATGGGGGAAGTCGCCGCGGATGAAGAAGCGATCGATCGTCCAGACATTGCTGGATACGCCGCTTTCCTCAGAGGTCTTGATCGCCGTAGGATCGGGGACCCTCCACGATATTGTGCGTTTCGTTGCCCATCGGACGAAGCGGCCATTCTTGTCCGTTCCGACGGCCCCTTCCGTCGATGGCTTCGCGTCTGTGGGAGCGCCGCTGATCGTTCGCGGCTTCAAGATGACGATCCCTGCCAGCGCGCCGGAGGCGATCTTCGCCGATCTCGCACTGCTGGCAGAGGCGCCGCAGGCGATGATCGCGGCCGGCTTCGGCGATATGCTCGGCAAGCACACTTCACTAGCCGATTGGTCGCTCGGCCGGGTTCTGCTTGACGAGCACTACTGCGAGCTGAGCGCTCGTTTAACACGGGATGCCGTGGAGATGTGCACGGCTCACGTGGAAGAGATCGCCCAGCGCACCGATCTCGGCTTGTTAAAGCTGACGGAAGGCCTGATTCTATCCGGCCTTTCCATGCTCCTCGTCGGCCACTCGCGGCCGGCCTCGGGGGCTGAGCACCATCTCTCCCATTATTGGGAGATGGTGCTTCTGCAGCAGCGTCGCCGGGCGCTGCTGCATGGCGCGACGCCGCCGCGCGCCTAGCGCAAAGCCAGGCCCCCAGCGAGCTTACGGATGCGAAGCGCATCCGGCAAGCCTATGGGGCCATGGCCGAGCAAGTCATCGCCGAGAATTTCCCGGCGAATGGCCAAGGCGTTGATGCGGCAGCGCTGAAGGCGCGCATCGTCCAAAAGTGGGGCGATGTGCAAGCCATCGCCCAAGCGGTCCCAGCCTCCGAGCAGCTGAGTGCTTGGCTCGAGGCTGTGCAGGGACCAGTGACGACCGAGCAGCTCGGCGTAGAACCCGAGCTCGTAGAGGCGTCACTGCAAGATGCGCTGTTCGTGCGCAACCGATTTACAATTCTACGCTTACTGCGGTTGCTGTAGCGCTCGTTCACTTTTTCGGCTCCAGTCCTCGCCGTTTCGGCAAATAGAAGTCTCGAAGGCCTCTAATTCTATCTAGGAGGTGCGAGTTATTCTTCAACTCTGCGGCAAAATGGGGCAGTCCCAAAAGCCATTTTTGGATTAGTAACCTGCCTTCACACAACGCCTCCATTCACACTTTCGCAGTGGTTTTGGAGGCGTTAAGTAATATTAGTCGGGACGCGTTCAGTTCATATGCGGATACTCTTGTGGGGGAGTCACGCCACCTCTACTACCAGCATTATCTTCTATACCACCAACATCGCACCAACACTGCACCGACACCGTACTAATACCGCACTACACCAGCACCGTACTAATACCGCAACAACACCATACAAACACCACACCTGCACTGCACCAGCACCATACAAATACCACCAGAACTCGAAAAATTGCGTTTTTTCGGAAAGACGGCTGGCAGCTGGGTTATACCTGTCTTTCTATTTATACACACTTTCATGGTAGGGTGGCTGGAGTCGCTTGATTGGCTTGATTCTGCTCATGTTGGCATATTGCCTCAGGCTAGTCCGCATATTTCGCAAAATTCCTGCGATAATGCATCCTTTTACTCTTGAGAACCAGCAAAATAGTAAAAATCCTGCGAATATGCATCCTTTCGAAGCCTTTTTTTGATTTCAGGATGGAAAAGCTTAAAAATCCTGCGAATATGCATCCTTTCGAAGCCTTTTTTTGATTTCAGGATGGAAAAGCTTAAAAAGCCTGCATAATCGCAGGTTTTCTGATGTTTTCACATGATTTGATCGAGAAAGCCTGCACTTTTGCAGGTTTTCAAAATCGGTGAGCCGTGAATGGTGGTTTGGAGGCGTTTTGTAATGTTAGTTAGGAAGTGTTCAGTTCATATGCGGATCCCCTTGCGGATAGTCCCGCCACCTCTACCGCCACCAGCACCAGCAGCACGACCAGCACCAGTAGCACGACCAGCACCAGTAGCACGACCAACACCAGTAGCATCCCAGCACCACTAGCACGACCAGCGTAACTAGCATCACTAGCACCAACAGCACGACCAACACTAGTAGCATCCCAGCACCAACAGTACGACCAACACTAGTAGCATCCCAGCACCAGTAGCACGACCAACACCAGTAGCATCCCAGCACCACTAGCACGACCAGCGTAACTAGCATCACTAGCACCAACAGCACGACCAACACTAGTAGCATCCCAGCACCAACAGTACGACCAACACTAGTAGCATCCCAGCACCAGTAGCACGACCAACACCAGTAGCATCCCAGCACCACTAGCACGACCAGCGTAACTAGCATTACTAGCACCAACAGCACGACCAACACTAGTAGCATCCCAGCACCAACAGCACGACCAACACTAGTAGCATCCCAGCACCAGTAGCACGACCAACACCAGTAGCATCCCAGCACCACTAGCACGACCAGCGTAACTAGCATCACTAGCACCAACAGCACGACCAACACCAGTAGCATCTCAGCACCAGTAGCTTGACCAACATCAGCAGCACGACCAGCACGACCAGCACGAGTAGCATCCCAGCACCAGCAGCAAGACCAGCACGAGTAGCATCCCAGCACCAGCAGCTTGACCAACACCAGCAGCACGACCAACACCAGTAGCATCCCAGCACCAGCAGCACGACCACCACTCACTAGCATCACCAGCCCCACCACCAACACCACCACCGGCGGCTTGAGTTGAATGGCTTGGTTCTGCTCATGCTGGCAGAATTCCTCGGACTCGTCCGGATATTTCGCATAATTCCTGCGATAATGCATCCTTTTGTTCTTGAGAACCAGCAAAATAGTAAAAAGCCTGCGATAATGCATCTTTTTGAGACCTTTTTTCGAATCCAGAATGAAAAAGCTTAAAAAGCCTGCACAATCGCAGGCTTTCCCATGTTTTCACACGATTTGGTCGAGAAAGCCTGTACTTTCGCAGGCTTTTCAGAATCTAGGAGCTGCGAACATGACCTCCACTCTGCGTCAAATAACCAGAGACTCTTATTCGCTCCAAGTTCCATCGTTTTCCACCAATAGAAGCTCCATGCGTTCATAGACTGATCCCCTCTTGGGACAGCCCCTTAAGCCCCCCCACCAACCCCCATCTCTCCGCAAATAAACCGCCGCCCCAGTTGTTGAAAAAAGCTCTCCGGTTTGTTGAAAAGTGTAAAAAACCACAACCTCACTTAATTTTTGCCATGCCGTATTGTGGAATTGTTTTCTATACTGATAACGTATGGACGATGATTCAGCCAAGATGAGAAATGGGAAGTCAATGAGGAGGGCAACATGAAATTTGCGAATGAGAAGGTCAGCGGAATCCAAATCGCTTATATTGGTGGCGGCTCTATGTATTGGGCCAAAAATCTGATTGCTGATTTGGCGCTTGATGATCAATTGTCCGGCACGATTCGTTTGTATGACCTTGACTATCACAAGGCCAAAAATAATGAGAAATTGGGCAACTCGGTTGCTGACTACCCAGAAGCGAAGTCCAAATGGACGTATAAGGCTTATCCGACGCTCCAAGAGGCGCTGAGCGGATGCGACTTTGTGTTCATTTCGATCCTTCCTGGAACGTTCCGCGAAATGGAATCGGATGTTCATGAACCAGAGAAATATGGGATCTATCAAGCCGTGGGGGACACGACTGGTCCCGGTGGACTGGTCAGAGCGCTGCGCACGATTCCCATGTATGTGGAAATTGCCCAAGCCATTGAGCGATTCTCGCCGGATGCCTGGGTGTTCAACTATACGAATCCGATGACCCTTTGTACGCGAACATTGTTTGAGGTGTTTCCTAAAATTAAAGCGCTTGGGTGCTGCCATGAGATTTTTGGAACGCAGGGACTTTTGATTCGCATGCTGCGCGATATGGAAGGGATAGAAGGCGTACATCGCGATGAAGTGAAAGTGAATGTGCTTGGCATTAATCATTTTACATGGGTCGATCAAGCAACTTATCAGAATATGGACTTAATTCCCATGTATCGGAAGTTTGTAGATAAATATTTTGAATCCGGCTTCGAGCACAACAAAGATGCATGGATGACGAACACTTATACAGCAGCCAACCGCGTGAAGTTTGATTTGTTTCGGCGATATGGCGTCATTGCAGCGGCAGGAGACCGTCACTTGGCGGAGTTCATGCCTCCTTGGTATATGAAAGACGCGGAAACGGTTCGCGCATGGAAGTTTGGATTAACGACGGTACAAAGCCGTGTCGAAAAGCATGCAGCAACAGAGCTGTTTTATGGCAAGCTGCTTAGCGGCGAAGAAAAGCTTCCACTTAAGGCGTCAGGAGAGGAAGAAGTTAGACAGCTGAAAGGTCTGATCGGCTTGCAGCGTTTTGTTACCAATATCAACGTTCCTAATGTGGGGCAAATGAAAAATATGCCGTTGGGTGTTGTTGTAGAGACGAATGCTGAGTTCTCCGCGAACAGTTTGCGCCCTGTTTATGCAGGTGAGCTTCCGATGGAAGTGAATAATCTGGTGCTTCGTCATGCGATGAATCAGGAGCTTATTCTGAAGGCTGCTCTCCAAAAGGACAAAGGGCTGGCGTTTCATGCATTCGTGAATGATCCCCTGGTGAATATGGATGTGAATCAGGCTGAGGTGTTGTTCGATCAGATGCTGCGCAATACGAAAGCTTACTTGCCTGGATGGAACATCTAATGGCGGGCCGGCCATGAGTTCAGGGTTAAAGTTCGACAAGAGCGAAGCTGTTACGATTGATCCACAAGATGAAAAGGCTGTTCGTCGGATCATTTTTGGGCTGGCAGGCCCATCTTTGGCAGAGATGCTGCTGATAAATATTACGCAAATGGTAATGATGATTCTGGTTGGTCACTTGGGAGCGACTGCTGTTGCGGCAGTTGGCTTAACGAGCCAGCCTTATTTATTAATGACTGTCGTTTTTGCGGCGCTCAATACGGGGACGACGGTTATTGTCGCCCGTTCCACTGGAGCGGGACAGATGACGGATGCGAACCGAGCTGCTGGGCAGTCGCTCCTGCTCGGTTCCCTGCTGTCTATTATCATCGTACTGCTTGGCGTTACTTGTGCGGAAGATATGCTGCGCTTGATGGGAGCGAATGCGGAGGTCGTCCAATATGGTTTGACATATGCGAGGTTGATGTTTCTATCTATTGGCTTTTCTTCGATCTCATCCGCCTTGTCCGCTATCTTACGAGGGGCTGGGGATACTCGGACTCCGATGAAAATTAATGTATTATCGGGCTGCCTTTCCATTTCTCTCGGATTTGTGTTGATTTATGGGCATCTCGGAGCATCGGAAATGGGCGTCACAGGGGCTGCCATTGCCACCTTACTGGTGCAGGCCGGGGCTATGGTCTGTTTCATAGCGGTCATGTTCAGCGGAAGATTTGCCGTCCGTATCGGTTTGACAGATATTAGCCGTTTGGATACCAAGATGGTTCTCCGTATGTTGAAAATTGGCATCCCGACGAGTCTTGAGCAGCTTATTATGCGTCTGGGCATTATGACCTTTGTCAAAATTTGTGCAGGACTGGGGATGGTTGCAGTTGCAGCTTCACAAATTGTGACGAGTATCATCGGCATCTCCTTCATGCCGGGGGCTGCATTTGCTATAGCGGCTTCTACATTAGTTGGTCAGACGCTTGGCGTGGGCAAGCCTGATCTTGCCGAGCGGTATGTATGGCAAGTCAGGAAGTACGGCATGCTACTGGGCGGCATCATGGGAGCTGCATTTATCATCTTCGCTCCTCATATATTTAGACTTTATACGAGTGACGAAACGATCATTCGTGAAGGTTCGTGGGCTCTGCGGATTGTCGGCTTCATTCAAGTTTCTCAAATCTCGCAGTTTGTTCTGGGTGGAGCGTTGCGAGGAGCCGGAGATACGCGTTATCCCTTATATTCCACTTTAATCGGCGTATGGGGAGTAAGGGTCTTACTCAGCTACTTGTTTGTTTATATCTTTGAGTGGGGCATGTTCGGCTTATGGAGTGCTGTGGCCTGCGATCAATATTTGCGTTCAAATTTGATTTATTTTAGGTTTAAACGCATGGCTTGGAAACATGTGAAAATTTAACAGATACGGAGGAGATGCGGGGTATGGGGATTGTCTTCGATGCGGCTTCACAAACTTTCCATCTTCAAGGAAAGTCATCCAGCTATATCATGCAATTGATGAAATCGAAATATCTTGCTCACGTGCATTGGGGACGCAGGGTAAGGGGAAGCCATTTGGGAGGCTTGCTGGCTATACGCCGTCGTTGTTCTTTCTCGCCTTCGACCGATCCGAATGATCTAACGCTGTCGCTGGACACGCTGCCGCAGGAATTTCCGGCATATGGGGGCAGTGATTTTCGTGTTCCCGCCTATCAAGTTCAGATGGATGACGGAACGACTGTCAGCGAACTCCTCTATGAGTCCCACCGGATTTATGCCGGTAAGCCACAGCTGGAAGGATTGCCGGCAACCTATGTAGAAGATGAACGAGAAGCAGAGAGTATGGATATCACGCTGATCGATCAAACGATTGGTTTGAAAGTAATTCTTACGTACACCGTATTTCGCGATTTCGATGTAATAACACGTTCTGTAAGGTTTGTAAATGTGGGGAGTCGGCCGATCAAGCTGCTCAGAGCCTTAAGCTTTGGCCTGGATCTAGCTCATTGCGACTTGGATATGCTTCACTTGTCAGGCACATGGGCGCGCGAGCGTCATATCCAGCGCCGCCCAATTGTGACAGGCGGGTCGGTGATTGAGAGCCGCCGGGGAAGCAGCAGCCATTCGCTCAATCCCTTTATGGCCCTGCTTTCTAAGCAAGCGGATGAAGATCATGGCGATGCCTACGGCTTCAGTCTGGTGTATAGCGGCAGCTTTGTTGCCCAAGCGGAGGTGGACCCCTACGGAACAACGCGCGTTGTCATGGGGATTAACTCGTTTGATTTCTCGTGGCTTCTAGAAGCACAGCAAACCTTTCAAACGCCTGAGGCTGTTCTCGTTTATTCATCGGAAGGCATTGGCGGGATGTCGCGCACCTATCATAAGCTGTACCGCACACGATTATGCCGTGGGGAATTCCGTGACCGTCACAGACCGATTCTCATTAACAACTGGGAAGCGACCTATTTTAACTTTGATGCGGCTAAAATCGTGGAGCTTGCCAAAGTTGGCAAGGAGCTTGGTCTTGAACTTCTCGTACTGGACGATGGCTGGTTCGGCAAACGAGACAACGATAAGAGCTCGCTTGGTGATTGGTTTGTTGATCACAACAAGCTTCCAGAGGGACTGCCCGATTTGGCAAACCGAGTGAATGGTCAAGATTTGGAGTTTGGTCTGTGGTTTGAGCCTGAGATGGTATCCCCAGACAGTGATTTGTATCGCGCGCATCCAGACTGGTGCCTGCACGTGCCTGGCCGGCGCAGGACGGAAGCGAGACAGCAGCTCATCCTGGATTATTCGCGTCAAGATGTAAGGGATTACATCGTAACGGTCATGAGCGATATTCTTGCAAGCAGCCGGATCACATATGTTAAGTGGGACATGAATCGAAACATGACGGAAATAGGTTCCGCTCAGCTCCCGCCGGAGCGGCAGCGCGAGACGGCCCACCGCTATATGCTTGGGCTATATGAGGTCATGGAGCGGGTAACTTCCGCTTTCCCCCATGTGCTGTTCGAAAGCTGCTCCGGCGGCGGCGGCCGATTCGATCCCGGCATGCTCTACTATATGCCGCAGACATGGACGAGCGATAATACGGATGCTGTGGAACGGTTGAAAATTCAATATGGAACGAGCATCGTTTATCCGATCAGCACGATGGGCGCCCACATTTCCGCGGTGCCTAACCATCAAGTGCATCGCACGACGCCGCTGGATATAAGGGGTCATGTGGCCATGTCGGGCAATTTCGGCTATGAGATGGATTTGACCACTTTGACAGAAGCAGAAAAGGAAGCCGTGAAGCAGCAAGTTGCACTTTATAAAGAACTGCGGCCATTGATCCAATTCGGAGAGTTTTACCGATTGAGTTCTCCTTTTCATGGCGTCGATGCAGCTTGGATGTTTGTTTCAGAAGATCGGAAGGAAGCTTTGGTCGCTTATTTCCAAGTGCTGTCAGAACCGAATGCACCGCTTAAAAAGCTGCGGCTTAAGGGCTTGGAAGCAGGAAGCAATTATCAGTTGTTCGATGCAGATGCAGCGGATGAGACAGTAGAATGCTTCGGCGGTGACGAATTGATGCATATAGGTCTTAATTTACCAATCTGGAAAGGCGATTTCCGAAGCCGCCTTTACCGTTTGAAAATGGAGGAATGACCCATGAAAAAGCTGCGTTTAAGCGATTTGCAGGAGAAGAAGAACGGTCATATTTTGCAGGATGTTTTGCCAGGCGCTTATTTATCTTCAGGCGGTCTTTCTTTCGCGAAGCGGGGAGAACGCAGTCATACGAATGACGGGCCGGATGGAAGGGACTATCATGTCCATGGAGATTGTGAAGCGTTCGTCATTATGCAAGGAACCGGAACGATGGAGATTAACGGCGAGCATATTGCGGTGACTACCGGCGATATCATCATTGTTGAGCCTGGTGAGGATCATCACCTCCATTCAAGCGAGGACGATCCGATTGTTACGATATGGTGCCATGCAGGCCCGAACCGACATAAGAATCAACAGCATGAGGAAACGGTTTGAGCCTGGTCTTCCGGCATCCGGTGCTGCAAGGACGCTCGTCTATTTCTGGGAGGTAAATCGAATGAACTATTTGGCTAATGAAAATCGCTACACGGAAATGCCGTACAATCGCACGGGACGAAGCGGCCTTAAGCTGCCGCCAATCTCCTTCGGGTTATGGCATAATTTCGGTGGCGTCGATGTGTTCGAGAACAGCAGAGCTTTGGCGCGGCATGCGTTTGATCTGGGCATCACGCATTTTGATCTTGCGAATAATTATGGACCGCCGACAGGCTCGGCTGAAGAGACTTTTGGGCAAATTTTGAAAAAAGATCTACTTCCGTACCGCGATGAGCTGATCATTGCGACCAAAGCTGGCTACCGTATGTGGGACGGCCCTTATGGGGAGCGCGGCTCTCGTAAAAGCATGCTCGCCAGCCTCGACCAAAGCTTGAAAAGACTAGGCCTGGACTATGTCGATATTTATTATTCGCACCGCTTTGATACCGAAACGCCATTGGAAGAAACGATGGGAGCCCTAGATCAGGCTGTTCGTCAGGGAAAAGCGCTTTACGTTGGGGTGTCCAACTATAATGCGGAGCAGACGGAGGAAGCCGTCCGTCTATTGAAGAACCAAGGGACTCCTTTCATTATTCATCAAGTCCACTATTCGATGTTCGAACGACGCTTGGAGCAAGGCCTGCAAGAGCTGCTGGCTAGAGAAGGCGTTGGGTCGATCGCTTACAGTCCGCTAGCTCGGGGGCTTCTGACGGATCGGTATTTGGATAACATTCCGGCGGACTCCCGTGCAGCGGGGGGAAGTGTCTTCTTAAGACCAGAGGATATTACGGAAGAAAAGATAGCTAAGTCGCGTCTTCTTAACAAATTAGCTCAAGAACGAGGACAAAGTCTGGCTCAAATGGCATTGGCCTGGGTTCTTCGCAAAGGGCATGTGACTTCTGCGCTAATAGGAGCAAGCAAAGTGAAGCAATTGGATGATAATATAGCGGCATTGAAGCAGCCGAATTTTACCGAAGAAGAATTGAACCTTATTGATCAAATTCTTGCAGGGTGACGGCAGCAAATCAGAGAACACCAATCGGACTTGAAGTCCTTTTGGTGTTTTTTTGTTTTCTCCCTTATAGACCACCAACACCATAAAAAATCACAACCCTGCGGAAGATAGCCCATGGTACAGATAATGCCCTCATTGTACCATCAGATGATAGTTGTAATTAGAGGAGGCAAAAGGAATGAGTATCGGGATAAAAACGAGTAGAGAATCGTTCGCGGAGCATATCATGGGACTGCCTGTTTTGGATACACACACTCATCTTGTGGGGGATCGGCTCTGTGCCGCAGATTTCTGGGAGATTGCCCACTATTTCTGGCTCTTTCGCGAGATGCAGGCGGCAGGTTATCCAGATGACCCGATGGAGCTTCCCGAGGAAACGCGGATAGCGGCATTTTTGGAAGCTTACCATGGAACACGAAACACATTGATGAATATAGCATTCACCCATATTTTCAAAGATTTGTACGGGATTGTGATCCAGGACGCAGCCTCCATTCGGGAAGCCGACGCTGCTGTTCGGAAGTCCGCACGAAGCGCCGGCTGGGCGCAAGAGGTGGCAGATCGCATGCAGGCACGCCGATTCGTTGTGAATATCCCGGAGCATGCGGAGTTCCAGGGGATGAAGCAGAATGCGATTCTGATTCCGCGCATTGATGGGAAATTAGGCGGCTGGGTCAAAGAGATCGCATCGTCAGATGACCCAGCAGCAGCATTCACGCACGCGCGTGAGAAGCTGGCGGAATTGTTGGACAAGTACAAAGATGACGGCTGCAAGGGCATCATGACGACGCTGCCTGCATATGAAGCGAGTGCCAACCGCAAAGTAGTCATTGAGCAAGGCAGCACCAAAGACGAGATTCTGATGATGCTTCTGCACGAGGTATGTGCGGCTGTCGAGCAAAGAGGCATGCTGCTTCAGTTGTTTCTTGGGGTTGAGCGATCGTGGTGCGGAACTGCTGTTCCAGCGAATGACCCGTCTCGTATCCTGAAGCTGTCGGCTTTATTTGAAACGTATGCCTGCACGTTTGAGCTAGTGGTAGCCACTGAGCTGAACAATCTGGATATCGTGCAGGCGGCATGGAATTTCCCGAATGTTCATGTCGGTGGTCATTGGTGGTTTAACTTCCGGGCAAGCACGTACCGGGACAGCATGCAGTACAGGCTAGAAGCGCTTCCAGCCATCAAAAGCTCGCTGATCGTGTCGGATGCCCGCTCGATGGAGTGGAGCTACGGCAAAATTGCGGTGATCAAACGGCTGGTGGCCGAATTCCTCTGGAACCAAATCGAAGCGGGCTGGATTGATCAAGACACAGCCTATCCTATTGCGGAGGATTGGCTGTATCGAAGTGCTGCCAAGCGTTACGGCATCGAGATTTAATGCCCTATTTTCAATCGTAAAAAAACACAAAGCGCAGTAAGTTTCACCATCGCTACCTGCTTACAACCCTTGTAAGATAAAGAAGTACATTTGATGTAGCATGCATGAAGGGGAGGAAAACATGGCCAGTAAAATTCAGCCATCCGATCGAACGATTTACAATTTCTCATCGCGGAGTCAGAAGTGGGCTTTTATGCGAAAACATTGGCCGATATATGTGATTTCATTGCCGGGAATTATTTATTTTTTGCTGTTTAAATATATCCCGTTAATGGGTTCGGTGATCGCCTTCCAAAACTACAATATTTTCAAAGGGATAAAGGGGAGTCCGTGGGTTGGCCTGGATAATTTCCAGCGAATGTTCACGTATACGGAATTCCTGCAGATTTTAAAAAATACGATATTAATCGGTTTGTACGATATGGTTTTCGCCTTTCCGGTTCCTATTATTTTGGCTCTACTGATCAATGAAGTAAGGATGATGGCGTATAAGAGGATTGTTCAAACCGTCGTTTACATGCCGCACTTTTTGTCGTGGGTCATCGTCGGCGGGGTTGTTGTAGGCGTACTGTCGCCTTCGACGGGAATCGTCAATCATCTACTCTCTTTATTTGGCATCGAGCCGATTTACTTCATGGGGGAAAATAGTTACATTCGTACGATTATGATCACATCCGGGATATGGAAGGATAGCGGTTGGGGAACCATCATCTATTTAGCAGCTATTGCAGGGATTAATCCCGATCTGTATGAAGCCGCCCAAATTGATGGGGCAAGCCGCGTTCGGCAAGTATTTTCCATCACCGTTCCAAGTATTTTGCCAACGATTGTGATTTTGTTCCTGCTTCATATCGGCAACTTCCTCGATTTTGGTTTTGAGCGCGTTTTCGTTTTTCTTAACCCGCTTAACAATGAGAATGGAGAAATTATTGATACGTTTGTATACCGGTCTGGACTGGTTGACCGTCAGTATAGCTACACGACGGCCATTGGATTGTTCAAATCAGTTGTAGGTCTAGCCTTGATTACGCTCAGCAACACATTCAGCAAAAAGATGACCGGCGAAGGATTGTATTGATCCGGAAGGAGACAGGAGGCAGTTCACGATGATTATGACAAAAGGTCATAAAATGTTTAATATATTCAACATCATATTGTTAGCGGCTCTCGGACTCAGTATGATACTTCCTCTTATTCATATTATTGCGCAATCCTTAAGCAATAACGTCGCGATTAACGCAGGAAAGGTTGCACTTTGGCCGGTTGGGTTCACACTCGGAAGCTATAAGCTAATTCTTCAGGATCCAACCATATGGATTGGTTTTCGGAATAGTGTCATCATTACCGTATTTGGAACATTGATCAATCTGTTTATGACAACAACGCTTGCTTACCCTTTATCCAGACAAGAGTATTTGTTTCGCAAATCCATTCTGATCATGGTGCTGTTTACACTTATTTTCAGCGCTCCGTTAATTCCGAATTATTTGCTGGTGAAGCAGCTCGGACTGCTCAATACCCTCTGGGCTTTGATGCTTCCTATGGCGATCAGCGCTTTTAATCTATTCGTTATGCGATCCTTTTTTCTCAACTTGCCGTCGGAATTGTTGGATTCTGCTAGAATTGATGGCTGCGGGGAGTTTAGGATATTGTGGAACATTGTACTGCCGCTGTCTAAACCCGCTATGGCGACAATGGGCATCATGTATGCGGTAGGTCATTGGAATCGTTATGCCGAAGCTGTTTTCTATATCGACCATCGAAACTGGATACCGCTGCAGGTGCGATTAAGAGAAATTGTATTTACAGACCAGTTTGGCCAATCGGATGTTTCTTCAGAATTAATGCTTGTTCTTTCTCCGGAAGGGATTAAGATGGCGGTCATTGTTGTGGCGACGATCCCAATCCTGCTTGTCTATCCGTTCTTGCAAAGACACTTCATTCAAGGGATGATGGTCGGATCCGTGAAATCTTAATAATAAAAGCTAAATCAGCTGCCTCGCTATACTAGCGGGGTGGCTTTTTGGTTTTTGGGAAAATATTAGCACATTCATGACGAAAATGTAAGATTACTGCTTGAAATGTAAGCTGCATCGATGTTTGAAAAGAACCAAACCGAGTAGGATTAAGGGTATAAAGAAACTAGCCAGTAAGGCAAAGAGGAGGAAATCCCTAGTGAAAATCATCTGGAATATCGATGGGGAATCCGTGTTTTCTATTTCTTCAAAATTTCTTCATAATTCCTTTACTTTTTCCTTCGCATACTCTTCAGAATATTTCGTTACGATATGTGCATCGAAAGGTGATGAGAGGAGAGCTTTTTCATGATTAGAGTGATGCAAGAGCAGCTGTTATTTTTATATAAATTCATGCGTGCGCCGAGCCAGATCGGAAGTGTCACGCCGAGCTCTGTGTTTCTGGCCAAAAAAATGCTCGAGCCCGTTCAATGGAATCAAGTTAGGAGCGTTGCTGAGCTCGGGGGTGGCACTGGTGCTATTACCAGACATCTGGCACAGGTTCTGCATAAAGAGGCAAAAGTACTCGTATTTGAAAAAGACCAACAGCTGCGCAGTCAATTGTCCACCCGGTTTCGGGACTTTGCCTGCTATGCCGACGCTTGCAGCATGCAGCTTGCCTTACAGAGAGAAGGAATCGATGGGCTGGATTGCATCTTGAGCGGCCTTCCGTTTTTTAATTTTCCGCCTGTTCTGCGTGAGCAATTAATGCACCAGATTGAAACGACGCTGAAGCCGGGCGGCTTATTCATCGCCTTCCAGTATTCGCAGCAGATGCGGAAACAGCTCAGCCAGCGATTTGACATCGAGCGCATTCATTTTGTCCCTCTCAACGTTCCGCCTGCTTTCGTATACGTCTGCCGCAAAAGGGAGGTATCTTGATGGGCGCGGATAAAACTGGCGCCGATAACAACATTAAATCATCGAAGCTTGACACTTATTTTCCACTGCTTTGGCTGCTTGCAATTCCGTTTTTGAACATATTTTACGGACTGCTGAATAACGGCAGCGGCAATGTCGGTAATCTGATGACCGATTTAGACCATCTGATCCCTTTCATTCCGGTATTTATTATTCCGTACTTGTTCTGGTACCCGTTCATATTCGGCATGTTCATCCTCTTGTTTCTGAAGGATAGAATCGTCTACTACCGCAGCTTGATTGCCTTATGCGCAGGGCTAATTTCCTGTTACCTTATTTATGCAGCGTATCAAACGACCGTACCCAGACCGCCGATAATTGACGACGGCTGGCTAACCGGGCTTGTGAAACTCGTTTATGCGACCGATAAGCCGTTCAACTGCTTCCCGAGTATCCATGTCCTGACCAGCTACATTGTGCTGAAGGCGTCTTATCGCTGCAGCTTTGAGCGAAAAGCGCGAACGGCGATTTTTATAGCGGCATGGAGCATCATCATCTCCACTTTGTTCGTGAAACAGCATGCGCTTCTTGACATTGCCGGTGCCGTTTTATTGACCGAAGCGCTTGTTTTCATCGTGAAGCTTATCCGTTTTAGAAACCGTAAACCATCAGTGGAGGCACACGCCCATAAAGCAGCACAAATAACGAAGTAGAATAGGAGCGATGAGTTTATATGAATACGAACGCCAAGGAACGCAGTAAAATCAGGGATATTGCCTTAGCGGAGGAAGGCCGGCTTAAAATTGAATGGGCGAGCGCGCATATGCCCGTTCTGAATCGAATCAAGGAACGATTCGTCATCGAACAGCCTTTTAAAGGATTGAAAGTTGCCATATCGCTTCACTTGGAGGCGAAGACGGCATATCTTGCGAAGGTCATTCAAGCAGGCGGTGCAAAAGTGACGATTTCAGGCAGCAACCCGTTATCTACCCAAGACGACATATGCGCAGCGCTCGTTACCGACGGTATTACCGTCTTTGCCAAATATAATCCGGATCCCCTGGAGTATAAACAGCTGCTGATCGATACGATCGAAACGGAGCCGGATTTGATCATTGACGACGGCGGGGATTTGGTAAGCATTCTGCATACCGAACGTCGCGATTTGTTAGGGAAGGTACGTGGCGGTGCTGAGGAAACGACAACAGGCATATGGCGTTTGAAGGCGATGGAAAAGGAAGGACGGCTCGAATTCCCAATGCTTGCGGTGAACGACGCGTTCTGCAAATATTTGTTTGACAACAGGTACGGTACGGGGCAATCGGTGTGGGACGGGATTAACCGGACGACCAACCTGGTCGCAGCTGGTAAAGTCGTTGTCGTGGCAGGCTATGGCTGGTGCGGCAAAGGCGTTGCGATGCGTGCCAAAGGCTTGGGGGCGAAAGTAGTGGTCACGGAAACGGACTCGATCAAAGCTGTTGAGGCGTACATGGACGGTTTTGAGGTTATGCCTATGCAGCAAGCGGCACAAATCGGCGATATCTTCGTCACGGTTACCGGTAATAAGGATGTCATATGCGGTAAGCATTATTTTCTGATGAAGGACGGAGCCATTCTAACGAATGCGGGTCACTTCGATGTGGAAGTCAATGTGAAGGATCTCGAAGACCTCGCTGTTTCGCACCGTACTGTCAGGAAAAATATCGATGAGTATACGTTCATTGACGGTCGCAGCGTCTACTTACTTGCAGAAGGACGGCTCGTTAACTTAGCGGCGGGCGACGGTCATCCGGCAGAAATCATGGATATGACTTTTGCGCTGCAAGCGATGTCGTTGAAATATGTAAACGAGCATTATCAAAGTCTCGGCAGTAAGGTCGTAAATGTACCGTTCGAGTTGGACGAACAGGTGGCGCTCTATAAGCTGGACTCGCTTGGTATTGAGATCGACCGGCTTACGACAGAACAGCAAACTTATCTTGCGAGCTGGGCGGAGCATTAAAACAAAAAGGGGCGTCCCCAACTAACTTGGCCTGTGAATCTGCTTGTTCCATAATGGAACTGCAGATCACAGGCCGTTGCCTTTTTAATAACAAAGTCCCTTAACAAAAAAAGGCATTCAATTTGGCTCTACCCGATACGAGCAAAGGCTTGTATAATTATGAGTACATTAAACGAATAAAGCTTATTGCAATATATAAAAGGATTTTGATGTGTCATTACTTTGTACTTTGTACTTCGCATTCTTGCATGTGGTAGTTATTCTGACAAGAATGGAAATTTGTTTGAAGCAAAGAATGAAATGGGGTGTACATCATCTATAGAATCATAATCGTGGACGACGAAATTGAGGTCAGAGAAGGAATTAAAGAGAGCATTGACTGGGAACGGCATGGTTTTGAATGTATCGGAGACTATAGGAATGGCAAAGAAGCTTTGGAAGCGGTCGCAGAGCTTAGGCCGGACTTGGTTTTGTCCGATATTTGCATGCCGTTTATGGACGGGATCGAGCTGACCAGGCAAATTCAGTTGAAATATCCGTATATCAAGGTGATTATTCTTACCGGCCATGATGAGTTTGATTACGCACAGCAAGCACTGCGTTTGAAAGTTCACGATTTTGTCGTCAAACCGATAACGGCAAAAGAAATTCGCACTCTGCTGGATAAAGTGAAGGCGGAAATGGACAAGGAAGCAGAAAGCCGCGAAAACCTCACCCATTTGAGAATGCAGCTGCATCAAAGCTTGCCTTTGTTGAGAGAACGGTTTTTGGAGCAGCTGATGAGCGGCACCCTAAGTGAAAGAAAGATTCTGGAGCGGTTCCACTATTTCGGGCTTCCGTTAATTGAACCGCCTTATCTTGTTGTCGCCATTGACATTGATAACCTGGACGAAGTCAAAAAAGAAAGATGGCAGAACGATCCGGAGCTTTTCCGATCGGCTGCTTACAATATTGTGCAGGAAGTAGTGGAAAGTAAAGAAGCCATTGTCTTCCGGACGAGAGAAGAGCGAATGATCGTCCTCTTCTATGGAGAATCGGGAGACGAACTCGATGAAACGGCGCTCAACTTGTCTGAGGTCATGCGCTTCTGCATGGAGAAATATTTGAAATGCACGGTTACGGTTGGCGTCGGAACGATGTGCAGAGCTCTGCATGAGCTCCCGCTTTCTTACAAAGGGGCGATCTCTGCGCTGGATTACAGGTTCATGCTTGGCAACAACAAAGTCATCAGCATTCAGGATATGGAGGGCAGCAACAAACCTGCTCAGCAGTTGGAGATGGAATGGAACCGGAAATTCTCCACCTTGATCAAGACGGGAACGTTCGGGGAAACACAAGCACTGATCGAACAATTAATTAGTCGTCTCAAGGCTTCCTTAATGCCAATGGGTGGCTGTTATTTACAAGTACAGTCCATTATTATCGCGATTATGAATACGATTCATGAATTCGAAGGCAATCAAAGCGGTCATTTCAAAGGCTATGATATCGCTCAAAGAGAGATCAATCGTTTCAAAACGTTGGATGAAGTGGAAGATTGGCTCAAAACGATTTGCAAAGAAGCGATTTCATTTGTTGCGGAGCAGCGAAGCGATCAAACGAAAATGCAGGTTCTGAGTGTGGTTGATTACATCGAAAAGCATTATGTGAACGAGAACCTTACCGTTGATGAGCTTTGCCGCCATGTTCATTTAAGCAAAAGCTATTTCAGCTCTGTGTTTAAACAGAATAAGGAACAAACGATTATGGAGTACGTAACGCGCGTGCGGATCGATAAAGCCAAAGATTTGTTGAATCAGACGTCTTTGAAATCCTATGAAGTGGCCTCAAAAGTCGGTTACAGCGACCCTCAATATTTCAGTGTGTTATTTAAAAAGCATACAGGAACGACACCTACGGAATACCGAGAAAAGTTGTTGAGGGAGAACTGAGTATGAGAAAAGGATGGAATGTCGGATCATTTCTATTTAAGTTCAGAAGCATTCAGTCCAGTATTTCTGTCGTCTTCTCATGCCTGATTCTGTTTCTGATCGTGATCACAAGCTACATCTCTTATCATTTGTCGGCGGACGCGGTAGAAATGAATTCCAAACATTATATCTCTGAAATCGTCAAACAAGTGAACATTAATCTTCAATCCTATATTACCAATATGGAAGATATTTCTCTGCTGGCATCCACGAACAAGGACGTGAAATATTATATTACGGGTACGAGCTTTATTAGCGATGAAGAGCGCAGGCCGTATGAGAAACGTATATCCGATTTATTTCAATCCATTTTGATTACCCGCAAAGATATTGCCTCGATCATGGTGTTTGGCTACAACAACCGATTTGTTTCCGACCGCAGAATTACAAGCTTGAATTTGAACGCCAACTTCGAGGAACAGCCTTGGTACAAAAACGCGAAAGCGGAGGGAGGTCGATCCGTCATTTCCGCTCCCCACGTCCAGAACATGATTCAAAATGAGTATCGGTGGGTTGTTTCACTAAGCCGTGAGCTAAAAAGCGCAGATGGCATTACGGGGGAAGGTATTTTCCTCGTTGATTTGAACTTGAGTGTTATTAACGAAATTTGCAATCAAATCAACCTTGGCAAAAGAGGATATGTTTTCATCGTCGATAAGGATGGCAGCATCGTCTATCATCCTCAGCAGAAGCTGATCAACAGCAACCTGAAAACAGAGATGATCGATCAGGTCAAACAATCGGGCAGCGGCAGCTTCACGACGGGAGAAGGCAACAAAAAAAGGATGTATACGATTCAAGAGACGCATTTCGGCTGGAAAATCGTCGGGGTCGCCTATGCGAATGAACTCATTGCCAACCAGTATCAAATTAATGTTTCGTATTTCCTGTGGACCATATTAGCTTTAGTCATCGCTTTATGCCTCTCATTTTATCTTTCCCGTCACCTCTCGCAACCGATCAAACAGCTGCAAAGAAACATGAAACTAGTGGAAAAAGGAGACTTCACGATTCGCTCGGATTTTCAAAGCAAAAATGAAATCGGACAATTAAGCCACACATTCACGATTATGGTTGGCCGTATCCGAGATTTGATGAATCAAATTATTCAGAATGAAGAAAGTAAACGCCAGAGCGAAATGAAGCTGCTGGAAGCGCAAATCAATCCTCATTTTTTGTATAACACGCTGGATTCCATCATCTGGATGGCAGAGCGTAAAAAGCATGATGAAGTTGTGCTGATGACATCCTCCCTCGCCAAACTGTTTCGTGCCATTATTCATAAGAATAACGAAACCGTTCCTGTCCGAGTAGAGATTGAGCATATTACCAACTATCTCCAAATTCAAACGATGCGCTATCAGGATAAGCTTGATTTTCGGATCGACGTGGATCCCGGGATTCTGGATGTGCATATTCCCAAAATTATTTTGCAGCCTATTGTGGAAAATGCGATCTACCATGGGATCAAGAATAGTCTAGAGCTTGGACAAGTAACCATAACAGGGACAGAAGAAGGGGAGACGATTGTATTTGTCGTTGCGGATAACGGTGTCGGCATGGAGCCGGAGAAGCTGGAGCAAATTCTGAAGTCGAGAGATGGTATTGTTAAGGGGATTGGCGTCAGCAATGTGAATGAACGCATTCAACTATTCGGAAGTGAGTTTGGCCTTTCCTATAAGAGCGAAAAGTGGGTAGGCACGGAAGTCAGGATTGTTCTCCCCAAATGCCTCCAGAAAGGAGCCGATCATGCACCTTAAAAAGCCGGTTGTCTGGGCCGTGCTGCTCGTGATTACGCTTGGTTTCGTCGCGGTTATCGGCATGGAGATGCTGCGGATCACGAATCCCAAGAAACTGGAGATTGCAATTGTGTTAAAAACGAACAATATTCGCTCGGACTATTGGCAAATGGTTCGTTCAGGCGCAGAAGAGGCTGCTAAGGAGTACGCAGTAAACCTCGATATTAGAGGGCCGTTATCGGAAAGCGACACGGCTGGGCAAATTCGCAGCGTGGATGAAGCGCTGGCGAAGAAGCCGGACGCGATCATTCTCGCTGCGGCCGACTACGACGGGCTTTCATCCGCCGCTGAGAAAATAGCCAGATCCGGCACGAAGCTTATCTTGATCGATTCGCCGGTTCGCTCCCATCCGGAGGCAAGTTTGATTATGACTGACAATACCGAAGCCGGGAGGCAAGCTGGCATGATTTTGGTGAAAGGACACAATGGCTCACCATTTCGCGTAATGACGCTTAGCAGCAGCAAGGAATCGCTCACAGAGAAGGAACGTCAGGACGGATGCACAGCAGCGTTCGCGAGCTTTCCCAGCGTTGCTTATGCAGGAAATTTCGAACTTGAAGGAACAGAGGATGCGGTTTATATTCAAGTGAAAAACCTGCTGACTATGTATCCGGACATCCAAGGGATTGCCGCTTTGAATGAAACGGCAACATTAGGTGCGGCTAGAGCTGTTAAAGAAATGAAAGTTGGAGACCGCATCCGAATTGTCGGCTTTGACAGTTCCATCTATCAAATCAAGCTTATGGAAGAAGGTATTTTAAAGGCCGAAATCGTACAAAAACCATTCAATATCGGTTATGTAGCTGTTGAAACGGCTGTTCAAGCTTCCTCGGGCATCAAAGTGGATCCTAAGATAAATATCGAATCCCGTGCCATCACCAGAGAAAACATGTATACCCAAGAGAATCAGGAGCTTCTTTTCCCAATGGTAGAAAAGTAGTTATATGACTAAAGGGGGTCAAGCCATGAGCCTATTCGCTCATAGAAAAAGGGGTTTGTTGATCATACTACTGCAGCTTGCGGCTGTGTTGTTCACCGGATGTATTCGGGAGGACGGCCATGGCTCGGCTTCCACCAATCCCGAGGCGAAAGCGTCGATTACTTTCGTAGCCGCAGAGTATAGCTCGTCGACCAAACCCTATTTTGAGAAACTGGTGAAAGATTTCGAGACGAAGTACCCGAATATCAAGGTAGAACTGCAGGTCATCAACTGGGATATTCTCGATAGCGCCTATAATACCATGATTAGCCGCAATGAGCCTCCGGATTTGCTGCTCACGAACATTTATGCGCATTTTGCCAAGGATGGGCTGCTTAACAGTATGGATGATATATTGTCCAAAGAATTGAAGGACGACATTTACCCCTATTTGATGGAGAGCAGTAAAATGGAGGGCACGCAATACACGGTTCCATATGTCGCTACGATCCGGCAATTGTACTATAACAAAGATATTTATAATGAAGTTGGGATTACACAGCCACCTACAGATTGGAAATCCTTAGAGGAAGACGCGCGCAAAATAAAGGAAACTAAACAAGTTGACGGCTTTGGTGTCGATTTGACAGATAACGAAATTTGGGCGTATCTCTCCTATTTCTTTTATGGAGCTGGCGGAGGCTGGATGAGAAATGGCGAGTGGGCGATCAATTCTCCTGAGAATGTGGAAGGCATCACGTTTCTGAAAGATTTATATGCAAAAGGGTTAACGGATGCGGAGCCGACTGTG
Organism: Paenibacillus ferrarius; assembly: GCF_002027705.1. GTDB lineage: Bacteria > Bacillota > Bacilli > Paenibacillales > NBRC-103111 > Paenibacillus_E > Paenibacillus_E ferrarius. The sequence goes on along the minus strand of NZ_MBTG01000002.1, from coordinate 94,200 downwards.
ACGACACGCGACGAGAAGCAGCGCATCCTTGGCAACGGCAAGCTGGGCATGCTGATTTCCGGCAATTATTTTGAGGCGGTCGTTCCGCATGAGTACCCAGGATTAAAATGGGGGAAAGGGCCGATCCCGGTCAAAGAGGGGCAGACTCCCCTAGTGCTAGGCGTACAGGACGTTCTGATGTCGTTCAAAACAGATCATACGAATAAGGAGGCTCTATCCAAGTTCCTCGATTTTATGTATGAGAGTGCGCGTTATGAAGAGTTTGTTCTGCGGGAAGGGTTTCTTCCAACCATTCAAACGGTAGGCAGCAAACTCGCGAAGGATGATCCGGCCATGAAGCAAAATTTGGACGCGATTAAAACCGCAAAGTTCTACCCCATTCAGGACCCGGCTTGGTCCGCTGTTCTGAATGCAACCAGAAATATGGGGCAAACCGTGCTGCTCGGTCAGACAAGTCCGAAACAGGCGCTGGATCGACTGCAGCAAATTGCTTTGAACAAAAGTCATTGAGTTGTGCATAAGAACAAGGCCAGGAAATGATTCCTGGCTTGTTTTGTGTTTTTATACAATGCGCGCCCAAAGACAATACATTTTTAACTATTTACAGTTTTTTAATCAATGGTTGCAAACCGTGAAAATCACTATGATTAAGGTGTAAGAACGGATCAACAAAACGCTGGGGAGGTCATTTCGAATGAGAACATCCAAAAAAGTATTGGCATGGGGTATGGTACTGTCAACAGTTATGGTTACACTGAGCGGTTGCGGAAGCAACAATGCGAGTACGACTTCGCCGACAACGAAGCCTGTTGAAAGCGCTAAAGCAACGGAGGGCGCAAAGGCGGGGGGAACCAAGCTGGCCGGAGATTTCGAAATTCAATATTTTGTCGGTGGATACGGAGACGCCTGGTGGAAACAAGCGATTGCTGATTTCCAAAAGCAAAATCCTGATCTCAAGATTAAAGAGTCCGCCGGAGCAAAAATTAATGATCAAATGAAACCACGCTGGCTGCAAGGAAATCCGCCTGATTTTGTATACATTGACGGAGCCGGCTCCAACACAAGGCAAATGGTAACGGACGATCAATTGATGGATATTACGGATTGGCTAAAAGAGGCCAAAAATGTCGATGGGAAAAAAATTCTCGATCTGCTGATCGCTCCTCCTGAGGAGTACAAGCCAGGCAAAGCATTTGCCGTTCCGTTAGTCTTCGGATCCTGGGGCACGTTCTACGATAAAGCGTTATTCAAAAGCAAAGGGTGGGAAGCGCCTGTAGATTTCCAAAGCTTCATGGCTTTAGGGGAGAAAATTAAAGCGGATGGCAAGATGAGCGATTACATCCATACAGGGGTATATCCTTATTACATCAATGGTGCCTTGCTTGATCCAACCATCATTGCGATGAACAACTATGATACGTCCATTTCCAAGAAAATTAATACGCTCGAAAAAGGTGTTTGGAAGAGCGAGCCGGTGATGAAAGCTTTGGATAAAATTGTGCAAATAAGAGACAAGGGTCTGATCGATAAAGCATCTCCGGCGCTGAACCATACGGATTCCCAATCCCAGTGGCTGCAGCATAAAGCGGCATTCATCCCGACCGGCATTTGGGTGGAAAGCGAAATGGCGAAGGACATTCCGGCTGGATTCGAATTCGGCTTCTTGCCTTCCATCGGCCAGGACAAAGGCGGCAAATTTGTAGCGAATCCTTACACGTCCACTGTGGGTATTGCCAAGAAAGCCAAGAACCCCGAGGCAGCCAAAGCGTTTATGCAATTTATTTTCACTGAAAAACAAAGCAAACTATGGGCGGAGCTTTCCAAAGCCCCTTCGAACATTAAGGCTGATCTTGAAGGAACGAATGCGCCGGCTCTGACGAAAGAGGCAGCTAAATTCTATAACTCGCCGAATACGGTTGTCGCGCCTGAAATCGTCATTCCAGAGGAGCTTGTCACGGCGAGAAACAACGCGACGATCGCGCTGACCAAAGGCGAAATTACACCGCAGCAGTGGGCGGATCGCATGGAAGAAGCGACAGACAAAATTCGCGCCAAAGAAAAGAAATAATTCCGTTCATGTGATGAACGATAGTGAGGGAATGAAGCTTCCCTTGCTATCGCTCAGACATTTAGATTGGAGGAAACTATGAAAGAGAGACAGCCAGCCGCAGCCGCCATGAACGATCGGAAAACGAGTGTTAAAACCGGCACTGCAAAGATGAAGCGGAATATATTCATTCTTTCCTTTATCCTGCCAACATTGCTATTGTACCTTGTTTTTACCGTTTATCCCCTGTTTAAAGGTATTTATCTTAGTTTGTTTGATTGGTCAGGCGGTTCTGAAACGTATAACTTTATCGGTCTTGGCAATTTCAAGGACCTGCTGCACGACGATATCATTCTTAAGACAATTCGCAACGACTACATTCTGGTTATCGGCAAAGTCATTGGTTTTATGCTCTTATCCATGTTCTTGGCGTTGGCGCTAACCCGTTTCAATATGAAAGGTTCAAGTTTTTATCGGATCATTTTCTTTCTGCCTAATGTGCTTTCGGTTGTTGTTGTCGGCGTACTCTGGCGCTATGTGTACAATCCGAACCTCGGATTTTTGAATTCCTTCATCTCTTTATTTACTGAGAAAAAGTTTGATTTCGCCTGGTTAGGCGACAAATGGTCGATCTTCGCGCTTTTGCCTCCTGCGATTTGGGCAGGCGTAGGATTCACGATCATTTTGCTGGTTGCCGGCATTCTGAGCATTCCCTCGTCGTTATACGAATCGGCGGACATTGACGGCGCGTCGCAGTGGCATCAATTTTGGCAGATTACCCTTCCCTTGTCGTGGGAGCAGATCCAGACCTCGGTGCTTTGGATTGTCATGACAACGCTCAATGGTTCATTCGTCATCGTCACGATCATGACTTTTGAAGGCGGAGTGGACAATGCGACACAGGTCATGGGCTCTTATCTGTATTTGAATGCCTTCAAGTTCGGCAAATTCAGTTATGCGTCTGCGATTGGCGTTCTCATTCTGGTGCTTTCTTTGATCACGACAGCAACGCTGCAAAGGCTGATGAAGAAAGAAACCATTGAATTAACGTAGAGGGGTAATGAGTATGAGTCAAGCAACGGTTCATCCCGTATTTCGTTTGTTTTTCAAAGTGTGCCTTATCGCCTGGTCTGTATGTATTCTTTACCCGCTGATCTGGACAGTTCTAAGTTCTTTGAAGGATAATCAGCAGTTTTTTCTAGGCAAGCCGTGGGATCTGCCCAAGCTTCCCTTGCTCTGGTCTAATTTTACGTTCGTGTGGGAAAAGTACCATTTCGGCTCCAACTTTGCGAACTCACTCGTTGTGACCGTGGTCAGCACGGCTGCCGCAGTGCTTCTATCAGCTACGACAGCCTATGTCATTGCAAGGTTTACGTTCAGAGGGAATGGCTTGCTGTACTATTCGTACCTTTCTTACATGATGATCCCAACATTTTTGGGCATTATTCCTCTATTTTTTCTATTGAACGATCTTCATCTCACGAACAATTTATTTGGCTTAACCTTGGTGTATACAGTAACAGGAGTGCCGTTCGCTGTGTTTGTATTAGTCAGTTTTTTCAAAACTTTGCCCAGCGAATTGGAAGAAGCGGCTTCCATTGACGGCGCTTCGCACTATGGCATCTTCTTTCGTGTGATGCTTCCTCTGGCCAAGCCGGGATTAATTTCCGTCGCTATTATTACTGTGCTCAATACTTGGAATGAGTATGTTTTTGCGCTGGTGCTGATTAGCGATCCTACGAAATATACGATACCAGTTGCGATTGCGGTTATGCAGGGGGAGATGCAGTACAGGACAGAATGGGGACCGCTCTTCGCTGCGCTGATCATTTCGATGGGGCCGCCGATCGTGTTTTACGGCATTTTTCAAAAGCAAATTACAGGAGGCATTACGGCTGGGGCATTAAAAGGCTAACATGAAAAGGACAAAACGGAGGAATTCAACATGAGATATTCTTTTATGAAAAGAAAATCAGTTATGGCGCTACTGGTAATTTCCTTATTCGCTTCTCTGTTTCAACCGCCATCCGTATCCTATGCAGCGAACGCAGCTCCGAATGTGGTTCCCAGTTTACGGGAATGGACGGGCGGAGCAGGCGCTTTTCAATTAAAAGATACATCACGAATTGTTATTGATTCCTCTTACAGTGATGAGCTTGCGGAAACGGCTGCGGCCTTTAAGGATGATGTCACACTGGTTGCTGGCAAAGCATTGACTGTTGTTCAAGCTAATGCAGCGAATGCAGGCGATATTTTCTTGACACTTAATAGCGATGACATGGCCATCGGCAATGAAGGCTACGTGCTGGAAGCGGCAGCCAGTCTCTCGATCAAAGGGCATTCGACCGCTGGCGTCTTTTACGGCACTCGGACAGTGCTGCAAATTTTGCAGCAGGACCCTTCACGTTCTTATGTGCCTAAAGGAACTGCCAAGGACTATCCGCAATTCGCTCAGCGCGGAGTGATGCTTGATGTCGGGCGCAGATACTATTCAATGGCGTATCTCGAAGATACGATCAAACGGCTGGCATGGAATAAGCTGAATACGTTTCAAATCCATTTTAGCGAATGGAGCGGATTCCGCTTGCAAAGCGACACTTATCCTGGTCTTGCTTCGACCAAATCGTACAGCAAAGCAGATATCGTACGGTTGACCGAAATCGCCGATCGTTATCATGTTATGATCATCCCTGAGTTAGAAATGCCCGGCCATGCGGCCATCCTTAACAAATATAAGCCGGCTATGAAATTCAGTTGTTCCTCGATGGATAAAGACACGACAGGCTGGGACATTCCGCAGTTTACGGTTGATTACACGAAGAGCGAAACACGCACTTTCATTAAAGGTTTGCTCGACGAGTTCGTTCCGTTGTTCAAGGGACCCTACTTCCATATCGGCTCCGATGAAATTCAAACAGAGTCCAAAATGAACGCTTGTCCGGAGCTTGTGGCCTATAAAAACAGCAAGGGCTTGCCAAAGGTCGGAGATAGCTTTATCGAGTTCATCAATGAGATGAGTCAGCATGTCAAGCAGCTTGGTAAAATACCGATGAACTGGAACGGATTCGAAGACTATCATCCTAGCATTCCATTAAATTCGGATAATGTGATTACCGTTTGGAGCGATGAAAAAAGTTCTTCCAAGCAGGCTAGTGCATTTGCCAACGAGGGGTATAAAGTATATGCCTCCCCAGGTGATGTGCTGTATGTAACGCCAGGGAAATCTCTTCTGCCAGATACATCCTACCTGTATGAGAGCTGGAATCCTTCCGTGCATACGAATATGATGGGATACTTTATATCGATCTGGTCCGATTACTGGGATCAAGTTAAGACACCGGATGGCAGGGTCGGATATGAGAGCGGTAGTTCGTTTAAAGGCGTAGAAGTTGGAGACGGGGAATACGTGATTCCGGAATCCAATTTCGAAGATGCCTCCAGAAAACCGCGTCAGGCGCTTTCCGAAAGAATGTGGGGAGGCCCTCGTTCTGCCACCGCTTCAGATTTCTTTAACCGAGTGAGTTTAATCGGGGACGAGCCGTCGGTCAGCAACCCTGCGCCTGCCGATCCGCTAGGGATAACGATTATCAAAAATAGCGAGCAAGGAACAGACCTCAATCGGATTCATTATTCCAAAATCGGCACGAGCGGAAGCAACGGCTGGATTGTTTCATCCGATAGTTATACAAGCTTGACCGACGCTTACTTCGAGATCAAATTTGTTGGCACACAAATCAAACTGGTCGGCGGGATAGCTCCGGGGCATGGTATTGCGGCCGTATCTCTCGATGGCAGCAGCGAGGTCGATGCGGATCTGTATGCTCCATCTCGCCAAAATGCGACGGCTTGGTTTACTTCGCCTGTCTTGCCGTATGGCGAGCACACCGTCAAGGCTAGAGTAGCGGGACGAAAGAACAGTTCTGCCAGCGGTACTTTTCTTTCTCTGGAACGTGTTGAAGTCATGAATCGCGTTGTCGTTGAGAATACCGTAAGCGGGGCGGGCAATCATCAATTTAATTACACGGGAACATGGAATGTTGGAGCAGAAAGCACCAGCGCAGCAACGAATGATGCTTATGAGATGAAGTTCACAGGCAAGCAAATCATTCTGATCGGGACGAAGTCGCCTGGTGCAGGGATTGCAGGCATTACGATCGACGGCGGCGCTGAGAAACTGGTTGATTTGTACGCTTCTACTTCCCAAAGCGGCGCTAACTTGTTCGTTTCCCCGATACTTAGTTCCGGTGCGCATATGATCAAGGTCAGAGTTACGGGAACCAAAAACAGCCAAGCGATAGGTACGGCCATTGCTGTTGACCGTGCGGAAATCGTCCTTGCCCAGCAGATTAATGTCACTGGCATACAGATGGACAAGGACTCGCTGCATCTGAAAGTCGGAGAAACGAGCGAGATTGAAGCTGTCGTTTCTCCGATCAATGCCACGAATAAGAACGTGACGTGGACAAGCAGCGACGAAGCAGTAGCTAAGGTCGCAGACAGCGGCAACGGCAAAGCCGTCGTAACGGGACTCAAAGCAGGCAGCGCAACGATCACAGCTGCTGCGGCAGAAGGTAACTTTACGAGTGTGAGCCAAGTTACTGTAGACAATAATGCTCCGGCGGCACCTGGAACTTTGCTCAGCGCTGCTGCTGGTACTGTTCAAGCGGGCAGTCAGTTGACGATTCGTTTCGGAGTCACTAATGTGACTTACAACGTATATGCTCAGGACATTAAACTGAGCTATGATTCGAGCCTCTTGGAATTCGTCTCGGCGGCATCTATGAAAGACGGCGTCAGCATCGTCCAAACAAAGGATCAGGCGGGCCAACTTCGCCTTATCTTGGTAAGCCAAGGTGCGACCCATCCTGTTACAGGTACGGCCGACATGGTGCAAATTGTATTTATGGCAAAGAACGTACAGCAAGCGGCAACGGGGCTAATCACAGCTGCGACAGTTATTCTTGCCGATGCACAAGGCAAGGAAACGAGCGCGACCTCTTCGTCGATCAGCGTGCAAGTGACACCGGTTCCGGTCGGCATTCCGGGCGATTTGAATCACGACAACAAAGTCAGCATTGGCGATCTTGGATTCGCTGCAGCTAACTACGGCAAAACTTCCTCCAGTCCAGACTGGGATCAAGTGAAATCCGCCGACATGAACAATGACAACATCATTGACATTCTCGATCTTGCGGCATTGGCGAACAGAATGGTGGAGTAATCACGGGAAAGGATGGTTCCGGATGAAACGTAAAATCATGTATGTCACATTAGCTTGCCAGCTTTACTGCTCTTTCGCCTTGCTGGCTCCTGCTGATGCAGAGGAAGCGTCCCAATTCGTGATGAAGACCTCAGATACCGAATCCACGGGGGAATTTACTGTAACTTTTCAAGGGACAAATGTGCAGGATTTATATGCTTACGAGGCCAAATTCAGCTTTGATGCCAGCAAGCTGGATGTTATCAAAGCCGATACCCAAATAGAAGGCTTCTCTGTTTCACCCCTTGTGAAGAACAATGAAGTGATCTTTGCGCATACGAAAATGGGCAAAGTAGAAGGTGAAAAGGGAAATCTCGACATAGGTTCGATCACCTTTAAGGCTAAAAAAGCAGGATCGACAACGGTGAAGTGGACCTCTATGAAAATTGTCGATCACCATTTACAAAATCAATCGATTTCGCTTAATGAAGCTGCGGATTTCACCAAAATTTTCAGTGATCTCGCCGGCCATTGGGCCAAATCCGATATTATGCTGATGGTGAACAAGAACATCGTGGAAGGTATGGATGACGATCATTTCGCGCCGGATACGAATGTGACAAGAGCGCAGTTCGCAACCTTGCTTACCAAAGCATTAGACTTGAAGAGTAGTCCTATACAGACCCCCTTCGATGATGTAGCCGCCGGCTCTTGGTATGAGGCTACGGTGAAGAACGCGTATGCGGCTGGTCTTGTCAATGGCATTGCTGACCGGGAGTTTGCGCCGGAGAAGAACATTACGCGTGAAGAAATGACAGCAATGCTGCTGCGAGCGAAGGGACATGCCACAGGGATGAGAGTGGAAGATATGACCGTGGGCGCAACGATCCGATTCAGCGATGAGGGCACTGTCAGTGATTGGGCCAAAAAGGTTGTTGCTCTTGCAGTGGACTCCGGTCTGATGAATGGCCGAACCGCGAAAGAGTTTGCTTCGCAGGAGCAAGCGACGAGGGCAGAATCAGTGGTCGTGCTGAAGAGGCTGTTAACTGGATTAGGTGCGAAATAGATGCATTAGAGTACTCAATTTGCCAGAAAACAAGCGGCCGCCGCAAAGCACCGTCAGGATATTTTTTCCTGACGGTGCTTTTGTGATTCAGATGTTAAAAAAAACCATGTGACCGTAATTTTTTCCATCTGCGAAAACAAGTACGTGCCTTACAATGATTAAATTGTGAAAGGAGGGAGATGATCTCAGGCCTATTAGGGAGCGGTTTCAAACTAGCATTTTTGGTAGCGCATTCATTTCATTTGTGTATCACTCGATCAGCAGCTGATGTCTTGATTCCCTCATTTAAATGCATCGTAATTGACTCAAGGAGGCTTGAAGATGTTCTTAAAGATGTTTAAGCAAAAAGCCTTAAGAAAGGCAGCGAGCATTGTTCTTTCATTTTCACTTGTGCTTTCGCTTATGACGAGCGTTATCCCAGCGTCAACGGTTCTAGCAGCGACGGGAGACAGCTTAGGCCTACTGGAAATAGAAGTGAACAAGCCGGCCAATGCTGTAGTTGATCTTAATCAGGCAAGCATCCATATCGAATTACCCTACGGCACCTTATACCAAATGCTGAATGTCACGACAAACTCAGGGGCTGCTGCGACACTTTATAGAAGCAATGAAACAACGGCGATCGCTTTTGCAGCAAGCGGCATCAACCAAGGCGATGCCAAAATGGATCAATTTTCAGAAAGCGGGACTACGTTGTATTACTTGGTAGTAACGGATAAGAAGAATAGCAGCAATAGCCGGAAATATACGATAACGACTACGGTAGAAAGTCAATTGCCCCCAATAGCAGGTACTGTGGGAGCTAACGAGAAATTTTTGCCGCTTAATATTCGGGCGGGCGAAGACGCGTGGGATGTGATGGGCGCATCTCCAATTGGCAACGGCAGTACAACAGGTTCTATTGAAGGCCCCGGCGCTCCTTCTTCTTATAGCGGAAAAGCATGGTCGGAATCCGTCTATGATCGATCTGGAGACTACCCTGTGGCTTCTACCGTGAATGAAACTTGGCTTGGAGACAATATGTATCTGCAGACCATAGGCAAAGATGATTTGAATGCGCTTGCAAAGTATGGCATTGCCAATGTTCCAGGCACGGATAAACTCAATTCGGACATTTTGCGCTACCATGAATTTAAGCCTTTTGTTACGCCTGACGGGGTGAGCCGAGACGATGGTGATCGTGGCGCAGTGGGCAGCGACCGCCAGCGGCTGGAAATTAAAAGCAACACGGCTGCGTCCAATCAGGATGCCAACAGTGCGGGCGGCGACATTATGACCCATCACTGGAGACTTATGCTCCCATCGGAAACGTTAAAGTTTCAGCAGGATGTTGGTGACAAGCATGCGGGTGATTTTATTGATCCCCACAGGTTTTGGCACATTTTTCAGTTGAAAGAAGTGGCGGGCAACGCAGCTGGCCAGCCCGTGGCCACTCTTACGCTGGTTTCAAGTGAAGGAAAAGGCCAATTGGAATTCAGGAATAATCCGGATGCCAACTACGCGGATAGAATAAAGCCATTGTTTACGATTCCATTCGATAAGGTGGTGGATCGCTGGCTTGATTTGCAAGTAACTATTTTGACAGCTGATAAAGGGTATGTCTACGGCAAGCTTGTCGACCTTGCCACCGGCGATGTGCTGTTCCAAGGGGGAATGACGGCCGAAACATTCAGACGCCCCGAAGTTGTAAATCCGACCACAGGCAGGTCCGAACGAGTGGATTTGCCTGCTGAGACGGGGCAGCAAAACCGTTCCAAATGGGGCCTTTATCATGGGTTGTATAACGGCGCAGGAGATGCGGCTTATGCAGACGAATTCCAAGCTTCAACCATGTATCTATCTGATATTTATTTAATCAAAAGGGATAAAAACAGCTACATTTTTCCGAATGGCTGGAACCCAAATGCACAACCGAAGGACATTGCAGCTTGGGTAAGGCCCAAAGAAGCTGCGGCTTCTTTAGGTACTTCTTTCAGCCAATTATCCTTGCCATCCCAGCTTGATGTTACCCTGAGCACAGGGAATATAGAAAAGGTGAATGTGACATGGAGCCCGGAAGGCTATAAGCCTGATAGTAAGGGGAAATCCAAGATTTATGGCGATTTTAATGGCACAGGGGTTACGAATAGCAAGAACATCAGGCCTTTCATTGAAGTGAACCTTTCCGATTATCGAAATTGGGCGGTAACTCCTGAAGCTCAAATAAAGGCTGTCTCCAAAGGCAGCACTGGAAATATGAGAGAATCTTTTATTGATAACGATGCCACCACCTATTGGCAGGCTAACAGTTCTCTAATAACCACAGATGCTGGCAATCATCAATATTGGGCAGCTGTAAAGCTGGAGAAGAAAATTAATGTCAGCAAAATTCAACTCGAATGGACCAATAACAGCAGCTACTTGAAAAATTATCAGGTGTACTATACGAATGACGCAGCTGCTTATGATGAACTTGTGGAAGGAAATAATTTCTCAACCAGCACGGTTGGCACGGAAAAACCTCTGGAGACTGCCCATGGAGCATCTTGGATAACGATGCCTGGGGCGGGGAAATCGACACCGCTTAGCAATAACCAAAAGGCGGAGCACAACTTGGCCTTGCCTATTCAAGCTCAATATGTCCTGCTTGTTTCCGATGTTAATAATACGCTGGGCAGCGGTAAAGGTGCAGGGATACGCAGCAATGCATTCAATATTTTCGGAGAACCATCCGTGACTTCCCCAGATCCTGTTCAGGTAAATCTGTTGTCCCCATCCCGTTTTACACCTGTAGCAGGACAAAATCTGAAAGTAAGCTCGGAGGATGCCAATCATCCAGGCGTAGATGCTTTGCGCTCAGGCGGCAGCGGTTATTGGCGCAATTCAAGCTCAAATGTTTATATGGGCAGCTACGCGCCATCTTCCTTGGCCATAACCCTTGACTTGGGAGCTCCCAAAACGATTGATAAACTGCACCTTGAGATACCAAATACGATCGCCAATATTCAAAGTAATGCGACAAGATTTGAGGTCTATTACTCCAACAGCCCAAGCTCATGGGCAAGTGCGCCTACGGCTTCCGATACGGCAAAGAGTTACGATTGGAAAGCAAACGGCTGGACACTGGCGGGCGGTACAGAAACGGAAGGCTTGTGGTCCTATGTTACTTACGCTGGGCAACAATGGGGCTTTGATAACAAAACATTCCTGTACCCGTTTACAGCCCGATATGTGATGATCAACACGGTATTGGTCGGCCCTCGCGATAAGAAGACGGATGAAGCCGCATCAATGATGGGGATATCCGGTTTGACGATTTCCGGCAAAGATGTCGTAGCTAATACAACGGTATTAGTACCGGCAAAGGATACCTACAGCACGTGGGATCAAGCCGCACCTATTTCGACAACGATTAATCTTGCAGGCGGGCAGAAGCTTACAAGCATTGCCAAAGGCGGTACTCTGCTTCGTCCGACTAGCGATTATTCGTTGTCTGGCAGCACGGTTGTATTTGCAGCCTCCTACTTGGCGAAATTACCGCTTGGCACTAATGAATTTACGTTCAATTTCAACAACGGAAGTCCATCTATCTTCGCTTTGGACGTAACAGCTCGTGGTGTTGGCGCTAATTCCAAAACCATCAAGATGAACGCTATTGAAGGCGTATCTCCTTATAATGTTCTGGGCGGTGCGATGGGAACTGACGAGCCTGTAGAAGGCGTAACCAAGCGGATCAGAGACGCTTACCACGCATATTATGGCGATCAGCCTCGGGCGAGTGCTGCTGACGACCATGTGGTGAACGTTTGGGATAGTGTACTGAACACAAATGTGTTTAAAGTCTTTGAGTACGGCAGAGGCGTGAATAATGAATTCGTTGATAAGGTCCGCGATGGCGAGTACGGCCACAAAGGTGTTTTTGATTGGGAGAAAGGCTATGTGGTTGGCGGCGCAGCGATCAATGACAGGCAAAGAGTTGAAATTCGCCCAAGTGAGGATTCAGGCGGCGATTATGTAGCCTATAATGGCGATCTGGTTTCTTATCAGTGGAAATGGCAAATTACCGACGGCAGCCAGTGGAATCAAGCAAACTTTAGACATCTTTTCCAGTTGAAGGCTGTGAATGCTCAGAAAGCAAATACTTTGCCGGGCGGCAACACCGGCGGCGAGAATGGCGCCTATCTCCTCGCTTTCTCGATATCGGGTACGACCAGCAGGAATTTGGTTTTGAATCATAACCGATCTGACGGTGACAAGACCGCGATGAGCATTCCTTTAAAAGAAATCGACGGCCACTGGATTCAGGTTGAGCTTAACGCGCTTATTTCGGATTCCGGCTGGTTCACCGTGAAAATAACGGATATGGTGACAGGCAAGGTTTACAACGTCGACAGTCCGGATGTGTATCAAACTTTTGTGAATCAAGGCGCGACGGACGGCACCAAGGATTTATGGAGAAGACCGGAAAAAGGCAGCAATTTCGAGACGGAGTATCCGGCAGCTTTTGACCAATATGAACGACCGAAGTGGGGGATTTACCGCAGCTCCAATGGCGGCAATAATTCAGCATTTGACGCAGAGCTGCAGCTTGCTGATATCACGATAACCAAAGTGGCTTCCGGTCTATCGTCCGTTAACCTTGCGCTTAATAAACAAGCGTATAACGTAGGTCCCACAGCAAATGCCAATTCGATCCAGCTCCAGTCGGCTGCGGGCAATGTGAACGGGAATGCCAACAAATTAACTACAGGCGTACTCCAAGACCCGACATTATGGGCTGTGACGGATGTGACCAGCTTGGATCAAATCGGAAATTATTCATGGCTGGGAACCGATGGGGCGAGAAAAGGCAGCTTCGTTCTCGACCTTGGCCAGGCCATGGATGTTAGCCAAATTCGATTGTTTGCCAAATCGACGAGATTAAAAGGCGCAACCGTCTATGTATCGAATGAGGTTGGAAATCATACATCGGCTGCTGAGTTTGATGCAATGAGTTTTACGCAAGTCGACAAACAGACTGCTCAAGGCTATACGTATGCAACCGGCAACAATAGCGTAGGCACAGATACGGCAGACAGCTCATACCCCATCGACCTTGGCAAAACTTATCATGCCAGATATATCAAGGTAACGGTGGAGAATGCTTCTGGCGGCAACACAGGGACGGATCTCACGGGGCCTCCTCGCCTTACACAAGTTCAGGTGTTTAATGCGCCAACACCTCCACAGAATCTTCATGTCGAGGCGAGCGCATCTGCGAAAGTTTTGAAGTGGGACGCTAATGCTTTGAGCGAAGGGTATACGGTTTATCATGACAAAGCGGTGCTTGCTGAGCTGCCGGCAGGTACAACAAGCTATACGCTGCCAAGCATTGCGAGCGATCTGTCCAAAGTAACGGTTAGATCAAAGGGGACGGACATATATTCCCGCATGTTTATGATCTCGGCGCCTGCCCAACCGGCAGAGCTTGTTCCGCCGGACAATCAGGCGCAAATTGCCAGCATTACGCCAATCAGCATCCTAACACCTGTAGGAACGGCGCCAGTAATGCCAACGGTTGTCACAGCAGTTTACAGCGATAGATCGACTCGTCTTGTTGGTGTCATTTGGAACAACATAGACGCCTCCCAATATGCAGCGGTGGGAAACTTTAGCGTTCAAGGGACCGTTACAGGTACAACCTATAAGGCAGTGGCTGCTATTACGGTCACACAACTGACATGGCCAAGCACATTCAAGCTGTCTGTGTCAGATGTGCGGGCAAGAACAGCGACGCTGCAATGGACAGCTGCAGAAGCAAGCAGAGGAGTAGCCGGCTATAAGATATATAGCGTTACAGGCAGCACCTACACGGAAGTTGCATCGTTAGGTAATGTTCTTACGTATGCGTTGACAGGTTTGACACCTGGGAACGATTATTTCTACACGGTTCAAGCCGTTGACACGGACGGAGCTCAGAGTGTGTACGGAACCGCGGTGGCCTTTCGAACGCTGAATGATTCTTCGGGATCAGGATCAGGCTCAAGCTCAGGTACGGGATCAGTCAACAGCAGCACGACGGCACCGGCAACAACGGGTTCAACCGGCAATTCCGGCATCTTGGACCTTGAGAAAGACGCGAAGGTAACGAAAGAAACGATGGCCGATGGAAAGACGGTAACCAAGGTCATCGTGGATGCGGATAAGCTGGAGAAAGCTTTGGCAGCAGTTCCGACTGTTCTGATTGAGGTGAAGGGCAGCGAGCCTACCGTTCATGTAGAGCTGCCTGGCAACGCTATCCTCAGCGTGATCAGTAAGCAAAGCCATGCGGTGATTCAGATTCAGGCGAATGGCGCCATGTATGAATTGCCAGTAAGTTTGTTTGCAAATATTCCGAAGAATGCGACCGTTAGAATCTCGATTTCCAAAGTTTCCGGTAAAGCGGGGAACGATGTAAATGAAGCAGTGAACAAGATGGATGCGAAGCAAGTGATTTCGAACCCGATCGAATTCATAATCACAATCAATGGGATAGAAAAAAGTGAATTCGGCGGCATTTATGTCAATCGTACGATTAACTTGGGGGCCTTGACTGTTGATTCAAGCAAGGTAACAGCGGTATGGGTGGACTCTAGCAACCAGATCCATTTCGTACCAGCGGTAATTACAACGAAGAATGGTTCATCCATAATTACGATTCGTTCTCCCCATAACAGCCTATACACGGTTATTCAATCCGATAAATCGTTTAAAGATTTGCAGGGACATTGGGCAAAAGCGGATGTGGAGCTGCTGGCGAATAAATGGATTGTTGACGGGAAAAAGGATCAGCAATTTGCACCGGAGGTCACAGTGACACGCGCCGAATTTGCGGCTATGCTGGTTCGTGCGCTAGGATTGGCTGACATGAAGGCAAATGCATTCAAAGACGTACAATCGGGCGACTGGTTCCTCGGAGCCGTAAGTACAGCGTATAAAGCTGGATTGATAAACGGATATGAGGACGGTACCTTTAGACCAAACGACAACATTACCCGTGAGCAAATGGTAGCGATGATGATACGGGCGATGAAATTGGGCGGCAAGGAAATTCAGGCCAATACCGCTTTAATGAATCGTTTCTCTGATCGTGCGCAGATCGGCGACTGGTCGAATGCGGCCGTCTCGCAAGCGTTGACTGGCGGCCTCATTCAAGGCATGTCGGATAATGCCTTTGCGCCGAATGAACCTGCCACGCGTGCGCAAGCAGCCGCGATGCTGAAGCGCATGCTGCAATCCTTGCAATTTATCAATTGATATAGGGTGAGACCGCCAAGCTGTTTGGCGGTCTTTCTTCAATCGTATAAATTCACAGGGCAGCTTAAATTAATACATACAAGAAGTTCCCGATATTCAATATGATATAGGCAGTGAATGAAATCGTTTACAGTATATTAAAGGAAGAAGGGGTTTACATGAAAAAAACGCTTAGTCTTGGTTTGGCTGTACTGATGACGGCTTCCGCATTAACCGCGTGTTCGACGGATGGGAAAGTAGCGGATAAGGCAACGCCGCAGTCTTCCGCAGCGAACGGGAAGAAAGAACCGACGAAGTTCTCTATCCTTTATCCAACGACGGTCAACACCGGGTATCACACCACCGTGCCGGATTTGAACAAGGATAAATGGATCTTGAAGCTGGAGGAATTGACGAATACGGATATGAACGTAAAGGTCATGGAGGATTCCAAGTTCGGCCTTATGTTCGCAAGCAACGAAATTCCAGATGTGGTTGGCAGCATTGGCGGTCCTGGCAGCAAGTCGATGTCAGGTTCCGTAGAGAACGGTGTGTTTATGCCCTTGGACGAGCTGCTGAAGCAGAATGCGCCGAATTTGATGAAACTGATCCCCAAAGCAGCCTGGGATAGTGTTTCATATAACGGCAAGATTTATGGCGTACCCGAATTCCTGAGCAATCCTTCCCGCCGATCCACCTATATTCGTACAGATCTGTTGGAGAAAACAGGCCTTCAGGCACCGAAAACCGTAGACGAGTTTCTGAATGTACTGCGTGCGTTCAAGAAGCTGGGAGTCGAGAATCCGTATCAAATGAGAGAAAACTTCAAGTATGCGGACGTTATTCTTGGTGCTTTCGATGTACTTCCTTATAAGGATCAATTTGAGCTGGTGAACGGTCAAGTGGTCCCGAAATTTTTCGATGTCGAGAATGTTCAGAAAGCGCTCACTACTTACAAAACGATGTATGACGAGGGCTTGATCCCTAAGGAATTCGCAACCATTAGTTCAACTGATTTTACGAAAAGCATTGAGGCGGGCAAAGCGGGCATCTGGTCGCAAAACGCTTCTGGCTTGCCGGGCTATCGCACCAAGGCGCAACAAGCGGTTCCAGGCTCCAAAGTTGACATCATTGCTTCGCCAAAAGGACCGGAAGGCAAAGGCGGCTATTTCTATTACGCACCTGTCATCCGTACGTTCTATATTAATAAAAATGTGAAGCCGGAAACAGCTGCCAACATTATCAAAATGTTCGAATGGATGATTTCACCGGAAGCCGAAACCTTCTTCACCTTCGGCATTGAAGGCGATACGTACACGAAGGACAGCAGCGGTAAAATCAATTATAAATTTCCAACGACCAAGGAACAGACGGATGAAGAAGGGTTCCGCAGCGGAACCATGTGGGCCGTGCACGATTCTACTTACAACAAGCCTAGACTGCTGCTGAATGAGGATGGCAAAGCCACCTTGAAAGCATTCGACGAGGTCCTTACGAAGGAAGGCTTGCCAGGCATCGGATTTTATCCGGATTTGAGCAGCTTCGCTAAATTTCCTGATCTTGCCGCGCCTCAACCTGACGTAGGTCCGAAACTTATCATCGACCATATGATTAAAATGATTTACGGCAAAGAACCGATCTCCGATTGGCCGAAAGTCATCGAAGAGTATAAGTCCAAAGGCGGCAACGAGATTATTAAAGAAGCGACAGAACGCTGGAACAATAAGCAAGGAGCGATTATGCTCGATAATAAATAAGCTGCCGAAAAGGCCGTTTCCGGATGGGGGCGGCATGGAATCTGCGCTGAGCCTGCCGAGAGGGCAGGCTCAATGCACAAAGTAGGCAGCATCTCCGGTAATGGATCTGGGCCTGCCGAGAGGGCAGGCTCAATGCACAAAGCAGGCAGCATCTCCGGTAATGGATGCTAAGCCTGCCAAAAAGGCAGTCTCCAGAGGGAGACAGCACCAAATCCGCTCTGAGCCTACCGAAAATGCTGTCTCCGGATGGAGGCGGCATCGAATCTGCGCTGTCCCAGACAGCCTTATTGATAGGCATTCGGAGAGGCTCAATCGTGCCTATACAAAACTTACTTTTACTTTTCGATTAACGGCTCTAGTTCCAGTTGCTTTCTCTAAACCTGCAATTATGCATCTTTTTTGCTCTTGGAATAGCCTCAACTGTTAAATTCCTGCGTTTGTGCAGGCTTTTGAGGCTTTTTCTGGATGAGCGGCTGAAAAAGATACAAATGCCTGCACAATTGCAGGCATTTCCACTTTTTAACCGAATTCGGCCGGAAATTCCTGTATATTCGCAGGCTTTTACACTCGGGTGAGCCGAACTGATCGGGAAGCCCTTCATTTCCACATGAAAGTAATTAATCCCATCATCTATCGGCGCTTACCTACTAAATTTGGCTTAAGGGACAGCCTCACCGAACCCGCGCTTAGCCTGCCGAAAGGGCAGACTCAGATGAGAAAAGTATCATATGCTATGTCAATTGGTCATATTCTTAATCAAAGAGGTATCCGTCCAGCAAAGCGACCTGCTGTAGGATATCTCTTTGGCATAGAATGATATCGTAAAAAAAGACATACCCACCTTAATTTTATCCTTTCTGCTAAGCGGAATAATTCCTATAATGAAGGTAACAAAGCGCTGAAGAGGCGCGGTTCTTTTCTGGGTGGCTGGCGGGTTCCAGCATGCAGAAAACACCCGAAATAGGATGGTTCCATTGAAAATCTAGGAGGTCGTGATCCATGAAGGCAATATTGGTTGGTTTGGGATCTGCAGGGTTCAGTTGGTATAAACGTCTGAGAGATCGTGGCTTATTAGCAGCCGTTGTCGAGGTCGACAGCACGATGAAGGCGAAGATGAATGAGGATCCGTTCCCTTTTTACACTTCGCTTGAAGAAGCTTTACAGTGTGAACATGCAGATTTTCTTGTAAACGTAACTTCGCCAATGATGCACACGGTGGTGAATAACGCGGCATTTGATCATAAGCTGGCTGTTTTGTGCGAGAAGCCGATCTCTTTTGACTATGCGGAATCCATTGAGGTTGTTGCTCGAGCTGCTAGGGAGAAGCTGCCTTTTATGATCGCGGAGAATTATCGCAGAATGCCTTGTATACGTAAAATGAAAGAGCTTTTGGATGAGGGTGTTATCGGAAGGCTATCGTCTTTGGATATCCAGTTTTACAGATACCATCACGTTCAGCGGAGATATACGGTTAGTATTCTTGATGACATTGGTGTCCATCATTTGGATATGATTCGCTATTTGAGCGGTAAAGAAGGGAAGACGGTACAAGCTAAGCTGTACAATCCAGTGAATGCTTGGGAAGAAGACGGTGCCGTAATAAATGCTTACGCTTTCATTGAATTGGAAGGTGGCATAACGGCTGCTTATAACGCGTCCATCGCTTCACGCGGGACCGAAACACCTTGGAGCGGCAATTGGAGGCTTGAAGGCACTGAGGGTGCTATGGAAGTCGTGGATATGCAAATTCGTGTGATACGGAACGGGGGAGTCCAATTATTCGAGGACTATAGCGGCGTGGATGCAACGGATACGTTAACTGAATTTCTGGCATCCCTTCAGGAGGGGCGCGAAGCAGAAACCAGCGGCAGGGATTATTTGAAAACTGGGGCGCTTGTTCATTATGCCAAGCTCGCTAGCGAAACCGGGCAGACGCAGGAGATTAAGGTTCCGACTTTATAAAAAAAGGAATGGAGGCTCTACATGGATACAAACAATTGGCAATTATCAGCACCGGGCGTATGGCGCCTGACGATCAGAGAACCGAAGGCGATCACCCCGCTATCGTGGATGGAAGTTACACCGAAAGAGGAGGCTTTGCAGCAAATGCCGCAAGTGAAGCCACCGTTTGATTGGAACAGCATTCAGCTTGAGGAAGCAGGGGAGAGTCTCATTTTGTCCTTTCCGCTGGATCGAACCGAGAAGCTGTATGGGACAGGTCTTCAATTATTGCGGATGAATCAGCGGGGAAGGAACCGTTATCTGCGTGTGAACAGCGACCCCAAGCAGGATACTGGTGAAACGCATGCTCCTGTGCCTTTTTATGTCAGCGACCTTGGCTACGGCGTATGGGTGGATACTTCGCGAATCGTAACGATGTATTGCGGATCAACGCTCAAGCAGGAGGACACGCATAGCGAAGCGATTCGAGATCGCAATACCGATCGGGGATGGTTAGCAACGCCGGTCGCATCACGGGTAGAAATTCGTATTCCTGCCGAAGGCGCGCACGTCTATGTATTTGGGGGACCTACTCTTGCGGATGTGGTGTCTAGATATAATTTATTTGGCGGTGGCGGCGTGCTGCCTCCGAAGTGGGGCCTTGGCTTCTGGCACCGCGTTCCGACGATGTATAATGAGCAGCAGGTACTGGAGGAAGCGGAGCAATTCCGTCTTCATGATGTTCCGTGCGATGTGATCGGACTGGAACCAGGCTGGCACAGCCACAGCTATCCAGTTACGTATGAGTGGGAGAAGAGCAGATTCCCCGAGCCTGGACCCTTCGTGCAGAAGCTGGCGCAAAGCGGTTTTCGCGTGAACCTGTGGGAGCATCCCTTTGTATCGCCGAACAGCGAATTGTATGCGGATCTGCAGCCGCTTTCGGGCAGTCATACCGTATGGGGAGGGCTGGCGCCTGATTATTCGTTAACAGAAGCCGCTAGTCTGTACAAAAAGCAGCATGAAGAGCAGCATGTAGATATCGGCGTGTCCGGTTATAAGCTGGATGAATGCGACGGCAGTGAATTGACCAACAATTCCTGGATGTTTCCAGGACATGCGAAGTTTCCATCGGGGCTGGACGGCGAACAGATGAGACAGATGTACGGGCTGATGTTTCAAAAAATGACAGCCGACCTGTTTCGCAGCAAAAACCGCAGAACGTACGGGCTTGTCAGAGCTTCGAACGCTGCGGCATCCACGATGCCTTATGTGCTGTACTCGGATCTATATGATCATAAGCAATTTATTCGCGCGCTTTGCAACTCTTCCTTTAGCGGTCTGCTGTGGACGCCTGAGGTGCGTAGAGCTAGAAATGCTGAAGATTGGGTGCGTCGTATGCAAACCGTGTGCTTCTCTCCCTTAGCGATGCTGAACGCATGGGGAGATGGTACGAAGCCGTGGTCTTTCCCAGAGGTGGAGGATGTTGTTCGCCATTATATCAAGCTGCGGATGAGACTGCTGCCTTATTTGTATACAGCTTTCGCCAAATATCGTGAGCAAGGAATTCCTCCTTTCCAAGCCATGCCGTTCGTGATGTCCCCATCCGAGATCGCTGCCGCAGAAGCGAAGCTTGTCGAAGCGGAGCAGCATATGCTGAATACGACAGACGCGGCTTATGGCAAGAAAAAAGTGAGAGAATGGGACGACCAGTTTATGGTCGGAGATGCGCTGTTAATCGCACCGCTGGTTGAAGGAGAAACAGAACGAGCGGTCCTATTGCCGGCAGGCATCTGGTATGGCCTAGAGACTGGAGAGCGCTATAACGGGGGCTGCATCATTCGAGTTCAAGCCGGCTTAGAACGAATTCCTGTATTTGTCAAAAGCGGAGCTGTCATCCCGATGATGCCATCTTTGCCGCATGTTCCGGCAGCCGGAACGCAGGTCCCGCTGGAACTTGTCCATTTCGGCACTGAGCCTGGCGAGGGACTTTTGTATGACGATGACGGCGAATCTTTCAACTATGAGGACGGGACATGCAGTTGGCGGAAACTGACGGTCACCCGGCATCCAGATGGCCAATATGCCGGAGAGTTGACTGGGGACAGCGAGGCATGGACGTCTTATCAGGCTGTTACTTGGCGGTTCTCTCAAACTCGTTTGGCATAAGAAGTCATAATTGAATCAGCGACATGAGAAGCATTAGGGGGTCTGGACATGCATGTATTGATCGTAGATGATGAACCTGTCATTCGCAGAGGGTTGATGAAGATGGCGGAATTGTATGCACCCGCGTTCTCCAAAATTCAGACGGCCGAGAATGGCGAGGCTGCGTTAGAGCGAATTCGGGCTTCAGAGCCAGATCTTGTGTTGACGGATGTTCGCATGCCCAAAATGGACGGACTGGAACTATGCCGAATCATTTATGAAGAATTCCCTCATATTAAGACCGTTGTGATATCCGGCTACAGTGACTTTGAATATGCGCAAAAAAGTGTGAATTATGGTGTTCGACATTATTTGCTGAAGCCGGTCACCAAATCCGATGTCCATGATATGCTGAATCAATTGATTAGAAAGCCAGCGCGCAGCTATATACCGCCTTCCCGTTATATCGAGTGGATTGATCAGATGGAACAGCAAATATGGGCTTTGCAAATCGAGGAATTGACTAGCCTCATGGTTCGCTGGCGTGACTACTGCATGTCAGCGAATGTTTCACTGGCCCAGCTTAAAGAACTATTGGATGATTGCAATGGCATTCTTGTAAAACGCTTTCAATCACGCAGTTATTCGCCTGATTCCGTGCCTGCCCACTTGCAGGCTGACAGCGTGAAAGAAGCGCTTGATGCCTTCGAGAAAGGCCTTCACGATATGGTAAAAGGCCTGCTGGCCGTCCGAAGCGGCAATTTCAAGGACCCGATGGAAGAGGCCAAAGCCTTTATCGACAGCAAGCTGTCGGAGGATATTACGCTGGACCAAGTCGCTGCGATGGTCGGATTAACGCCGACATATTTCAGCGCACTGTTTAAGAAAATAACGCATGAGACCTTTGTGCAGTATCGAATCAACAAGCGCATGACGAAAGCAAAAGAAATGCTGGCAATCCCATATGTCCGAATCGTCGACGTAGCAGCAGATGTAGGGTATGACGACTACCCTCATTTTACGAAAACTTTTAAGAAAATTGTTGGCGTTTCACCGTCAGAATATCGTGCTAGATTAGGTATTAAATGAAGATTCGAGGGTTTACGAAGAAAATATTCGTTTATTTTATGATTGTTATTATTGTTTCATTGGGCAGCGTTGGCATTTTTTCCTATGTGATTACCTCCGGCGAGCTGATGAAATGGTAGAAAACCAAATGAATCAAATCGTCGGAAACGCGGTTCACCATACGGATATATACTTGAAGGATTATGAGCGTTCTATCGTTTCGATTTTAACAAACAGGCAAGTTATGGAATTCATAGACTTGCCTTCTACTCGGGAAGCGTATGACTTCTATACGTATCGCAATACCATTCGCGAGATTAGCGTGGATCCTTTATTTATACGAAATCCGAAACTAGCTTCTGTCTATTTAATTAGCGATAAGCAAAATGCGGTGTACTATTATAATGGCGTAACGGAGCAATCCTTCAATGCGGAGGATATTCGCAAACAGAGGGAATATTTCCTGGCGAATACAACGGCTGACGGGCAATTAAGCATTCTAAATCATACGATTATTGCCGGACAAGAGAATCAGATGTTAACTTTGGTTCGCCGCATTCGTGGATTCACCTCATCTGAGCTGAGCGGCCTGCTTGCCATTGAAATGCGCTCTGCCGATTTATCTGCTTTGTGGAAAGGGATAGATCTCGGGAAATACGGATACCTATTTATCATTGATGATAAAGGCAATTATGTGTATCATCCTGATGGAACCAAAGTTGGCACGAATGTACCCGCAGAATTTGTCGGCAAGCTGAAACAAGCTGATTCTCGTTCTTTTATAGATGCAAGTGAAGGCGATCAACGGATGTATGTAAGCCTCGACTCCGATTATTCAGGCTGGAAGCTCGTGGTTTCTATGCCGCTTCGTGAATTGCGCAAGCCGCTTTCCAATATCCGATCGACGACACTGGTCGTTGGGTTATTTACATTAGTTTTGGCGATTCTACTTGCCTATCGATTCGGCAAATCTATTGCCAAACCGATTCAGGTGCTTAAATCCGGCATGCGGGAAACGGAAAAGGGGAATTGGGCGACGATTCCACTCCCGCCTCACCGGGATGAAATTGTTGAGCTGATGGTACGCTACAACTTAATGGTCAAGCGGCTATCTGAAGCCGTTGATCGTGTGGTACAGGTCGAATTAAACAATTCGGAAATTCGCATGGAACGCCAAAAGGCTGAATTTCAATCTCTCCAGTTGCAAATTAATCCTCATTTCATGTATAACACCTTGGAGACGATTGTTTGCTATGCCACGATTCAGGATTCGGAGGAGATTTCCGAAATCGTTAAAGCCTTAGCCTATATGCTGAGGTATTCGGTTCAGACGAATCTGGAAGAAATTACCGTAGCAAATGAGTTGAAACATGTTCTTTATTATCTGGTTGTACTGAGGCATCGAATAGGACGAGAATTCGAGATCGATGTGGCGATCAAGCCTGAATATCTGCTTCATGTCATGGTACGCCTGACCCTTCAGCCGCTGATCGAAAATGTGTTTCAACATGCCTTCCCGGAAGGATTGGAGGATTATCATTTCATTCGAATTGATGGAGGTATAAAGGAAGGAATTTTTTGGATAAGTGTGGAGGACAATGGATCTGGCATGTCAGAGACGAAGCTGACACAGCTGCAAGAGAAATTGAATGCCAACCGATTGGCAGACGGTGAAATCGATGAGACGGGTATCAAAGGCGGGATAGGCGTTCTGAACGTCCATCGGAGGATCCAGATGGTCTATGGGGAGGCTTATGGACTCCGAATAGAAAGCAAATCTGAACAGGGCACCAAAATGATCATGATGATGCCAGCATCTGCTGAAATCCAATTCTCATAAAAATTTCGGGCAAGTTATGCTCCATGAGTGCATAGGATTGTAGTACACAATTCACCATCACGAGCTGACCTATTAGTGAAAGGCAGCAGTGAAAGGAGGTACCCATGGACATATTCAAGAGAATTTCGGAGCATCGTACGGAGAAGGATTCATTGAGCTGGACCGGTACGTTCGCGGAGTACATAGAATTGCTTCGCAAAAATCCTGGACTCGCGAGAACAGCGCATTCAAGAGTCTATGATATGATTGCATCGCAAGGTATCAATGACCAATCTGGGCACAAATCCTACAGTTTTTTCAACCAAGAAATCTTCGGTTTGGATCGTGCTATTGAGAAGCTTGTGGAAGAATATTTCCATTCCGCAGCCCGTCGATTGGATGTTCGCAAGCGTATTTTGCTGCTAATGGGTCCTGTAAGCGGTGGGAAGTCAACCATTGTGACCATGCTGAAGCGTGGGTTAGAGCAGTTTGCCAAAACAGATTTAGGGGCTGTCTATGCGATTAAAGGATGTCCGATGCACGAAGAACCGCTACATCTCATTCCACTCGAGCTGCGTCCCGAAATTGAACGCGAGTTAGGCGTGAAGATTGAAGGGAGCTTATGTCCTTCCTGCCAAATGCGTTTAAAAACAGAGTACAATGGCTGCATTGAAGATGTCTTGATCGAACGAGTGTTTATTTCAGAAGAAGGGCGTGTGGGGATTGGAACATTCAGCCCATCCGATCCCAAATCGCAGGATATTGCCGACCTGACAGGCAGCATTGATTTCTCTACCATTACCGAATTTGGGTCCGAGTCCGATCCGCGCGCCTATCGCTTTGACGGTGAGCTGAATAAAGCTAATCGCGGTATCATGGAGTTTCAAGAGATGCTGAAATGCGATGAAAAGTTCCTCTGGAACTTGTTGTCACTCACGCAAGAGGGCAACTTCAAAGCAGGCAGGTTCGCGTTAATTAGCGCGGATGAGCTGATTATTGCTCATACCAACGAAACCGAGTATAAGTCATTTATTTCGAATAAGAAAAATGAGGCGCTGCAATCCCGGATGATCGTCATGCCAATTCCTTATAATTTACGGGTATCGGATGAAGAGAAAATATATGCCAAACTGATCAGTCAAAGCGATATGTCGCACATTCATATTGCTCCGCACGCTTTAAGGGATGCGGCCATTTTCTCTATCCTTACACGGTTGAAAGAAACGAAGAAGCAAGGCATGGATTTGGTCAAAAAAATGAGAATGTACGACGGAGAAGTCGTCGAAGGCTACAAAGAGGCAGATCTCAAGGAAATGCAAAATGAATTCCAGGAAGAAGGCATGAGCGGTATTGATCCGCGGTACGTCATTAACCGGATTTCAAGTGCTTTGATCCGTCAAGATCTTCAGTGCATTAACGCATTAGATGTGCTGCGCGCGCTCAAAGACGGGTTAGACCAACATCCATCGATTACCAAAGATGAGCGTGAGCGTTATTTGAACTTCATTTCTGTGGCGCGCAAAGAGTATGATGATATTGCTAAGAAAGAAGTGCAGAAAGCCTTCGTCTATTCCTTCGAGGAGTCAGCCAGAACGATTTTCGACAACTATCTCGATAATATTGAAGCTTACTGTAATTGGGGGAAAATCAAAGACCCGCTGACCGGTGAGGAAATGGATCCCGATGAGCGCCTGATGCGTTCGATTGAGGAACAAATCGGAATTTCAGAAAATGCCAAAAAAGCATTCCGCGAAGAAATTCTGATCCGGATATCCTCATATTCCCGCAAGGGGCGGAAATTTGACTACAGCAGCCATGAACGACTGCGCGAAGCCATTGAGAAGAAGCTTTTCGCGGACTTGAAGGATATTGTGAAAATTACAACCTCCTCCAAAACACCGGATGAAAAGCAGTTGAAGAAAATTAATGATGTGACAAAGCAATTGATCGACGAACACGGGTATTGCCCGGTATGTGCGAATGAATTACTGCGTTATGTGGGCAGCTTGCTGAATAGGTAATGGCGCTAAGGGACTTAAGAGGGACGCCTCTTAAGTCCTCTTTTGCATGAATTGAGCAATGCTTCATCTGCACCAAATCTATCAATCTCTCATATCCTATACTATCAGCGAATAAGGAGGTGGAGGAGATTATGATAGGAATCTCGATGAAAAAAACAGCTTCCTTTCTCGCATTTCTAGTGAGTTTTCTAGCTTTAATCATGACATGGGAGATGAAGCTGCTGTCCAATATGGGGGGATTATTCGTAGCCGGCTTAAGCTTTGTTGCAGCCATTCTGATGTGGCTGGACGCCCATGATTCGTTGCAAGGAGCTGGCCAAAAGGATGCAAGACGAACAAAAGCCGATCAATGATCGGCCCGAGGACAACTCCCCCCGGAATAAATCCAAAGAATCTTCGAGATGGTCAGACATTCTAGGATTCGGCAAAATGATGGACAAACTTCCTCTGTACAAACTATCGGCTCGCATGGCGTATTGCATGTTTTTTGATTTGGTCCTTCTCCTGTTCGTGCTAGTGCTTCGCGCATCTGGAACTCGGATGAATGACTTTCCGAATGCCTGGGATTTTCGCTTTATTGTGATCACCACGATTTTAGTCTTTTGGGTAGGTTTAAGTGATGTTTGGAAAGGAAAGAGGTAGCAAGAAGACTTGAAACAAGCTCATTTTCCGCAAACGATACACCAAATAGGCACTCGCACATTACTATCCGCCATATCCTCCGGGTTATCCTGGCATCTAGATCAATAGCATGGAGACACATAGAATCCGAGGAAATCTGCTGATGCAGAAATTTTCTCGGTATTTTTCTATTTGCTGTCTCTAAAAATAGGCAGAAAGTGTAAAAAAATTTATCAAATCTTTATCTAATCTTAATCTAAGTATAGGAATTGCCAGGAATTCATGCTACAATTTTAGATAGATAGCGTTTACATTCTATGACATTTTGTTAACTTATCCCCCCTATTTTTCCTATATTAAGTAAAAAAATATCCAGTATTTATTGATTTATATATACATCTGGGGATTGCAATTAACATGTTGTTGGTTCATATTCATAACTCAAGTAGGGGGAATGGCTTTGAGCAGTCGCCCATTAAGGATATTGCATCAAATTAGTCATATGAATCAGGATAGTGCGCAAAGCTTTATTATGAAGGTATATCGGAATGTGGACCGATCCAAGGTTCAATTCGATTTTGTGGTCCATACGCAGAATCCTTCCGATTATGACGAAGAAATACGCGCTTTGGGCGGACGGATTTTTCATCTTGGGAAACCCTATCACGCAGGTCGGTTCGGATATTTGTTTGATTTGAAAGCGATTATTCAACAAGAAGGACCTTTTCAAGCGATACATAGTCATAATACGGATGCAAGTGGATTCACTTTATTGATCGCCAGATTTCTTGGCATTCCCATTCGCATTGCACATAGTCACAGCTTAAGGGAAGCTACTTTTTCGATTTCACCAAATAAGATGTCCCGTTGGTTTAAGAAAAATATGATTCGACGTCTGGCTACAAGTTGGGTTGGAAGCTCGCAGACGGCTAGCCAAGCACTATTTGGATTCCAGTGGATGAACGATAAACGAGGTAAAATGCTGCGCAATGGCATTGATCTTAGTCTCTATACCAACCGAATAACAAAGTGTGTCTCGCTTCGTGAGCAGCTGAAGATTCCGCTGGATGAGCCGATTGTTGGCCATATTGGGCGTTTTAGTGCTGTGAAGAATCACCGATATCTGATTGAAGTTTTTGAAGAACTGCTGTACCGGCTCCCGAATGCGCGGCTGATTCTGATTGGTGATGGGGCTCTGCGTCCGCAAATTGAGGCGATTCTTGAGCAAAAGGGAATTCAGAACCGCGTTCATTTACTTGGCATACGGGAAGATATTGCCGAGCTCCTTCAGGAGATTGATGTGCTCGCGCTGCCCTCTTTTGAAGATGGTCTGCCGATGATATTAATTGAAGCGCAAGCGGCAGGTGTTCCTTGTGTGGTTTCGGATGCTTTGCCAGATGAGGCTAATCTGAAGGCCGGTTTTTTCGCTTTCTTGAGTTTGGAGCAAGACGCAGCCATATGGGCCCAGTGGTTATTGAAAGCGATTCGCAGTGACAGGGCTTCAGAAGAGATCAGGATTCGAGCGGTCCAACAAGCCGGATATGATATTAAAGAGGCTGCAACCGAGTTAGAGGGCGTATATATGGCTCAAATCGGATAGGCAAAGCTAAAGTTCAAGGCTCAGCTGCATACATAAAAAAATGAGAAATCCTTCAGTTCCAGAGTAATCGTGGAGTTGGAGGATTTTTGGCATTCAAATGTAACCAAAACCGATGTTCAAACAAAGCAGACGATAGATAATTATTCAAAGGAACAGCCTCCTACTAGGTGATTATTAGTACTGTTTGATCCTAATCTCAAAACAGGCTTTTGATAACCTACATTTGTCCAATACATTTTAAATGCCATTAAAATACAATAGACTATCTGATAAAGAAGGGAGCTAATCAGAATGGGTTATACTGCAGGAGGCTGTTATAGCGGTGGTGTGGGTACAAGTACGGCTGTTGTCTTGGTTCTTTTTATCCTTTTGGTTATCATTACTAGTGCGTTTGTATGGTAATTGATATCACATCTCAAGTTTTGTAAGAGAATGCAACACTAAGGGGTGATAAAATTGTCCATTGACAAAAATCGGCTAAAATCCCTCACGGGTAAACATGTTTACGTGATGACACAACAAGGGCAAGTCTTAGAAGGCATTTTGCATAAGAGCACCCATGACAAAATCTATCTTCGTTCAAATGCCAAACCCGTGAGCACAAGTGCATTTACACCATTCAGTCCATTCTTCAACCCTTTTACTCCACTTGTTCTTTTTGATTTGTTGGCCATTGAGGAGTCCCCATTTTTCTTTCAAAGGAGCCCGTTTTTCTTTTGAAGAAAAGAATGAATTTCAAATTAAAGGAGTGACTAATATGGGATATGCAGCAGGGATTGGTACTAGTTCAGCAGCGGTATTGGTTCTATTTATCTTATTGGTTATCATTACTATGACATTTGCAATATGATAGAGTTTTCTATTTCTGGTGTACTAAGCTAGAGATCATTTCAATTGCTTACCTATTGTTATCGATAGTTTCAAACAAACAAACAAACAAACAAACAAGCAAGCAAGCGCCACAGCGTCTTGCTTGTTTGTTTTTGAGGTAACACTGATCATTAATGACCAGTGTAGGGCGGGTATGGTGTCATTGTTGACCATGTGAGGGGATTCCTTTGCACCTTGATGGAGAAAAAAAGAAAAATGAGCGGTTAGGGAAATGTTGCGATACTTAGTGGGGGAGCTTGCTTCAGGCAGCTCCTCTATTGTTTTATTGAGGTAACGGACAGCATAGAATAATACAAAGTATCTAGAAAGTAAAGGATTATAAACACACATGATGTATATAAAAGTAATATTTGGAGGAATCGGATTTTATGTTAATAGGTCGTTTTCCTGAGCGTATTGTAGTTATTGGGGCAGGGATGGCGGGTTTGGTATGCACTTTGGAGCTTATGAAACAAGGATATAACGTGCGTTTATTAGAGGCAAATAGTCAACCGGGTGGTCGCATATACACAATGCGGGATCAATTTGCTGACGGATTATTTTGCGAAATGGGGGCTGCGTTCATTGGAGCGCATCATTTTCTCACATTGCATTATGCCCAGCAAGCCGGAGTCCAATTAATAAATGTACCAGCCCCAAATAGAAGTTTGTCATATATCGACGGGAGATTAATCATAGATTCTCCGGTTGAACCTGCCTGGTGGCCTGTTTCACTTACATCCGAGGAAAGAACTTTAGGATATGCGGGAATGCTGGAAAAGTATCTTAAGCCGGGGCTTAACGCGACGGGAGATCCTTCTTTGCCGGGCTGGCCCACAAAACAAGCGGTACTGCTAGATTCTATGACAATGGAAGAATATCTTATTAGCCAAGGAGCTTCTTCGGGTGCGATTAAGTTGCTTGAAATCGGATATATGCAGATGTTAGGTGATGGTATTCGCAAAGTATCTGCGTTACAGCGACTGCTTGACTTAAAAATGGCCAGTTCCGGCAGAAATACACAGACGATAGCAGGTGGAATGGATCAATTGCCGAAAAAGCTTGCCCTTACAATTGGCTCTAATATCAGTTATGGATGTGCCGTGACGCATATTGAACATAGTAATAAAGGGGTAACTATCCAATATACAAATTCTGGCGAAGTGTTCACGATCTGCTCTGACCGGGTCATTGTGGCCATTCCCTCTACAGTCCTGCGTACAATTCATTTTTCCCCGCCACTTAGCAAAGAAAAAAATGATGTCATTCAAAACCAACTTTCCACTTCCGTTACGCGTACCGTCATACAAAGCCGAACTAGATTCTGGAACAACTTAAGTTCCTTTACTACAGTAAATACGGATCTGAAAATTGGATGGTTGCTTGATGCTACATTCACTCAAACGACATCAAGGAGGGGGCTAATTTGTTCGTACGCCTCCGGTGAATCGGCGCGAGAACTATCTAAAGCTGGTAACTTTCATTCAGCTGTATCAGAAATCAAACAGGTGCTTCCTGAATTGTCGTATCAATATGAAGGTGGGACGGTCTTTTCTTGGGATCATAATCCTTACTCCCGAGGTGCATATGCTTGGTATAAGCCGAAACAGATGATTCGAATGCTCCCAACACTGTCTGCCGAACAAGGTAGAATTTACTTTGCTGGCGATAATACGAGTCTTTTTCCCGGTTGGATTGAAGGTGCGATCTCTTCTGCGTTACGAGCTGTAAATCAGATCATTTCAAGCAGACTAAGTTAAATCAACAAAAACGAAAAGCAAAAGGAGCTCAGCCGAATTGGCTAGGCTCCTTTTTGTCCTGAAAATTCACAATGAAATAGGCATTTTAATCAGTAACAAGTGCGGAGCTGAGTTCATATGTTGTCATGGAGTAGTCGAATAATTGGCTGAATTCACAAAGAGTATGATGCCGACACAACTATCTATTAAATGGAGGTTTTCGTAAATGAATGAATTTCAAAATGATCTTCAGAATTTGACGGTTTCCGAGTTCACAGCAAGTGAAGTGACACCTTGGAACGTACAAAGCCAGCAAGATGCTAGATTATGCGTCTTCTTTTGCACGAACTGTACCAATTGCTTTACGTGTACCAATTGCTTTAACTGCACGAATTGCTTTAACTGTTCCAATTGCACCAGTTGCTTCCGATGCTCGAACTGTCATAACTGTCACAACTGTCATAACTGCCATAACTGCCACCGCTAAGGATATTGAATTGTTTCTTGCCGATAGAGAAAAGCCCCTACAGCAAACTAGGTCATTGCTGCAGGGGCTTTCTTAAAGAATAAGACATGAGGGACAAATAGCTGTACATAAGATTACATGTGAAGAGTTTGAACAGATTGAGAACAGCTTCCGGAGGAGGAGTAGAATGGCAAATTTGAACCCTTCGATGCGACTGAAGATGAAAAGGGATACGTTTTTTCTCCCTGATCCAAACGGTAGTGTGTATTTTCGAAACAACGCAAGCTCGTTCCGCATGGAAGGCGTAGGGATTGATCGGTGGATTGAAAAGTTGATACCGATATTCAATGGGGAGCATAGGTTGAAGGATTTGACAGACGGATTGCCGGACCAACACCGGAAACAGGTATATGGAATTGCAGAAATGTTGTATCGTAATGGGTTTGTTCGGGATACGAGCCAAGACACTTCACATCAATTGTCTGAAGTGATCCTCCAAAAGTATGCTTCTCAAATTGAATTTTTGGACCATTTCGGGAATTCGGGTGCGTACCGATTTCAGTCGTATCGGCAGTCCAAAGTATTGACGGTCGGTTCTGGCCCATTTCTGATGTCGGTCATTTCCGCGCTGCTTGAATCCGGATTGCCCGAGTTACACGTGCTGGTCTCGGGCTCAGAGCCGACCGATCGGCAACGGATGCTAGAACTCGCGGCACATGCTCGTAAAACGGACCCCGAGGTTGTCATCGAGGAGGTTACTCTGCAAACCGAGGGGAATCGTAATTGGCGGGAGGCTGTAAGGCCGTTTGATTCGGTTTTATTTGTGTCACAGGAGGGAGATATCGAGGAGCTGCGGGCTCTTCATGCGGTGTGCAGGGAGGAGAAGAAGGTGTTACTTCCCGCTGTATGTCTGAAGCAGGCGGGTATGGCGGGCCCTCTTGTACATCCGGACTCTGAGGGCTGCTGGGAGTCAGCGTGGCGCAGCGTACACGAATCTGCGATTTCTAAAGACCCAGAGCTGCACACCTTCTCTTCCACAGCGGGAGCTCTGTTAGCGAACGTGATCGTGTTTGAATTATTAAAAAAGATTAGTGGATTGAACGATTCGGAACAAAGTTATCCGTTCTATCTGCTTAATCTAGAGACTCTGGAAGGAAAATGGCATTCGTTCGTACCCCATCCGCTTGTGAGCCGGCGTACCGCTGTTGAACGGATTCACGATTTCGAATTGCAGCTCGAGCGGAAATCAAGCAAACGTGAGAGCGGGTTGCTTCCTTACTTTGGCCGGTTGACATCTGCGGAATCAGGAATTTTTCATATTTGGGAGGAGGGAGACTTAAAACAACTGCCACTCGCTCAGTGTCGAGTTCAGGCAATCGATCCACTATCGGAAGGGCCGGCTACGCTGCTTTCGGCCATTGTATGTACCGATCTGACTCATGAGGGAGCTCGGCGGACAGCAGGGTTGGCCGGAATTGAAGCGTATATGTCGCGAATGGCACGCCTTATCGTCTCAGAACCGCAGGAATTTATCGGCATCGGAGCGGGAGAAACGTTTGCGGAAGGCATAGGTCGGGGGTTGCTTAGGTGTATGGTTGAGGAGATGGGCAAGCAATTGGCGAGTCAGGTGCCGTCTGCCTCTCGAGTACATTTGTCTGCCATAGAGGATAAACGCTGCCAGTTTTATTTGCAGGCTTTGACGACGATGAAGGGAGAGCCGAAGATTGGCTTGGGAGAGACAGTTTGCGGATTCCCTGTGGTGTGGGTCGGTACGGATGACCGCTGGTATGGCGGTGTAGGTTTGAATGTAACATTTGCGTTGCGGGATGCATTGCAACAAGCTCTGTTGAAGGCACAAAACCAACCGGCTAGTTTCACATCGCAAGAGTTGGAGGTTTCGTCTGTGCTTCTCGCAGAAAAGATTCCGCATAACCTTGAGATCCCATCCTGTGAAGCTGCGATAGAATCGGATGTTTTGCAGTCCGCCTTGCAGGTCTTGAAACGGAACCATAAGCGGCTCTTAGTCTTCGATCTGGCAGTAGAACCATTTTTGAAAGAGGAAATGGCAGGAGTGTTTGGCGTGTTGCTGCGAGAGGAGGGAACCCGGTGAGCGCCATCGTTATGATTGTGGGAGACGGGGAGTTGGCGGACTGCGTATACGAAGAACTATCAGCCCAATTCAAGATCGTACGTCAAATGGATTTCGAAGCAGGAGTGCCGGAAGCGGTGGATTTGGCACTGGTGCTGCACGATGCTTGGCATCCTTACGTTCATCAAAAGGCGGAAGAGCTGCTGCAGCCAGCCGGCATCCCTTGGTTGCGCGGCTTCGTTGCATTTGGCGAGGGCGTGATCGGACCTCTGGTTACTCCGGGTTCACAAGGGTGCTCCCAGTGTGCAGATACGCGACGCCTGATGGCGGGACGCGACCGTAGGGAGATGCGTGCGCTGCAGCGGAGTCTTACGGCGCACGGGGGAATACCACGCGATGCATGGGCTTCTCGTACGGGACTCCTCCAAGTAACTCATCTTCTGGTGGCGGAAGCACGGAGGATGTTGCAAAACAAACCGGTTCACTTGGCAGAAAAAGTGCTTATGATCAACCTGAAAACGCTGGAGAGTACACTTCACTTCTTTCTCCCTGACCCGCTATGTCCGGCTTGCAGTCGATTGCCTGACGATTCGTCGGCATCAGCCCGCATTTCACTGCAGCCAAGTCCTAAGATCAGCTTGGACAGTTACCGCTCCCGACCGATGGATGATTTGAAAAAAGTCCTGACCAAAGACTATTTGGATAGCCGGACCGGCTTTATGAATGAGAAAATGATTGACCTTGCGTCGCCATTTGCCGATGTAAGCGTGAATCTACCGTTGATCGCTGAGGATGTGGGGACGGCAGGTCGGACTCATTCCTATGCGGCGAGCGAGTTGACCGCCATTTTGGAGGGTTTGGAGCGGTACTGCGGTATGGTGCCTCGAGGCAAACGAACGGTAGTCCATGGCAGCTTCCGCGATCTGGAAGATCAAGCGCTCGACCCTGTCAATGTAGGGGTGCACGCGAAGGAACAGTATGCACAGCCAGGATATCCGTTCACTACGTTCGATCCTGACCGCCACATCGATTGGGTGTGGGGCTATTCGTTTTTGCAAGAGCGTCCGATTCTCGTTCCGGAACAGCTCGCTTATTACGGCATGGGCTGCGGGCATGGTTTCGTGTCCGAATCTTCCAACGGATGCGCATTAGGTGGAAGCCTGGAGGAAGCTATCTTTTACGGAATAATGGAAGTTGTGGAGCGAGATTCGTTTCTGATGACTTGGTATGCGCAGCTGCCTCTCTCACGCATTGACCCTTATTCTGCAAACGACCGGGAATTGCGGCTGATGATCGATCGTATGCAAGCTGTGGCGGGGTTTGATGTATATTTCTACAACTCGACGATGGAGAACGGGATTCCAAGCGTTTGGGGAATAGCAAAAAACAGGAAACAAAATGGAGTGAATCTCATCTGTGCGGCTGGAGCTCATCCTGATCCGGTACGGGCGGTGAAAGGTGCGGTTCACGAGTTGGCCGGCATGGTACTGAATCTTGATAAGAAATATGAGGAGAACCGTGAGGAGTATGTACGGATGCTTCACGATTCCTCCCAGGTGCGGCAGATGGAGGATCATTCATTATTATACGCTTTGCCGCAAGCGGAGGAGCGCTTACAATTTCTACTAGATGAAATTCGCCCGATGCGAACGTTTGAAGAGGAATTCAAGCGGGGGGCCAGGCATGCTGATTTAACGGACGATCTGAAAGATGTTCTTCAGGCGTTCCGCCGATTGAATCTGGATGTGATCGTCGTTGATCAGTCAGCGCCGGAAATTATTCGAAATGGACTGCATTGCGTGAAAGTGCTGATCCCGGGGATGCTGCCGATGACATTCGGTCATCAGTTTACCCGCGTGGAAGGGCTTAAGCGGGTTTTGAGGGTACCGATGGAGCTTGGGTATGCCAAACAGCCGCTTAGTCTGGAACTTCTCAATCCATACCCGCATCCATTTCCATAGCAGGAGGGAGAAGCATGAATCTGGAGGCATTTCTGCACAATCTGCATTATGACATTGATAAAACCAAACCGCCGGACTTGGTGGTGGATTGGGAAGACGGACCGCTTGCCTATAAGCTCTACCGCGGTTTGCAAGTGGTTCCGTTATCTTCGGAAGTACCGCTGACGCTCGACGGCGGGGAAGCGCCAGTGAAGCCTGACCTTCGCCATATGGGTCATTTTCTCTGGTACATATTCGGGCTCACTCACTTTTCTCAGTCCGTCCCTACGTCGAATTCCATGGTACAAAACATGGGCTTGCTGCAGTTGTACCGGCGGTTTGTTCCCTCCGGGGGAGCGTTATATCCTAATGAGCTATATATATATCTGAAGCTGGAGGATTTGCCCGAGGGTGTATATCATTATGATGTGGCACACCACCGTTTAGTGTTACTGCGCCAAGGCAACTTCGATGCCTATGTAGCCCGGGCGCTTGGCAATCGTTGTGACGTATCGGCTTGTTTTGGTACTGTTTTTGTATCGACCCTGTTTTGGAAAAACTTCTTTAAATACAATAACTTTTCCTACCGCCTGCAAGGATTGGATGCGGGTACGTTAATCGGGCAGCTCTTGGAAGTGGCGAAACGCTTTGGCTTCGCGTCTGGCGTATATGTCCAGTTCCTTGATCGGGCAGTGAATGATCTCCTTGGGATATCGGAACGAGAGGAGAGCGTGTATGCGGTGATTCCGCTGTCAGCGGAGCCTGTGATTCAATGGTTTGCAGGTCGAAATGAGGGAGAGCGGGAGTGCTCCGCCACTGAATTATGTCGGGAGTTGCCAAAGGTTAAGCACGATTACTACGTCCGGTCCCGGAGAGTCAAGGAATTTCCGCTGCTTATCGAGATGAACGAAGCATCCCTCTTGGAATGGCTTCGGCCAATACGGCAAATTAGCGAAGAGAAGATCGTTGACTGCGAGGATCTAGCAGTGGCTCTGCCCCAAGTAAAACGGTTGTCGTATGATCTGGCGGCGATAAGCCGAAAGAGATTTTCGCCGGATGGTGATTTTATAATGGCCAAGATAAGCCAAGAGCAGTTGGCTTATCTGTTACAGGAGGCAACGGCCTCCTTCAGGTATCGGAATGATTTGGATGAAGCCTATGAGAATCCCGTTTCCCGCGTCTCACTGTACGTTTGTTTGTATAACGTTGAAGGCATCCCGGACGGCGCTTACCGTTATGACAGTACTGCTCATACATTGCGGCGGATACGTCAGGGGGATCATCGACTCAAGCTGCAGCAGGGAATGCCTTCCGACAACGTGAATCTGTCCCAAGTTCCGTTATGTTTTCATGTGGCAGGGGACAAAGGTCATCTCACAACAGCCTTGGGGTATAGGGGATATCGCATCCAACAGATGGAGGCGGGGATGCTCGTGCAGCGTTTACTGCTCGCGGCATCCGCTATCGGGATGGGGGGACATCCGCTCCTCGGATTTGATGCCAGGTTGTGTGATGAGATCTACAAGATGACTTCGCAAGGAATAACCAGCCTGATCCAAATTCCGGTTGGGCCATATCGTCATTGCCCTCGATTAATTGGAGGTTTGCATGTTTAGAAGATGCGTTTAAAGCTAGTTGCAAAGCCAACCGAGCATATGTTATCTTCAATGATTTTCAAGTCTTCATTCCATATTGATTTTTTTTGGAAGGAATATTTTAAACGGGGGTCGTCACCCTCATTTAAACGAGAAACAAAACGGTCTGTAATCGCTCTATTTCGCGATAAGACCGTTTTTGTT
This sequence comes from Paenibacillus ferrarius, assembly GCF_002027705.1. Classification (GTDB taxonomy): domain Bacteria; phylum Bacillota; class Bacilli; order Paenibacillales; family NBRC-103111; genus Paenibacillus_E; species Paenibacillus_E ferrarius. The sequence continues at coordinate 56,779 of NZ_MBTG01000002.1, read as the reverse complement.
TTTTTTGTGATGTTGGTTTAAAATGCAAAAGTCATTAAGATAATAACCAAAAGAATAAAAAGAACCAAAATTGCTGCTGAGCTGCTACCATAACCTGCACAACTTGCACCACTCATATTTACTCATTCCCCTCAAGTAAATTTTCATTACGGTATAATTATACGCTCGGTACATAGTGATTGATTGGACTTATGTCAGGGCATGATTGCTGGAAGGAATAAGAAAATACAAAATGAGTGTACACACAGCCCCAGACCGTTCATTACATAGGGACGAACAATGTCTACAAGCACATCGGTTCGATCTTTTTCCTCGACATTTAACCAATAATGCGCAGCGCCATAGATCGCTGATCCTGTCATGGCCGCCATGATTTTTATATGATGCCTGTCCGCCCCATGGTGGGTATCCCCTTTCAGAAAAATGCTCTCTATGGTTTGCTGCAGCATTTTCTTTATTTTTTCATCGACAAGCGTAGCCATCGAATTGGAATCCATTCTGCAGATCCGATAAAAATTCACGATGTATTGGTGCGTCAGCAAGATCAACTGGTCACATATTTCATCCGTAAACTCCTGTGCATTCGCCACTTGCTCAGGAATCATTTCATGAAAAGCCTGTTCTGTGACTTCGTCAAGCAAAGCATATTTATCTTCAAAATGGGCATAAAAGGTGGCGCGGTTAATGGTTGCTTTCTGAGCGATATCTTTGATGGTGATTTCATCAAATCCTTTTCTCCGCAACAAATCTCTGAACGCTGCTCTAATTAACTGTCGTGTGCGCAACACCCTCGGATCTTCCTGATTTACCATTTCTATATCTCCTTGTTAAACATCACTTATCACAATGTGTTGCCTATGCAACTTTCATCTAACTCTGCCGGTTGAAATCATAAGCATGCGATATTATTATCTTATCAAACAGGTGTTGCTTAAACAATCTGTGACTAATTCTATGAAAGGAAGGATCATATTGAACACCAAACCACATAGACTTTTGATATTTGGCGCCGGCGTGATTGGCAGTGTATATGCACTCCGATTAGCACAGTCGGGACTGGACGTCACTATACTGGCACGAGGAAAGAGACTGGAGGCGCTGAAAAGGGACGGCCTGAAATACAACGATAATGGATCGATAAAGCAAATATCGATCAAGACGATAGAAAAGCTTGATAACGACGACATTTATGATTTTATCTTTGTTCCAGTACGATATGATCAGGCCGAAACTGCCCTGTCTGCGCTCAAACATAATCGGAGCAAGACCATCGTCACCTTTACCAACACCATTGGATATGACTCTTGGCTTGAAATCGTGGGCGATCGCTTACTTCCGGGATTCCCGGGCGCCGGTGGAGACATCAAAGAAGATGTTCTATACGCCCAATTCGGTTCCGAAAAACATCAAGGAACAATTTTTGGTGAAATAAATGGACTGGCGACCGAAAGAGTGAAAGAGCTTGCCCAAATATTTGAATCGGTGGATTTGCATTATGAAATCCAAAAAGACATTCAAGCATTCCATATTTCGCATACTGCGTTGGCTATCGTCAACAAGCATTTCTATACGAATGACGGAATGGTGGATATAGAGACGGTAAGAAGTGTAAGCACTCTAAGCAAGATCGCCGCAGATATTAAACAAAACATTCACCTGGTAGAACAAGCCGGAATTCCGGTAATCCCACCCGAAACGAAGGCAATGGGAGAATTGCCTGACAACGATATTATTTCCCGTTACCGCCAGATGCTTAGCAATGACTTCATCATTGATGTAAAGCTTGGGAACCATGCCATCAGCCAAAAAGCAGAAATAATGTTATTAGACGAGATGTTTCATAAAATGATATCCGCCCGGTGATGACATCACCGTAGGCTCCATAAAGGACGGCAAAGGATTGATATTACCTCCCCAGTGGGAAAGCAATTAACGGATAATGCCAAGGATTTGGCCCAGTTAACACACTAGAAACAGCGGCAATTGAAAAATCAACGTATGTTCAATTTAAGAGGAGGATAATCATGAAAGCTATTGCTTTGACAAGCTTTGGAATCCCCGAAGTGCTAGAGGAACAGGAAGTGCCAATTCCCGCACTCACCGACACACAGGTTCTCATCGAAATGCGCGCCTCTTCCATCAATCCCGCAGATATTCTATTTCGCGGCGGCGCGATTCTTCAGAGTCCGATGGCCGATAAATTTCCGGCTTTATTGAAAGAGGTAGAAGACCAGTTCCTCTGAGTATTTAGCACCCAAGTGGTGCTTCTATTATTTCAAGCGTTACTGTTCGAGCATTAGAAATACCTTGTAAAACAGGTAATCAAAAGACTGAATAGGGATGGTTTGCGTCACTTTTTGGATCCAGCAGCATTTTGAGTACATCACAATTCGGGTATTGATGCACTCATTTTCTGAAAACGAAAAAAAGCTAGAAATAGCAATAATTTGAGCCTTCTTAACGAGTGCAACGCTATCAAACATTAGTATTGCTTTCGATTAGGTCTGGATCGATTGTGTTATTGTTCTGGTTATTCGTAAGGGTGCCGAAGCTGTCGCCTGGTGAAAATGAGTTTGCGCCCCCGTTCAACTTGGTATTGCTGGATAACACATAAAAAGCGGCATCTCCAATTTGTACGTTAGAACTGCTTGAAACGCTATTAATTCTGATGTTTCCGACAAACGTATTCACCCGCCGATCCACCTCTTTCATCAATTACAATAAGCTATACTATGTAAATACTCGCCTATATGTCACTTCAAAATGTTTAAATAGTACTGAGGGTATAAAAGTGCAAAGACAACGACAAAAATTCATAAAGAGGTAAGCGCTCAAATAACAAACTCAATTGGGTTGTGGTGCAAAGCTCTAATTCGTGATAACGTAATTGTTAATGAAGTCATGGGATGGAGCAACTTGCTTTGGAAATGAGATGGGTCCATGAATTTGGACCTGAAATCGACAAACGAATCCGCCCCTTTTTGTGCCGGCAGCTAAAAATATTGTAAATAACTAGATAGACATTACTTTCAAAGAAGCAATGTCTATCTTACATAGGTCAATCGTCAAACCTGAATAATTATCGGTAAAATCATTGGTCTTCTTTTCGTTTGCGTGAATAAAAATTTGCCGATGGACTCTTTAATAGCTTGCTTATAAACGCTCCATTGGTTCGATTTCATCTCCTGCAACTGAGTGAGTGTAGTTAACGCGATTCGGTGTACATCCTCTATTAATGGTTCTGATTCTTTGACATAAACGAATCCGCGTGAGATGATATCAGGTCCCGAAATAATAGAACCATCCGAACGGGAAAGTGTGATCACAAGGATCAATACGCCATCTTCCGATAATACTTTACGGTCACGTAAGACAACGTTTCCGATATCTCCAATGCCTAGACCATCAACGAGCGTATTACCGTTCGGGACTTTACGAACTTGACGAGCCTCCGCGTTCACAAAATCCACTACCTCCCCATTATTCACTATGAAGATATGGTCGACTTCCACACCAACAGCTTCGGCTAACAAGCGGTGCTGATAGAGCATGCGATACTCTCCATGTATCGGGATAAAATATTTAGGTTTCATCAAGGTCAGCATTAGCTTCAGTTCTTCCTGACTAGCATGACCGGACACATGCATTCCCGTTACGGAGCCTGATCCGTAAATCACTTTGGCTCTTTTTTCAAATAGATTATCTACGATACGCGCTACGTTTCGCTCATTCCCTGGGATGGGTGTGGCGGCCAAAATGACTGTATCACCAGGAGAAACCTCAACCTGCCGATGAGTATCGTTAGCCAAGCGAGCCAATGCAGCCATGGGTTCTCCTTGACTACCTGTACAGAGAATGACCAATTCATGAGGTGCCATGCGCTGAACTTCTTGAGCTTCTATGATCATTTCCGGAGGCAACTTTAAGTAACCGAGCTTTGAAGCTATATCGACCACATTCACCATGCTTCTGCCTAGGAGCACAATCTTGCGATTTGTTTTCTCAGCGGCGTCAATCACTTGCTGTAAGCGATGGACATTAGATGCGAATGTTGATAAAAATATTTTTCCTGTAGCCTTAGTAAATGTTTCTTCGATATGGACACCAACTAAGCGTTCGGATGGGGTAAAACCCGGACGTTCGGAGTTGGTGCTTTCTGAAAGTAGAGCTAGGACACCTTGCTGACCGATTGACGCCATTTTATGTATATCCGCATATTGATCATTGACTGGCGTTAAATCAAATTTGAAGTCCCCCGTGTGCACAACTGTACCTTGCGGAGTATCAAAAACAACCCCTAGACAGTCCGGAATACTGTGGTTTGTACGGAAAAAGCGAATTGGAATCGCGCCTAATGTCAATTTAGACTCGGAGTCAATCTCATGCAGGACGGTGGTGCTTAACAACCCATGCTCTCTAAGCTTTCCTTCAACTAAGCCGAGTGTGAGCCTTGTCGCATATATGGGCATATTAAACTGTTTAATAATGTAAGGGATGCCGCCAATATGATCTTCATGACCATGAGTGACGACTAAGCCTCTTACTTTCTCTTTATTTTCAAGTAAAAATGAGATGTCAGGGATGATCAAATCGATCCCCAACAAGCTTTCATCCGGAAACTTGGAACCACAGTCGATAACGATTATGTCTTCGCTATATTGAAGAACATACATATTTTTACCAATTTCATTTACGCCACCGAGGGCGATGATAGAAAGTCTATCCTGACTTACCTCCACTTAATAGGACACCTCCATAACGGTCTCAGTCTCATACTTCTGAACTTTCATTTCTCTTTTTGCCTTTCAACATTTGTTCATTTGCGCAAAGTAGGCAACGCATATAGCCACCCCCTCAATGGGTAGTATGTTTGTTGAATCAAGAATTATCCTTTGAAGGTTTATTATTCTTTAATACTTGATTTATTTCTGAATAAGGAGGGGCTGACAACGCATAATGCCATCAACTCAAACATCAAGCAGAAGCAGCCGCACAATCCAAGGAACCAGTAAGGTCGACCAAGCTGTTAATATTGCAGCCCATGAGCACAGTTCCGAAATAAATGAAATCATCGAACGTGGGACAGAGATAACGAGGTATTTTCTTGTCGTTAGATTGCTCAGAAGCTCAGAAGCAGTACAACGACAGAATAATCCCGCTTTAAAACCTTGTTAAATCAAGGTTTTTTATGTTTGTAGGGATTTTCTTGTCGTTTTTTTTATGACAAGAAAATCCCTACAAAACGTGCTAGCGACGAGAAAATCACCTTATTGAGGTATATAAGAAACAACTTTTAGCGTACTATGTCAAATCATTATTCCTGACTTTTGGGTAACCCAAACACACCTAACCCAATAATTATTTAAAAAAGGTAGCAACTGACTGAGAAGCTATGGATGGAACCGGACTTTCTCGAACTTGAAAGGAAATAGCCCTCGTTGTTCAATCCTGCGATGCAATCTGGCTGAGTGCAGAATATACGCTAACGTACAATTCGCATTTACAGGACGAGGTGGATAACGCTAATTCACGAGGTCCAGGGGCCTCTAGAAAGTATCCGATCTTCCCTCAGTCCCAGAAATACCGGTTCCAACATACCGTCTAGTTAGCTAAGCAGCGGCTTTGTGCTGGTTTGCAAAGAAACAGTTGTGCTTCAACTTCTTGTTCATTTCAGCGACAATGCTGAAGTCAGGCTCTTGAGACTTAAACGGCAACCGATCTCGAAGCATGGCAAAAGCTATCTTGAGCATCTTGTTACCCATTGCGATGAAGATAGCGCGGTCATGCTTGCCACGGCTTTTCAGGCGTTGGTAGAAGGCATTGAGGTCTTGGTTATGCAGACAGAGATTCCTCCCCGCCAAAAACACCACATAGCGAAGATGGTCGTTTCCCTGTTTGTAAATTTGGCGGTAGGAACCCTTGCCTCCACCGGTTTGCTTGATGATGGGATTGGTACCAGCTTTCTTGATCAACTGGCCGGCATGGGTAAAATGGGTCACATTACCGATCTCAGCAAAGAGCTCTGCTGAAGTGGATACACCAAGACCGGGTACGGTAAGAAGCAGCCGACCATCCGTTTGAAGGAGTAGGCTCTCAATTTCCTGATCCAGCGCGTCAACCTTAGCATCAAAAGCACGCAGGTCTTGCAACTTCATCTTCAGGACAATGAGCTCCGGGCGTAGTTCTTGCACGTTTCGGGACAAAGACTGCTCAGATACATACAGCAGTTTCTGTATGGCGCTCGTTCGCAACTTCAGGTTGTTCTGTATGGAGAGCTTCCTCAGCCCTAGTTCGCCTAACGCGAGGATTTCAGAAGGATGAGGGTGATGCTCCATAAAAAACAAAGAGGCTTTCCCCCAGAAGTCGCTGAACACTTTGACTTTCTTAGCCTTGCCTTGACTGTGGTCAGCAAAGCCTTGAAACTCTCGCCAGACGTTGTCCATCAGGATGCGAATCTCCATGCGGAGCGTAGAACGCTTGCGTATCTCTGATCTGCATGCACGGGTTAAAACCCGAAGATGACGATGAATGCCTTCAAGCAATCTCGTTTCCGTAGCTTTATTGCTCTTAATGGCATGAGCAATAGCGACCAAGTCGAGGTCATCGGTTTTGCACCAATTGAGGGCACTTGCCCGTTCCTCAAACGTTGAGTAAGGATTGAAGATCTGCACATCGTAACCAAATTTGGCCATATGACGTACGATATCTTCGTAGTAATGACCTGTGGCTTCTACACCAAGAAATATGCGCTCAGCCTGAACAATGGTTGCTGCTTGGTCAATTTTTCGGCATAAGAGTTGCATGCCAGATTCATTCACGGAAAAGAAAAAGGGTCTTTCAATCATGTCACCGAAATAATTGCATATCAGGGCCTTTTGATGGAGCTTAGCCGCATCAATGGCTACGATGAGGACTTGTTCCAAGTTCACTCCTCGTAGTTGTTGACTAAATTTAACTCCCTTGTTACCCTGAATGTGTGAGGATTTTCCCATGTGACTTCAACCTCCTAGTAGTGGGTAGGTACAGATTGAAGCTTCCCTGTCAGGTGCTTCTTTCTTCGATAGTCGCTGGGGGATTCCTCTTTTTTGATAATATTACACGCCAGAAAGTATATGTAAAAAGGAGGCGTATAACGCTATGTTAAAGAGTAATTTTATTTTGACGCCAAGTAGGGAGCAAGCACTGATTTTGGATCAACTTCACGATTGGACATTGTCGCAAGCATCGGGGGGACTACTAATTGGTGAACCCGGAGTGGGGAAAACAGCTATAATTCGTATGTTTCAAGAACTATTTGGAAAAGAGATGCCTGTTTTTGTTGTTAGAGCTACGTTATATAACGAGGGAATCAATGCTTCGAAGAACTTGAGTGATTGCTTCGGTAGATCACTTGATATATTGGCTAGTCGTAGTACTACGCAGCAATCTAATTTTCTCCAAATTATCAATAGTTATATTGAAAAAGCAAGTGCTATGGAATCAGGGTATGTAATAACTTTTATTGATGATGTGACTAACTGGTCTCCTAATCATTATTACTGGCTTATTGATCTGCAAAATGAACTGGCTTCAAGAAATTTGAAATCAGGATTTTTCCTTACTGGAACTGTGGATCTCGAGTACCGTAGACACTACTATATGGAGGAATATCCTCAAATCCAGAGGAGATTTATGAGCAATGCTATTAAGATAAGTAATTATAAAATAAAAAGTGTATCAACAGAATGAATGGATTTGGATACAATCATTAAATCATGAATTAGATGTTAAAGATTGGGACAGATTGCTGATACCGGTGATCGTCCCTTTTTTTAATAATAAATGAGTTCACGCTTTGCTTTATTATTTAGGTTATTTTGGGATGGGAAGTGAAGATCTCATTTTACTACACGAACGACAAAAAAATCACATTAATTAAGGTTTATATAAGCCTTATTTAGACAATAATGATTCTATTAAAACAAAATAGAGGTGATTAAAGTGTATACTACGCCCTTAATTAAATCACGAACTGGACGGTACGGTAATAATCATTGGATTGTCTACAGCACCAGAATAGAAAGGGAAGTTAATCTATTCAGTGATCTTGAATTTGACCACTGGGTAATGGTTGAAGCCGATCCAACTGTTGAAACCTTTTGTGAGCAGCCTGATAAAGCTGAAATTGAAGGTGAGGATGGATCCTCAGTATTTGATTTGTGGATTAAGAACAAAGATGGCAAAGAGATCTATATTGAGATTAAATATGAAAAAGATCTCGCTGATGAACATGTGATCAAACAAATCGGGTTGCAAAAACGTTGGTGTGAATTGCACGGTAAAGAGCATCAGGTGCGTACTGAGAATGATATAAGAAGCAACGAAATCTATTTAGAAAATTTAAAAGATATAATTCCATACTTACAGAATAACAGCACTATAGTTGAGATTGATCGGCATAAAGTGATTTCACAGCTCAAGGGTGGAAAAAAAGCAGTAAAGGAATTATTTCAATTACTAAACATAAGCTTACCGCGACTTTATGAAGCTGTTGCATGTCTGATATGTGCCGGTGAAATTAAAGCAAATATTGACAAAGAATATTTTGGTCTGGAGACGGAGGTGTGGGTTGATGAGGCGTAAAAACTTGGTTGAGAAGCTGGGAGTAAGCCAAGACATGCTCAATTTATCCGAATGGCCAATTGTAGATACAAGTAAATTAAATGAAGTTGCAACGGAGAAATATCAAAACAGAAAACGGGCTGTTGAATTGTACCTTCAAGATTATGGAACCATCGCTGAAATTTCGGATGTTACTGGAATTGAAAAAAAAGAGATTACTAGATATGTTGAACGTTGTTTTAAGAGTAGTCAATTCGGAGAAATTCTGGGTTTTAGAGCACTAATCCCAGGCCTTCATTTGAAAAATTATGAAAGGAAAAAGCTGCCCAAAATAAAAGCCTCTAATTACGCTGGTGCTTTCGATCTTTTACTTGAAAAGTATACTGAATTGCGGGATTCGATTGATGAAAAGGCTTTAGCGAAAAAAAAGAACTCAACAAGTTTCACTTACTCCGTGAAATATCTACACAAACATTTTATTGATGAGTGTAAGGAACTGGAGATATCTGCAAGCGAATATCCTCTAAATACAGAAGACCAGGGAAGGAGATCGTTAGAGAGATATGTAAAAAAGTTGAAACAACGACATTTTGGGAATGAGCATCTTTATGGTGAAGTTGCTGCAATGATGGCAAGAACTGTGGGTAAAGGTGAAAAGAATTACTTAACGAATTTCAGACCTTTCTCACGAGTTATGTTTGATGGACATAAAATTGATTTAATATTGACCATTCGATATACGGACCCTAATGGAAACCAAGTTAAAAAAGTGTTAAAAAGGATTTGGCTGCTTGTAATTCTAGAAATCCCAACAAATGCAGTATTAGGTCACTTGTTATGCGTTAAGCCAGAATATTCTCAGATGGATGTTCTACAGTGTATTCAAAATGCAACTCATCCTCATACCCCCATGTCATTCACAATAAAAGGGCTCCAGTATCCAGAAGAAGGATCCTTCCCTTCAATGTCTATCCCTGAGACTCAATGGGCAGTATGGAGAGAATTCTGGATGGATAACGCAAGAGCAAATCTTGCTTTAAATGTTAAGGAAAAATTGACCAAAACAATCGGCTGTTTTATTAATGCAGGTCCAGTAAAATCTCCATTAAGAAGATCAGTTATTGAGAGGTTCTTTCGTATCCTTGAAGTGAATGGATACCACTTGCTTCCTTCTACTACAGGAAGTAATCCAAGTGATCCTAAGCGTAAAAATGCCGAAGAAAAGGCATTGGCTTCAGAAATTAGTATTGAGCATCTAGAGGAATTAACAGAGGCTATGTTAGCCCAATATAATGTTGAACCACATGGTGGTAACTCAGGATTAAGTCCTATTAAGGCAATGAAAGACAAAATTGAAAGAGGATTCCTGCCAAGAGTTCTGCCTGAGCATCGTCGTCAAGAACTGGGTCTCTTAGTCATTAGTCAGACGGTAACTGTACAAGGTAACTTGAAAAAAGGAAAGAGGCCTTACATTAACTTTGAGGGTGCGCAATACAGAAATGATATTTTATCTCAGCATGCGAGTTTAATAGGAAAGAAGCTTACAATTTATATAAATATTATGGATATACGCTTTGTCAGGGCTTTCTTAGAAAATGGAAGCGAACTTGGTCAGTTACGTGTATCCAGTAAATGGGTTAATACTCCCCATAGTTTAGAAACAAGGAGATATATAAATAAATTTTTACGAAGTGAAAAGAGGGCGTTTTTCTTGGCTAGTAATGATTATGTCCAAGCTCTCAGAGTACATCTTAGTACCAGTAAAAATAAAGGTGATAAAAATTGGTTAGCCCATATGGATAGGTATCAGAAGCAGATGGAAAATATGGTACAAGAGGCAGCTGTTGATGTAGAAGAAGAGGAAGAGGCACCCGAAGTTCCCGAAACTAGAGGTTATCAAGAGGAATCTGCGTTCAGTAATACTTTTGTATTTAAGAAAGAAGAAGTTACTAACGATGAACATGACGATGGTTGGGATGAATTTTTTAAACCGATGTCATATTAGGAGAGGGTGTAAATAATCATGGAGGCAAACAATAGGCCCCTGGTTCCATCTGGCACACATAAACTTGTACAAGATAAGTATACAGTACCTACAAACGAAATAATGAAACTATATAAAAAAGTAGTTGAATGGATAGAAGATAGGGCTCCTGGTGGGATTATTTATGGATTTCAAAGAAGAGGGAAAACTGATGCTATCAAATATGTTCGTGATAAGCTGAAGGAACAATATAACAATGAGTTACCTATTGTTTTTGTGCCAGCCAAACACAAGTTTACAGCTAATGAAGAAGTATTTTATGAGTTGTTATTACTCTGGTCGGGTCATCAATTCCCGTATGCTGGTAAGAAAAATCATAAGTTCGATCGATTAGCGAAGTTTTTGCATGAGAAAGGTGAGGGTTCTAGATTTAAACAAGTAGTTTTATTTATTGATGAAGCACAAGCGCTGCTTGAAGCTCACTATAAATGGCTTATTGATTTATATAATTACTTATACGAACATAAAATCAAATTAATTGTAATACTAGTAGGACAACCTCAACTTAAGGGAAATAAAGATCTTTATGTTGCAGATGGAGCTTTACATATCGTCGGTAGATTTATGACTAGGGAGCATCAGTTGTTTGGGGTGAAAAGTGTTAGTGATATGAGTGTGTGTTTAAAAGGTTACGATACAGTTGAATACCCCGAAGGAAGTGGATGGTCATTTACTAGATATTATTATCCGGAAGCATATGCGGCTGGAGAAAGGCTTGAAAAATGTGCATCAACTTTATTTGAAGCATTTGCTACCGTTAGGCAAGAAAATGGTTTAGGTGGAAAAATGGAGATTGGGATGCAAGACCTTACAAATACGATAAAGCATGCTCTCGTAAATTATGGATCAGAGTCGAAAGAAAAAAAATATTGGATTGATCTAGATACCTGGATTAAATGTGTTAAAAGATCGGGCTACATAGATTCTGAAGTTTCATTTCTAGTTAAAAAAGGCTAATAGCAACCGAGATTAAAGGCAACCGATCACAAATGATTGGTTGTCTTACTTTGTTATTGGATTATTTCAAAAGAGCAACGATCCAGATTTGTTAGCATTAGCAGTTAAGCGTTACGCTTAAAGTAACCTCCATCTTTCCTCAATATAGTTTTTTACTTTACGAACAATCTTTAGAAGCTACATCGCTATCCTAACTAATAACTAATACATGTAACTGGGCGGGACAGAGGGCCATGGTCAGGATGTACGTTATGGCTAAAGCAGTATATTTACGAGAGTAAATTGAAAGAATCGCATGGAGCATCTGCCCTCGAAATTATCCCGCGGACATTAATAGATACCAATATACGAAGGATGTATGTTGCAAAGAAATCGGGAAAAAATCGAGTGAAACAAACAGGTGGTCAAGGAAAATAAAGTTCGTTAGTTGTGATCAAGGAAAATAAAGATCGTTAGTGGAAAATAAAGTCCGTTAGTGGAAAATAGAGATCGTTAGTGATGTTTACTTTTGTGAACATTCACTTTTTAATATCTAGGGAGTTCATTGATTTTAGTCAAAGGCTTGAGGCGAGATAGTCCTTCTCTCCGCTAACTAACAGGCAGATTAACGCAGTTTCTCCTCCCACTGTTCTACACATATATGGTAAATTACCCTTATATCTACAAATAAAGGAGAGAGGTGCTTCTTTGGTCATACTATCTCAGTTGAGAGACATCCAACGCATGAGAGTCTTCGTTTAAGTATCCAAGTAGTTTCGGAAGCACGTGCGATGGATGGCGTTTCAGTTGGTGATGAGATTCAACTCGATCGGATCCATTATGTTTTACATTTGTTTGAAACTGTGCTAAACAAAGCGGATCCTTTTCTTGTACCATTTGCTACACTGGATAATGTAAATAGTCACGTTACTTCAATTTCGTCATATTCACAAGAGTATAAGCGTTCTCGATCTTCTGGGCAGCAAGGGCATCAATGGGGCATGTTGACGTGCTTTGTACATTGATAAGAAGTGTATATATTCCGACTTCACTAGATGAGATCGAGAGTGTAAAAGAGGCGGCGGTTTCGTTTGGACAGTCACTATCCCAACATCTACGTTATGTTTCAAAGGAAGCCGAGGAGCAGACAGGCATTGTAAATAAGGTTACGTCGACGAGTTCTGGACACCTGTCTAATCCAAACAGCCAGTGGAGGGGTCATCAATGTCACATTGAATATTTAATGTGTAATATACTATATGATGTATGTTTCGACATTTTAGATACTACATATAGTAATATGTACTAGACTAGTAACAAAAAATTCTATTGAGAGAAGTGATTCCGCTATGGCAGCAAAAGGGCAAAGTAAAGTATCTTCAGACAGCATGGCTTCAAAGGCTTCAAGAGTCCTACAAAGTAATAAGTACTCTTCAACAACAAAGTCTTTAGCTGCTTCAGTGCTCTCAGTCAAAAAAAGGCAAGAATTAATTTTAAATTTAATTACTTTCAAACCAGACATTTACTTTGGTTTATTTTTTTGTTATAGTTCAAAATCCACAATGTAAAGACATTCCTAAAGAAAAACAAATTGTTCAATCCAGAATTGAATCTATCCCAACCTTCTTCCATTTCTACTACAGTTAAGAGCGAAAATGTACAAATATTCTCTCCACAAGATTTGATTAGTATTTCGGATTATATTAACCTGATTTAACTAGAACCAAAGAGGAGTAGGCTGTTAGCCTGCTCCTCTTTGGTTATTTCTCTTTATCAAGTCAAGTAGAAGAGATTCAATAAAGCAAGATAGAAAGTAGATTGGATCTCGTTCTTTCATTTTTTTCTTTAGTTTATTATCAATAGATATATAAGTTGAAGATAAAAGTGATCCTTGCCTATTTTTGATTTACCAAAGGACAAAATTCATTTACATGATTAAGTATTAAGGTTTGTTCTAAATCTAGGGAGAACTTTGTATAGAGTGTTATCTTAGGATCCATGGTTGTTGTGGTCTATGTGGTGAAGCAGTTCTTCATACTAATTTAATTCCGGAAGTAACTTACGAATTTCAGTAAAAGTATATCAGTATGGACGAGAAGTGCATAGTGGTATGAACTTCATGTTGCGATGCGTTACGAAAAGATTACCCCGAAATGTTTATATAAGAGTTAATGAGTGGAAAGAGGAGAGCCAGGGACTCTTACACTGGATGTCTTTTACCTTAAGTTTCACGATATCGGATTAATGAAGTCTAGAGTTGATTCTGAATCAAACATAAACGATCGCCTCAGTGAATTAGTTCCGTCGCTAGTAGAAATGAGGTTTTAATTAATAAATGTTGTTTAAGTATGTGAAATGAAGTAAAGTTTTGAATTGAAAGGTTAAATAATTTTTTAAGGGGAAAATCTATGGCAATCGATACGCAAAATAATTCTAATATTCCGTTAGATTCTTCATCTGGAGAGGTACCTGGTGTACATACTTTATTAATGTATTATGCTGACAAATCTAAATTACATAACAGTTTAAATCAGGATGTTGTATTAACAACATCTGATAAATTAAAATTAGCTTTAACTAAATATAAAGATGGCCTTATTGCAAAAACTGCCTGGATCACGCCCTTATCATTGTTTGTAACACTTGTTGCTGCAATTATTGCGACTGATTTTAAAAAAATTATTATTTCAGCTGAATTGTGGCAAGCACTTTTTTATTTAATGACATTAGCTTCTTTTGTATGGTTAATTGCATCATTAATTAGAAAGTTCAGAACCAAGGAGAATGCAGAGGACAGATTTATTAAAGAAATTTTGAATCAACTAAATGATTAAGATCCTAAAGAATGGGGTTATGATATGAGTTATGCTTCTTTAAGTATGGATGATATTATTGAATTAGCAAGATCAACTCAAACTAATGTGCCAGCATATCTAATAGTTAAAGATGTATTGGTTTTATTTGTAAAGACTGAAGCGTATAGAGCATCGGAAATTAAAAATAGTTCATCAGTAACTGTTGAAGTTAGTGTTTATAGTGGAGAAGTTAATGGAATATCAATAATTATCGCTCCCTATTCAAATACAATTTTCTCAAATATGGAATCTGAATATTTAAATTACGCAGTTGCTGGATTCGTGCCTCTTAATAAAAAAGAAAACATAAAAATATTACGAGATGTTGCTAATAATAAAGCCGAAATTCAGTTTTACGTTGTTAGTGAGGACCTTAATACAATTTCAATTAAAAAAGTTCTTACTAATAGCATAAGCAAAGAAGACTTACTACGCAAATTAAACAAACATGTTGAAAACGATTTTGATGATGAATGAAGTTTGCGTGATAAAACAATTGTTGAGCTAACTGCGAACGAGAGTTCAATAATAATCATGAAAAGGCAGCCAGCCCAAGGGGATTGGTTGCCTTTTCTCAAGTTACGGGCAGAATACTTTGACCAATTCACGAATGATTAATGTATTGAGGTGTTTGCGAAGTTCGCTGATATAGACTTTATGTTAAATTCCTAAAGGGGGAAACAAAAAAATGCAAATTATTAGAAAAGACATTCCGCTCTGGACAGAAAAACATTTATGTTTTATGCAAAATCATGCAGATAGTTTTGGAATTTTCTATACCTCTGAGCAAGTTGAACAGGAAAGACGGAATATTGACAATAACAATGCTACAAGACGATGTGGAGATAATGTGTTGTGTTATGAATTATTCAATGACGATGGTGAATACGTTGTTGACATTACCTTAACAGAACTTGAAGTGAACAAACACGAACTTAGTATATTAGTTTTGATGAGTATTTTGGGTGTGGTTACGCAAGTATGGTAATCACTAAGTTAACTATAGGGTATGCTGGAGGAATGGGGGCAGTATTAGAAGCAGTAATAAGATATAACAACCCATATAAAGCCCAAGTAGAGCATATTCCATATTCTCCACCAATCTCAATTTAAATTTCAGTATCAAGATGTTGAAGGAAATAAAGTTTTTGCACGTGTTTTCGATGAAGTATAGAAACGTCAAATAATACCGTATTCACTCGCGGACCATTCGGCTTGACTGGTTAAGCTAACGGATAAGTATGACAAGTTCTGCTATAAGCGACCAACTTCGTGAAAAGCAGGAGATTGCAATGAGTAATCTTAACTTTACAACCGAGGATGGGAATGACGGAACCAAGTATCCCGAAACCATCCCGCGAATACTCCTGCGCGCGTCATGTTTAACAGAACATGAGATGTGAAGTACAGGTAGATTCGGCAGAACGAAGGCTGGAGCCATTCTAATAGAAAAGGTATGCCAATGGATATGCCGCGCGGCTGAAAAACTGGATATGGTGAGAATGTTCAAACAAACTGAACTGACGAACTTCCGAATGTACAGTTCTAAAGTTAGAGCCTGTGGAAACATATGCACCATCAAACGATGGGGTGAGCGGCGTAAAGTAAGAATTTTTCCTATGAAATACGCTATGCCGAACAATGGCGGCATTGGTCTCACAGGCTTAGAGGAAGCACCTAAATTGGCTTAGTTGTGTTCAGTGTCATATTTGGGTGGATTCCAGTTCAACTTTGGAAAGCCTTTACTGATGATAACTCAAATAATCATCAAACGGTGGTAACAAGAGGCAATAATACATTCGGACAGGGAGGTGTTTCAGGTGGTAATTCATCGAATAAGTCTGTTTCCGATGCTCCTCAGGTCAAAGATGGCTCTAAACAAGTTGGATTTGGAAATGGTGGAAAAAGTGGGCACGATTCATCTGACTCCACCACTCAAACAAACAAGCAAGGTGTGACTACTAAGAGTGTTGCTGAAAAGACAAGTGCTCCGACTGCTAAAATATATAAATTAGAAGGTACAGTGTATTCTTTAGATGGTAATGAGGAGATGTTGAAAATCGAAAATCAATGAAGGTGAATCCGTAGGTATATTGTTAGGTCAAACAGTAGTAATTGAATTGCAACTGCCAAAGGATAGCAGAGCCAGCTTTAAGTTGAATTCAAAAGAAGTACAGGCAACATCAACTGAAAAAGGTATTAAAAAAACGTAGATTGAGTTTGTGGCAGTAGAAGGTGAGAACGACATAACCGTTGATTTAAGAGGCTACACCTATCACTATAAATTTCAAGCATATTCAACTGAATGTTTTCGAAACCAATGCGTCGCTTTTTGAGAGTTGGGAATGAACAATAAATATCTGTTTTTTTAAGGTTGCAGCAAGTGTTTTATCGCGAAAAGTTAAAGATGAGTGTTTATCACTTTAATGTATATTGATAAAAAATCAATCTTGGTGGGTGATTTAAGTGATGACAATAGAAATGAAAATCGGCGAATATGTACGAATGAGTTTTGGTAACGTAGACATATTGCTGAATAGACATCAGGCTGCCGATAGCATTATGAACGGCAGCCTTCTCAACTAATGGGGCAGTATAAAACTTATTTTTCAAAAACCGACGATTTTTCAATTCAAAAACGCATTAAATCAACGACTCCAATCTAATCTTTATTTTCTTTGAGCACTTTGCGTCAATTAAGCTAGAACAGCAGGATAACTGAGTTGCTTTCTTGAAATAGAAAAGGATAAATCAGCGAATTTTTCATGGAGATAGCAAGACATAGCTCTCCATTAAGATTTTTTTAATTTGGAGGGATATTACAATGGGCAGAGTATTGTTTGAGTCCGAAGAATTAAAAAAAAGATTTTATGAAACATTTTTATATTGTGAAGAAAATAATATAGATTTTATGGTTGATAGTATTGATTTAGACCCATATAGTCTAGGAAAAGATTTCATCTTAACAGAATTCTTGAATAAAGAAGACTTTGAAGAAGATGTTTATATTACAGACAACACGGAAATAAGAGTTATACTACCTCACTCTGAAGATGATGAGGAGATTTCATTTGGTTATTTTTATCAAGCAATAAGAAATGCTCTACAAGGAAGAATAGAGGAAAATAAGCAATTTATCAGTCCATATCTCTATCTCGTTCATGTAAGTTGCGATTTCATACTACTCGAAAAACTCAATCAGCATTCTTATAGTATAAAACAACAATGGGGCGATACTGATATTCACATATCTATAACACAGGGGCTAACTAGTTTCGGTCTTCGACTTACAATGGATGGAGAATATGATGAGTATTATCCCCCTGTGTTAAGCAATGAAACATTTATTGAGGTCCTAGCCAAGGATAAGATGGATCCCCAGACTTTTGAAGAGATAGTTCAATCTTATATCTTCGAACTCCAAGCTACCTTTCCCTTAAATGTTCAGCGATCAATCCGAATCACGGGTATTGATTACTATGATGATGAAGATGAAGTTGCGGTTCTTAATAAGCAACAAATAAAAATGCGGCCACTCATGCGCGGGAAAGGTATTTCATCTTTGCTCAAGATCTATAACTCATGTAATGAAGTTCAAGATAACGAGTTTCGAATTCTTAATTATACGAAGGTAATCGAGTACGTTTCCCAAACAGTAATTCGCAAAGAAATGCTGGACTCAGTATTAAAGAAACTGTACAGCCCTAAAGTTCTTCAGCCTAATGCGACTTACATTTTGGAGTTGGAAAAGTTATATGACGAGCATCGAAATAATAAAAAAGATCACCAAGCAATAAAGCTAACAATAGAAACCTGTTGTGATTTAGCTGATATTATTGATACCGCGCCCGTATTTTTGAAAAAGCATAATGAGCTGAAAAAGAATCGAGACAATAAAGAGTTGCGCTCTGCATGTTTTGACGAATTGGCTAATGCAGTCTCGGATACACGTAATATGCTTGCTCATGCTAAGACGAACTACAAGTTGAAGGGAAATGAGTGTCCAAATGACCAACTAAGTGAATTCGCAGACTGTCTAAAAGTTGTAGCAATCCAAGTAATTCGTTGGTTTGCAAGACAACATGAGGATAGTAGGATTATTTAAATCGCAAATACATAACCCCCAGAACAAAATAACGATTCGATGATGCTGTTTCCAGCCTCACACTCGTATCGAACAAATATAAAACAAAAGAAACCTTGCAAGGATAATTACCCGACAAGGTTTCTTTCTATTATTATTTACTAAAACACTTAACATAGATTATTCCTTAAAGTGTTTTTGTATATTGCGAAATATATATGAATATAACGGTGCAGAATAAGATTTTTGAATTGAAAGAAAAGGATTTTGAATATCGTGGGAACATTTTAAGAACTTTAGGAAAGTAACTCGCGAGGCATTTCGAAGTATTGGATACTTCATTAAGCTCCCTCGGTATGATTTAATTTCCTCACGCAAGCTCGTCTATTCGCAGGATTTCATCCCTCAGATCGGTGTGGCTTTGCTTCATGCCGATGTTAACCCGCATTATGTCACCGGAAAAGGAGCTACAATTTATCGATTAGCAAGCGATCAATTCTCCAGTTTTTATACCAAAGTGATTAATACAAATGCTAGGGATACGGTACCGTCATTGACGGTTTGCTGCACCATAAAACAGATTTAGGGATTGAAGAACATTATACCGATACCGCTGGATATACCGATCAAGTATTTGGTTTGACCCACCTACTAAGTTTTCGGTTTGCACCACGATTGCGCGACCCCTCTGATTCTAAACTTTACACTATCGGGAAGTCTAGCGAGTTTCCGAAACTTGAGAAGCTGCTGTGCGGTCAAATAAATACAAAGAAATCCTGGAAAACTATGACGATATACTTCGGTTAGCGTACTCTATTCGCGAAGGGACGGTTTCTGCATCGCTTATTATGGGGAAACTTGGATCTTACTCACGTCAGAAGAGTTTGGCTACAGCGCTTCGGGAGAGGAGAAGAATCGAAAAGACCATCTTTATTTTGGACTACCTTTCGAGCGAGGCACTTCGGCGAAAAATTCACCGAGGTTTGAACAAAAGGTGAAGCTATAAACGCTTTGGCCAGAGCAATATTTTTCGGTAAACATGGCGAGTTACGTGAACGCGCTCTACAAGACCAACTCCAACTTGGATGGGAACACGTTAATTTTTTAGGTGAATATAAGTTTGATTTGAAGCAAATTACTTCTTTGAAAGGGTTACGACCGCTCAAACACCACTCAAATGAAGTGAAACAAATGATAAACCGGATTTCCTTAGCGTAGTACGGAATAGCCGGCTTATGAAAAAGAATTTTTCGCTTAGCGTACGTTTTTCGGGTTTTGTTGGCGAAACCCCTATACATTGATCAGAAGCAGCAAATTAATCATAGCTGGTGACTTCTTCGGAGCTAGGACCTGATTTAACCAGTATATTTTAAGCGAAAAAGATAGATGTCCATGGCATTTCTAAGAGACTTGCATATTCTGAATATAAAGCATTTAAATTGCACTTGAGAGAAGGTGAGTTGTTTGAAAATTAGAAAAGCGATTATCCCAGCAGCAGGTTTGGGTACGCGATTCCTACCGGCGACCAAAGCATTGCCTAAGGAAATGCTGCCTATCATTGATAAACCAACCATTCAATATATTGTTGAGGAAGCGGTAGCTTCAGGCATCGAAGATATCATCATAGTGACAGGCAAAGGGAAGCAGGCAATCGAGGATCATTTTGACAGCGCGTTTGAGTTGGAGAATCATCTTAGAGCGAGTGGAAAGCTTGAGCTTCTACAGCGTATACAAGCGCCCAAGCAGTTAGCTAATCTTCATTATATTCGCCAAACGGAGCCGCTGGGCTTAGGACATGCGATTTGGTGCGCGCGGGCATTCATTCAAAATGAACCTTTTGCTGTCTTGCTGGGGGATACGTTTTTTGATGCGGAAATGCCTGCAATCGGGCAATTAATCCAGCATTTTAATCGATATCAAACGTCCATCATCGGCGTGCAGGAAGTAGAAGCAAAGCTCGTTTCCCAATATGGCATAATTGAAGCCAAAGCTTTACTTGAAGGCATCTATAGTGTGACTAATCTTGTAGAGAAGCCAACCTCTCAAGAATGCTCGTCGGATTTTGCCATGTTGGGTCGATATATTCTGACTCCGCGCATTTTCGATTTCTTGGAGCACCAGCAAGCAGGAGTGGGCAAAGAAATACAATTGACAGACGCCTTAATTTCGTTGAATCAACTAGAAGCCTTGTATGCTTGCCGCGTCAAAGGTTATTGGCAGGATATTGGCAACCATCGGGGGTTCATTTCTGCGATTTTGTCAGAAGCAAACAAAAGGGCTGATCTCGAGCCATGGCTTCGCCAACATTTAGCTAGTATGTTAAGAGAAACGGAGTGAGCCTGGGTGAAACGTCTTCATATTATTCAAGTGATCTCTAATTTTCCGAATGCTCACAAGCTGCCGCCAACGAATCAGGGAGGAACAGAAAAGGTGGTCTACGAGCTGACGGAAAATCTAGTGAAAAGAGGTCACCACGTTACGCTCTTTGCCTCCAGCGGAAGTCGGACAAGTGCAAAATTTGTCCCTTTTCCGAAAGGACTTCGGGGCAAAGGCATTGCACGTTATGTGCTCACCAAAATGCCGCGGCACGTAGATGTCATTCATGATCACACCTTCAATTCAGCATTAGGGCAGCTAAAGCTCAAAACGCCAACGATTTGTACCTTGCATATGCCCGTTAAACGTTATGTGAAGCATCCGGTGTATGTTTCCAAACGAGCAAGAACCGTCATGGGAAAAAATCGCGGTCATTACGTGTACAATGGTCTCAATCCGAGTGAGTACCAATTTAGCTCGAAGAAGCAAGGCTACTTGTTATTTATGGGTCGAATCTTACGTGAAAAAGGCGTCCTGCAAGCGATAGAAATTGCCGAAAGAACAAAAAAAAAATTAATCATAGCAGGGCCGATTAAGAATAAAGCTTGGTTTGATCGCGAGTTAGCTCCTCGAATTCGAAAAAATCCCCACATCCATTTCGTCGGGCCTGTTGGTGGAATCAATAAGCAGAAGCTACTTAAATATGCGAAATGTGTATTGTTTCCCTCCTTGTGGGAGGAACCGTTTGGACTTGTGATGATTGAAGCGATGGCTTGTGGGACACCGGTGATTGCCCTAAATCGTGGTGCGGTAACCGAAGTCTTGGCTGGCTTCCCGCATATGATCTGCCGCTCAATCCCGGAGATGATCGCGAAAGTGAAACAGGGAAGCTTTCCTGATCCATACAGCCTTCGCCGCTACGTCAGTCGTCGCTTTACGACTTCCAAAATGACTGGACGTTATCTTGCCATTTATCAAAAAGTAATAAAGAATGGATAAAAAAAGCTGCGAGCATCCCATTTCAGAGGTGCTCGTTTTTGTACGCTCCTGCCTATGGTGAATATACTAGCTTAAATTCCACGAAGGCATACTGGGGAGACATTCCATCCATATAAAAAGATTGTCGATCCCTTCACACCTTTGGCTCGACAACCCCAACATCTAACACCTTTTTGGAACCGAGAGGTGTTTTTGTCAAGGATGAAACGGAACTATGGTCTTTGTTTATAAAAATAGGTTACTGCCTTGAACAAATAAACCCTAAAGGCATATAATGTTATTGTTAACTAGCATACCTCCTCTGATGGTAAAATCCACCTCTTTATGCTCTTAGAGGTGGATTTTACTTTTTCACAAGAAATTTGCAATTGTGCTGGTAGTATAGATAAAAGTGAAAAAACGATGGCCTTTATGACGTGAGGTCCATCGCAGGTTCAAGTTAGGAGGGGATCCTGAAGTATTATATGTGCTTTATAATTAAGTTGTTACCTTGATTCACTGATAAATAAATAAATAAATAAATAAATAAATAAATAAATAAATAAATAAATAAATAAACGGTACATATTGTATCAAATAATCATGTTAACAATCGTAAACATAGAATTCTCAGAAAAATTGAAGATTCCATAACTATGCGTTATCTTGGTGTTTTTCAGATTCATGCATAAATGTTTTTTTCTGGATGCTGAAATAGGCATTGTTGATGGTTTTTCCACGTTGATGAGGGAAAGTACTTCTATGCTAAATATTGAAATTCATACATATGTTCGCGTATAAAAACTGTATTATTTATGTGAATTTTAAGGATGAAGTTTTATTGATTTTTTTAAAAAAAGCACCCTGCAAAAACGCAGAATGCAAGAGTTTTCGCTATAGATTAGTAGTTCACCTAAGTTTCTATACAAACGATAAAGGGGCTACCGAGGTAGCTCCTTTAACAGATACAAGTTTGGATTTCGATGTCCAAAAGAAAAATAGGAATTCAAACTCAATTCAGCTTTCTTGATTCGAGAAAATGGAAAAAGCCCTAAAAAGTAACTTAGGGCTATACTAATCTTTTTCTAAACAATTACTGGACTTAAACTAGAAATAAAAGAAAGGTCCTCCTGAAGTTTACCTTGTTCAGTTACTAAGTTTCCGAATTCATCTATTCCGAAAACTGATATTAACGTACTAGTAGAATTACTTATGCTAACTTGAACTTCATAAGCAACATTTCCAGCAATGAAAAACTCTCTTACGTCAAAGTAGTTCGGAGCGACAATGAAAGAAGACATGTAGGCAGTATAGAATATACTTGAATCAACAGAAGCAAATATATGATACGTAACTGTTGCCGGGTTAATAGTATCAATATTTCTTGTGCTTAGAACAATATTGGATGCTGCAGTACCAAATGCTCTAGTATTTGTAACCAGACCAGTTGAAAAGGGCACGTCCAACACCTCCCTCCATTATTTTCTATTATCATATTCAATAGAAAATAAGTTGCGAGGGTGTTAGTTTAGTAATTGAGAAAAAAACCCTTGACGATATCGAAAGGAGTTTGGCTCTAATACTTTTAAAATTTTATTCTTCGCATTCACTGCAAATGGATACATTGTATTAGTTATATTGCGGTCCAATAAAATTTCAGTTCTCTACTCTACTGCGTCAAATTGTAACAGTTCCCTATGAGCTGCAAAATGCCACGCCGCCAGCAGTTTTTAGGGGAATGGGTTTAAGTTCTTGTCATGTCGGGTGACAAGAACTTATATTATTTTTTATTAATCACTTATCGGTCAAGGTGAAGTACGGCAGCAGGTAAGGCCATCCATAATATTCAATGCGATTTTTAGATGTGAGTATAGCAGTTGCGGAACGCTCCATTTGCTCGCATATGAAGTAGCAAGATTTAACTTCCCCTTAAAGGTGGCACGTATGTTTGATGAACAAGTTGCTACCCTACTGCAAATTATGAAAAAACCGTTTTTAGCTTTTCATTGTCTAGGTGAGGATGAGGAAATCAAGCTTTTTGATACAATTAACACGAAAGCAAGGGGGATCGGTTCTTCATTAAGTAAATTTCTTAGAAGAGATTCAGATGATATTAGTTGGATTGCAAAGAAATAAAGGTCGACATATCACACTACAGAGCTTATACAGAACATTACATCTATTAAAAAAAGAGCCAATACTCTTGCCGTATACAAAAGAAGAGAAGCACCTTTTGGCCTTCTTTGAGTGATTAACACATTTATTAATAAAAGCGCGTTCTAAAGATGACCAAACAAAAAAGCCAGGAGAAAATTCTGACTTCTTCAATGTTTATTTAAGTATGAATTTATAGTGATAAGACATCGCCGATTACTAAATAGGTGTAGATAATATATCTTTCCGCTTCTTGCAATGTCACTTCTGTATGTGCCCCTTTGTTAGCAGCCTCATGTACGTTATCCAACGTTTCACTAATGAATTTCAAATAGGACCCAACATCAGATTTAATTTTACCACAGGATGATTTGCTTTCAATGTATTGGATGAGGCGATTGATGTACTGATCTTCTCCGACCTTTATGAGTTTTCCAGAAACTTCAATTGGTTCAGCCAATGGCGGGAATAGAGAATCGGCAACTTCCTTAATTATTCTTCGGCATGTGAGAACAGCATTTGCCCAATTCTCATCATCATCTGATTTTAAATTTTCATAAACTGAAATAAATTTCTGAACTGCTTCTGGGTAAATATCCTTTAATGCAGTATCAACACTCAAACGCATCCGCGAGAAAATATCCTCGGTGAGCTCACTAAAGCTCAACTCATAATTCAGATTTAAAACATACTGATATAATCGTGCTTTAACTTTTTCAATTCTCTCGATGCTTGTTTGAATTTGCTGTTGAATTCCACTACGTTCCGCAGCATTTCCTTGTGGCGCTGCAAATTGGGAAATAGAAGAAAGTGAAACATTACGATCAAATGCTACGTCCATCCTTGCTCTTCCAGAGCTTACACTAGCCTCCATGGCTGCAATTGATTGAGTGAAGGCCTGTTCTACTTTCTTTGGTTTTGGATTTTGTGCTTTACTATCCGGGTCATCTATAAAGTAGCGTCTTCCGGATTTTTCTGTTGCCGCCCAAGCTGCTGGCGTAAGGAGTCCTTCACTGTCGGAATCAAAACCATTTACTTCTTGTCTGAGCCACTCTACTCCTTCAAAATCATTTAATAAGCGAGCCAGTCTCAAACATTTCAAAAGAATATTCTGTGAAGGTAACTCGCTTAATTCAAAATTGCGTAAGATCTCATCAGATAGCAATAAAGCCTCATCATTTCTTTGTTTAACCAAAAGACTCTTCCTCCTTATATCATACAAGGATTCTACAAATAAGCATCTCGCTTTCCAACTAAAAAAAGTACTCAATAATTTGAACGGTTTTAATTCGTTGGAACATGAAATTATATTTTCCGCATAAATTAATGGTATGAAAGCAGGTGATTCAATGTGAAATCTTATCTTCGAAAATATGAGCTTGTGGCTTATCTAGGTGTGGAAAAGACCACTTTGTCTCGCTGGATCAAATACTACAAAGAGTTTATACCCTCATTTCGGCAGGGGGATGTAGTTTGTTATGGTCATGAGGCTAAAGTGGTTTTAAAAAGGGTTAAAACACTACGTGAACAATTGTATTCAATACCAAACATTCATGAGATTTTATTGAACGAAGGCTACCCAAAATTCGGAGATGACGGAGAATATTTGAGTCCTTAATTAAGTGAGGTTCTCATATTATCATTAGATTAATGGGCTGTTGTGTTTTTTTGAAATCCTTGAACTGTTTTTTCTATATTCAGTCCATTTTGAATGGCTACCAGTAGCATTGCTTGCTGCTGTGAAGGGGTCAAATTTGAATCGTTTGCTAATGCGAACTGCGCTCCGACAATTGAACTCATTACTACTATTGCCATGTCGGTTCCTTCAATAGTTCCTGCTTTTATTGTTTCAACTTCAGGATTTTCTGCTTTTCGTTTTATAGACGTACCGATAAATGCGTTACATTCATACGTGCTAATTCCACCGTTATACTCAATAGTTACTCTTACCATACTCATAAAAAACACCTCTTCCGAAATAGTCATCTCTCAATTGATAGTATTAGAGGATTTACACAAATATTCAATATTTTTGATAAGAATCAGAAACTCCGAATTTAATGAATTTGTATTTTATTTAGGGAAAGAAATTGGTGATTTTTGAACTCATTGAATATGGTTTAGTTTGATCTAGATATTTAGGCATAAGCACTCACTTAAATACTTATTATGCACATATACATATTTAATGAAATGGCTGTTTTATTTGGAGGCGTGATAATGAACTATTTAGTGTTTGGTCATGCAGGATTCAATCACAATAGATTACTGAATATCTTGTCAAATAAAGAAGAGATTATTTTCGTCCGTCGTATGAACGAAAAAGGAGCGGATGATGAAAACACCAGGTTTCTTCCTTTGTCAGAACTGGCTTCACTCGATTCGCAAAAATTCACCGCTATAGTCGCTTCTCCTTATGGGATACAACATGTGCTGGCTATCCAGCCACTAAGAATCATTGCATGCATTCCTCCGTGCTCGGAGAACGAGGATATAACTTCATGGAACAAATATACAGGACTATTGACGTCATACGCGGACATGATTATTACAGAATCGGAAAGAATTTATCTGGAACTGACACTCCAACGGGACAGCGTATTCTTACTAAGAGATTCTGAAGAATTAGTTCAGGGCGCAATCATGTCCATGTTTAAAGAAGAGTCGTTGGAACAGTGGGTTACAAAACAATGGGAAGATCGCAAGCGGTTCTATCTTTCGTTACACGAACAACAAGGTCTCCACGAAACCATTTGTTATTTGCTAGCTTCATATCTCTATTTATTAGGGGATGCAACAGCTAAGTTGTATTTGGGCTTTTCGTTCGAGCAAATGATACAGAAAGAGTATTCGCAATGCTTAAATACCCATTTCAGGTTTTTTTCGGCGATTGAAGCCAAAGCAGGAGATTTGGAGAAAGCTGTTCGTATTTACGAAATTACAGCTATAACGCAAGAGGAAAAGAAGAGTATGGAGAACATCAGGAGTTGGCGGGAGCAGAGGGAATGGGGGCTCATTCAGGCAGACATATTCAGAGCGAATGATGACTATCGCTCAGCTATAAAAGTCCTCGAAGATATGGGGTCCAAGAATTCGCTCCAAGCCGCGACGATGAGGCTTCAAAATTATCTTCACACTTTCCGTTGGAAGGATGCTTTGGCATTATTGGATAACTATGATCTGTCCGATGAGAATCGTATCACAGCGGAAGTTATCCGGGGGAATATCCAATTGATTCACAACAAACACCATTTGGCGATCCGTACTTTTCTTCGGGCATCGATTGAAGATTGGAACGTACTAACAAACTTGAATGAAATAGTGGCCTTAGAACAAGCAGCAAAGGGGGAGTTTCATTGAATAACAACCCTGTACGCAAATCTACAGGAAACCGACTTACTGCGGTGATGCAGGTCCGCAACGAGGCAGATCGTTTTTTGGAAGATGTGTTAAAGGATTTAAGTGAATTCGTTGATGAAATCGTCATAGTCGATGATGCAAGTACGGATGATACCGTAAAGCTGTGCCGCACTTTTCCGAAGGTAAAAAAATTGGTTGTTTTGCAGGAGTCGAGATTTCAACGGGAGTGGGAGCTGCGGGAATACTTATGGCGCCTTGCTTGCTCGTCGGAGCCAGATTGGTTGCTTTCCGTGGATGCCGATGAATTTTACGAAGATAAAGCCAAAACACATATGCGGGAACTGATTAATCAAGACCTATACGACTGGGTAGGTTTTCGTTTTTTTGACTTTTGGGGTGGGTCAACGCATTACAGAGACGACACTCATTGGGGGATTCATCGCCGGCATACACGCACGCTTGTCCGTTATATGCCTGATTATTATTATTATAATCCACCTATGGATCATCATGTTCCTCGTCTTCCTTTATCTTACTCCGCATTGCCGGGTTTTCTGGCAGAACTAAGGGTCAAGCATTTCGGATGGGCGGTTTCAAAAGAGGAACGCTATCGCAAATATTTACATTATATGGAACGCGATCCGAAAGGAGAATGGGGTAGCTTGGAGCACTATCATTCGATTTTAGATGTAAATCCGACTCTCGTAGCATGGAAAGAGGAATATTAATGAGAGAAATCGGTATATTGACGCATAGTTTTCTAGACGCCTACAATGGCAAAATTGATAATATTTATGGTGGCGGTTTAGAACGTTATTTATACGATTTGTCTGAAACGATAAAGGAACTTGGACTGATTCCTGTCATCTATCAATTATCATATTGCGGATCGTTTCAAACAGAAGTGAACGGTATAAGGGTGATCGGCTACGATTGTTCGGAGAAAAATATCGTAGATGTTTTTAACCAGATGTCTGCAGAAGCGAAAGGCATGCTCATTTATGCAAGCTTCATATGGCATCCAATTAATTATAAGGAAGGGAGCATCGGAATTTGTCATGGAATAAACTGGGATCATCATGCCGGATCGGTTGATCATAAATCTGATGTCGCTAGTAATGTGCAAAGAGCGTTGAAGCAGTTAAAACGTATTGTTTCGGTGGACTCGCATTTCCTTTCATTCTGTCGTTCCGTGTGCTCTTATTCAAATGCAGACAAAGTGCTTCTACTACCCAATTCAGTGAATACGGATCATTTCACTGTTGCGATCGAACAGGAGGATAAAGAAAATATTCATATCCTTTATCCGCGCCGTATCAGCATTGAAAGAGGGATTATTCCCATGATGCTGGTCGCGGATCGGTTGCTGGAGTCCTATGGTCAGGTGACTATTAAATTTGCAGGAGCGACGATCGAAGATAGTTTAATTACAAAAACGTTCGAACTATGGATGCAATATCATCCTCATCGTGAACGGATCACTCACAAGGTATATTCATTCGATCAGATGCCACAGGCGTATTGGAAAGCGGATATCGCCGTTATTCCGACCATTTTTTCCGAAGGAACTTCTTATTCCTGCTTGGAGGCACTTAGCAGTGGCGTTCCCCTCGTTTCCGCGAACGTCGGGGGATTGAACGATCTGATCATTGATGGGTTTAACGGATTATTGGTGACACCAACAGAAGAGAAATTGTTTCAAGCAATTTGCTCACTAATTGAGAATAAAGATATGCGAGAGCAATTGGGTGTGAATGCACGCCATACGGCACAAACGTTCGACAAACAAATTTGGAAGCGAAAATGGCGGGAAATATTAATCGAAAGTTTCGATCTGGATCAGAGGGTCATACCGACAGGGAATGATTTCACCCTTCCGACGCAAGAGGAGGAAGCTCAAAAACAAGTATGGGATCAACTATGGTCCAGAGAAATATCTTATCAATGGGACCCTTTGAGTGAAGTGATTTTCAATTGCCTGACGGAGGCGATTGGGTTACCGAAAGATCAGCGAATATGTGAAGCAGGTTCAGGAACAGGCAAAATATCTTTGCGACTTGCCATGGATGGAGCTGCTGTGACCCTTGTGGATTACTCGACGCAAGCGTTACAACAATCACGGATAGCTTTCAGACAGAAGGATCAACAGGGTGAATTCGTTCATGCAGATATACGCAAATTGCCGATTGAAGCGAATATACACGATCTTTGTTGGAGCGCGGGCGTGTTAGAGCATTTCAGTATAGAAGAGAAGGTCAACATTCTGAGAGAAATGGCAAGGGTAACTAAACCGGGCGGCAAAGTTCTTGTGCTTGTTCCTTACTCTCGTTCATTGCCTTATCGAATAGGTAAAGCGTACGCCGAAGCCAATTGCACATGGATGTATGGCACTGAAATTCCGGTAGACTCACTAAAGCAAGAATTTGAACTGGCGGGGATTGAAGTGGATAAGGAGCAGAATATCGGCTTTATACAAAGCATGGATTTTCTCGATTTTATTCCCGGGGCTGAGCTCCTGAAACAAAGCGCAGTTGAATGGTATAAGGAGCTCAGTGATGAAGAAAAGGTAGTGTTTCCCGGTTACTTACTAGCGATTCTCGGCACTGTAAAATCAGTGTAACCTTCAAAATGAAAAGCTCCGGCTTCGGGATAAACCCGAAGACCGGAGTTATTTTTGTTTTCCGTTCAATTTATATAGCATTTGATCGGCGACGAGTTGTGCTCTTGCCCGCCAACTTTCGCGCTTGGCTTGATTTTGACGAATCTGGCGCTTCTCAGGTGAACGGTCAAATAGAATCGCTTCGTCTAGCTGCTGAAGAAAATGGGAAGGCGAACGACCGATTCGAACTTCGTCAAATGGTCTGACCTCGGGTAAATCCGTGCTGATGACTGGAAGTCCTGCTGCCAGATATTCATAAAGCTTAACTGGGTTCGCCGCTTCTGTAACTTTGCGGATTTGAAAGGGAATAATAGCTGCATCGAACTGTCTGGCAAAGGCGGGTAAGCTTTCATAATCTCTATTACCGAGCCAATGAACATTGGGATGCTTGCCTATCTGCTCGGGTCCATGACAGAAGATCTGCCCAACAAAAACAAAAGAGTAATTCGGCCTTTCTTTTGCTAAATAGGCAATCAATTCGTAATCCACCCACGAGGCAACAGCACCCCAGAATCCGACAACAGGTGCTGTGTTCAGGCATAGCTTTCGGGCTTCAATTTCATCATGCAGAAGCGACTGATCCTTATCCAGAACTTGCCCAAAATGCTCATAATCCGCTGCATTTCGGATGAGCATAACATCCGAATGCTTCTGTACTGTTGCATCGTAGATGATTTGAGAGGCGCAGAGTACGATGTCAGCAGCGTCAATCTTAGGTTTCTCCCAAACTTCGAATGGAGCGAACTCTTCCGCACTGATGTCGGCAATATCACTGATGACCATATTGATCTTATACTCTGGCAGTTGCTCGACAAAAGGACCGTGCGTAAGCCACATCACATATTCATGATTTTTGTTAATGGCATCTAAATCTTGGCAAACCGCGAAATGGTCATTCAGGATCACAAATGGATTTTTCTTATCCTGCGTCACATTACAATAGATGACATTGAAGCCTAATAAACTTAATTGATATAGTAGTTGTTGGGGGCGCTGGCGATGTACTTGATAGTCAAAGCAGGGTAAATATAAAATTGGCGGAATAGTTAAAGATTGGGTCATGAATTGTGCCTCCTCTAAGCTTTCGGAAGGAAAGCTGACATCGTCAGTCTATACTAAGCTTCTTTTAAGAAAGCCCTGAGCAGCAATTCGGGCTCAAGGGAACCGGCAGGTAGACCCGGTTCCTGCCTGCGGCCCATGTCAAGATAGTGATAGGCCACCAATACGGTTACGGCACGATTATTTGGGTATTTTTGGAGCATTTCCTGCATCCATGCTGTTGACAACGTTTCACCGCAGGTTTGAGCCATTATTGCAAAAAAGACGGCATCTGTCGCGTGGATAGAGTCAGTTGCTAGGTGGTTTGCTGCGAAAAAGGAGATCCATTGTTGCTTCACATTTGCAGGAGCCTTTAGCAGACCGCATAGCAGAGATTGGGGCATTTGTGACCATGGAAAGTACCCCATGCTAAGTTGATATATACGAAATATTGTTTCCCACGCTCCGACTTGTGTAAGGAATTGCATTGCATGAATCAGTGAAGTCTCACGAATCGTCTTTATGGCTCCTTTATCTAAAAGCTCCTGGATCTCGACCAATGGGGAAAGCAGGTTATTAGCAGACGTGACTTCTAACACTTTACGAGCGGTAATGCCATCGGATTGCGCCAAAGCTATCGCCCATAAGTAAGAAAGAGGGAGTGGATCACTATCATTATTCATATGCAATTGATTTAGGGTTCGTACCGCCTCAGAACGATCATTCAGCAGCCAGATGTAGATGGATCTGAGAAGGAGCGCCTGACCATCCGGGAGAGCTACGGCTAGCATGGGCTCCAAACACTCGAGGCATCTTGCATTCAAAAACGCAGGGGTCAACAATGCTATATGACGGGGAGTAAGCAAAGAGACATTTTTTTTGAGATGCTCAGCTAATCTCTGCGTCTGACCGGATAGTAAACATAGCGAAATGCATTTTGACCAAGCCTGAAAGTAGCTGGGCTTGAGGGTCATCGCTTGAAAATAATGCTCGAGCGCCTCCTGAAAGAACCATAACTTCTCGCACAAGTAACCGGCCAAGGTGTGGGTTCGATAAGTCCCACTACCGGATGTTGACGTATATTTGTACGAAGTATCGCCTGATTTAAGAGCGAGTTGAAGCGCTTCATACGCTTTTGAATTGTCCAATTGCTCCATAAGAAGGAAGGCCTTGGCTTCATGCAAATCCGAAAAGTCGGGAAAAAGAGATATTCCTTGATCCAGTAGCCTTTCTGCTTCATCCAGCTGTTGGGTCATGTGCAGGGCGTAAGCGGTTTTCATATATAAATCCGAAAGGTATCCAGTGTTATTCGGAAGTTTCTTGATTAATGGGATAAACAGCGTTAATGCTTGCTCATAACACTCTGTCTGATAATATTCGGTTCCCAGGGCATAATTCAGCATCGGATCTTCGGGTTGTTCTATCAATGCCTGAGCAATAATGTTGAAGTTACGGCTATTTTTCTCTTTTCTCACGATCTCCCGCTCCATATATCCGAAATGATTGATTCGTAGACTGGAAAATGGAATAGACGCGTTCGATAGTTCTATGATGCTGTGAGAAACATCCTCATGGACTTTTCCGCGGAATTGAATGCGACGATCATTTCGAAAAAGTCTGCATGCCGCATCTGATACAAACTCCCGCTCAGGAAGATCGTTAAGAAAGTTGACGATTTGCAAATAATATCCGTTCACGTTCTCATCCTGCAGTAATGGTAAAATCTCATCTGGCTTCCATTCATCTAGCTCTTCGTCCGCATCCAGCACAAGAATCCAAGAGCAAGAAGCTTCTCGCAAAGCGACATTTCTTGATTTAGCAAAATCGTTTTCCCATGGAAGGTGGATAAGGTGTGCTCCATACCGCTTAGCAATACTCAAGCTAAGATCCGTCGACCCTGTATCTGCAATTATAATTTCTGAGACGATTCCCTGAACGGATGACAAACATCGATCTAAATGAAGCTCCTCATTTTTCACAATCATACATAAGGAAAGATCCAAGAGGGGCATATGCTTGTTCTCCTTAGTAGCCTCTGGACAGAGGTAGACTTTGTTTGGCCAAACGAAGTATCTTGTAATGTGGAGATTGCTTATCAGGCACCCCAATTTTGGCATTGGCCAGAGCCGTCCATATTCGGCTTCTCCGGTACCCTTCATCCTGAACGGCTTTTGAATCCGTCACTATGGGAGGTTGCCAATTTCTGAGCAGTTCGAGAGCCTTACCTTGATGGTCATTGTAGTAAGCAGATTTGACAGCAAGTTCAAACTGGTCGTAATCATTACCTTCCATATAACTTCTCTCAAGTACCGGCTCATCCAATCCGATCCAATACCATATATTTTTGTGTTTTTGACCTGATAACAATTGGCATATCTTTATTTTTTCATCTCTCACCTGCCGGTAGGTCTCGTCGTCCAACCTCGTTAAGAGAGAAAGTGCTGCAGTGTAACAGGATTCCTCAATTAACAGATTGACAACCTTTAATACAGCTTCCGGAGCTTTAATAGAAAATCTTTCGGATAAAAGAGCAGGAATCATTGACTCGGAACCTGTGCACTTCAGAATCCGGAATATTCTTTGCAGAGGTCTGGACATCTGGGAGTTATGCCTGATCGTTTCCGCATACCAGTGAATGGCATTATTGTCTTCTCCTATTTCTTCATGAACTTGCCCTAAACCATAGGTTGATAGAAAAGTTCCAATACCGGAGTCCGTATGATATTGCATAGGTGCTGTTCCTATCTGTATAGCTTGAAGGAAAGCGTCTCTGGCTAACGTTTTATCGCCTATACTCGAGTGAATTACCGCTTTTATATGAAATAAATCCGGATAATCCGGAAATAATCGAATTCCGCTTTCACAAGCTTGAATGGCTTCAAGGTTGTGGCCTAAAGCAAACAAGCAGCGAGCTTTGTACTTATAAAGCAAGTGCGTATAACTAACTTCATGGTTAACTAAAGACAACGAGGTTTGCAGATAGGGCAGCGCTGACTCATGGTTGTTTACCCGCATATGCTCTACAGCAATATTATAATGGTGAAACGGATCATTGGGTTCCTCCTGAAGCGATTGTATTAAAAGGTCAAGATTCCTGCGAATTTTATCTTTTTGAATAACAAGTTGTTCTTCATATCCATAATGGTGAATAACGATATTCGTTATATGCAAAGCGGGGTTTGGATTTCGTTCAACAATTGAATAAGCGATTTGTTCATGAATTTTTCCTCGGAAGCGATGATGGGGATGATTGCGAAACATTCTTAATATCGGATTAATCGTAGATACAGGAGAGTTGATAGTGTTTCCGCTATGATTATAAATTTGTAAGAAAAAACCATCGAACTCATGATGTTCCGCACAAATCTTGAGCTCCTTCCTATTTTTTTCATCTAATTCCTCATCTGCATCCAGAATTAAAATCCAGGATCCCGACGCCAGAGATAGGCCGGCATTTCTGGCAGAAGCAAAATCGGATTTCCATGGTATTGTAATTACTTTGGCTCTATAGGATTTTGCAATTTGGACAGTGTTGTCCGTCGAACCGGTATCTACGATGATAATTTCGTCTACTGTGTTTTTAATGCTATCCAAACATCTGTGCATATGTGCCTCCTCATTCTTTACGATCATGCATAGCGAAATCGTATTTTTGGCCATCGAAAATCCTCCTTTGCCTTCCATACCATTGCGTATGCCAACCAGTTCTGTTTAACAAGCGAATACTGGAGCGAATTTGCTGCAAGTCCTCCTTGAAAGAAGGAGCGCCTGGTGCCACAGATAAGGCATCGGAAAGACTGGCTTCTGCAAGATGAAGATAACAGATGGCGGCCGCGGTTTTAGCTTTCTCATATGTCCGCTCCGCCAGCAGTATGCTTTCGAACATTTCAGCTGCCTTCAGGTAATGTCCTTTATCAAAAAGAATTTCTCCCAGATCAAATAAGCCTTCGTCATCTAATTGATTCACAATGGACAAGGAAATGAGATGTTCTGCAGCAGTTAAAATGTACCCATAACCGTATAGCATTTTAGTTAGTTCCAGTTTAAACTGTCCAGTAAGTTTATAAAGCTTATCGATGAGTTGCATTTGTCCTAGAACAATGGATTGTCGAGTGATTGAGGTAGCAAGTTCCGACAAAGAATTGTTATCGAATTCGGTTGACATATGCCCTGTTGAGAGAAATTCATTGATAGGTTGATACAGCGTTATCAGATGCTCCGGCAATGAAGCAAAGAAGTCAGTTTGAAGTGATTCATCAAGCTGCCAATTGCAAATTGCTCTCCATTGAAGCAAGATTTCAAGTTCGAGTGAAACTGGGTGCTCCTTTATATAATTTTGCAATAAATGATCTGCTTCTTTTAGATGACCGAGGTGGATCAGGGCGAGGCAATAATTTTTTAAAAAAAGCGAATCAGTTAAGTAGGAAATAGGTGTTATAGCAATTGCCTCTTCAAATGCACCTACCTGAACAAGTGTATCCAATAGCAAATAATGCTCAGATGGGATGGAAGGATGAACTTTTACCTTTAATAAAGCGGCGATTTCATGCCATGGCACATCCAATTCATGAAAAACCTCCGAAATGCCGAGTAAAGCCGGAGCATAAGTTGAATGATGCTGCAATGTCTGATTGAATAAACGAGCTGACTCTTCAAGGCTTCCTAAATTTTGTGTGATTTCTCCCATTTTATAAAATACAAGAAAGCTGCTTGCTCCTGCTTCAGTCACATATTTATTGTTTTGTAAGGTTGAAGCTTTCCGAAATTGTTCATAAGCCTGTTCCCATAACCCTTGAATTTGAAAAGATTGGCCAAGTATATAATGGAGATCGGGGTAATCTTCATAACGTTCGGTTTCCTTAAGGAGCAGCAATTCGACCTGTTTGATTTCTCGAAGTTCCAGTAAAATTTTACTTAAATCTTTTACAAGAGTAGCCCGGTAAGGAGCATCATCTCTCGCTAACATTAAAGCTTGGATCATAGCATCTTTGGCCTCATTGAGCTTTCCGGACTGACAAAAAGTGATGCCCAAATTGTAGGAATAATAAGGATTAGCGGGTTCGGTTTGTAGTGCTTTTTGCAGAAGTCTTTCATTACGGGCGATTTTATCTTTTTTTCGAATGTTTTCGGGCATATATCCGAAATGTCTGATTCGGATTTCCGAATCTTTGATAGAAGAAGAGGGATGCAATTTTACAATCGAGGTACCTATGTCTTCATGAATGATTCCTTGGAAACGGTAGTTGGGATTGTTACGGAATAGTCTTATGGATCTATGCAGAAGATGATCCTGAAGGCTTGTGCCAATTAAATTCTCTAGTATCACCGTGAACGCTTCTGAGTCGGAGCTGTCTATTTGTTCTTTGATTGCTGCCAAGCCGGAAAGTAAGATTTCGTCTGCATCCAGATAAAAAACCCAGTCGGTAGTGGCAATTTGCAATGCTTGATTCCGAGGGGTTGAGAAATCATCTTCCCATCTAGAAAAAAATACTTTTGCCCCGTAAGATTTTGCTATGCGGATGGATGAATCTTGAGATCCGGTGTCGATGACAATGATTTCCTCTGCATCTTTAACGCTTTCCAGACATTGACGCAGCCATTCTGATTCATCCTTCATGATGATGTGGATGCCGACTGTGCTCAACTTCATCTTCTCCTTACTAAAGGAAGAGTACATGGAGAACCATGTACTCTTTTTGGATTTTCCTTTACAGCAGCATAAAGGTTTTCATATATTATATTGTTATTAAAGCTGTTATGTTCCCTGGGCATTCAGAATAACATTGATGGTTGATGGCAGTCCTGTGGCAGTTGAGCGGTAGGCTAAACGTGTGTATTTTAGGAATCTGGTAGGGACAAGCACGTCAATGGAGCCAGCCGCCAGCGGGTTGCTACCGTTTGTATCGACATAATAGTTCGATCCATCGGCACTGATTTGAACTTGGGTATCGACGGAGTTCGCACCGCTGTTAAAGACAAAGAAGGAATAAACGCCGAGTACGCTTGTTGTTACCGCAGGTAATGGTGTAAATGCATCATCGCTTGTGATCCCGGTCGTAGCTTGTTCAACGAAGCTCTTTTGCGAGATGGAAGTTACGCTGCTGAGTGTACCGGCAGTAATCGTAGCACCAAGCACGCTGTCAATGGTACCGTTGAGGATATTAGTAACTGTACCGGCTGAGCTCAATGTGCCAGCAGTAATTGTAGCACCAAGTACACTATCAATGGTACCGTTGAGGATATTAGTAACTGTACCGGCAGAACTCAATGTACCAGCAGTAATTGTAGCACCAAGTACACTATCAATGGTACCGTTGAGGATATTAGTAACTGTACCAGCGGAGCTCAATGTACCAGCAGTAATCGTAGCACCAAGCACGCTATCAATGGTACCGTTGAGGATATTAGTAACCGTACCGGCTGAGCTCAATGTACCAGCAGTAATTGTAGCGCCAAGTATGCTATCAATGGTACCGTTGAGGATATTAGTGACCGTACCGGCTGAGCTCAATGTACCAGCAGTAATCGTAGCGCCAAGCACGCTAGTGATCGTACCGTTGAGGATATTAGTGACCGTACCGGCTGAGCTCAATGTACCAGCAGTAATTGTAGCGCCAAGTATGCTATCAATGGTACCGTTGAGGATATTAGTAACCGTACCGGCTGAGCTCAATGTACCAGCAGTAATTGTAGCGCCAAGTACGCTATCAATGGTACCGTTGAGGATATTAGTGACCGTACCGGCTGAGCTCAATGTACCAGCAGTAATTGTAGCGCCAAGTATGCTATCAATGGTACCGTTGAGGATATTAGTGACCGTACCAGCAGAGCTCAATGTACCAGCAGTAATCGTAGCACCAAGCACGCTATCGATGGTACCGTTGAGGATATTAGTGACCGTACCAGCAGAGCTCAATGTACCAGCAGTAATCGTAGCGCCAAGTACGCTAGTGATCGTACCGTTGAGGATATTAGTTACAGTACCGGCGGAACTCAGTGTACCTGCAGTGATTGTAGCTCCAAGCACGCTAGTGATCGTACCGTTGAGGATATTAGTTACAGTACCGGCGGAACTCAGTGTACCTGCAGTGATTGTAGCGCCAAGCACGTTTGTAATCGTTCCATCGAGAATAATACTTGTGATGTTTCCGCTTGAATCTGTGGCGATAGCCTGAGCAGCTCCTGCTGAGTCTCGGCCGAATATTAATGTTCGCAGATTATCCGGATCCGATTGAAAAACACTATAGTTTGGCAATTTCATCATTCCTTTCAGTCAAGTTAATTTATTGTTGTTTGAGCTTGAAAATAAACATCTACTTCTGTAGGACCTTGACCACAAGTTGTATCTGTGGCTAATATCAAGCGAGTCCACTTCAAAAACCTGTTTAATACAAATACTTTCATCGATTTCGGAGGAACTATGTCTTCACAGTCTTTGATAAAATCGACTGAATTTGGACTGATTTCCGCACAAACTATGGCAGGCACCTCCCCCCTATTTATTACTGCATAGGAGTTCATGGTGATCGTTGACGTATTTTGAACAGGAAGAGCGAGCAAATGTTCCGTTACTTTTAAGTTTAAAAAGGATTCCTCTATAAAAAGAGTGTTGTTTGTTGGTGAGACAACAACTTCCAAACGTCCGTTAGGGTCAGTTCGAACAGCCCTTACTTCGTTTCCATCATTTCCGAAGATCTCCACTTTGTCCGATTTCGGCGTGAGATTTCTTATGTCTAATTGATTAGAAGAAACTTGGACCGGTTGATGAAGGGTTATTATATTGTTTGGTTGGTCACATGGAAGTCCTGTTTTTTTTCGTTTTTGACGGCTTGGGCACTTTTTTCGTACAAGACTTGATCTTTTTTTTGAGCATATAATGAAAAAACATTTTTTTGCACAATTATTCTTTTTTGATGATTGTTTTTTTACTGACTTTTTAATGGATATTTTTTTGTGGGAAATAGTTAGCACCTCCTTCAATGACAATTATCAGTATACTTTCCAACATAGTTCTCTTATCGAAAAAGAAGTGGAATTAGATGTAATATCATATTCTCTAGCAACTTTATTGATTGGGTTTAATTGGTAATTACGCATTGCCCCAGAGTGATAGCTCTAAAAGTTGAATCTGCTTTTGTTAATATTATTCTAAGCGGTTATGGACGTTGTATGAGAAGGTGTGGATCGAAGATTACGAAGTGACGTGATTTTAAATGAAAAACTATGTTGGACATGATGTATAAGATGCAAAATTTAATTTTTTTGAAATATTATCGTTTTATTTGTTGATTAGATGAAGAGATGAATATGCTAATGCTTTCGGATTTTCAGGACGTAGATCAACCTGATAAGGATGCTTGGCTAGATCATTCAACTATTCTTATTGAGAAATTTCTCAAGACGTAGAAGTAATTGTTGGGCTCATAGCTTAACGTGTCTCATGTGGTTTAACTATGCACTTCCCTATTCGGAAAACATACTTATATCTGAGCCTGTGGCCAAATGAATAGATTTTTTTCTATAGCCTGACCGATAACTCTTAATCCATTTACAGCAACATTCCTTGGGATCGTGGTGGCTTTTATTTTATAAGTAAAACGATTGAGATGTTGCTACTTAGAGGGATATAGATTTGATAGTATTACTCAAACAATCTCAAACAGAGGTTGTTTTTTTGTGTATATTGGCGGATAAGATAGAGAAGAATCTGTTTGAAGCTAATTTCTAAAAACTGCAATTTATTCTTAGGTATAATTAAAGTAAGACAATATGTCCGAATAAGTAAAATAATAAAAGAAGCCGCTTCAGATTGATCTGTGCGGGTTCTTTTATTATTTTAGAATCATCTCAGGGAGTGAATTGCATGGACCGACAAATGAAGGTACATGTTTTCAAACTCTGAAATCATAACTGTTGTGTTATAGTTGGATATTACTACGTTATAAAAGTAAATATATATATTGACATATTGACGTCATTTTGTGGTAAAATTGTATACAGATGATTACTACGTATGGAGTGCATACGCAACAAAAATATACATTATTGAATATTGTATATTTTTGTAAAAAAAGACCATTTACGTGCTACCAACACATAAACGGTCGGACGAAATACGATTGAGCGAGTGGGCTTACTACTCACGGCGCAGTTGCGTTAAGACCATGGGATGGCGTAGGAACCTTATTTCCGTGGTTTTTTCCTTTTTATTTTTCTTTTCAGCAATGTGTAGAGTTTAAGTAATTCCAAAAAAAGGGTTATTATGGCTGACATCAATTTTATATTATCTTGCAGCGTCATGGGATCGAACAGGGCGATCATCACCTCCCTTTAAAAAGGGGAAGCTACGCCGAAATCATCTCTCCATCGCTCGTTTTCGTCTGCTTGAATTATATCATATAGTCCTACTATAGGATATATTGGAATTTTGAGCATGCATTATTTGTAATTACCATACCAATTTTTTGGACGAGAGGCATGCGTAAATAAATAGCTCCAAAATGAGAGAAAAGCAGAGATTCCATAATTGGATGACACTGCTTTTCTTTGCACATCAACTTGAACGATGACGGCTAATAGAATTTTTAGAGAATCTTTTAAGATTATTTTAATTACACTTTGATAGTTATCTTAAAAGGCTAATGGGACTAGTCGAGTTGGAGCTATACCTGCTGAATTATAACTCACCTTCAATAGGGTTATCTGTGGTAATTATTATTCAAGAAATAAAACCTAATGAAGATATTCCAACGGATATTTTATAAACATTGTGGCAAGATCAAAAATTAAATGCGATAGACAATCCATATGGAACGTGCAATGCACGAATCAATGGAAATTGTCCTTATGCCGAAGAACCTCCATGTCTAACGTGTAAGGGTGGCAGTCCATTATTGGTTTTTCTGAATTAGATAAACAAAAGTATGAGCTACTAATAAAAACCACTACAAAGACCATTGAAGCATTAGAAAAACGTGGGAGAGTTGAAATTGTAGAAAAAAACATAAAGAACTTAGAACGCTATCAAAACATTTTGATGAAGGGATATTAACTAAAACAGAGAGACTATGGGAGGCAACTCTTGCGTGACCTCATTGAACAAATGCTGAACTATAGCTCAATTCGAGGCTGCCGGCACAAACGGTAGACTCCATTACGTTAAAGGGTGTTTAACTCAATCCATAATACTATCGACACAATATATAGAAACTTCGTCCCGTTTCTCTTCAGTTAGGTGGAGGTAAATGGTATAAAATATCTGCTGTACAGACTTGATTATCAGGGATATTTAATTGTTAATTTATCAAATAAAGAAGCCAAACATTATATTCCCAAAGAGGCTTATGATGAGCATGGAGATGGAAGGGTAAGGAGTAACAATGAAGAAAATGAATACCTTAGAAACAAAACCCTCAAGTCGAGCTGATTTTGAGCCCTCTGTCATGAGATGCTGACCCCGCTTTTTGTTATTTGGGCTTTTCGGATTTTGTGGTGGAAATATGAGATTCTGTTTCCAGTGTGAAGCATGTCTTTAATAGTAAACCTAACATTATAACGAAAATAAACGTTAAACCTTCGGTAGTGAACCGGGAATACAAAAGAGGCCCACCCCCTGAACAAAAGAGGTGATGGGCCTCAATTTGTTTTATTATACTTATCAGTATTATTCGTGTAGGTAACTCACAATGTTAGCGGCCAGTCGGTTCCGAAAAGCATCAGGTGGGCGGTAGCCTCAATGGGCCCACGTACTCTCGCTGCAGCTCGAAGCTACTGCAGCTGTTAATCACCGTAACTTAGATCTGAGAGCCGCCTCCGTCCACAGGGAACTCAGCCCCGGTGGTGAAAGTGGCGTCGAACGCAAGAAATGCGACTGCTTTAGCAACCTCGAGGGGGTCGCCTACACGCAGCATCGGATTCTCCTGGCTCATCTGCGCCTTAGTTTGTTCGGCTGCATCCTTCGGCATCGACTTCTCCAAGATGCCTGTGTCGATGGGGCCAGGGCTGACCGCGTTGACGCGAATCTTCCGCGGCAACAGCTCGCGGGCCATACTGCGAGTCATGGAGCGCAGCGCTGCTTTACTGGCCGCGTATGCACTGATCATCGGGATCCCCAACACGTTCACGACAGAGGTGGTGAGCACCACGCCGCTTCCTTCGCTCAGCAACGGGGCGAGTTTCTGCACGGTGAAGTACGGACCCTTGGCGTTGATTGTAAGTAACTCATCGTACACATCCTCCGTCACCGCCTCAAAAGGGGCGAAGCGCGTGACGCCAGCGTTAACGAACAGGGCATCGATCTTTCCGAACTCTGCCTTCACCCTGTCGGCCAACGCGTCGATATCCTTGAGAGAAGCGGCATCGCTTAGCACTGCGACCGCGTTATTGCCAAGTTGTTCACGAGCCGAGTCGAGCGTAGCTTGGGTACGCCCGGTGATCAGAACGCGCGCACCTTCATCCGCCAGCAACTTCGCGGTTGTGAAGCCGAACCCGCTGCTGCCTCCCGTGATTACGACTTTCTTACCAGCGTACTTGCCCATACTGGAATGTTCCATTTTAATTTTGCCTCCTCTGTATAATCCGTAATTTGGATATTAGTTACAGGACCTATTATATAACAAGGGGATAAATAAATAAACTAATATTATTAAAATAGTTAATTTAATAATTTTTATAATTATCGTTTGTGATAACAACGATTGTATTATAATATTAGTGATGAGCATCAAAGGAGGCTTCAATCGTGAGAAAACCCGTGAGCGCAGAACATTATATTAATAAAATCAAACCTGTAATTAGAAAAACCAGATTCAGCCAACTGAAAATAGACGATATCGCCAAACATATGGATATTAGCAAAGTGACGCTTTATAAGCATTTTTCATCGAAAGATGAAATCATCGAGCAGGTTGTAGAGTATGGAATTAACTATTTGCAGCAGGCTGATGCCGTTGTAAATGATGATTCCGTCTCTTTTATTGAGCGTTTTCAAAAAACGTCTCTGCAATCGTTGATATGTGTTATTTATTTCTCCGATTTGTTCCTGCAAGACCTCAAGGAATACTATCCGCGGCTTTTTGAAACTCTTGTCGTTGCCCAACAAAATCGGAATAAAAATTTACAAACATTTTTTGAAAGCGGGATGGATAAGAAGATTTTCAACAGAATACACGCTATGCTGTCTTTGGTTCAAGATGATGCTACGCTGCGGCGCATCATGGAACCGACATTTAGTATTCAGTGGTATGATCTCACCTTGAAACAAGCAGTTATGGAATTTTATAAAATGAAACGGTATCAAGTGATTAGACCTGAATATCTGGATTCTGTTGACGATTCCGATATTGAAAAAGAGATCGTTCGTATTTTACAATCCATTTCATGAATATTATTCGCACTCTCGGTCTGCTCTTATTGATGCTGGCAACAGAGCAGATTCCGGCGGCCGATAATGATGCTGTGCTGGACCCGACTTAACAGTCTCAAGCGATCAGAGTTTTATCCGAGTCACTCTAAACTTCCACGGCGTTAGTCAATAAAAGCAGCGAAAGTCTAGGTCTTTCGAATTCCTAGTCCGTCACTGCTTCTTTATGAGTCAGTCTAATTCAGTTTGTCGGGTGACCAAGCTAAGAGAAAGGAGAAACGCCAAGTCAGACGCGATTCAGGGCTTAGGTATATTTTCGTTAGAATGTTGGCGGTACCCCTAAGTATGTTCCGGCATCTTGTCACAATCATAATTAAAACATTTCAACCGGATTTTAATTCTCTAGTAGACTATACTTGTACCGTACATTCAATTCCTCCTTCTTGTCCCGTTTTTTAGCATTTACCATTTCATGGTGAATATGGATCATTGACATCGCTCATTCCACCACAAAATCCGAATACCCGTTATTTGTTGACTAGGTGCTTACTGTTGCCGTTTCTGTATCCGCAACTATTGTGGCTATATTTTGCGTGTTCTTGGTTGTCATAGTAAATTTATGAGGGAATATCAGAATCGGTTGCTGTTTTCGCTGGACCAACTTTTTTGTTCATGGGTTGTACGCTATTTTTAATAATGATCGGCATTTTTGACTAAATGCATCATGGTTTTATTTAAAATACGCCCCCGCCAATTGGAACATTTCCTCAAGGTTTGACAACATTACTGCTTTTGAAGGCTTTAAGTTCAGCATGTTCGGTTTTGACGGGAATCGAAACGATCTCCAATGCAGTTCCATTATTTCGAGAGTCTCGTCGAAAGAGTGCCATAAAAACGTATATTGCTCTAAGAGTCATAACGGGCATTACGCTACTGGGCTTGCTTACCATTTA
This sequence comes from Paenibacillus ferrarius, assembly GCF_002027705.1. Taxonomy (GTDB): domain Bacteria; phylum Bacillota; class Bacilli; order Paenibacillales; family NBRC-103111; genus Paenibacillus_E; species Paenibacillus_E ferrarius. Next base: position 12,440 of record NZ_MBTG01000002.1, on the reverse strand, counting down.
TATGTTAGAGGTATTTCCTTCCCGTTAAACTTCTAAATACAATGTTGTCTCAATTAGCTGAAGCATATTTGGGTCATGGGATATTATATCAAATTGTTAAATATTCAACATTTATTGTATTAATATTAGCGGTAAACTCCAGATAGTTCAGAGATGGTGGCTCGTCTTTTTTCCTCGATCCCTGGAGATACTTGTATTAACTATCTCACAGGAGGCAAACTCATGGTAGACGAAAACAAAGTGACAATTAAAGTGAACGATAACGGATCGCTTCGGGTGACAGAGCCGTCGAGTTGATTGACGCAGAAGGTAACCTGTTCGAGCACAAAGAATCGTTCTCGCTGTGGCGTTGTGGAGGATCGGGTAACAAGTGGTAAATATATTAAATTTAGATCCATAGCGCGTTGCTATGGATCACTTTCTGTAGCTCAATGAATACTAGAACTTTACTATTTTGAAGTTTAATATACAAAATAGATCTGTAATCTCAGTCTTCTGTATTTAAATGTTTTTTAATACTATTAATTATCCGTTCTTCACATTCCCCACAAATGGAAACAGTGTACTTGTTAACTTGTGGAAGAAGATAGTGAAGATCCTCGAGAGTATATTCTTTCACTTTTGATTTTATGTTTTTGCAAATTGGACAAAAAATATCAACTAGAATGGTATCCAATACTGCACCTCAATCCTTAGAGATTCCATAATTTACTTTATGCCTTTTTTTAAAAAAAGTGAATAATTTCCAAAAAACCATAATAATATGTGGGGGGGATTATTTAAACGTCTAGGGAACGTAGTCTAGACCGGTAGCAGTGTTAAGCTCGAGCGGGACACGCGATTTCTAAAAGCGAGGGTAATGAAAATAAGCGAATCCTAATTTCCCGCCTTAAGAACAAGGAGTGGGTAATTTGCGCTTGTCAGTCGTATTTATTGGATCCCGACTGCACATAACAGAACCCTCCCACTCGATCTTTACGATGCGGATTAGCACAGCTTGGATAGTTCAGGACTTCATAGGCGGCTAGATTCAAAATAATTAAACATAGCAATCCAAAAGAAACTCCTTGTTTTTTAAGGTATTGTTAGCATTATCCAGCATATCAAGGAAGAGTCCTTATAAATTTTTCAGAAAGGTTGATCGTAGAGTTTAATACGGTAAGCAGAATCGACCCGGAAAGTGAGGCAACATCGTTGAAAGAGATCCTTTCGGCGTTTGATAAATTCGTGTACGTGGCTAAAAACAAGCTTCTCTATGAGGAGAACCTGGTCTGATGGAGACATAGAAGCGCACCCGTGAGAACATCGCGATCTTTGAGGTGCCCCAAATGGAAATAGTACGTACATTAATGCTGGTTCCGGCCATCTATGGCCTTAGCGCCGATGAGAATTAGCAGGACGTCGCTCATATCCCTTGGACAATGTTCACAGCTGAAATCGGAGAAAATGGTCAAGAATAGGTACAAACAAAATAGTTAACACCTTAGACGAGAGGACATAGATGTCGTTTTTTCTTTTGATTACTAATATGCGCAGAAAGTAATGTTAGATGAAGGAGATCATATTTCACTCAAATAAGCCTGCTAAACAACAATAAAACAACGGTAGTGAGAAAGAAGGAGATACACCTATTAGTGAAGTGTAAAACTAATGAATGACAAACGTTATTAGCTTCTAGAGAGGTATTAGAGAAATCCGTCCAGGTCCTTCTAAGCTGGGAAGAAGAAGGTTTGAAATAAAAACGTTTTAAAATGTTTTAAAAGCGTTTTTCTATTGCGAGGATGTATGGTTATGTACTGATCAGTCAAGCTCAAATCAAAACGGAACTGTCCGTAAAGAAAATAGACAATAATGCAAAGGAAAAACTCCGATATCATTTACCTTCAATGTCCGAAAGTTTAGGTTCTTATTTCTTATGACAAAATATACTCTTCAAAATACTTTAAACAAAATGTGTGAGGTGGCTATATTTGTCAAACCGGCAGGTCTCTACATTAGGGATTGTTAATAGTGAACCAAGCATTGCAGTTAATTTATTGAATCCCCAAAACATAATAGTAGCATTTATAAATTCTTCTAACGGAAGTGACAGCAGAATTGTCGTTTCTTTGTCTCAAGATGGGGGAATTTCATTCACAAGTACAGTACTCCCTTACCCCTCGGGATACAATGGAGCAGGTGATCCGATTGTAGATTACATATATCCGAATACATTTTTAGTTGTTTCACATGTATTTAATACCAGTGCTTCATTTGATGCTAAGGATGAATCCATTGCAGTTTATCGCTCCGTAAATGGAGGATCGAGTTTCAGCGCTCCTATTTTAGTAAACCAAGGTTACGGTATTAATGTCACTGATGATAAACCTTTCTTAGTCACTGATAAATCAGGTGGTAGTCCATATTTGGGAAATACCTATATTGCGTATACAAGACAATTAAATAACTCTCCTGTTCTTTGGCAAGTACATTTCCATCGTTCAAATGATAATGGCCAAACATGGTCTTATCCAGTAAAGTTAACCAAACCTCATTCTTCGTCTAATTATTCAAGCCTTACTATTGGCCCAGTTGGAGAGATCTACGCCGGATGGATACAAGAAGATTCAAATAATAACCCCCAAGGATTTCGTGTTGTAAAGTCCATTGATGGCGGGCAAACATTTTCAACTGAAGTATTGGTATCAAATGTCATATTTTATCCTCATTTACCTACAGCCGATCCAGTAATACCTCCTTTTCAATTTAGAGCACTAACGGTATCGTTTCTAGCAGCTGATATTTCAACATCTTTGTACAGCGGTAATGTGTATGCAGTATGGCAAGATACTCGATTTGGTTCTTCAAATATATTATTGTCAATTTCAATCGATAGAGCTGTTACATGGTCATCACCGACGAAAGTGGATAATGGCTCCACAGGTTCGCAGAACTTTTTCCCATTTATCTCGGTCTCAAGTGATACAGGAGATATCCAGATTGTCTATTACTCGAATCGGAATAATTCCAACCTATTAGATGTATACGCAGCAGTTTCTACTAATGGGGGTGGGACCTTTAATAATTCTAGAGTAACTAATTTGAGTTTTGATCCAAATAACCCCGTGTCTACATTTATAGGAGATTATTTAGGAAATGCAATAATTCCTCCATCCCAAAATGTTGCAGTTTGGACTGATACAAGAAATGGGCGTCAAGACATTTTCATCGGACCATAATTATTGAAAGGGGTTTGCAAATGGCAAATTCAAGGGTATCACCAACCGGTTCATCACAAAATCAACCTACGATTTCCGTGAACTTTCTGAACGTGCAAGATATCATTGTTGCATCGGATGATGCAGTTTCAAATTCCATTTCAGTTGCTCGTTCTCTCGATGGTGGAGTTACTTATACCAATCAAATACCTCTTACCCTTCCAACGGGGTTTACTGGTTTGGCTAACTGTATATCAGATTATGGGTACCCTAATCTAGCTATAATTGTAGCTCAAGCATTTAATGGTTTAGATGATGAATCTATTTTTGTTTACCGTTCAGAAACAACTACATCGACGACTATAGTTTTTGATCCTGCAATTTTAGTGAATCGCGGTTATGGATCGAGGGTAGCAAATAACAAACCATATGTAGTTGTCGATAAAGCTGGAGGAAGCCCATATCTCGGTCAAGTTTATGTAACATACACTCGACAATTTGGGCAAAATTTAACGGGAACAGCAGTCTTTTTTCAAAAATCGCTTGATAAAGGTCATACCTTCTTACCACCAGTACGATTGTCGCAAGCTAAAACGGCAATTCAAGGAAGTGCAGTCACAGTTGGTTTATCCGGAGAAATATTTATTGGATGGATACAATTTACCCCAAGCTTATCATTCAAGATTAGCCGTTCTACTGACGGGGGTATATCTTTTCAAGATGTTTCTTTAAGTTCCAATCTAACAATTAACTTGGTTCCGGATCATCTCCCTAGCCCAAGCAATTTTATTGTTCCAACATATCCTAATCTAGCGGGCGATACCTCATCAGGTACAAACACAGGTAACATTTATGCGGTATGGCACGATTACAGAACGGGTGCATCTCATATATTGTTATCAAGGTCCACTGATAATGGTGTAACTTGGTCAGCACCTCTTCAAGTAGATAATGGAGCAACAGGTTCCCAAAACTTTTTTCCTTCGGTTGCTGTATCGCCTATAACGGGAAAAATAGCTGTTGCATACTATACTAATCGTTTAAATTCCAGTCTTCTCGATGTTTGGTTAGCGATATCAACTGATGGGGGTTTAACTTTTGCTAACCATCGGGTCTCAGACATGAGCTTTGATCCTAATAATCCAACTAGTCCGACAATTGGAACCTATATATCGGTAGCCTTTTTACTTCCAGATAATATAATAGTGGCATGGACGGATAGTAGGACTACTTTCCAAAATATATTTACTGGAAGCTAATTAGTAATATTATCAACGCAAACTAGTTGTAAAGGAGTGGAGTGCTTTGCAACCACTAGTATCAGTTGTAATTCCCTTTTACAATTGTCCGTATGTAGAGCAAGCAATACTGAGCGCACTTCATCAGACGTACGCAAGTATTGAGGTTGTTCTAGTTAATGATGGATCAACACAACATACAGATCTTTTGAAACCCTATTTAAATAAAATAAAATATATTGAGAAAGAAAACGGTGGTACCGCCACAGCCTTGAATGCAGGAATTAAAAAAGCAAACGGTGATTATGTCTCGTGGTTAAGTTCAGATGATTTTATTCATTCAGAAAAGATATCTAAACAAATTTCACTGTTACAGCAGAGAAGTGGTCGGTTCTGCCACACCTCATATGCAATTATTGATTCGGAAAATCAAGTTACAAGTAGGCTCAACGGCATGAATTTTCCAGAAAAGAAATATTTGGTGGATACCTTAATAAAGGGCTGTGTTATTAATGGTTCTACAGTTTTAATAAAGAATGATGTTTTCTCGAGCATTGGATATTTTGACGAAAAGCTTCCGTATGCTCATGACTATGATATGTGGTTAAGAATGCTACCTCATTATGAATTTTCATATATACATGAGGATCTTACTTTTTACCGTGTTCACGATCGAATGGGTTCAAAAAGGTACGCTAAGGATGTCGAAAGTGAAGTAAAACATATTCAAGACAAACATAGACAATCAATTCGTAACTTGGCTAGTTCATTAAAGAATTCATGATTACTTATGAAAACAACCATATAGTTTTTGCTACGCCCGATGAGGAGTGCTAAAAACCAAGTATTAGTTGAGAGATTGAAGAAAAAACAACCTGAAATTTGATGAAGTTATACAAATATATCTCACAGAAATTAATACAGATTAAGAATAAATAATACAGTAGCCTTGGCAGCTCGCTGGGCAACAACTTACAGGTGGGCGCAAACCTGATTCAAATTAGGATCACGGCACCAGACGGTACTGGCAATACGTATACGGTAACTGTAAATTGGGAGGATGTAATGCAGACGACCATGGTCGGGTGATACGTCGGCGGGCAGTATAACGCAAACAGTGATACCAACGGTTGATGTATTCAATAGCGATAGTGTTAATGTAATGGTACGTTCGGTAAAACTGCTAGTAATCCATGGATATGGTGATGGGAAGTTCCATCCTGACGGCAAATTCACACGTGCCGAGTTTGCAACGATCATCTCTCGCGTATTCGATATCAGCTGATTAACTGACCTGAAGGACTTTGGAGCAAAAACAATAGCTGAGATGCTCAAATGATAGTATGTACAATACGGTAAACTCATAAATCGATTGAATAACTAGTGAGATTTCAACGCGAGTAAATTTGGCCACAGCATCCGCCACCTATTAAAAGCACAAGCGACCAGGAGGAAACCTATCCTGTTCCATTGTGTTTTTTTGCTTTGCAACCCGGCGGGGTGGAAGGGCTTTGAATGGTTTCTCTAAGAAGCTTTCGGAAATGGAAACCTTCCTCCCGAAGCTTGCTTCCCTGTTCTGGCTCTTAAACCTACTCGACATGCTCATGAGTAAAGAAAGAGATGAGGAAGGTAAGATTTAAATTCGCTGGGGTAAACAAGAGGTGGTGTAAACGTCGCACTGGCGGTAGGGGAGAAGGCAAAGCCTTCCTCCTCTTAACTTAAGTTTGAAGGAGCTGAATAATAATGAAAAACGTGGGGCAAGGCAAATGGATTCTGGATTATAACAAGAATAGAGTAGAGGTGAAATTTCCTCGTAAACCATGCGATGAAATTCTAAAAAAACTAAATCAAAGTAATTTCACATACGCTTGGAATGCCGGGTTTTGGTGGGCGAAAGATACGTAGGTAAACCGTCAGCTTGCTAATGATATCGCTGAGCATGCAGGGATAATAGGGTATAAAGATTCATATTATGGTCATTTAGTTAAAACCGTATAATAATTATATCAAACGCTATGGGAGAATATATGGACTTAAGCAACTTGTGATTGAGCTAAGGATTGATGATGAACGGCGAAAATCGACAAAAGTCAGACATCTTGTGAGAATTTTGTGAGAACCCTCTGCTAGTATAAAGACGTGTTTAAAAAAAATGTCAGATTAGGAGAGGAAACTATGGGACAAAGGACAAGTATTAGGATAACTCGAGTACTGCTAGGCATGATCCTATTGCTGGCCCTCATGGGATTAGGCAATGGAACTTCTGTAGTACAAGCAGGTGCAGGAGGGCCGATCAAGTTTACCAGCGTATCAGCAGGATCGAGCCATGCTTTGGCACTGCAAGATGATGGGACTGTGTGGTCCATTGGCTATAACGGTACCGGGCAGCTCGGCAACGGGACAATCGATTCGAATTATGTGAAAATGATTAAACGAGTCAATGGATTGAGTAATGTGAAGGCGATTTCCGCCGGAGCGAATCATTCTGTTGCTTTGAAAAACGACGGAACCGTATGGACCTGGGGCTTAAATGACAAGGGGCAACTCGGCAATGGCTCGACAACTACGAAGGCAGCACCGGTACAAGTGAGTGGTTTAAGTAATGTTAAAGCTATTGTAGCTGGCGATAGTCATAATTTGGCTCTGAAATCCGATGGAACGTTATGGGCTTGGGGAAACAATGATAACGGTCAACTTGGCAATAATGCGACGGTGAATCAGAATATGCCTATCCAAGTAAGCGGCATAACAAATGTGAAATCCATCACTGCAGGAAATTCTTATTCCACCGTGCTAAAAACCGATGGAACGGTATGGGGCTGGGGACTCAACTATTACGCTCAATTGACGCAACCAGCCAGAAATCCTCAGACGATAAAAGCGATCACTCGGCTAGCCAGTACTCAACTAACCAATATAGCGGAAATTGCTGCACATGGCCCAACATATAATACGTATGCTTTGACTTCAGATGGAAAGGTTTACGCGTGGGGGTACGACAGCCATGGTCAATTGGGGAATGGAACTACCTCTACAGTAGATCAGGACTACACGAGATCAAATCCCGTCCCTGCGATAGTCGCCGGACTGCCAAAGATCGTCTCCATTGACTCCGGTTATACCTTGGTTTTCGCAGTGGATAATACAGGTGAGGTTTGGTCGTGGGGAAGTAACTGGGCTGGAAGTCTTGGTCAAGGAATTAATTCAAAAATGAGATCCACACCTGCTAAAGTCATTACCAAAACGGGAACGGCTTTATCGAACATCAAGCAAGTCAGTACGGGTATGAACAACGTCATTGCCGTAACCAATGACGGCAAGTTGTGGGGCTGGGGGCAGTACAACGATGGGTCTGGTACGAATTCCGCTGAACCAGTTCTTGGTGAAGATGACGTATTGAATGTCTCCCCGTCGACGACAGCACCGGCTGCCGGAGCTTCCTTCAACGTGACGTTGACGATGAAAGATATTTTTGGCAATACGGACACCACTTTCTCGGGTTCCAAGAGCGTTACGCTATCTGGTGTTAGCGCTGCACCTGATAAAAGCTATGGCAAATTTAATGGAACAGCCATGACATCGGGAAGCGCGTCGGGAAACATCGACTTTACTAAAGGAACTGCGACCGTTGCAATCATATTGAATAAGGCAGGACAGCAGAATCTGACCTTCTCCGCGGACGGATTTAGCGGTTCGGCGACGATAACGCCGGTTGCCGACACGGCTACCTCATTGGCTATATCGACTCAACCCGTCCTAGGTTCGGCTAGCGGCAATGCCTTTGCCACACAACCGAAGGTGCAGCTTAAGGATGCATATGGCAATATCGTCACATCGGGAGCTTCTGCGACTACCACGATTACAGCTTCCAAGGGAACGGGAACAGGAAACTGGACGTTAGGCGGAACGACTTCAGTGGCGGCCGTAGCGGGAGAAGCCGTCTTCACGGATTTGACAGCTACGACCCTTTCTGGCGGAAATGCTACGCTTCGATTTAGTGGCAGCGGATTAACTGGGGTTACTTCCAACCAGTTTACACTGCCTGATCTGCCGATCGTGACACTCGTTGCAGACACGACTGACAACGACGTTGATCACGACCTTGAAGTAACATTCACACCGGATTCCGTGTTTGAAGGGGCTATTACCAGGGTGAGCTATCGGAACAAGACACTCGCCAAAGGTACGGATTATACCATAAGCAGCGGTGTCATTACGTTGAAAACAGGGGCAGGCGTTTCTGAGCTGAAAACACCGGATTCTGGCGATTTGGTGGTCACCGCAACGGGATACAGAAATTCAACGGTGTCACAAACCCTTAATGCAGGTAAGGCAGCTAGTATAGTGATTACCACTCAGCCTGTACCCGGCAGCACTAGTGGACAATTGTTCGCAACGCAGCCGAAAGTGACGCTGAAGGACAAGTATGGCAATATCACGAAAACAGGGCCCTCTGCAGCTGCTAATGTGAAGGCGGTTGCCGAAGCAGACACAGGTTCTTGGACCATTGGCGGAACGGCAACGAAGGCAGCTGTAGCCGGTGTCGTAACATACACGGACTTAACCAGTACGCTAGTGTCCTATGGAAAAGGAAAAATGAAGTTCTTGGTAGGCGACGTGGAAATGTACAGCGACGATTTCACGATTCCCTCGGCAATTCCAGGAGTTCCTGTGAATTTGCAAGCACAACCGGCGGATGGGGAAGCGATAGTTCGCTGGGACGCTGTGCCCGGAGCCACCAGCTACAAAGTATACATGAGTACATTGTCCGGCGAGTACTCAAGTTCACCAGTAACTGTGACCAAAACGGTCTATGAAGCTTTCAATTTGGTCAACGGGACTACCTATTACTTTCAAGTGCTGGCCTCCAATTATGTAGGTGATGGTCCAGTTTCCATTGAAGTGAATGCCGTTCCTCATCTTGTAGCGCCTCCGGCACCGAACTTGCAGTCTGCATCGGCAGGAGACGCATCTGTTACCTTGGATTGGTCTCCGGTCAAGGGAGCAACGATCTATAACATTTTTGGAAGCACAGAATCAGACTCCTACCTTGCACCAATTGCGACAGTTTCCGGTTCTGTTTACAAGTATGAAATTATCGGGCTTACAAACGATACAAAATATTATTTCAAGGTCCAAGCAGCGAATGAGGCAGGGGGCAGCCCACTATCCAATGAGCTGAGCGTCACCCCTAAGGTTAATGCGCCAGGCGCACCTACGGACTTGCAAGCAAAGGCTGGAATTGGCACCATTCAGCTAAGTTGGAATGGAGTAAACAGTGCAACGGGCTACAAAATTTATATGAGTACGATCTCCGGTTCCTACGGCAGTGTGAGTGATGCCGTTTATAGCACAGTGACAGGCAATGGTTACAATGCTGAACTTAAAGGCCTGACACCAGGAACCGTTTACTACTTTGTAGTAAAAGCGGTGAATGCTAGCGGAGACAGCGACCCTTCGAATGAAGCTAGCGCTACGCCTCAAAGCGCACCGGGTCCTAAACCAGAAACTCCTGAGTCACCATCAGGTTCGATACCTTCTGCTCCTTCAGCTCCTTCTTCAAAAGAAGTTGAAGTGATCATCAATGGGAAGGTGGAAACCGCTGGAACTGCCACCATCACTACGGAAAATAATAAGATAGTCACAACAATTGTCGTTGACGCAGCCAAGCTTAATCAGAAGCTTGAGCAGGAAGGCAATGGTTCAATCGTTACGATTCCTTTTAAATCAACTGATGTTGCAGTTGGTGTATTAAATGGTCAATTAGTCAAGCTCATGGAAGCCAAAAATGCGGTTATTGTCATTCAAACGGACAAGGCGGCCTACCGACTGCCTGCATCGCAAATGAACATCGACGCAGTTTCCTCGGGCATCGGTAACGGAATTGATTTGAAAGAGATCAATTTACAGATTCAAATTTCACCTGCTTCTGCAAACACAGCGAGCATGTTGGAACACACCGCCCAGCAAGGAAAGTTTTCTGTTGTTACCGCTCCCCTAGATTTTACGATTACAGCTACATTCGGAGACCGAACCGTTGCCATCAGCAAGTTCAATTCGTTTGTTGAAAGAAGCGTCGCTCTTCCTGACAATGTGGACCCTAGGAAGATTACAACAGGTATCGTCGTTGAATCAGACGGCACTATTCGACACGTTCCTACCAAGGTCGTGCAACTAAATGGCAAGTACATTGCCCAAATCAACAGTTTGACCAATAGCAGCTACTCGCTCATCTGGAATCCGGTAACGTTCAAGGACACAGAGACGCACTGGGCGAAGGATGCCATTCATGATATGGGTTCACGTATGGTGATTAGTGGAACAGGCAACCAAATGTTCGAGCCGCAGAGAGACATTACGCGTGCGGAGTTTACAGCTATGGTCGTTAGAAGTCTTGGACTTTCTCCAAGCAAGGGCGCTTCTTCATTTGGTGACGTGAGCCCTTCGGCATGGTATAGCTCCTATATTCAGACAGGGACTGCCTACGGACTGGTTTCCGGTTATGAAGGCAATGTCTTCGCCCCTGACCAAACATTGACTCGGGAGCAAGCGATGACGATTCTGTCTCGAGCTATGAAGCTGACTGGCTTAAAAGCCGCATCTTCTTCCAGCGAACTGGACAACTTGTTAAAAGCCTACGGGGATGCCGCAGAAGTAAGCGCGTATGCCAAGACTGCAATGGCGGAAGGAATCTCTTCCGGCTTGATGTCGGGGCGAACTTCCAACGAGTTAGCCCCTAAAGCGAAAATCTCCAGAGCGGAAGTAGCTACACTCCTCAGAAAGCTTCTACAGAAATCCAGTTTAATTTAATAGCCATTGTATTCCAAGCACCTCGATACTTGCCAAAAAGGCAGGTTTCGAGGTTTTTTCATACCATGTATCCAGTTCATTGGAGACGAGCGCGGGATCCATCTTCCTACAATTGACTTATCATCGCATTGTATGAAGTGGGTACAGCAATAAATGTGTATTGTCCATATCGCGATAAAAAATATAAGGTCATCCAAAAAGAAGAAATTTCTCCTTGTAGGATTTTTGTACATCGGGATTTTGTTTTATTCTACCTTTTCTTGAGAGAGTATCGATCTTTGAAGAATTAACACATTTAAATTATGAGGATATTTATGGAAAGGACGATGTTAATTGAGTACATATCGATTTAACCATAATGGAATCAAGGGAGAAATTAAGCCCGCTTCATCGGAAGATAATCCTGGCGAGCTAATGATTCTTTCTATGCCGCTTGCAAGTAATGTTGATATGTCAGAGAAGAGGGGGCTATTAACGATTTGTCCCCTTTGTGCCGGATCATGCTGGGCATCTCCTCAAATTCCTGCAGCAGCTCAAATGTTTCAGGGGCGAGTTATTGCCGCGTGTACCCAATGTGCCCTTTCGGCCAATATGAATAAAGGAAGCATACCAAGGTTTTTACAGGAGAGAAATCTGACCCCTGAAGGCATGCGTTTGAGATTGAAACCTCATGGTTGGGTGATCAGTGGTTGATTCAACCCGAGTTGAAAGGAAACGAGGGGGATGGCAAGCGTCCGTTCCACTCAGCAATCAGTCCCGATTACGGCGATCTGATGAAAGTTAATAGAATTAAACTCTTGAAATTGGCTAACCAAACCTTCATCCAGGCAAGTCTTGTGATTCAAGAGGGAGCTTGGAACGCTGGTAGGATCAGCTACGGAACGGATGAGCGTTGGGTATATGGTGAGTTGGTTTTTTGGAATAAAGAGGGAGACACGATTACACGGATTCCTTATTCATCACGGATAAGGGCGGGGGAAAGTGGGAGTGTGAACCTATTACTTGCCCTACCGGAAGGTACGGACCTCTCCAAGACTGAATGGGTGACACTAAATCGTACCTTCCCCTTATACTTCGGACTACCGATGCCTCCTGGCGGAAAATTGCAGGATCAGGACGGAAAAGTTCGTTTGGGCATGAACAGGGTGCAGCACGGTGAGGGTTTTTCCGTAGGAAGTGCTGATATTCAAGGAAA
>NZ_MBTG01000001.1 GCF_002027705.1 Paenibacillus ferrarius | reverse complement strand
AGAATACCACAACAGGCTACCGCTGACTTAATATCGGTAGCCTATTCCGTACGGGTAGATTAGTTTAACAAGTAATGGGGCTATTGCTATACCAAAGGAAAAATATAGGTAAGTATCGAATAAGTTAGTGAACAGTAAGTGTTGGGAAGTAGAAAGGGGCTGTTACATTGAAATAATGAAATGGATAGCAGCCTTATTAGTAATTGGAGTTCTCATCACGCCCTTCTTTTACGTACAAGCAAACAAGATAATTTATGCGAACAAAGTGACTAACTACCTTTTGAATGAACAACATTATAAGAAGAATGAAATTAAATCGGTTAAAGGAATCTGGGGGATTAAATTACCGTCATTTTACACGGTTGTTGTATTTGAAAATGAACCGTACGTTGAGTACATATATTTTGCCCATAATAATGTAATGCAGTTTAGCCATAGCGTTACAGAAGAAGGTAAACAATTAGGAATTACTGACTCAGATCTTAAAAATCTTGCCGCAAGGTAAGCAATATTCGTTGATCCTAAGATATTAAGCTAACGGAAACTATAGCACAATATTGAACTAAACGAGGCTGCCGATACAAACGGCAGCCTCCATTACGTTAACGGGCAGCATAGTGTAATTGTATCCCACAAAGCCCATCCTGAATGTAGTAATATAAGGTTATAAAATACATAAAACAATCGTTCATTTTGAGGGGCAAATCTCATGAAGAAAAACAAGATAATTAGGGATTTGATATATGTAAGTAGTGAGCATCAGAATAATTGCTTTTATTCGTACGGAATTGAATTTAATGAATTTATGAACTGTGTACATAATAGGCCGGAAAACCTTTTATTACTTAAACATAACTTTGTAAATACACTATGGAATCAACATTCTAGATTTGATTATGTTACGAAGCAAGAAATTAATGAACTGATAGAGGATTATGTTTATGGGTATGGAGATTTTTGTTGGGTGGATTTCTCTAGCGAGGAGGAATTGGATGTATTAAGCAACATTCAAATTGCAGAGTTATTATTTTTTAGTCATCTTGCTAGGCCATTGCACAGTTTGCCAATGTTGAGATTTGCTTATTATGCACATGATGATGGTTGGTTTAACAAGCTCTATGTCACGAATCTACCTGATTATGAAATGCTTTTGTCTAAAGTTGTTATCTATAAACTTCAAAAGTTAACTGGAAGGATACTTGAGAATATCCCAGAGGAAATTTCATCAGTGCTTTTAGAATCCACCAGAGATGGATTATTCATTGATTTATCAAAAACTGTAAAAAATTCAATCGAATTAAAGATACCGATAGCTGCTATTGGCCATTTCACGGATATGGACAAAGTTTACGATTTTAGAGAAGAAATAAGTGATTATAAGGTTTGGTTAGTATATTCAAAAAAATCATGGAAGCTAATCAAGGAAGGCTAATCTATCGTATAATGCAAAGCCCCTGGCCAATTTGGCCTGGTTACCATATCATTGGCTGCCAGCATCCGCGGCAGGTACTATTGAAGTAACGGGCAGCATAGTTAAATATTACACCTTCATAAACGAACTTATGTTCGGTATCATATTAATGGGTTATTATTCCAAGACGAATTGGAGATTCCAATATGATTAGCTTGAGTATAAGTACGATTCTTCGGTATAAAGAATTTACAGAGTGGACGGATACCTTTCATGATGTACACGGGAGCATTTGGTTACAACCTATCGCTGAAAGAAAAGCATCAGTAGGAGAAATTATTTCGCATCTTAAAAGTTGGGATAATTACCTCATCTCGACGATTATACCAGCGATTAAAAATGGTGAAGGAATGGTATTTCCGGATTTCGATTCATTTAACAAAATAGCTTATGAATATGCCAGATCGGGAATTTCTAAAGATCGCCTGCTCGATGAATTTAAGCTAACCCGTCTTCAGCTGGTTGAAATACTGTTAGCCGATTCAGACGTTGTTTCTAAACATGTTACCGCGAACGGAGTAGAAACTTGCCCGCACACCGGCACACCCTATTCCTTGCTTTACATCATTCACGAATTTAACGATCACGACAACCATCATAAAAATCAAATTTTAACAGTAATATAATTCTTTCCGCTAACTGGGAACAATAGCAGAATAATAAGCCAGGAGCAGGCGCTGCTGTGGGCCTGCTCTTGATCGTTGAAGTAACGGGCAGTAGAGCATGGTGGTCTTTGGCGCTTCGGGCAGGATAGTTCAAATACTTCGGAAAGTATTCCACCAGCCAAATGATTATTTAAGAATTGACTAGCGGTCATTAAACCCTTGACTTCCCACATCAAATCATATATCCTACTTACATCATACGATTTCAATGCAAGACACATTCCCTACGAGGTGTTTTATGAGTGTAGCAGGTTTTCAACAGGCATAACTTAAGAAGATAACATTCTATTCTATAGGTGAAGCGGGATACCGTTTCTTAAAATCCTATATGATAGTTTTATTTAAGTTACCTATGAAGAACCCTGCGAATACATCATGAACCATGACTCGAACAGAGGAAGTACACTGCGGCTTTGGACACAAATCCCTTGTCAGCTGATGGCTTTTATCTATATGTAACGTCATGTAAATTGAGTGTAATGAGCTGTGGGTTTCCCGCAGCTTTTTTTGCGCTTATTTGGGCATAAACGTTGAAATCTTATGGTGCAGGGATCTTCATCATGATCACCCAATCGTGAGGAGAATGCAAAGATGAATCCAAGTACAAAGGACAAATTACAATATAACGAATTGAAGACAGTCGTCCAAAGCTATTGTGTAAGCAGTCTGGGCAAGCAACTGATCCATCAGCTCGAACCAAGTTCAAACCTCAAAGTAGTGAAGCAACGTCTCCTTGAAACAACGGAAGCCCGCGCGATTCTGGATACCGAGGGACATGTGCCGCTGCTGGGGATTTCGAATATTAAATTCATGATGGAGAAGCTGGACAAAGGGATGGTGCTGGATCCCTCCGAACTGATTGCCATTGCTGATTTTCTCCGGGGTTGCCGGAAAGTCAAGAAGTTCATGACCGAGAAGGAATTCTACGCTCCTAAGCTAAGTGCTTATGCGAACTCCATGTGGGATTTCCAGAACATTGAAGATGCAATTCACCAAGCTATTAAAGGGAATCGGGTGGACTCCGGGGCGAGTAAAGAGCTCAGACGAATCCGCAAGCATATTGATATTGCCGAGGCGAAGATTGAGGAGCAGCTGCAAAAGTTTCTGAAGAACAGCGCGAACAAGGAGGTTATTCAGGAGTTTTTTGTCAGCAAAAAAAATGACCGCTTCACCATCCCGATTAAAGCTGCCTATAAGCATCAAGTGGCTGGAACGATTGTCGAAATATCTTCCAAGGGATCGACGGTGTTTATGGAGCCGTTAACTGTTGCCAAGTATAACGCAGAGCTTTCGGGTCTCCAGATGGAGGAGGGGATGGAGGAGCTTCAGATTCTGTCGGCTCTATCGGATTTAGTCGCAAATCAAACCCAGCCGATAACGGTCAATATTGATTTGATTAGTCTGTACGATATGATTTTCGCCAAAGGAAAATTTAGCAAAAGCATGGATGGAATCGCACCTAAAGTGAACGACCACGGGACGATTAAGTTGGTCCGATGCAGGCATCCGTTATTGTCCGGAGGTGCGGTTCCGCTGGATTTTGAAATTGGCGATAGATATCGCAGTTTGGTCATTACGGGTCCGAATGCGGGGGGCAAGACGGTTGTCCTGAAGACGGTCGGTTTGATCGCGCTGGCGGTGATGTCCGGATTTCACATCGCGGCGGATACGTCTACCGAAGTGGCTGTGTTTGATCGTATGTTCGTTGATATCGGGGATAATCAGAGCCTGGAGAATGCGCTTAGTACCTTTTCGTCCCATATGAAAAATATAGCCGAGATCATGCGCCAAGCGAATCGGAATACGTTGTTGTTGTTTGATGAGATTGGTAGCGGAACGGAACCCAATGAGGGTGCGGCACTGGCCATTGCGATTCTGGAAGAATTTTACCAAATGGGTTGTATGACGGTTGCGACCACGCACTATGGAGAGATTAAGGAATTTTCGGAACGGCATCCGGATTTCATGAACGCAGCCATGGCATTCGACAACGAGACCTTAGAGCCGCAATATAAGCTACTGATTGGGCAATCGGGCGAGAGCAATGCGCTTTGGATCTCGAAGAGGATGGAGTTGAAAGATGAGGTATTGGGGCGGGCGAAGCTGTATATGAAGAGTAAGAACTATCGGTTGGATCTCCTTCATGAAAGTAAAGTGATGAAGAAGCCGGTAGTGGCACATACGGATGAAACGGAAGTTGTACTTGAGGAGTACGGGATGGGTGATCGTGTGCGGTTATTAGAGCATGATAAACCCGCGATCGTGTACAAAGGCCGAGATAGCTTCAACCATATGACGGTTTTATTTGAAGGGCAGCTCGTAGAGGTGCATGCCAAGCGGGTATCCTTAGAACTACGAGCCAGCGAGTTGTATCCTACGGGATATGATCTGAATACGCTGTTCACCAGCTATAAAGACCGCAAGTTTCAGCACGACATGGAGCGTGGCTCGAAGAAGGCGTTGCGGCAAGTGCAGAAGGAAATACGGAAGCAACGGGAGTGAGAGGATCGTAGCTTTGAGGCGTTTCCATCAAGACTATCATGCAAATGATGATCCTAAATTAGCCTTCCCGACCAGTTAGGTGGCACCGGAAGCAAACGCTTCTCGTCTCAATAAGACGAGGAGCGTTTTTGCATTTTCAAAAATTGCTATATTGAAATACAATTCGAAAGTGCAAGAAAATAGTAAAATAGTAAATTGTAAATCTAAGCTGCGTATTAATAATAAAATTGAGAAATGGCACGAACCAATAGCAATACTCGATGCGATATTTTGATTCTGAAAAAGGTTATCCTGCCAATTATAAAGAAGAACAACGCTATATTGATAAATATGTTAGAAATATAAATGCACCAATAAAATATTCGGAGTTGTAAAAAGCCTCAACTAAAAACGTGAGGCTTTTTTGCTTGGCCTCGGGGGCTCGGGAATGGGATCAAGTTCTTGTCATTTATGACATCAAGTTCTTGTCAACCGACATGTCATGTGTCCAATGACACAAAAGTGCCTACATTATCCACTTAGGCACGTTGTAGAATTCATAATCTTGGTAAGGATCCATGTGCAAGACTGGAGACTTGATCAAGGGCGCTACAGCAGCGGTATTTCTCTTTTATTGGATCAGGCTGTACCTTTTTTTATTTGCAAACCGGTACAAAATAATAGAAGAATAAACCATTATTAATTAAGTTGACACTTAATTAAGTGTGTGCTAAATTAAAGGCATGATCGATAAAGCCATTCAAGCCTTAACGGAGCCAAGGCGCAGAGATATTTTACATCTCGTCCGTGATGGGGAGCTGGCCTCCAGCGCCATTGCATCGCATTTTGACGTGTCAGCACCAGCGATATCACAGCATCTTAAAGTTCTTGAAGAAGCAGGTCTCGTCATTGTTAGGCGAGCTGGCACCAAACGATTTTATGGCATTAGGAGGGAAGGATTCGCCGAATTGATGCACTATATTGAGAGCTTCTGGGATGACAGTTTGTTGCGTTTGAAAGAAGCGGCGGAAGCAGAAGAAAGGAGCAAACATGAGTTCAATCAGCAGCAGCGACACGATTAAGAAAGAAATTTATATTGAATGCCGTCCAGAGACTCTGTTTTCATTTTTTACTGATCCGGAGAAATTAGTCCGTTGGATGGGACGGTATGTATTGCTTGATCCTAGTATCGGGGGAAAATACCGGATTGATGTAAACGGCAGCGACATTGCGATGGGGGAGTATAAGGAAATTGTCCCTAACGAGAAGATCGTAATGTCTTGGGGCTGGGAGAAATCCCAAATTGTACCGCCAGGCTCCAGTACGGTTGAGTTCAAATTAACGCCTCAAGGTAACGGCACACTCTTAGTATTGACGCACTATGATTTGCCGGTAACCGAGGTGGCTTCACATGTTCAAGGCTGGACGCATTATATGTCGCGTTTGCAGTCGGTTGCTCAAGGTCAAGATCCGGGAGTCGATCCGTGGTCTGAACAAACTATGCATTAAAGAAAATCATATTTTCCCACATGAAGAGGAGACGAAATATTGTTATGAAAACATTATCTTGCAATTGCGGTTTTACAACTAAAGGTGAAAATAACTATCAAGTAGAGGCGGCCATGTGGCATCACGCCATTCACGATCACGGGGATATGTTGAAAAGCATGACTGTCGAGATGCTGGAACAATGGCTCTTAAGCAAGGATGAGCAGTTAAAGGCAGGTGCTTAATCATGAACAGCGTGATTCGTCAAGAAGTTAGCTTCCAAGCTGCGCCTGAACGAGTGTATAACATCCTAACTAGCAGTGAGCTATTTAGTCAAGCAACCGGAGGAGCCGCGACAGTTATTCATGCTGAGGAAGGCGGAACTTTTTCCTGCTTTGGCGGAATGATACTGGGGCGCAATATTGAGTTGGTGCCAAACAAGCGTGTTGTACAGGCTTGGCGGGTGGCGAATTGGGAAGAAGGTTTGTATTCTATCGTCAAATTTGAGTTGAAGGCTCAAGGTTCAGAAACGGTACTTCTATTTGAGCATTCCAGTTTCCCAGACGGAACGGGTGAGCATCTCGCATCCGGTTGGCATACAAACTACTGGCAGCCCATCGAGAAGCTATTAGCCTAATGGTCGATGTATTCACTGAGATTACCATCAATTGTCCACTAGCCGTTGTTGCTGAATATGCGGCTAATCCCGATCGTGCACCTGAATGGTATGTAAATATTCAATCAGCCCAATGGCAAACGCCGAAACCGCTAGCTCTTGGTTCTAAGATTGCTTTTAAGGCCAGCTTTCTAGGTAGAGAACTTGCTTATGTGTATCAAATTACACAATATGTTCCTGGTGAAATACTCGTCATGCGTACGGACGACGGCCCCTTCCCTATGGAAACCACCTATACTTGGGAAGCCAAAGGAGACAATTTGACTCGGATGACACTAAGAAACAAAGGTAATCCGGCTGGATTTTCGATGCTGTTTTCTCCGTTTATGTCGTTGATGATAAAAAGGGCAAATCGTAAAGACTTGGAGAAAATAAAATCCATAATTGAGAAAAGGCGCTTGGAATAATTCCAAGCGTTTTTTATTTCTATTGAAGATAAATTAAATCAGCGGGGAAACATTAATTAAAAGTAGAAAATCACGGAAATTATTCTGCAACAGTTGCTTTTGTTTTATTTTTACGAGAATCCGACATTAGCAAGCTGTCGAGTGACAAGAAAATAGACCGATAAGCATCCACAGAAACTGTGGTTTTTTTATTTTATCGGAACAAATTCTTGTCATTTCTCTATGTCAAGAATTTGTTCCGATTGCCGATGAATTCACAAAAAAATTGAAGTTGCATTACGCAACTTCAATTTTTTTGTGTACATTCTGATTTTTATTTGTGATTTCTTTGTTAGCGTCTTTTATCGCTGTTGCCGAGATGGTATTTAGTACCCGCGGCAGCTCTTTAGGAGTTTAGTGAATATTGGGGGAGTCATAATAATGACTAGCAGGGAAGTCGCTATATACACCTTAAGCGAAATAATTTTAACAATTAAACATTCCCAAGTAAGTCTTTCAAAAGGAGACAGTGACGAAGCTCGTAAATATCTCTAGCAGGCGAGAAAATCTTTAATGGAAGCGGAATACAAAATTAATAAATTGCTTTAAATCCGTTCTTTATTCAATTGGGTAGAAAAAGTAAGGAAATGTGTTGAACGAACAAGACATAGGTCATAATGTAGTCTGCTCTGAAAATAAAATTGGTGTTTTGTGGTTAAGGTGACAAGAACAAATATGCTGACTAGGCGAGGAAGAGTAGCTGTAAACTAAAGAGAGTATAATTGTGTATGGAAGCAAAATATCGCTAAATAAGGCGGTGTTTTGCTTTGTTTTTATTGGACGGGGGATAGAATAAATTTAGTAAATATTAAATTGAATTCTTAAAGTAAACGTAGTCCCTATATTACTTGCATCTATCAGTAAAACTCTTGTATATGGTATTATTTTACTATATTAATTATTAGTTTGTTTATTACAATCAAGCTGCTGAGGAGTTGGATGGCTGCTATGTTCGAAATTGATCAACTAAAGTTAGACGCACTCGAGAAGTTTTCAATGGCTCATCCAAAATGTGAGTTAGTACTCAGTGAAATCGCACATCGTATGTACAGTACCAAAGCTCCAAAGATTCCTCCTCTGTCAGCTGAAATAGATAGTGAAGAGGTTACATTAGCCATCCAAGTGAAAATTCTTGTCCAGACTCATGAGGGCTTGTCATTCAAGGATTCTCAACATTTTGCATTTTTTTTGGCTAAGGCATTAATCTCGTCACGATTTGAAAGCTTATGGGAGCAAAGGGATAGGTTCTGGGTTGAGCTAGTACAACTGCAATTAGAGTATTTAGAATTTGATATAATGCGTCATACAGAAGTAATGCTTGTAATTGTATTGAGTCGTCAATACGGGATAGAACTTTTAGAATCAATTGTTCCCATTTTAAAAACAGTAACGCAACGGGAGCAATGGATACTACTACAATTGGTAACTTTTGCTCTTCCCTATCTTTATCTGGAAATGAAAATAATCGCGAACTTTTTGGAAGATCTACATGGTGCCGAGATTTCTATTTTTAATAATAACAATTTGGCAAAAGCTTTGGAATTGCTTTCAAAAATACGCCCGAAGGTTGGTGAAGAGCTGCTAGAAACATGGACAACAACTCCATCACTTAAGTCTTTTTGGCTTATAATATCAGTTGCTATTGGTCTTGCCAAAAAGATCGGAACTCGAAACGTACATTCTAAAGCAATAGATCTTATAGAATCTCCAAATGAATCGCTTATTAATGCTGGCATTACCATTTGCGGACTTCTTTATTACGATGATACAACTGATGTTGATTTATTAAATAAAACCTTAGAAAAGTTTGATTTGTTGCTTCAGAATGAGTACAGAATACCTTTACGTCAAGTATTGGCTCAAGCTTATGGATGCCTTGTCACGATATCCGAACAAGCGAAATTGGCTGTACTAACAATGTCAGCTGAGCCTGTTCCAGAGATTCAGTCTCAAATTGCAAGCATTTAACATATGCATAGTACCAATCAACTAGATGAGGCGTGGTTCCACGAATCATTATTGTTGCAGACTAAAGTTAGTGTAGAAAACAAGGAAATAATTATCTTCAATATCTGAAAATAATCCTAAGCTTAATAGTGTTACAATCGCTACACTTCCCGTACGACTTCGTCCAGCAGCACAGTGTAGCGCTACTTTTTTTCCCTCGCGATAATGACGAACCACCTCGTTCGCCGCGCTGAGAATCTGCTCTTCCTGACTTTCTTGCTGATCAATTAGTGGGATGTGAATACGTTCAACGTACTCCGGTAAGCTGATTTCTTCCACTTCTGCCCGCAAGTCTACAATTACGTCACACTGCTCTTCTTCGATCAATCTGGTTACATCCCCAGCGCTTCCAATAAAGATTCGATCTTCGTGCAAGGATTGATACTCTTTTTTTCCGTCATTTAAAATCCCTCCAATACAAAATAAAGAGATTAGCACAAGTGCTAATCTCTGGTTTGCCAGTCGATTTATCTTGTTATGATTATAACATAGAAATGAAAATCAAATGGATATATTCGATTGTCTTGAGAAGAGGGGAATCCAAAAAAATCAAAAGCTCAGCTAAAATCGCTTTCGATTTTTTGGCGTACATTTGAATTAAACATACCTTTACCTCATGGAATAACAAGAGTATACTATTTTTACGAACCATTGTTCTTGTGAAGGTGTGAGGAAATGAAAAGTAGTGCTAATCGAGAGAATGAAAAATTAGCAAAAGTTCTTAGTGAAGCTCTTCAAGACCAGAAATTTATTATTTTGAAAATATATGATGAAAATGGTGACCGGCAGATTACAGGTCTAATTACTCAAATTGATCAGGAATTTAGAAGATTAAAAGTATCACACGAAGATGGGATTGATTGGATTCCACTTGATGATCTACTCAGTGCGGAAATTGCAATAAACTATACAGAAAGCTTCAACTAACTTCTCTGATAGCTGAAGTTTTTTGTTTTACCTTAGATTAGATTATGGTCAGGTAAATAGGTTATGATGGTATCATATCGAGAAGAAGATAATTTTAAATATAAACCATATTTCCTGCTGATTTAAGAAAGGAAGAGGCACACAATGTCAACAACTGATAAAATTAAGCTTACATCCTATTCAACCAAGGGTGGATGCGGCTGTAAAATTGGTCCAGCAGATCTTTCAGAAGTAATTAAGAAATTACCTCCAGCTCTTCCAAACCCAAACCTTCTTGTGGGCATTGACACCAGTGATGATGCCGGTGTTTATAAACTAAGCGATGAGCTCGCGCTTGTGCAAACGGTAGATTTTTTCACCCCTATCGTGGATGATCCCTATTCGTTCGGACAAGTAGCTGCTGCGAATGCGATTAGTGATATTTATGCCATGGGAGGCAGGCCGCTTACCGCGCTAAATATCGTAGCATTTCCAATTCGAACATTGGACAAAGATGTGTTAGCTGACATATTACGTGGCGCAGGCGATAAAATGAAGGAAGCCGGTATTACACTCGTAGGCGGACATTCCATTGACGATAACGAGCCTAAATTCGGACTTGCTGTTACCGGGTTGGTACATCCTCAGAAGATACGTACTAATGCAGGAGCGATTCCAGGAGATAAATTGATTCTGACGAAGCCAATTGGTGTAGGTATTTTGACCACTTCGATTAAGAAGGATAGATTAAATGATCAGGAAGTAGAGCGAGTAACACAGGTCATGGCTACACTGAATAAAGCGGCTGCAGAGACGATGGAACCATTTGAGGTGCATGCTTGCACAGATGTTACCGGTTTTGGCTTGATCGGACACTCTCTGGAAATGGCAAAAGGTAGCGGAGTCGGCATTCGCCTTATCGCTAATGATGTGCCTTTATTGCCGAGAGTAAGGGAGTTGGCTGAAGAAGGTTTTGTTCCTGGGGGCACAAAGAATAATTTCGCCCATGTACAGAATTCAGTTACTTTCCCGGATACGTTAGATCAGATCGGTCAATGGATCTTATGTGATGCAGTGACATCCGGAGGCCTTCTAATTTCCGTGGCTGGAGACCAGGCTGATGAATTGCTTAGTAAGTTGAAACTTGCTGGGGTCGATGCAAGTATGATCGGGGAAATCACAGAAGAACATTCGGGCCGTATTGTGGTCATTTAAGCTAATGCTATGCTAGTTTTCTTTTGAAAACTTCAAAGGGGCGAAATTCATTGTTTCAAGACATCACCATAGAAGAATTATTAGCTCTTAGAGACAAAAAAGAGTTAGTTATGATCGACGTTCGTTCGCCTTCCGAGTTTCAGGACGCGACGATTCCAGGAAGCATAAACATTCCATTTTTTGATGATAACGAACGTGCAGAAATTGGAACCATATATAAACAAGTGAGTGTTCAGGCTGCTAAAGATAGAGGTCTGGAGATCATATCGGCCAAATTGCCGGCTTTTATAAAAACGTTTGAAGGGATCAAAGAACAGAAAGCGGTTTTCTGTTGGCGCGGTGGTATGAGAAGTCATTCTTCTGCTACAGTTCTAGCGTTAATGGGTATCCGAACCTACCGTTTAACAGGAGGCTTTCGTTCCTATCGTAGATGGGTAGTTGATACGCTTGAGAAGATGGATTTCAAACCTCGCGTATGTGTGATTTCGGGGAATACAGGAGCAGGAAAAACAGCGATATTAAGACGTTTACAAGAAGATGGATATCCTGTACTGGATTTAGAAGCTCTTGCAGGGCATCGAGGTTCAATTTTCGGTCATGTCGGCCTCCAAGCAAACAATCAGAAGACATTTGAAGCCCATCTCGTTACTAACCTTCTTCAGTTGAAGGATTCACCCTATTTTCTGATTGAGGGAGAAAGTAAGCGGATTGGAAAAGCGGTCATTCCTGAGTTCATTGTTAGCAAAAAGGATACAGGTCCACAACTTTACATTGAGATGCCTATTCGTGAGCGTGCTCGTCATATCATTGAGAATTATCGACCTTTGGAAAACAAGGTAGAGTTGCTTAAATCCTTCAGTCGTATAAAGAACCGAATCCACACACCAATCGCGAAAGAGATTGAAATAGCTCTCCATGAAGATCAATTTGAGAAGGCAGTTAGTCTCTTATTGGAGCATTATTATGATCCGCGATATGAACACGCTATGAATAAATACGAACAAGAAATCATCACGATTCGAGCAAACACGATAGATGAAGCGGTAGTAGCTGTGAAAGAATATTTAAAATCAGTAGATGTAGAAAACAAACATTTAAATTACACGTAATCTTAGATTGATAAATGGAGTGCAAACTGGCAACGGTTGGGCACTCCATTTTTTTGGATTCATTCGTTTAATGGAGGTGTGCTGTGAGTAAAGAAAAATTAATCCGTAAATTCGATAAACAATCCAACATATATGAGATGAGAAGAAAGAAACAATCTGAGCGTAGATGGCGATCCACATTGCTAGGCAGCGCAAAGGGAAAGGTACTGGAGATTGCCGTCGGTGCTGGAGCAAATTTTAATTTTTACCCTAAAGATGTTGAGGTGACAGCTGTAGACTTTAGTAGTGAAATGTTGTCCAAAGCCAAAGTTTCTGCGGCAGAGAGTGGAATTCGGGCGACGTTCATGCAATCAGACATTGAATCACTCTCGTTTCCAGAGAACTCATTTGATACAATCGTATCCACATTATCTTTTTGCGGCTATGACAATCCTGTTCAAGTATTGGAATCATTAAACTCATTTTGCAAACCAGGTGGCCAAATACTGTTAATGGAGCATGGTCTTAGTTCGAATCGATGGATTAATAGAACCCAAAAGTTAATAGAGCCTATGTTCAACCGATTAGTGGGTTGTCATCTCGATCGGGATATCATGGATATTCTCGCGAAGTCAAAAGTAAGTATTCACCGTGTGGAAAGGTATCTATATAACACCATTCATCTGGTGTGGGCATCACCAAATAAGAACTCAATCCTAGATTGAGTTCTTCAGTGAAGATAATAAGACCACAAAAAATAGTATTAAACTGACGATCTGTCATTAAGATAACGGGAGCAGTGTGAATTTTTTATTGTTAAAAATTGGGTATTGTGATAAGTTTTGAACATGCTAGTGGATAAATTTTCGTCTATTTATAGGAGGTGACATTATGGTTTTGAGATTAGGTTATTTAGTTTTACTGATTTTCTTAATTGGTTGTTCTAAAACTGATTCCAACGTAGTGATCAAAGAAAGTCCAAACGTATTAGACGAGAACTGGAAAGTAAGCAGCATGTTTAAAACTGACGATTATATGTTGATAGGAGAACAAAGAAAAATTGGATTTATTTATAACGATTCAGAGGTAGTTCGGTTATATCCTGGAAAAAAACAAAAATATATGTGGCATTTTTGGGCTGATACACCAGAAGAAACACAGAAATTGTTTGGTGAAAAAGTAAAGATAATCGGAGTTAGCAAACAAACAGGAGAAAAAGTTACTGTTTTTGAGGGTGGAATTGGTATTCCAAATACTGCTATTAAAGATAATGAAAAAGTAGGTAAAATGCCGACAACGATGTCGTTACCTTCAAAAGGTCTATGGAGATTAGAAGCTTATATAGATGAAAAACTATTCGGTAGCGTGGTAGTAGAAGTACACTAA
The DNA here is from genome assembly GCF_002027705.1 of Paenibacillus ferrarius. GTDB lineage: Bacteria > Bacillota > Bacilli > Paenibacillales > NBRC-103111 > Paenibacillus_E > Paenibacillus_E ferrarius. Next base: position 488,101 of record NZ_MBTG01000001.1, on the reverse strand, counting down.
TGCTGCGACTTTGATCGATATTATAATAATGCAGTTACTAACGAGAAATAATAATTTAATAAAACCGCGGTAGTATAGGACGTTTTTCTACGTCCAAGGCTACCGCGGTTTTATTTATTGTGTCAGTCCAAACTTTATTTTAAATGAACATGATTGTTTGTGTTAGGTAGCCGTTGACAAATAACACAATATATTTTACTATTCAACTAATAAGTTGAATATGTGGAGGGTCCATGGAACATATAGAGGCTGGAAGTAGAGCATTCAAGGATAGCTTATATCAGCATATTGCCAAAGTGGGAAAGTCACTATCAAGTGACAAAAGGTTGGAACTACTTCATTTACTCTCGCAAGGCCCCAAATCAGTGGAGCATCTTGCCGCGACAACAGGAAGTGGCCTTGCCAATATATCTAAACACCTTCAAGTCTTAGTTGAATCGCGACTTGTCAAAAATCGTAAACAAGGGACTTATATTTACTACGAGCTTGCCAGCCCCGTCATTGCCGAGCTTCTTCATGCACTGTGGCATGTTGCAGAGTCACAGTCGGCTGATATCCGCACGTTGAAAGAGTCATTGTCTGATCAATTTCAAGATGTCCAAACCTTAGACTTAAACGAGTTGAAGGAAAAAATGAATAACGGCAGTGTGATATTGATTGATGTACGCCCAAAAGAAGAATTTGAAGCTGCCCATATTCCTGGTGCGATTTCAATTCCGCTAAGTGATCTAGAAGATATAATGAGCACATTGCCACTAAACATTCATATCGCTGCATATTGTCGTGGACCTTATTGTGTATATGCCGCTCAGGCAGCACGCTATTTAAACGAACATGGTTATCAAGCATTTCGCGTCGAAGAGGGAGTGTATGAATGGCAACAAGGCTAAATGAGACAGAACAGAATCGCATCTATCTTGACTATAATGCAAGCACGCCGATTGATCCGGAAGTTTTGGAGGAAATGTTACCATTTCTAACGAGCTACTATGGTAATCCATCTTCCTCTCATTGGGCTTCTGAGAAGATTAAAGTGGCCATCGATCTTGCCAGACAGCGCATTGCTACGTTACTAAATTGCAAAACAAGCGAAATCGTCTTCACCAGTGGTGGTAGCGAATCCAATAATCATGCTATCAAGGGAGCCTATTTTGCCAATAGACATCGCGGGAATCACATCATTACAACAAAAGTTGAACATCCTTCTGTTCTTAATCCGTGCGTATTTCTTGAATCCATCGGAGCTAAGGTTACTTATTTAGATGTGGATGCGTATGGGTTGGTGGACCTCTCAGATCTTGCTGCAGCAATAACGAAGGATACAATTCTTATGTCTATTATGCATGCTAACAATGAAGTAGGAACAGTCCAACCCCTCCAGGAAATTGCTGAAATCACAAGTAGAAGAGGAATCATTCTACATACCGATGCGGCGCAATCTATAGGGAAAATCGATGTTAATTGGGATGAAATGAATGTGAATCTGCTTACAGTTGCCGGTCATAAACTCTACGCTCCTAAAGGCGTTGGTGCCTTAATCATTAAAGAAGGAACTGTGATTACTCCACACAATCACGGAGCCAGTCATGAAGTGGGTAGAAGAGCAGGTACCGAGAATGTGCCTTTCATCGTAGGTCTAGGGAAATCAGCAGAATTGGCTTACAGAAGAAATGATCATCATCAGGAAATCCAGACATTATCGAACCTATTTTGGAAAAAGTTATCGGATGCATTTAAAGATCGCATTGTTATGAACGGACATCCAGACAAGCGATTGCCAAATACGTTAAACGTCAGTTTTATTGGCATGATTGGACAAGAGATTTTAGCAAAGATCCCAGAAATTGCTGCCACCACCGGTTCAGCATGCCATACGGGAAGTATAGAGATATCACCTGTACTAAAGGCTATGAAGTTATCTCAGGAAGTTGCTGTTGGTACTGTGCGGTTTTCAATTGGGCGCTATACAACTGTGAATGAAATAGACAGGGCCTGTGCATTGATAATAGAACGAATTCGTGATTAGAAAGGAAGATGGATATGATCTTTTGACAATATTTACATCGTAACCCTATTGCAGCCTCGTATTATTTCGGTTGTGGAAGTCAATCTCAAGGCGTGGTTGTTGATCCGATGGAAGATCAGGTGGATTTTTATGTGCAGGAAGCACAAAACATGAAAATGGATATCAGTTATGTCATTGATACACACCTACATGCGGATCATATTTCAGGAGCAAGGGAGTTAGCTCGAAAAACTGGGGCTAAGTATGTGCTGCATCAGTCGGCAGAAACTAATTTTGATTTTATGCCTGTTAAAGATGGTGATGAGATTGTAGCAGGAAACACCATTCTCAAATTTCTTCACACACCAGGTCATACACCAGAGCATATTTCCATCATTGTAACGGATCGGGTACGAGGCGAGGAGCCTTGGTTCCTCATTACTGGGCACACGCTGATGGTCGGTGATGTTGGCCGGACGGAACTTGCTGGTACAGCAGAGGAGGGTGCCAGACACTTGTACAACTCCGTTTACAATAAATTACTTCAGTTGCCCGATCACTTAGAACTTTTCGCTGGAGCTTATGCGGGATCGGTTTGTGGTCGTACCTTGAGCGGCAAACCTTCATCTACAATTGGTTTCGAAAAGAAGTGCAATAAAGCGCTTCAGTTTCAAGATGAAGATGCTTTCGTTTCCTTTATGTTGAAGGATATCCCTGAGCAACCGGCAAAGAGTGGCAAGATGCGGTAAGTGCGAGACAAAATGGAGTAGCGACGCCTGAACAACAAACGCTCTTAGATTCAGGTCATTGGCCTGCTCCATAAGAAAAGGAGGTGTCTCAATGGAAAAAGTTAAAGACTTTTATACTGGTTATGAGGGTGAACCGGAGATCATCTTCTATTTCGAAAATTTCGATGGTCAAAAAGTTCAGCTTAAGGCTTGGATTGGTTATTTTGATTCAATTATGGCGGCTATACAACCTACTAAAAACGGTTGGAGTGGGCTCTCATATTACTATCATACGGATACTGGTTGGTTTGAAGAGACGCCATGGAGAATACCTGATTTAGGCGATGCGTTGAACAATCTTCAAAGTGTCAATAAAACAGAATTAGATCAAGAGACACTAACTGTCTATCAAAGCATATTTGAATTACTTCATCAGGTGCAATTAATAGATGGAGAAGTATGGGTTGAGTATTATTAACCTTTGTTGATTACTAGAGACCTTGACTGGCTTCGAGCCTTTCAAGGTTTCTTTTTTGTCCGCCGCTGTATCGTTAACAACGCAAATAACCCCTCATAGTGATGCCAGTGCAGACGGAAGTGAGTTGGAATGGTAAGATGGAAGTATCTTGCTATTGCTGAAAGGAACGAACAAATTGAAGCTATTCTCATTTTGGGGACTGTTTGTGGTAGCGGCAGGCTCTTTATTCATCTACCGCTATCTCAGAGGATTCAGGAATGCTATTCTGTGGGCAATCTATTACTTTAGACGCTCCAGAAAATAGAATTCCTTCTTTTTATCCATACAAAGATATCAAAGATAGAACGGGCATGGCGATGTTGTGGGATTAACAGACGCATCAAGTAATACGCTAAATACGTATACCTATGACATGTGGGGCAATCCGATTACGACGCAAGAAGCAGTAGCGCAGCCGTTCCGTTATAGCGGCGAGATGATGGATGATAAGGTTGGGCTGCAATATTTGAGGGCTAGATGGTATGATCCAAGTGTGGGGCGGTTTATTAATAAGGATACGTATGAAGGGCAGATTGATAATCCGCTCAGTTTGAATTTGTATACGTATGTGGAGAATAATCCGTTAACTCGGACTGATCCTTCAGGGCATAGAACATGTGATTCAGAAGGTTGAATGTGATCCAATTAAATTACCATCAAATGACAACATAAAAACTTACGTTACTGCTAATCAGCTCAAAAACATTGGTTTTAAAAATGTTAATGTTAGTATGGTAAATAGTTTAAATCTTACATTAGAAAAATACAATATTACTACAACTGCAAGAATTAGACACTTTCTTGCTCAGACTTTGGTTGAATCGGCATACGGAGCTAGACTGACCGAGATGTATAATGACCCTGAAGAGGTGTACTTTAAACAGTACGATAACCGTAATGGAAACTCAAAGCCTGGAGATGGGTCGAAATATAGAGGTGCAGGATATATCCAAATAACAGGTAAAGATGTTTATGAAAAATTTTCTGAAAGAGCACTTGATCCAAAAATCTTAGATGATGGCTATTCTTATGTTGCTAATAACTACCCGTGGGAGGCAGCAGGATATTTTTGGAGCGAATATAAGAATATTAACCCTACTGCCGATAAGGGGGATTCCGCGATTTTGACTGTCTCTATAAAAGTAAATGGGAAAAATATAAATGGGTTACCTAACGGCTGGTCTGAGAGACAAAAGGCATATAAAATTGTGAGTGAAAATGTTAAATAATTTGTTTCCTAAAAAGTGGGTTAAGCATATTAAGCATTCAAATTGAGTTAATTAATTACAGCGACCCTTTTAGGATTTTGAAAAGTTAACATAAAAACTATCATTATTAGCTAAAACATTAGAAAGGGGCATTTTAAGTGAAAATAAGTATTTTGACAGTTCTTTTAATACTCTTTTCTTCGTTAGCGGTAGCATGTGGCACTGATAAGGATATTAATGCTTATAATCAAATCATTAGTACTACAACAGTAACATCAAAATCAACACCAGATCCTCTAGCCTATACAAAAGAGAAAACGGACGGAGGTAACGATGAATCAGATGTTTCAAACCGCACAGATTATAAAATTGTAACAGATATCTATACGAATAATAACATTAAAATACAATATCCACAGATTAATAATTTAAGTGATAAAGTTAAGCAAAATAAAATTAACCAGATAATAAAAGATAATGCATATGGCTATTTGAAGGATTTTTCGCAGGAAGAAATTAATAGTTTAAGCTGGGATATTAATTATCGCATTACATGGAAAAGCAAAAACCTTATGAGTATTCAATATTCTGGATATAGTTATTATGAAGGTGCAGCGCATCCTGTAGACCAGTTCTACACTACGAATATTGATATGAAAAAAGAAATCGCTTTGAAATTAAAAGACTTTATTAATATTGATGAAGATTTTGTAATAAAATTTAAAAAAGGAAGGCTAAAATCAACCATTTTAGAACAAAGAGATGCGCTTGAGAGATACACCAATGAAGAATGGATAGAAATGTTAAACAATGCAGATTCGATTGAGTCTGAGATTAAGACATACTTGACTGAAGATTCATTAGTGATTAGCGTAGAAATTGCACATGTTATAGGCGATCATGCGGAATTTGAGATTAATTATGAGGATATACAAAAGAATATAAAAACTGATAATGAAGTATGGAAAGAATTCAAGTACTCTACCCAGTGAAAATTTTGAATCGCCTTGCGACTAACCCTCGCAAGGTTCTTTTTGTCCGCCGCTGTATCGCTAACAACGCAAATAACCCCTCAGAGAGTATGAGCGGCTACAGAATTCACAAATGTAAAATATATAATCTCTACGTTATATCCTCATCAAAAAAGAACCGAGAGCACATCGCCTTCGGTTCTCTTCATTATTCTTTTCTTAAACGCAAAAAAAACCACCATTGAATTTGTGGTTGAACGAATGATATAGTTAGATTGTGTTCCCAAAAATAGGAACACCTGTTTGCTTCCAGTGCATTTAGAGGAGGTCGTCTTTTATATTGCCATTTTTAATTGTTAACTTTCAGTAGCAATAAGTGTAAATCATCATCATATGCAATCTCCTTAATCATCCCCATCCCATCCTTAACCCCTTAACGTGGATACTAAATCATTTTATTAATACAATAGCTTTAACATCATTTTTTGATATCCTGCAATATGTTAAATCAAATATTGAAAGAATTAAACTGGGCAAAAGTATTCTAACTAATATACCAAAAGAGGTAATATCAATACCGTGTGTGTTTTATTATTTTCCTCAACAAGCTGCTGGAGACAAAATTGAATTCTATTGGTTTAAGAATAATAATGCAGCAGCTAATACAGCTAATAAAAATGCTTATTGTAGTTTTTTAAGCGGCGAACGCGTGGTACGGGGAAAGAAATGAAATAAGAAAAAATAATCGGACAATGTTTGTGTCGTTTATGGGGATAATGTTTGTGTCGTCCGACAGAAACAGAATCCAAATTAAGAGTTGATAGACCTTGGGATACATATGTATAAAATACGGATTTTGTGAATATGTATTTCAATGTGTAATTTTCTGGCCGATAGAATTTACGGCTTTCTGCCCAGAGCCAGTGCTTATTCCCCGTCAAAATCAATCACTAACTTCGATATGCGCTGAAATGAACATGCAGTTGGATCGAAGATGCAAATTGAACTCATTGCTTTGAGATTATTCCTAACACTTCATACTTCATTCAAGTGTTCAAACGCATTGTCGGTATGACGCCTTTGAAAAATACTTCACCTGTCCTGTTTTACAAAACTAATTTTATTCTGAAATTATATTATATAAATTTTATTTTAAAAATAGAATATTTACACAATTCATATAACTAAACTACTTTTTCAGAGGTGTTTTCACGTGATGTGACGACTATACTTTAGAGCCCCTTTGAAGTACTCAACTTTTTCTGTTTTCCTGGAATTATACTCAACGACATCTTTTAACCATATCAGGGATTTGGCTGTGCGTCGCCCAGTAGTACCAACTGCCCAGGAACAGTTACGCCTTCTCCGGTGGTTGAAATTCTGAGTAAACATCAAATAGCCCCTGTTCTTGCACACTACTCAAAACAAGTCCGGTTTGAATGCTTTTGGAGCCACTCTCTTTTTAACAATGCATATTGGAAGGTGTTTTCATATTTGGGTGTCCCATCTTCGTATTCAGTAAAAGAAACAAATTCTATAAAACAACCTTCTTTGCGCATATCTAATTTTTCACATAGTTTTTGTGATCTTAAGTTATCATCCTCGACATACGCATACAGCCTTCTGGCTTCTTTTTGCGTAAAGAGATAATTTAAAAAAGCTTCCACGCTTTCACGAGCATATCCCATTCCTTCATATCTTGCATTGAAATTCCATCCAATGTTAAACGTATCAGGTTCTTCCTGCAGATAAAATAGTTCTCCTATTAGTGCATTGCTCTCTTTCAGGCAGACTGCAATATATGAGTCTTCACAGCTTCTATTTTGAAGCTTTAAAGCTGCTTCTTCCATTGTCGAAACTTTATCACTAAGGAAGCAGTTCACTCTGGGATTAGCCGCATATTCCAAAAATGCCTGAGCATCCATCACGTAAAAATTTCTTAACCTCAATCGATCAGTTTCCATCATTTGCATGGGTAGTTCGTCTCCTTCGACTTATAGTGGATTCAGGCATGCATTCTTCTTGTACTCCCTCACACTTTGAAACATTTTCCAACATACACATTCTCCTCTTTTGTGATTAAAAACTTTTTTTCAGCATGTTGATGAAGTGTCTCAATAGATGTTATCATAAACTGTATAGTAACTATACAGTCAATACCGTTTTTCTATTTTTGGGAGGCAGCCATGAATCAAACCGAAATGCTATCCATAAGTACTTTTTCCAAAATGTCAGATGTTCCACGCAAAACACTGATTTACTATGATCGTATTGGGCTGTTCAAGCCGGCATTTGTTGCTGACAACGGGTATCGCTATTACTATCGCAGTCAGTTGGATACGATCGGAATGATTCATGTCTTCAAGGAGTTTGGCATGTCTCTTGAGGAAATTCGAGAGCATCTGAGCCATCGAACTCCTGCCAGTACACTTGAATTTCTACGAAAACAGGAAGAGGTTATCCAATTGCAGATCGCCAGGCTTGAGCGAATAGGGCAAATGATCAGCATGCGAGCTGAGAATATTGAACATTCGATCCATGTAAACACAAGCTATATGCAGGTGATCCGGCAATCTAGGGTTCCTGTACTGTTGAGTTGCCGCGTTCACGCATCCAAGAAGCAATTTCCCGAAGATCTCTGGGATGATTTTCAACTGCGTCTGCAGAGGGAGAATGCGCCAATTGGATATCCAAATGGCGTTATTGTTAAAAAGGAGGATTTACTTAAGAAAGACGGAGATATGGTATCCCATATGTTTAGTCGCATTGAAACTCATTTTCATGAACAAGAATATATGCCGGAGGGATTCTACTTGGTTTCGTACACCCGGGCGGATTACGGAGATACAGATAAAATCTATCCGCAAATTTTTGATTACATGGAGAAGAAACAATATGTTGTAATTGGTGATGCTTACGAGGAGTATTTGCAGGATGAGGTGTCGCTACAAAATCCGGAGGAGTATCTGGTCAGAGTTATGGTGCATATTAAGGAACCATCGATCGATGAGGAGCTCCTGTGCTGAAGCCCATCGTATTCTTTGTTTTCACATTGGCTAGGGGATTTATTTTATAAAAAGCTTCATCATTTTTATATAAAATGGATTAACCATATAACCAGTCGGATTTACCGAATACCTTTTGCCCGTATTCAATCGATCTATTTTTTTCATTTCTATTTCTGCTAATTCAAAATTGAATATCTCACTGTTTTCTTTTATTCTTCGGGGGTTTGAGGATTTAGGGATTACAATAGTCCCCCTTTGAAGATGCCATCGCAAGATGACTTGTGCCACCGACTTTTTGTGATTAAAGGCAATTTCGGTTAACTCCGGATGGTCAAATAACGCTTTATTTCCTTGCCCCAACGGTCCCCAAGCTTCATGTAGAATCCGATGCCGTGCCAGATATTCGTGCATTTCATTTTGCGGAAATTCCGGATGAGTCTCGATTTGATTAATCATTGGCGGAATTACGGCGTGCTTCATTATATGCTCAAGGTGGTGAATCTCAAAATTCGCAACACCGATCACCTTTATTTTCCCTTCCGAATATAACTCTTCCATAGCCCTCCATGCCTCCAGATAAAGAGGACCAGCAAAATGAATAAGGTACATATCAAGATACGTTACATTCAGTTTTTTACAGGTTTGTTCAAAGGCTTTTTTGGTCTCCTCATATCCGAGGTCAGTGGTCCAAACTTTTGAGGTAATAAAAAATTGTTCACGAGGAATCCCACTTTTTTGAAGTTCTCGTCCTAAGGCTTCTTCATTTCCGTATATTTTAGCTGTATCGAAATGACGATAACCAACTTGAATAGCCTCATGAATCGCCCTTTCAAATTCTTTTCCTTTTTTTATTTTATACACGCCAAAGCCCACTTGGGGAATTTTAATTCCATTCACTGCTTCGATGACATTGTTCATTTTCGTCCCCTCCCTTGCTGAAACGCGGTTTATTCGCATTGAGAAAGTAGTATCTCGATTTGTTCCACCAAATTTTTTAGTAAACTAAGCTTGCTTTTGGTGTCCAGACGATAATAGTTAATAGTCCCTTCTTTACGAACGCTTATAATTTGTGCTTCTTTCAATATTCTCAAATGATGGGATACAGCTGGACGGGAAAGATGGGTTTCTTCCTTAATCTCGCCCACACGCATTCCTGGCTCTTGTTGTCCTTGAATCATGGCCAAAAGGATGGCTTGCCTGGTCTCATTCCCGATAGCGGTTAATACCTTTTGATTTTTTATAAATTCATCAGCGAGATTCGCCGTGACCAATTGTTTCACACAACGTCCTCCCCAATCGACGATTCAATTAATTTAATTTCTTGGACGAATAAAAGGATATCATGAATCTTTATTCTGTTCCACATAGGGAAAGATAATCGAGACCCTGATTTTTCCAGAACTAAACTGCTGCCCGTTAACAGGGAAAGGCAGCCGGTTTTAGTCGGCTGCCCCTTGGGATGTTGATATTTATTGATAATGTAATGCTTCATTGAGTTTCGATTTATTCCAATAACAACAAGAAAAACTGCCGTCCGTTAGCTGATCGAAGCCGCAGATCCGTTAACCATCGACTGCCTCCCTTGTCCGATTTCTCTTTGTGTTCCAAAATAAGGATGTCAGAAGTATTCCTAAACAGAAGCCGGTAATTGGCGCTACGACCAAGATTCCGATGATATTGCCGCTTGAGGTAAATATTAGCTTGCACACTGTAACGAAGACTGCGCCCATCACGGCAAAACTCCAATAATACAGCTTCTGTTTGTACGTAACTGTTGGAAGCGTTTTTTTATCGGATACTGTCTTGTAAAGCGCCAATCCTATGACGACAACTACAATCGTTATTCCTATCATCGATAGTGTATGCTGCAATATTTTATAGACCGGCAGGTTCCAAACAACAATAGACTGCAAAATGATAAGATGCCGAACCATATAACCGCCCTCATGCGTGAATGCATCGAGCGCTATGTGTGAGAGAAAGCCGAAAGCGTTGGTAAACCCCATGAGGATAAAAGGCTGTACCCTCTACGATTAATGTCTAAGATAGATGGCAGGTGCAGCACGAGTGATTCCTTAACAAAAGTGTGAAAAAGATATGCAAACAACAAACATAACGGGATCCCCTGAAGGAAAAATCCCGCAAACGAGTGGCCAATCGTCTGATACGGTTCCAAAGCGAGAAAATATTCAAAATCAGGGGCCATACTCCCCAGCACAAGGCCAGTTAAACTAAACCATCTTGGGCTAATGAATTTTAAGGGAAAAGCATACGTCGGGTGTGCGAAGGTAAAGGGCATCGTTTGCCTACTTCCTGTTCGTTGAAATTGAGCCAGCCACTGAATCCCTATTATTATAGTAATTTAAGCACCCTGCATTGCGCTGTTCGTGCGAATCCAAAACTTTCCTGAATCTGTCTCGACACAAGACCATTCTCCCAAGTTAGTAAAAATCGTATAGGTACCGGGCTGCAGCAAGTCGGTTTGCTCAAACTGCTCGTAGGGTGCGCTGAACTTTCGTGTCTCCGTATGCAGCGTAACCTGCATGCTGATGTCATTGTCCAGCAGTAACCATCTTTCTTTGTGTGGCAGCGCTACCTTCAACCAAATGGTGTTTTCGAATGGCCTTCCGCCCTTCATCCATAATGCCTTGGCAGGGAATTTGCCAGGATCAACCATTTCCTCCTGCTCCTTAACAGCCAGCGGATACGGATACATGCTTGCAGCTTTCGAAAGTATAACATCGAACGAAACGTCCGCCTCCTTCACATCTTCCCAAATAAAGGGTTCGAGAATCCATTTGACGCCGAACTCCGTTTCAATCTGATACCAGTTTAGGGTGCTCAAACCGACCGATGTCGCGTTGGATACCCGATAATTGAACGTGTTATAAATTCCAACAACCTTTACCTTTTGCGGTTTGATCGTCATACCCGTTTGGATCTCGTCTTTTTGCAGATCAAAAAGCGCAGTATCCTGCACCAAAGTGATGACGCGATCCAATTGGCGATAGCCGCCAGTTGCCACCTTATCACTAGCTTGAATCCACTTGTCGCCAAGCCACGTCTCAACTAGAAACCATTTGATTTCCTCATTCTCGTCCCATTTCGGCACCGTTTCCTTGACAATAACTTCCTGTGTTGCGGAAATCACCCCAACCTGATGCTCTGTATCGCGATTATCGTCGTATATTGGCACACCCTTAAGCACCACCAGGCTGGAAATAGGTAAATTGGCGCTCGCTGGTGACGCGTATACAATAGTAGCCAGCATAAGTGCTAAGTGCAACACGGCATACAAATACCTTCGTTTCATTTGCAAACTCCAACTCCCAGATATTTCCTTTTAAAAGATAGACGAGCGAACATGTGAAAAGTTACGCCCTTTTTTCTGAAGGTTTTGTTAAGACAATGCCATTGCTAGTCTAATGTAGTGTAGTACTTAGAAAATTTTACTCAAAAGTGGTAAAAGCCAATTTATTGAACGTTACCCGTTAGCCTTCCATGCATTTGATATTTGCACCACAGAGCATTAAAGTTAGTTATTTCATGTTAGTTGTATATTTAAATTACGAGTATACAATGAATTTTTTCGCTTTCTGCAATTTCGCCGATCTCTGAAATATACCATCCCGAATAATTATTGACTCACCCACAGCAATTCTTTCTCTCACACTTCACTACGATTAAAGCATGGGTTATTGGAGCGTCGAGAGAGCTGTAAATATGCTAAGCTTATGATAAGTGGTAGGATAATTTACGTTTAACCGTATTCGGCATTGATTTTTTTTCCAAATAAGGTTATTTTATAGACAGCTTAGTGATAAGCAAGTTCCTGACACGAAGGGAGATGTTTTTAAATGGCAACTACTTATATGGTGGTTTGGTCTTAGAAACTGAATAGTTGGCATGCGCGAAAAAAGGGGGAAAATGCCCGTTTTATTTGGTATGCCATCCAAAGTAACCTTTCGTGAATATTGCTGTTTGAAGGATACGATGCAGGTCGTATCTTTTTGCGTCTTGATGCCGCGCGACAGCAGCTTCTTTAGAGGCTGCTTGTCCGTGGCATTTTTGCGTCCAAAAAACAATATTAAAGGAGCTAACACAAAAACAATGATAGATTTGAAAACCTATGGCTACACAGGAGTAGAAGCAATCTCCGATGGATTATTGCCCGGCAGGGTGACGGAGCTTCGGCGCGAGCGCTTCACGGTTATGACCGAGCGCGGCGAAGTAACGGCGGTACTCAAAGGTGCGTTTTATCGCAAGGTGGAAACTCATGTAGACTTTCCGTGCGTCGGTGATTTTGTCTTACTACACTACAATGAGAGTGGAGATTCTCTTATCGTTAAAGTACTGCCTCGCCGCTCCAAGTTCTCACGCGCGGATTACTCAGGGCATGCTGCAGGCTATGCCAAAACCGTGCTGGAACAAGTCGTTGCAACCAACTTTGACTACGTGTTTATCCTTTCTTCTCTAAATTGGGATTTTAACGTTACTCGCATCATGCGGTACCTGACACAAGCCTGGCAGAGTGGCGGCCAGCCGGTCGTCATTCTGACCAAGGTTGATCTTGTTGAAAATTATAATCTCCCGCTCACAGCTATCACACAAAGCATCTCTGATGTGCCGGTTCACGCGATCTGCAGTCATACAAGATTGGGACTGAATGAACTCGCTCCCTACTTGATGCCTGGTAAAACAGTCGTCTTTCTCGGCATGTCCGGCGTTGGTAAATCGTCTCTACTCAATGCGTTGATCGAACAGGACGTTATGAAGGTTCAAGCGATCCGGGAGGTGGACAGTCGGGGGCGGCATACGACAACGCATCGTCAGCTGTTCTTGCTCCCCTCCGGTTCAATGGTCATCGATACGCCGGGTATGCGTGAGCTTGGGCTTTTTGATGCCGACCAAGGCATTCGCGTAAGCTTTACCGATGTGGAAGAATGGTTCCATCAATGCCGATTTACAGATTGCCGCCATCAGGCCGAGCCAGGCTGTGCCGTTCTCGCCGGACTTGCTGACGGTTCGTTGCCGCGTGAACGATGGGCGCATTATGTTGCCCAGCAGCATGAGAACAAGTATGTTCAGGATAAAACGAGCTCCGTCATCGGCAAGAGGGATCGCAACAAAACGAACACCACATGGAGCAAGCAAAAGAAGAAAAATGGAGGAATGAAGAAATGAATATTAAACTCGAAACGCTGATCTATTCCTTAAACCAACGGTTCAAGAAGGATATCATCTCCGCCGACTGCCAAACCAAGCTGTTACAGGGCGGAACTGTAGGAAATGTGCGCCTGGTAACGGGGATTGCCGAATCCGCGGATGGCGAAAAATTACCGTACCGTATCGTGCTAAAAATTCAGAAGAAATGGGAGCGTTACGGTGATCTGGGTTCATGGCGCCGGGAATATGATCTCTATGCATCTGACTTGGGAGCGACGTTCTCGGATGCCTTCCGCTGGCCGACATGTTATCATGCAGAGATCAATGCCGAAGAAAATGAATTCCAGCTGTGGCTGGAATATATCGATGGCGTATCTGGCTTAGACTTGACCGGTGACATGTATGAACAGGCAGCGCTGGAGTTAGGTCGTTATCAAGGCAAGCTGTATGTGGAGCAGCCCGTTGTGCTGCAAAGGCTGACCAACTTGAGCCATGCGGATTTTATGAAGAATACGTATCTGCATTACCGGTCATGGCCGTTCGTCTACGATTATATACGCTCAGATGACTGCGAATTCCCGCAACACGTTCGGCAAATGCTCATCGACATTGATGAGAACGCAGACGAGATACTCGCCCGCATTGAAAAATTGCCCCTCGTTCTATGCCATCGGGATTTCTGGGTGACCAACCTGATCTATGCCGATGGGAAAATCGCGCTCATCGACTGGGATACATGCGGATGGGGCTACTTGGGCGAGGATCTCGCAAGCCTGATTGCGGATGAAGCGGATATCGATCACATGGTCGAATACTACCACCGATGTGTCCCTGCGTATTACAAAGGCTTTTCGGAGTATACGGAAGTATCCCCTATCGCTGATCATTGCGTCTACGAGCTAATCCTTCTCGTATTCGGATACAGGCTCGTGGAGTGGTATCTCCGCGCAGAGGACGATGATGAGAAGATGAAGTCTGTCCATACGTTCCAAAAAATCCATGAAATGAAGACCAGCCTTGCTCAGGGTTGACTCTAAAAAAAGAACTCCGAAAACCCTTGAATGTAGTGGGTTTTCGGAGTTTCTTTCATAGTCCCAAATCGATTCGATCAATCGCCGGCGGCTTGCTCACCCTGTCGTAGAAGACGTAGTTCATTCCATTCCGTGAATCCACAGTGTAATGAATTGAGAAACGTTTACGGCGTCACATCTGAAGCTCCGAAAGAAAACTTGCCGTTAGACATAGGGAGGTGAACTGTATCTTATTTTCAAAGTATAATGGCTGCGCCACCCTGCCCTTTCATCCATGCATCTCATTGATGCACCAAAGAGCATGAAAGCTTAATCGATCTTTCATGGTAGTTTAATAAAAAGAGACGCTCCCGCGCTTTCGCTTGGGCTACGTCCTCCTCATTATATTCCATTTCCAATTAGTAATTAAGGAACGTACGCGGTTAGCATTTAGTGCTTAAAGAGGGGACTTATCTTAACCTAATCACTAAGAAAATACTTTATTTTCTCTGTCTAAAACTATATTCTCCTAGTTTATTTTTCTTCCGCGACGATTCAAACAAATAAACTGCATGATTTTTCTTCATCGCATCAGCAAAATTATGAAAATAGAGCAACTGCAGATCGCTAACTGCTGCATGTTGCGCTCAACTAACGTTCATAGACATATATGATCTTGTAATATTTAGAATTCAACTAATTAAACAATTAAATTCTTATAAATGATCTACCGTTAACTTTACAGTTTTATACTTTGTAAAATTACCCGAACCTATTGCTTCAAAAGTTCCTACGCCTCCTGATACTGTCCAATCCACATCTCCAATTAAGGAAGTACCTATTAGCTGGTTGGTCTCATCATAAAAAGACAATGATACCTTATATTCATTTGAATCTAACGCTTTGGATATCGATATATGCCCATTTACTCTTGTGAAACTATCCAAACTTGTTAACCGAAGGTCTCCAACTGAAATATTATTGCTCTCAGCCTTAACATTTAACTCTCCAGGCGGGAATCCCTTTGAAGAAGGACCCGATTTATCATAAGAAGCATCTAACGTAGCTATTGAATAATTGGAAAAATCCCCTTCACCGACCGCTTCAAAAGTTTTAATCTGCCCTCCATCCATTTGAATATTGCTCACACTTGCTTTTCCGATTAAAATTCCATTTTTATCGTAGAATCTTAGATATAAAACTACATGTAGACCATAACCTCTTCCTTCTTTTAGTTTTACTTGACCAACTATTTTTGTGTGATTACCCTCATTAAACAATTTAAGGTTTCCTACTGTGATATAATCAACATTCCAACCATCCTTTAGATTTAAACCGTTAGCAGTTTCGTAATCAACGGAAATCTGTTGCTTTTCGTTATTAAATTCTACGGTAGCCCCTATATTTTCTGCGAGAAAGCGTATAGGTACATAGGCATGTCCGTTATAATTTAAAGTTTGGTAATCACTGTTCATTTCTTTATTTTCACCGTTAAATGCATATTTAACAGGGTACAAAAATGCTTGAATCGTATCTGAAGCATATACAACTGTTGTTGCACTTATGGTAATTCCACAAATTAACCCAAGAAGGAACTTTTTCAAATTCTACACCATCCCATTCACTTATTTTTTCTTATTAAGTTAGACATCATCTTTTCTTTCCCACCTACGAGAACCATTTCCATAATAAATAATATATGCCCTATCATTGGAATATCCTTCCCGTTGAATGCCGTACCATTTTCACTCAAAATCAAACAATAATAAATAAACCGCCCCGCCCTATTCCAAAGAGTCCCGGTCTTAATTCTAACTATTTTAAAGGATATACAAGTTGTATATCCTTGTTTTTAGCCAAACCTTCGTATATCGCATGATTATGGTCTGCACCTACTATACACAAGACTCGTTTCCCTGGATGTTTATTAATTGCGTTTTTTATTCGTTGAATCATTATTAGATGTCTACACTCCCATCGAAATACATGCGACTCAGGATTGATTTGCTCTAACCAAGTATATTTTTGTTTGGTTATATTGTCGTATTCCAATGAATTGAAGGGAATAGCACTGGAATTCCATGTGGAAAGTTGTTTCTGAAACCATTGCTCTGATTCAGCGTTCAATGCACTTCGTTGTACTTCACTGTAATTCTTGAATGGATCAAAATCCATCCAAACATCAAGTTCCACCCAATCAATAGGAACAAATTCATATTTCAATTCTTCACATAAGGGAAAAATTAAATCCCAGTACTCGCTTGCAGGTTCGCCCCAATATCCTCGATGTGTGGAATCGGTTTTGTATTTCTCCCAACTGTCGGGAAGTACTTCACCGCATATAACATCTGGTTTAAATTCTAGAATTAACTCCTTTATTAATTCCAAAGTTAAATGATACCTCTTACGTAATTCATTGTCATGGATTACTCCTAAGATTCCTACTGTTGACATGATCCCCCCCAATCTAGTCCACGACTTGTTGGACCTGTAAGAACTTATAAAGCTGATAATAATTTGCTAATCAAAACTGAACTCGGTAAGACCAGCCCGTCAAAGTAAGTTTATCATCCACCTAATTAGATATTTATCTAATTTCAAATTACTGGAATATATTCATTTTGTCAATCCCACTCGGTTTTAAGGGTTTATCTCAGGAGGATTTTGTGGTGATTGGTTGGGTGACTGGTGAACAACAAGAGCTGACGCCATCATGATCCACCTCAACGGCCTCACTTTTTTCAGGAACACAGCAAGAGTTTTTTTGAATACTACATACCCCTGTTTCTGGTAGTTCAAGTTCTACTCTTTCTGCGGCTTCGCGATCACCTACGATGGCAGCGACAACGGATCTCACTTGTTCATACCCCGTCGCCATCAAGAAAGTTGGTGCTCTGCCATAGCTTTTCGCTCCAACAATATAGAAGTCCTTTTCTGGTTGACGTAATTCCTTCTCTCCATGAGGTCTCACAGTACCACAGCTATGAACATTAGGATCTATTAAAGGTGCTAGTTCCATTGTACTTTCAAGACTAGGATCAGCGATCACTCTAACTTCTCTTAAAAAAGAGAAATCGGGACGAGAACCGGCATTTGAAACAATTTCATCAATCGCATTGATTTGAAGCAATTCGCCATTTAAAGCGCCGACTACCTGAAGTTTATCTTCATTCTTTTTTATCTCGTGAATATGAAATGGCGTTATCACTTTCACATTGCCTGATTCGACAAGCCTTTGAATCCTAGTTCCGAGTTCTCCTCTTGCTGCAAGTTGATCTAGTTCTCTTCCACCATAAACGTCTTCCAAGTTAGATTTTCTTAGGACCCAAACAATTTCAGTTTCTGGTATTTGTCCTTTGAGCTCTCCAAGCTCCAAAAGTGTATTAATCGCAGAATGACCGCTGCCCACGACAAGCACTTTCTTTCCACGATATCGATCTTTGTGCTCATTCAGAACATCGGGAATCCCATAGAATATTTGTTTGCTGAAAGATTGTTCTTCTGTTGTCCAGACTCCTTCGGATAGGATTGGATTTGGATTCGTCCAGGTACCGGAACCATCAATGACTGCTTTGGCCTCTACGATATGACGTTCACCATTCATCTCAACATGCAAAACAAACGGAAGGTCATCTCGGCCATGTGTTTTAACTTTATTTAGACCTTTTCGGCTAACTGCAACCACTTTTGCATTCAAGTAGATAAAAGGTTTGATTTCAGGCAATTCAGCAAAAGGTTTAAAATAGTGTTCAACCATCTCTAGCCCCGTGGGAATATCAGAATTGTTCGGAGCAATCCAACCGGATGAGTTAAGTAACTGCCTAGCTGCTTTATCAATATTAAATTCCCATGGTGAAAAGAGACGTACATGAGCCCATTGAAGTATACTAGCTCCCACTGCATGACCCGCATCAAATAGTACAAAGGATTCCCCACGTGTGACTAGATGCGCTGCCGCGGCGAGACCTACAGGTCCACCACCTATAATGGCTACAGGTAATTTCGCTCTGGATATACTAGGATTTTGATTCATTTTAATACCTCCGAGTTATAGTTTCGTTTATCAAATATTGATATATTAATCAAAAAAAATTGATTTAAAGCACAAAAAAAATTAGGAACCGCTTGGTCTAAAAATGCAGCACAGCTGCTCTGAGAGTAATGCATTAACCTCATTATTATTGATCTCGTAGTAACTCCATGTGCCGATGATTTCTTTGGTAATTAGCTTAGCATCCAACAGGATCTTCAAGTGATACGACAATTTGGATTGAGCCATTTCCACAATGTCGCATAAATCGCAAACGCATGTTTTTCCCCGTTGGGTTAGCTCATACATGATCTGTAGTCTCTTGCGATCCGCCAACGCTTTAAATTTGGTTTCATAAGTTTCGAAAAATGAATCATTTAGCGCAGTCTTTACAGTTACTTCGTGTATAGGAATAATGGTTTTCATTGTTTTCACCCGATTCTTTAATCAATTATTTTTGATTTAACAACAATATATATCAATTCGAATTCAAATGCAATCTAATAATCAATTTATTTTGATTAATGTGTCATTTTGGTATGAAAAAAGCTAAAGGATTTATCTTTCATCCTCTAGCCTTTTCGTTTTTGTATAGCGGTGAAGAACAGCACGATTAAATTATTCAGGAAATCACCACGTTATCGTATAGTTCGTTCCTGCTGTTGGTGTCGCCCACGTATTGTTGGCTCCGGGCTCCCAACTTTTGAAAGTGCCTGCGCTATCCTTGATGATGGCTTTGAATTCATAATTGCGGGAAGCTCCAATATTGGCCGTGCCTCGCCAGTCAGCCGTGGAGCTGTTGTATGTCAGCTTGAGGGGATAAAGACCTGTCGTCCAGTTGCCCATTTCCCAGCGGCTTCCCGTTACATATACGCTGTCCCCCGAAACGGTTGGCGCGTTCTTCACGATGAAAGTAACCGGAATCGGAGTCATTGCAATCGCATCCCGGTATGCATCCATCAATGCGGTCTTCGTGCCGTCTCCATTGACGAGGCTGGACATCCGAAGCAGTGTGAAGCCTCCGAAATTGTAGTTGAACAGCATTTCGGCCGTATTTTGATAACCGCTTCCGTCGTTGATCGGCAGTGCGTTCTCGCCATTGATGCGAATGCCCTTCTGGTTCGCCAGATTCGCTACTTGAATCACTAATGTTTTAGGAGCGGAGTAATAAGGACTTGTATAAGCTTGGCTGTCGGTCATTTCCAAACAAGTGAAAGTCAGATCGAGATTGGATCTCTTGAACTCATCCAGCAGCGTGCTGTAATTGTAGTAGCCTGCGCCGAATTCAGCAGCATGCGGCATGGTTGGGCTGTTCATTTGCCAATGAATCCCGGCTACCTTCGCACCGATCGGAACGCCGAAGACGGGATCGAAACGGCTGTGCGCTTTAGCAGCAATCGTATTCAGATGCTTCTCCAATACGCTCTGATACCACGTCATGAAGTCCTTGCCATACGTGGAATTTACGCCATTGATGAAAAAGTTGTCACCATCGCTCGGCGGGTTGACTTGAGAAAAGGCAGTCAGGCTCGTCCCCCAAGCGCTGTTAAGAGCAGATACAGTTCCGTATTTGACGTTCATGGCGCTCTGGAAGCTTTGTTTCGCCACATCGGTATACGCCTGAAGCTTGCCGCGCCCTGGGTAGCTCCAGCCATCGGCCGTATTATAGGATGGGAAGCGAAGCTCACCCGCCGGGCCTCCGGAAAGATATATTTTGGTAATTATATCCTTGTAGCCACTAAAGTTCGTAGCAAATGATGCATACAGCTCATCGTATTGCGTCGCTGTGCCTGTCCACCAAGGAGACAAGGTCTCGTTATTGTAGTAGCCGGTTTCACTGCGCATTGTCATCTGATCCTGAGTGCCCTTGCTCCAGAGCCAGGTAGGAAGTTTGATATTGCAGTCGTCACCGACGTTGCCTCCGCATTGATGCGTGGAGATGATTGGAATCCACTTCAGGCCAGCAGCACGCACCGTATCGGCATACGTTTTGTAATAAGCCCAGTTAAATACGTTGTCGCCGCCCTGCTCAACATCCCCCCACCAGACATCTGTGGTAAGCGCATAAATATTGTTATTCTTCAGAGTGATCAGCTGGTTGCGGAATGCATTCCAATCCGTTATTTTGGTCAGTGGAGCCATCGCATAAGCCTTGTAATCACTGCGAATGCTGGATGCTTCGGCCCCAGGTGCGGGAAACCCGATGGAAACTGCAAGAATTACTGCGAGTGAAGCGGCTGCATACATACGAATTCGTTTAACTAATGATCTCATGGTTTGAAACAAAATATTGCCTCCTCTGCCTATAAAATTTGTAAGCGCTGTCTTTGTTAATTATAAAAATCTCCACAACGGATGACGATGGAAAATATTGTTCCGTCTGGTGGAGTTTATTGTCTGTTATTGTGCTTTTACAACTTTGATTCATTTCGGCGGTCTACTACTTTATCTTTGTATTCTTTAAATGCTTTCCTGGAGCTCTATGCATCAAAACTATGCAATCTTGTAAATATGGTATAACATGGAATGTGATGGTTATTTTTCAGAATAGAGGTGATCTTCTTGATCATTACCAAAGGGCAGAAAATTGATGTGACAAAAGGACGCAATCTACCGGGAATAGCAATAGGATTGGATTGGCAAAGTGACGATCCCGCTATCGATATTAACGCTTCCGCTTTCCTTTTGGACGCAAATGGCGTATGTACGAGAGACGAAGATATGGTCTTCTATAATCAACCGATTAGTAGAAATGAGTCTGTCATCCATTCCGAAAACGTTTATGGCTACCGAGAAACAATTCAAATGGTTCAATCCGTCATGCCAAAGGATGTAACCAAGGTTGCTATCACGTTAACGATTCACGACGGTGAAAACAACGGTCAATCGTTTGCCAAAGTTAGGGATTCCGTGTGCAAACTATATAATCCGCAGGACGGGAATGAAATCGCCCGCTTTCATTTCGGACAAGATCTTACGAATGAAACAGCAATCGTAGTTGGAGAAATTTACATACATAACGGCGAATGGAAGTTTAATGCGGTTGGAAGCGGCTTCATCGGAGGATTAACGGCACTAGTCAGAAACTTCGGACTTCATGTATCAGAAGAAGTTAAGCAAGAAGTCGCTGCCGCTGCCGTGCAGAAACCCATTAAACAATTTAACGTGGAATTGAAGAAGAAGGAAAGCATCAGCATTCAAAAGTCAACGAAAGTAACGGCATCCTTGGAATGGCAGACAGAAAATGATCTGGATTTATATTGCTTCTATATAACAAAGAATTCTGTTGTGGGAAAAGTCTATTACAAGGAACTCGGCTCAGCCAGTAAAATGCCTTATATCCAGTTAGATGGCGATGCAATGGGAAGTGGAAAAGAGACGATAGTGATTCACCGTCCGGAAGAACTGAACTATGTGCTTTTTGCAGCATATAGCGCAGTGAGCAACGGAACCGGGAGCTTTAAATCAATGAAAGTACGCGCTGTTGTTGACAACCACTTGGGTCAGTCCGTAGCTACTCCGCTCCATGAGCTAAACGATTATGCCTATTGGGTAGCAATTGCCCATATCGATTTCACGGATACTTTGCAAATGAAAGTCAGCCATGTCGAGAAGTATTCTAACGATCACATGGAAGAAAGTCCGCTTCTCTATCCTGACGGATCATTCCAAATGGATGTCGGACCAATAGAATTTAAAGATGACGATCTTGACTCATTTATCTGATGATATTGATTACCGTGCTCGATAAATCGACCACGGTTTTTTATTTTTACATCCACGCCCTAATCATTTAATCCCTTTCCACTCAGAATTTGCTGCATGTATTTTTCAACCCTCGTCTCTCGAGTTTTGGATTGTTTGGGTTCCGAAAAATGAAGAAGGTACGCCCTTTGCCGTCCAGGTGTCAATGCTTCAAAAGCAGTTTTCAAGGCGGGGATTTCATTCAATTTATTTTGAAATTCTTCAGCAATTATGAATTCTGTATTCTTTTTAAAATCCACTTCCAAACCAGCTTTTTCTACTTCAATGGCTTCATGAATGTAGTCTTTCAAGATGGTCTCCATTGCATCTATTTCTCGAACATCCGTGAATCGAATCTGGCGCGCCGCCTGTACATTCTCCGTTTGTTGAATTAGGATACCATGAGTATCCTTTAACAAGGCACCTTTGTGAAACAGAAGCGCACAGTATTCTTTAAATCCATGTATCAAAACAATGTTTTTATTCTGAAACGTGTAGCAAGGATGCATCCACTTGAATTCTTCGGTCAGCTCACAGTCAAGAACGATAGTTCTCAACTTTTCATATTCTTCCTTCCAGGTTTTGGCCTTATTTAAAAATCCATCAACCTTAGGATTCAATTTACTATTTGTCATCATGGAAGCCCCCCTCTTCTTATCACTTATTTTCAAATCATTACATCAAGTATCTTCCCGTAATCGACTGTTCCGCCTGGATGATCTGCGAAGGTGTGCCCTCGAACACCACCTGGCCGCCCTTGCTGCCTCCATCTGGTCCCATATCGATAATCCAATCCGCGTGGCTGATCACATCAAGGTTGTGCTCGATGACGATCACTGTATTGCCGGCATCCACCAAGCGGTTCATGATCTCCAGAAGGTGACCGATATCTGACATATGCAGGCCGGTCGTCGGCTCGTCCATTACGTAGATGCTGCCCTTCTTATGCAGCTCGCTTGCCAGCTTGATGCGCTGGCATTCCCCGCCAGAGAGCGTGCTGAGCGGTTGACCAAGGGTAATATAGTTCAGCCCCACATCACTCATCGCCTGGAGCTTGCGCACAACCTCTTTCAACTCAAAAAAATTCAATGCCTGCTCCACAGTCATCTCCAGCACTTCTGCTATGGACTTGCCGTTCAGCTTGTAGGCGAGCACCTCTTCCTTGAAACGTCTACCTCCGCATACTTCGCATGGCAGCTTCACGCTGTCGAGGAATGCAAGGTCTGTATACACTACACCCAGCCCTTGGCAGTTCTCGCATGCTCCCTTGGAGTTGAAGCTGAACAAGCCTTGATTGACCTTGTTCGCAGAAGCAAACGCCTTGCGTACCTCATCCATAATGCCCGTGTAGGTCGCGGGATTCGAGCGCGTTGATACTCCTACCGCGGATTGGTCGATGACGATCGCATCGGAATACTTGCTTAAGAATACTTCGTTTATCAGCGTACTTTTGCCCGAACCAGCGACACCCGTAACTACGGTCAGCACTGCGGTTGGAATATCTACACTCACGTTCTGAAGATTGTGCAGGTTGGCATCCTTGATGGACAGCTTGCCGGAGGGCTGCCTGCAGTCGTGCTTCAGATGGAGCGGCCGCTTCATATGAGTGCCTGTCAGTGTACCTGACTCCAGCAGGCCTTGGAAGCTTCCTTCATACACGATGGTACCGCCGCGGCTGCCGGCGTGAGGCCCGACGTCGACGATATGATCTGCCAACTTGATCACATCAGGATCATGCTCGACGACAATTACGGTATTGCCCTTGTCGCGCAGCTTCTGCAGCAATCCATTTAACCGATGTACATCACGGGGGTGCAAGCCAACGCTGGGCTCATCGAAGATGTAAGTGACATCCACCAGACTGCCGCTCAGGTGCTTCACCATCTTAACGCGCTGCGACTCGCCGCCGGATAAGGTATCCGTCTCACGGTCCAGCGTCAAATAGTCAAGTCCGATATCCACCAGATGCTGCAGCCGCTCCGTGAGCGACTTGACGACCGGCGCGGCGATCGCGTCGTCAATCTCTCGGATGACGCGGATGAGTTGCCCGACCTCCATGGAAGATAGCTCGGCAATGTTGAGTCCATTGATCCTGCAGCCAAGCGCAGCCTGACTAAGTCTCGCGCCGCGGCAACTGGAACATGGACCCTCGCAGATGTACGGCGCAACAGCTTGTTGCGTACGCTCGGACTTCGTCTTCACATCCTGCTTGATGTACTTGTTAGTGAACTTCTCGATGATGCCTTCTACGGTTATATTCACTGCTTTCCCGGCGAACTGCATCTCCACTTTCCTCGCCTTGCCATGCAGCAACTGCTCTAGCTCATTATCCGAATAATCATTCAGTTTCTTGTCAGGATCGAAGAACCCTGATTGCACGAGCATCGACCAATCCATGCTGTTCACCGTATAGCCTGGCAGCATGATTGCCCCTTCATTCAACGACATTGACGTATCCACCGCCTTGGTCATATCGACGGACAGTCTGCGACCGATCCCACTACACTCGGGACACATCCCTTGCGGATCGTTGAACGAGAACATGTTGGCTTGTCCAACATAGGGCTGGCCCACTCGGGAGAAGAGAAGTCGAAGTATGGGAGAGATATCGGTAATCGTGCCCATCGTGGAATGGGAACCGCCGCCCAGCCGCTTCTGATCTACAATCACGGCCATGCTCAGGTTCTCGATAGCGTCCGTATCCGGCTGCGGATAGCGCGGTAGGAAATTGCGCACGAACAAGCTGAAATTCTCATTCAGCAATCGCGTGGATTCTGCGGCAATCGTATCGAAGACGATCGATGACTTGCCAGATCCGGATACCCCGGTGAAGATCGTGATCTTCCGCTTGGGAATGCGCAAAGATACGTTCTTAAGATTGTTTTCCCTCGCACCCGAGATTACGATATACTCCTGATTCGATTCGCTCATGCTTAACATCCTTCCGATCAAATTAATTTCTACTTATATTCACATTATACCATTCATGTTGCATAAAACCGGCTGCAAACTTCATGCAGCCGGTTTATGTTATTCAAGTTCATGCGATTATTGTTCCAACAACTTTTCAAGCTCGCTGCACCATTTACTAACGCCATACCTAGCGCCTTCGAGTCCTTGCGTATTTGAGAATCCAGTTTGTTCGAGATGAAGGTTAACCTTTCCGTCGCCTAAATCCTGCAGCGTCCAAGTGGCCGTCAGCTTATCGCCGCTGACCATCGTATAGGACAACCGGTTTGGTGGGTCCACGATAAGCACTTCGCCGTCAATAATGCCATTCCACCATTCGGTCGGTTGCGTGCGAAATTGAAAACGGTGTCCTACGACCGGCTTAAAATCATTGTCCATGACCCACTTGGCAAGCTTGTTTGAATCGGTTAATGCGGACCAAAGTTTTTCGATTGATGTCGTGTACTGAAAATCCAAGGATAATGTTAAACTCATTCTTCTTCCTCCTCTAATAGTTGGTTCAAACGCAACATATTCGTACTCCAGAACTTGCTGTAGAAAGCCGCCCAATCTTGAATTTCTCTAAGTGGAGCGGCGTTTAGCCTATATCGCGTTTCTCTGCCGACTTTTCGGTCAAGTATCAGTCCGGCTTCTTTAAGAATTGTCAAATGCTTAGATACCGCTGTACGGCCCATTTGAAACTGTGCCGTTAACTCATGAAGCGGCAGCTCCTCTGCCTCTGCTAATATACGAATCAATTGGCGCCTAGTTGGATCTGCAACTGCATCAAACACATCCCGCAACTGGTTGTTTTCGCTCACAACACCCTCTCCTACGTATTATTACCAAGGGACAGCCGTTAATATCACCATCACCACCCGCTTAAAGTATGCGGCTCTATTCGGACGTCGCGTCCACGAGGCGATAATCCCTAATACGACACCATTTGGTGTCTATTTAATAATAGGCCACCATTTGGTGTCGTGTCAACATCATTTTAATTGAAAAACTCCATATGTTTTTTTTCCTGCTTATAATAAGCTAATCTGTCTTGCAAAGTACCTGTATGAAATTCGAACTTATGACCATCTGGGTCTGTAAAGTAAATTGATTTTTTATCTTTTTCATCTCTAGGACGACCTGATAGGATATTTACATTCAATTTCTTTAGTTTCTCATACATATCAACAAAGTTTGCTTCTTCAATTGAAAAAGCGATGTGCGTGTAAGAGAGGTTTATTTCATTGCGAGGAATGTCTTTTTCTACATTCAAAGCAAGCCACATCCCATTTAAATCAAAATAGGCCGTCCTTCTCCCCTTCACTAACAGTTTTGCACCAAAAACGCTTTCATAAAACACAATAGAATTGTCTAAATTAGAAACCGAAAACAAAAAATGATTCAAACCTGTTATATTCACCCTATCACCCCAACCCAATAGCATCGTTTCAGTAAAGCATCATTCGTTTGGCAAAATAGCAAAAACTACGGGATCACCGATAATCTTCTGGATGTCATCATTTGTTACGGTCCTTGTCCCTCCCCCACCCATCTCAAAATGAATGGAAACAGGAACGATTCGCATGGCATACTCACCAGGGGCCGATACTTTCCCTTCTGTACCTTTCTGATCCCACTCGATGAAAATCGATTGCGAGCTCAAATTTTCGAGAACTGTCGCTGCGAACGGAGGCAGCTTTCTGGTCCATACGAGCTCCTGCTGCTCCAGATGCTTCAGAGCTTCTTCAGGTTCATTATTAAGCTTAAAAATTTGCAATTCGAATTCTGGCGAAGGAGTTACGGTCAACGATTGATTTGAAAGATTTTGGGCACGCAGCGTGAATGGAATGCCTTCGTCCTGGTAGAAGCCGTGCCGCTGGGAATTTTTCATCAAAGTCAGTGCAAAAGGTATTCCTTTGAATCCTTCAGTCTCTCTCCATTGATCCCAATTGTATACTCTCCAGCTTCCGACTAACGAGCTGTCCGTGTCGTTCCGCGGCTTTGGAATCCACAGATCGCCTTCGAATCCGCGGAATAAATACCAGTCCAGAATGCCGTCACCAGACCATTTTGCGATGCTTTTCACCTCCTGCGGGGCATAGTAACCTTTGGGATGTGCAATAGCATCAGGGCTAGGATATGTATAAGCGGCCGTGTCCTTGGTCAAGTATAAAATTTCACTAGAGGCTACGGTTCCAAGAGGCCGCTTATGAAGCGACAAGCTCGGATTGACCCAAACCGTTCCGGTAGAATCCGTCTTTATTTGAAACCAATCCCCCCAGCGAGCTGAAGCTTCCAGTTTCTTCCCCGGTTCGAGCCAGATGGAACGATCATTCGATTCAGGTGCGGATGAGCCATAGCCCCCAGTAGGTAGCGTAATGGACTCCTGTACCGGCTTGATGCCGGCTTTTTCGCCGTTTGGCAGCACCCACCGAGGCCCTTGATCCGTTTGAATCTTGTACCAAACGATATCCCGAAAACGGTATCCTTCTTTTCCGGTATACCATTGGGTGAGGACATGAACGGTTTGTGGAGCGAGAATAATTGGCGCTTTTGTAAGATATGGAATTTCGTACAGCTGTTCGTCACGGGTCAGCAGCATATCCCAGTCGGCAGGCTCTTCCTTGATCTCTTCCAAAAGCAAAGGAGAATATAGCCACATCGGCACCCCGTCTGTCAGATTGATTCGGTACCAGTTATGATAACGCCCTGTAATACGCACCTCTTGGGGAGGAAGAGACAAGATTTTCTGCTCTTCGGAGTACGGCGCATCATAAACCAACTCCGTTCTCAGCGTATGCATCTTTTCGTTCACGGACTCAATTTCCCCGAGCACTACCATACCCGGCTTTCTTGGAATCCACTGCTCACCCAACCATGTATCCACTTTGTACCAAACGTTCATACCGTCACCTGTAGTTTCCTTGACCTTAAGCGTTTGAAAACTACTTAAAACACCTGTTGCCGCATCTTCGGACATTTGGGCATAAAACGGGGCATCCTTGACGATTGTAATGACCTGTGAGTTGGATGAATCGGACGAAGCAGATACAGCGCCAGATGCCACAATTAAACTTGCTGCGGCCACAGCCCCTCCCATTAAACCGAATATCCTTTTCTTATTCATTCGCTCACTCCTTCCCACTTCATTAGACGGAGGACGCTTTCAAAAGTTCCTTGATTTTTCCATATTTTTATGACTCAAAAAAGGGGTTATTTGGCCTGATAAATAGCAATACAGTAGATAACTTTCAATTTTGTGTGATACTAATCTAGCAGAATATTATGGTTTCAGTAAGGTACAAATGATCTATTATGGTAGGGAAATACCAAATCTTCTTAACCAATCCATGATAGTATCTACTGATTCCATATATCTCTGCCCTACGAGTACGCCGGTATGCGTCGTGTTCCAAAGCCCTTTGTATTCAGCACGGAGGTGCTCCGCTGTCACTCTACCCCGTCGGTCGTCATCATCACAGTTTACTGCTTTGACAACCAAGCACGGGCAAGAAATCGAGCTGTTGTCTATTGATATACCCTTTGATTCGATTGAAAAAACAAAAGATGTAAATGCCTTCGATGACTCCATGGCCAGATACTTTCTTTGAAATTCAATGTCATCTTTCGTTTCATCTATGCTTGAAAGCTCTTCACGGGTTGGGGCAGGCAAAATGATGCCAGGTCTCGTCTGGTCTAATTCCTCATAGGGTACTACTTCATGAACCTCTCTACTGATGACCGAATCGATCAATACCAAACCGGCGATCTCGACATTTTCAGCCAACTTCTGGCTCAAGATCCCACCCATGCTGAATCCGATAAGAATCGGCGGAACACCACACTCCGCGATAACCTCTTTGATATCCTCCAAATAATCTTCGAAAGTTATCTTCGTCATATCCAGCAGCCTGCTTTTGTAGTGGCTTCTCAAGTTCATGACATAGCATTTCCACCCGTCACTGATAAAATGAGGAATGTATTTGCTCCACATCCAGCTTCCTGTGAAAGCACCGTGTACATAAAGCAAAGGAGGCCTATTGTTATCTGCTATCGAGAGGTTCTCTCCTTCAAATATCTCTAGAAACAAATCGTTTTCCCCAACGTATTTCTCCATATGATCTGGCAATTCTTTCGTAAAATCTCTCACGATAATCTCATCCTTGTCATTTAGTTTTATATCAAACTATTTATCGAAAAAAATTTAAAAGTTTTGATAAATCTTTTTTAAAACTTTCAGCAAATCTTCTTTTTCTTTATCAGAAATGTTTAAGTAGAACTGGTCTAACATTTCTTTCGATATAGATTCAAAAATCGTTTCTAGTTCACTCCCTTGATTGGTTAACGCAACATAAACAACCCTCGTATCCTCTCTATCCCTTTCTTTTGTCACATATCCAAGCCGGACCAACTTGTCAACTAGTGCTGTGACCGTAGATTTATCCTTATTAATCCTTTTCGAAATGTCCGCCATAGTAAGCCTAGGCTTCTCAAATAGTGCATAGATGATATCACCATGCGAAGTGCCAATACCATCTATCCCATGCTTCACCATCTCTGCTACAATAAACCGATTAACTTTCTCTCTAATTTTGGAGATTAATGAAATAGCATCTCTAGTTTCCATAATCGCATTATAGTTTGATGTCAAACCAATGTCAAATGTAAGTGGAAGCTTGCCGCGGGGGAATGGTAGCCTGGAACTGCTTTTCATTTCAAAAGAGACTTAAAACTGCTCAATCCTGCTTCCCCATTAACAAACAATCGGCGAATTAAGAGAGGATTCTGGTCAGGTTTAGCCATTCCTTGCTCAATCGTAAACGCATAGCGAAACCCATGCTCCTTTAATATGTGCAAGGTAGTCTGGTTTCGCTCCCCAAACGGGTAACAGTATACGTCAGCAGTAATCCCAAGTTCTTCCTCAATTTGACGTCTTGCTTCCGTTATTTCAAACGTTTGCTTCTCTGCGTTCAACTTTGTAAGATTCGGATGAGTCATTCCATGTGGCTGGATGTCCCATCCACCCTTGTGCATTTCTTTGATTTCTTCCCAATTCAAAAAATAGCCGTCTTCAACCATACCTGGTGATATAAACAACGTTGCACGAAAATTATGCTTAGCAAGAATTGGCAGCGCGGCTGTGTAATTATCTTTGTACCCATCGTCGAAGGTTAAGAGTACAACCTTGGCAGTCGGTTTCTCTCCACCTTCCCAAATATCGATGAATTCTTTCAACGTTAATGTCTTATATCCCTGATCAGCTAAGTACTGCATTTGCTCCTCCAATTTTGCCGGAGTGATGGCAGCGGTATTGCCGGGCTGGACTGTTACACTATGATAATTCAGGACAGGAATGCTTATTTGTGTGGTTGTAGGTGCTGTCTTATAGACGGAGTCCATCACGGTGGCAATCGGTGTCGCTGTAGGAGTAACAGTGACTTTCGCTTCTTCGGCCAGCGGTGTCATAAGATTTGGCAGCTCTTGTTGTTTAGTAAACGCATCGTTCGGTACCTCTAAGGATAGAACCGGCAGGTGCTGTTCCTTAAATTCGGGAATTGGTCCTTGTATCGGAGGGGTTTCTCTCGAATCCGCCGCTATCTGCGTTGGCCGAATGGACTGTGATGCTAGGAACCATATAGAGACAGCAGCAATCAGCATTCCGCCAATGATCAGAGTGAGCCGCCAATTCGAAGTAGTCATGAATACCAGCACCATCCGTTTCATAGAATAATGGACAACCTATTACTCTATTTCTATCCGGATCCATGCCAGAATATTCCGCTACCGCTCTAACCTGATCGAAACGAAAAAGGTCGATACCTACTCATTATGTAGGTTACCGACCTTTTTCTGCTTAAACGGCATCTGCCCTCATTCAGCTCCGAACTAAGAAGCAGATGCTTCTGTCTCGTGAACTAGCGATTCAAAGATGCGAACCGCTTCAGTCATGCCCGCCCGTTCAGCCGACAAACAAGCAAAACCTTCCCGCACGCGCTGCTCAAAATTGGCTGGGACAGCAGAAAACTGACCACATTGAGCTACGGCCCCTTTTTCATTGAGTAGGTAGACGCCGTTGCAAGCGAAAAGCACTTGAACCAAGCAGCTTACAGTCCGAAAAAGATGACCAGCCGCATAGGAAACATCGTTGCGACTCTGTGCTTTTTTGGCATTAGCAATTGAGAAATCTGCTTCCCACATGAACTTCGAGATCGTCGCTTGCCGCAATGCAGCAGGATAAGGATCCGTCCGTTGCTTCATGGCCATGACAAGCCCATCAGGATCCCAGAGCAGTTTACAAGAAGCCACTTCTCCCATATAGATGGACGTGCAAAATCCATGCGGATGCCCCGGTTGATAATGAATGTCTATGCGGCCTCGCGAGCAATCGTCAATTACGCTTGATACTCGCTCCATATCACGATAAAGAATATCGA
This sequence comes from Paenibacillus ferrarius, assembly GCF_002027705.1. GTDB lineage: Bacteria > Bacillota > Bacilli > Paenibacillales > NBRC-103111 > Paenibacillus_E > Paenibacillus_E ferrarius. The sequence continues at coordinate 456,331 of NZ_MBTG01000001.1, read as the reverse complement.
GTGGCAAGCCTCCCGACTTTAACCACCCACCGCCATTAATCCATGGTCCCCATTCGCCAATTGGCGTGATCAGACCCTTGCGTCGCTCCTCATCAAGTGACGTTGCTATCAGATCAAGCGCATGCACATCAATAGGCTGATCTGGTTGATAATATAGGCCCAAATCAATGTCGGATTCCACAGTCTCCGTTCCACGTGCTCTTGATCCGCCTAAAACAATCGCTTTTACGCCAGGAACATGGCGTAGTTGCTCAACAGCTGTTGAAATCACATCATTCGCAGCCAATAGGTATCACCTCCAGTAAACTTAATACCGTATAAGAAGTACGGCTTGCGGTTCAAGAACGATTCGCTCATTCAATATCAATCTTCCTTCAGTTAAAACAAAGCTAACGTTCCTGCCACCGATCGTAACGTTGTTGACGGTTTTCCCTGCTAGTAAATCACATCCAAAGCTAGCCAGTTTGAGTTGACCTCTCAGCACTTCGAATTCAATTTGCTCGTGATTTACGCGAATCTCGCCCCATCCCTCGTGCAAGCTCCAGAAGCAGCGGAAATCTGCTTCTTGCCATTTTGGACTGAAGCCGATATGTCCTTGTACCATATCATATTCAAAACCACTTAGCGCAAGAAGCAACCCATATGAAGCCATCGATCGTACATAGTTGCTTCCGCATTCAAATTCATTCCATGGGTTACGGCGCTCTCCATCATAGCGATCGCGTATGGACTTCACGACGGCAAGCCCTTCCTCGACAAGTCCCTCATAGATCATATGCGAGGCCGCCTGATATTCAAATCCATTCATGCATTCATCCGCATAGGGAACCGGAACGATAGGGCTGTTATCCTTCGGCCATGTACAAATCATAAGCCCTGCCTCTTCATTCAAACCGTAGATACGGCATGCATTAGGATAATCACGTAAATTCTCGATGTAATTGTGCTCATACACCGACTGAAGCGCCTGTTTCACCTTATGAGGCTCAAGGACATAGCCTAATCCCGCAAGGTGGGCGAACCATTGACCAAGCACTTGATCAATACCGCAGCCTTCGCCGATTTGGTACTTGTGCTCACCTGACTCCTCGTTCCAATAAACATCTTCGGCTCCGAATTTTTCGAGGATAGACTTATCCTGGATATTAACCACCTGATGAAAGTACTGACCATTGAATAAATGTTGATTTGCCCAAGAGGACCCTCGCAGCCAGATTGCTTCGTATTCTTCCGCTTTATCCTGTTCACCTAATGCATCTGCCATGCTTGCTGCAGCTTTGAGTGCGGTCAAGTACATAGATGTCAACCAAGAGTTCGGTCCAAATAGTTCCATATCCAGCGTATGATGCTGACGCCCTTCCATGACGCCATCCTTATCGGCGTCCCACTGGTCCTCATTCGTCGGTTCCCAAGCATATTCCAGCGCTTTCCGAACCTGCGGCCAGATCGAGCCCAGCCACTCTGTATCACCGGATACTTTCCATTCCCGATAGGTTTTGATAATCCCTCCCATTTGACCATCGACAGCCGCTCTAAAATCATTTTCAAGTGTCGTTCGCTCGGCTGGAAGCATGAGGCGAAATGCCATTTTACCATTTTCAAATTGGGCATATTTGTAGTCGATATTTCTCATTGACCGTGCTAACGCCGGGAACAGAAACGCCGTAGCTTGTTCGTAGTTCCATACGTGCGTGCATGAGCCTTCGCAAGAGCCTTCGTTCGTATGCACGCCTTCAAATCCATAGAGAGTTCCATCGGTCAACCGCAGCACGGTAGATGATTTCAATATTGAAATGTTGCTGCTGACAGCATCAAGAACCTCATCCGGAAGTGTTGAACGGAACAACGTCTCTTGGAACAGCCGAGTATCTGCATACAGCCGATCATAGTGATCCATAACATAGTTCGCCGTATCCGTGGAGTCGCGAAACAGCGTCGCGTAATAATTTTTCCAAGTAGGCAATTGTTCTTTTCCATCAAGCTTGCCCGGATTCCAAAAGTTAACGCAATTGGGGATGTGCCATGTTAAGACGAATCGAAACGTCGCCTTTTCCCCAGGAGCGATCGTGCGATGGGTGCTAAGCAGGCTGACATCTTGATGTTTTTCGTGCATTCTCAGAGGATCGAGTTCGCGAGGGCCCTCATATTTTCTCTCTTGAAAGCGGCCTGGCCTACGAAAATCCTTCCAAAACACGGTCAAATTGTCGAACCATCCCCCGCGGTACCAATAGGATTGGCAGCTCACATCCTCATGGTCAGTCATTAACGTGAGATTGCCAAACTCAGCTTCCGTATCTTGATAGTGCATAGAGGACATGAGAATTCCATGACGATTGTGAACCTCGAAGGCTTCGTTATAGGCTCCCTTATGAAATGGATTCGTGATGCAGCCAACTACGCTGATGTCCAGTTCATCCAGTGAACGATTGCTTACTTCATATTCGAAAATCGCACAAGGAATCGACGAGTCTCGATCGTTTAGCGGAATAAAAGGATTAAATGAGGTCATTTTGATGCTTATGGGGTCCTCCACATCATCGAATGTCATTTCTGCGAACGGAAACTGGCCTTTGAACGACGTATTCGCGAAGTGAGGGAACCCGGCCATATTTTCCCTCCTAGGTCCATAGCCATATCCCTCATATTTCCCTTTTCCCTCACCCGTATATGGCGCTTTCATATCCCCATGAAGTACCTTTGTTAATTTGACCTCGCCATTATGTTCAGCCTTTACCGCGAAGAACGAGAATCCATTAAAACTCAGTTTGTTCGGCCGGTTGAATATTTCCCAATCAATAAGCCTGCCATTGCCCGCTAGACCAATACTGCCTGTTCCAATGCCCCCAAGCGGAAAGGAAATTTCGCCTGTTTTTGCACCTGTATATGTAAACCTGTTTTCATTTGCCATGGAAAATGCCTCCTTATATTACTTGGCTTGCATGATTTCTGCTCGTTTCTACACTTTAAGACCGCCCGCCGTCATGCCATCCAATAGGTATTTCTGACCGAAAATGTAAAAAAGCAGCGGTACGATAAGCGATAAGGTAACTCCCGCCAAGATGGCCGATAAATTCCCCGTGCCAAACGCGCCCGTTAAAGCCGTCATCCCAATCGGCAGCGTCATTTTTTCGAATGAATTCAAGAAAATAAGCGGTCTGAAAAAGTCATTCCAATGCGCGATAAAGCTAATGACCGATGTAACGACTACCGCAGGGAATGACATGGGAAGAATGATTTTAAGAAATACCCATAACCGGCTAGCTCCGTCCATATATGCGGCTTCATCGAAGGAGAACGATATCGACATCATGGTCTGCCGAATCATGAATATGCCGAACGGATTGATAAGTCCAGGCAGGATGAGCGCCAAATGGGAATCAATCAACCCTAGCTTCGACATCATGATAAACTGAGGGATAATTGTTACCTGCCCTGGGATCATAAGACCAGAGAGAAAGATGAGAAAGAGCACATTTCGACCGGGAAAAGCAATACGTGAGAAGGCAAAAGCTGCCATACTCGAGATAAAGATATGTCCGATCACAATAATTACGCAAATTTTCAAGCTGTTGGAGATAAAATCGACAAACGGTACCTTCGCGAACACCTCTGCGTAGTTGCTAATATGCCAAGCAGTTGGAAATATCGCTGGCGGCAGTGAGAAGGAATCTTTCGGCAGCCTGAGCGAGGTGGCGATTATCCACAAGAATGGAACTAGCATGAGAAAGGACAGAATCAGCAAGCCGCCGTCCAAAACAATTCGTCCCAGACCGATCCGTTTCCTTGTTCTTCTGGCAGTCCCTAACATCTGTTGGTACGATACCTCCACAATCATCAACTCCTCTCTCTCTTACTCGCGATCATAATTCACCCATTTGTGACTGAACGAGAATTGAATAATCGTCACGCACAGTATGAGAAGGAACAAACTGAGCGATAACATGGAGGCGTATCCCATATCATGATGCTGGAACGCAACCTCATAGATATACATATTCACCGATCGGGATGCATCTCCAGGCCCTCCAGAGGTAATAAGGTACGGTTCATCAAAAATTTGCATCGCACCAATAAGTGTTGTAACAAGAACAAAGAAAATAGTCGGTGATAACATCGGTACGGTGATGGCGAAAAATCGTTGGATGCTGCTGGCGCCGTCGATTTCGGCCGCTTCATAGAGCGCTTCCGGAATGCTTTGCAGCCCAATCAAATAATACAGAAAAGCATTGCCGATAAATTTCCAGAAACTATAAATAGCTACAGCCAAGTAAACCCAATTGGGAGATTGCATCCATGGAATTGGATCGATACCGAACTTGCCAAGAAAGTAATTCAAAATACCGAAATCTGTGTTAAAGATGAATTGCCATGCGACGGCTACCGCTGCTGATGTTGCGAGTACCGGGAAATAAAAGATCGTCCGGTACACATATTTCCACCCTTTAGAAATATTTCTGTTCACCGCAAGCGCAATTAGCAGTCCAAGAATCGCATGCATCGGCGTTAAAATAGCGATGTATTTGAGTGTGTTTCCATAGGTCAACCACAGCCGACTATCGCTGAAGAGATGCTTCACATTGGCGAAACCGGTCCATCGGGACGGTGTTAGGACGTTGTATTTCGTAAAACTAAGATAGAGCGTTGCGACGACGGGTTCACCAATAAATAGAATGAAAAACAGCAACGCTGGGGCCAAAAATAACAACCCAATAATCATGTTGGACCGCGTACGGTTCACTAACATGCTTGCTCCCTCCTATGAATCGGGGTGCCGGGCGATCATTTTGATCGCCCTTGGCACACGGATTCAGCGTCATTTTTTCAGGATGGCATCGATTTCTTGTTTGGCCTTCTTCATTGCCGTCGCCGCATCGGATTGGTTAGACAGAATTTCCGACACATGTCGATCGAATACACCTTGAATTTCGCCATATTGCATCGGGGCTTCAACGGCTTTGGCAATATCGGCACTCTCCGCATATACCTTCCAATTCTGCGCCGGTGTCTTAGGCAACACTTCATTCATGACAGAAATACGCGTTGGGATTGATGTATTCGAAAGTGTTGTCTTCTGGGAGTACACACCACCAAGAAAGGCTGAAAGCTTGTAGGCCGCTTCCGGATATTTCGTCGATTTCAATACGGGGAATGCACCTGAACCAAAAATAACTTTATTGGTCTTGAACGTTGGTAAAAACTGCACGTCAATGTTCGTAAATTTATTCTTTTCATACGTGCCAAAGGGCCATTTTCCAGCCGACATCATGGCAACCTGACCATTCATTAACATCTGTATTGCATCATCTTTGGGACTTGGAACTGGTGCGACTTTGTATTTATAGATTAAATCTTGAAAAAATTGCATCATCTCGATGGCATTAGGATCATCCAGCTTACTTGTAGTCATATCGTCGTTAAGTATACTTGCGTTATTATTAAACAACCATGCTGATGCCCCAAAATAGTAGTTTGGAATGGCAAAGCCAAACGTCTTTTTGCCGTCCTTCTCCGTGGTAAGCTTCTGCGCATACTGGAGGAAATCATCTTTCGTCCAGTTCTTATTCGGCGTGGATAGCCCAGCTTGTTTGAGGAGATCGGTGTTGAAATGCATCACAACATTATTCCAGTCCCAAACAAAACCATACGTTTTATTGTCGATGACAAATGGCGACTGGAGCTTGGGATGCAGATCATTATAATTCTCCATGGCTGCTGGATCAGCTTTCATATAGGAATCCAGCGGGAGAAGCAGATCTTGCTTAGCAAACATCTGAATACCTTCGATAGCGACCCGAATCACGTCAGGCGAATTCCCGCCAGCAATCATCGTTTGAATTTTATTGAAATAATCAGCCCAACTACTGTTGACCACTTCAACTCGCTTCACTTTAATATCCGGGTTAAGCTTATTAAACTCTGCCAAAATCGTAGTTAACTGTTCATCGGATGCTTCATTCTTGCTCCAAACTAAGGTAAGCTCCGCTTGGTTTGACTTGGAGGACCCTTCCCCTGAGCTGCATGCGACTAACGACCATCCAAGTGAAAAAATGATTAGAAAGACCCAGACCTTTCTCATTGTCAACACCATCCTTAACAGATTGTGGTTCCACACTCCCGAAAATACTCTCTTCCGGTGCGGCCAGATGTCTGTCTTCGCTGTTGTTCATGGTCGCTTGAAGGTTCGTGCACGTGAACGGAAATTAATAAAAAAAATAGCGGAAAACCAATTAGTGGTCAGAGGCGTCCCTCAGACACTAATCTTACATCACTGTGGTAATATTGGAGCTCCACAACATGGATCGTGCACGTGAACGAATCCATCTTATCAAATGACTCTAAATTTGTAAACGCTTTATTTAAAATATAAACCAGCTTTCCTACATTACCATTTTCTATATCGTTCACGAGCACGAAGTATTGACCTTGCCCTTCAGTTACGCTAGGATTAGACCAAATGATTCCTTGGTCAGGAGGCCACAATTGGTATGAATATAACTAGCAAGCAAATCGCGGAACTCTGTGGCGTTACACGGGGAACGGTGGATAGAGCCTTAAACAATCGCCCAGGTATTCATCCTGAAACGCGCGAGAAGATACTGCGCGTTGCTGAAGAGCTCGGCTATCGCCCTCATTTTTTGGCCCAAAGCCTCGTTAAAGGCCATACGAAAACCTTGGGTATTGTACTTTTCGATATCCATAATCGTATTTTCTCCCAACTCTTTCATGCTTTCGAAGCCGAAGCCCGCAAACGGGGGTATATCGTATATCTGGTCTTATCTCATCGCGACAAAGAGCTCGAATTGGAGTATATCAATAATTTATTAGACCGTAGAGTTGATGGCATCGCACTGCTCCCGGCAAATTTCAACAAAAAGTTCGAATCTCTCCTGCTTCGCTCTCGAACGCCTATTGTGACATTCGGGAATCGCCTTAACGGCCCTTTTCCCTACATCTGGATCGATGACAAACAAGCCATCCAGGACTCTGTCTCCTTTTTAATCCAACAAGGGTACCGCCGTTTGATCTACATAAGTCCTCCGCTAATGAGGAAAGGAAAAGAAAATATTCATGTTCCCGAACAACGTTATAACGGTTTTATTGAAGCTTGCGAAGCAACCCCTGATATGCGGTTTGACATTATCGCCCAGAAGAACTATTTAGCCGAATTAGAAACCTTGATGGATACGACGGATTCTTCAAGCGCGATTCTATGTTCTAGTGACGTATATGCCCTTGAAGTGCTGAAATGGTTAAATGATCGTAAAATCAAAGTTCCTGAGCAAATCGGTCTTATGGGTTTTGATAATATCGATGTGCTGAAGTACATTAATCCGGCAATTACAACAGTTGATTATAATGTGAATGAAATAGGCACAAGACTGGCAGATTTATTGATTAATAAGATTAACAATCAAGACATCCCAAGCGAAACTCTGATCGCTCATCACGTTGTTGAAGGACAATCTGCTACTGCTATGAGATAAACCTTTTCAGCATGAGTCCATCAATCCAACATGTAGACTCTCCACTCATTGCTGCTTTTTTGCTTTCGCACACAGACCGCCATAGTTCCAATAGCCGGATCGTCTTTTACATCCGTTTGGTATTGAAGCCCGACGCATAGCTGATCCTGATCTGGTTCATTTGAAGGCGGATATGCTCTGATAAACGTATATCTGTGCGTCTTCATTGAAGTAATCCACGATACGGATGCTCCCACTTCCAACAGCTTGCCGACTTTCTGCTCATCTTGAGCTAACCAATGGTCGGCAAAGCGTTTTATGGTATCAAGAGCAGCTGGGTCGCCATGAAATCGCAGGATCGATGCCGTTTCGAAGAGATGCCAGTTTGAGCCGTTGTCTGTGGTTTCGTAATAAACAGAATCCGTTCCCTGTTCCTTTGTATAATCGACTCTGACCGTTCCCACCCCATCCTCGCCAAGTTCTGGTGGATATGCCACTGCGAACTGAAAGTCCCTCTGATGAGGAAACTCTTGTACGATCCAGCTCTTCCCGCTATCCGTTGTGCGATAAAAGGGAATCACATCCTTCATTTTGTAGGAGGAGGTGATATAGCCTATTCCATCCTCTTGAATCATCATTGAAGCGACTTCCCCGCTGATACTGGATGTTAAGTCACCATCAAAGGTCCAGGTTGTTCCATTGTCTTCTGATCGGTACAGCGTTTTTCGTGTCAGATTCTCTTTTGGCTCCGATTGCAGCATGATCAAAGAAGGGCCATTTTGATGAAGTGATGTCAGGAGATGATCTCGATCCACTTCAGCCTCCCATGACTGCTCGATTGGCAGCTGAGTGTAAGCCCAATTTCCACCACGGGTATCCGTACGATAGACTTGCAGCCCCGTTCTGACGCTGGCATTGGGTGGACGGTCGATCGTCCATCCCGTCATATCGCCTTCATGATAAAAATATATGCGATTTCCGCTTGTTAATGGCATGGGAAAACCCTCCAACACAACTTGAGCGGGCTTCGTTTCAGGCGTTTGCTGGGAAGTTGGAACATTTTCCGGTATAGAATGATCACAGCCTGCAGCAAGTAGGGCAGCCAACACCATGGTTTGGATAATCACATATATTTTCATTTTGTACCTGTCCTCCTATCTCCATTAAAGGTTCAAATTAGTTAAAAATGTTATGTTGGACTTGGTAGATTTTCAAAAGCATCCGCATTTATCCCGGATAGATCCATTTTTTTACGTAAATCAGTCACAATTTGCATAAAATATATGTCAAGAGTCATGTTTCCAGCATACTTTTTCAAATCATAATCTTCGGATAATAAAGGATAGAGATCATATAAATCGTCGACAAGTATCTTTTTTATATCAGCTTTTGTAATAGCCCGATCTATATTGCATTCATTGACGAGAGCCTGTAAGGTTTCCTTAAGCGCACTCTGGTCGTAAGTTGGATGTGATAATAAATGTTTTAGATCATAAAGATCTTTAAACCTAGGTCTCACTATTGTTTGATGCAGTTTCCAAGCAACCTGGATTGAAAGCGGAACGGTGAACGGAACAAAGAAGCTATCAACCAATACAGATTGATATACTATAGAAACGGGTTCTATTCCCAGTTCTAAGTTAAAGGAAACATCCAGACAAAACTCGTGATACTGACGCGCTTCCCCTTCTTCCCCTTCGAAATAATAGGCAATATCCGTATTAACCGTCGGAAAATCATCTGCCATTGCATAATCGATATATCGCCAAAATGCATTGTCTCGAAAACTTCTAAATCGTATCCCGTCGTTTAGGTCCAGTTCGGTCACTTGAATCATCCAATTTGTAAATGTTTCACGCGCATGTTCAACGTCTTTGATCTTGCCTGCATACAAAAAGTCTATATCTTCCACGGACCGAATTTCTCGGTTGTCCATAAATTGTCTCGTTAGCAAGCTGCCTTTTAATACAAATGGCATGTGCACAAGAGATACTCTTCTCAAAAGCGCTTCTAAAACAACGAGCTCTCTTACCTCATCATTCAAATCTTTTACCTTATTCATTCCACTCATATGTGTCCCCCGCCAATAAAATTATGAAATCCATCCGCTGTCCAACTCTTCCCTACTGTCATAGATACATAATTCATATTGTTCTTTCAATAGCTCTATTTTATTTACGTTCAAAATGGTATGTATCTTTTCTACTCGATCGTAAAACTGTTGCGCACTTTCATATTCTCTGACGGTTATAAATCTCACTTTCCCATTCACATTTAAAGAGTTTCTTGAAATATGTCCGCCATGACCTTCACATAAATTTTTTAACATAGCAACATCATCAACCTGTACTTTGCCATGCCATTCAAAATAAGGTTTAGAACTTTTGATGATTGGCTGGTGAAAATACTCTTCTTCCTTTGGAGAAATTTCTATTTTTTTTCTAACAACTATAAAGCCGTTATTTTGAAACTTATCTGCAATCTTTTCAATTTCTTTATTAGCTTCATGAAAATCTGTACGGTGGATAACTCCTGTAATCATCGGTTGATTGATGTAATTTCCATGATCCAAGATGATCATAACAGGTTTCAATCGTTCCGATTGACAAATGCTTATAAAAGCATCCTTCTCGTCAAGCTTTAAATCATTGAGCGTAATGTGGATTTCAAATTCCATTGCCTCACTCCCAAACATTTCTTTAGGCTATCTAATCGATGTTATCAGCAATATTTTACCACAATTTTACTTGAAAAAAGGCACTAGATCCATGATAGTCTCCATTCACGATCTAGCAAAAGCGAGCTGTAACTTTTTACCATGTTCCAGCGTATATATCAACCGAGAGGAGCGGAGACAATGATGAGAACAAAATGGGCCGGAAATGCGGTCGTTTTTTCAATATGCATAAGCTTATTGGCGCCTGCGGGACATAGTCGAGCTGCAGATATGAGCGTGAGGGTAACGCTGCCGGATTTTGTAGTGAACCTGAACGGTCACACGGTGGAAAATCAATACCGCAAATACCCGTTGCTGGTTTATCGCGATATCACCTATTTTCCGATGACGTGGAACGATACTAGACTGCTTGGTTTGGAGGCGAATTGGTCTCCGAGCGAAGGTTTGACTATTAAGCAAAGCCAAGTGACCTCCTCGTATGAGCCATACAAGACCGATCGTCGCAACGCAGCCGCCTACGCGGCGGAGGTTCCAGCATCCTCCGTCACGATCAACGGGAAGACGATTGACAATTCCAAAGAAGAATACCCGTTGCTAAGCTTCCGGGATATGACGTATTTTCCGTTGACATGGGGCTTTGCGCACAACGAGTTCGGATGGGATTACCGGTGGGACGATGCCAAGGGCCTCAGCATCACATCTTTTAATCCGCAGCTGCAAACTGTCGGCCTCCCTGCTTATGCCGGAGAGAACGATGTCGCCCTTTTCAAGGGGGATTACTACTTCGTCGAGACGACGGGTACGACAAACCATGTATATCGGGTTCCCGTGCAGCAGCCATCACTTAAGCAGGAGATATATACTTATGACATCGGGAGTTTTGATCTTCAGCATACTCCTTTATCCTTTCAAATCCGTGACAACACGCTGTGGTTTACCTATCACCTTGGGGGAGGTTTTATGGGTCACGACGAGTTCGTGAAAATTGGTATTGACCGGAAAGCAGAGTCTTTGAACTCGGGGTATTTTGGATATATGGACTTCCGCGACACGCTATATGGTACGTTGATTGTTAAACTGGGCTTAGCGGCGTTAGCACGCGACAACTTGTTATTATTGCCTCCGGGGCAGGATGTAGCGAAACCCAAGAGCGTCGGGGATCCGAGCGTAATATACGGTGGTCATGTCATTAACAACGGTGACGTTGAAAACGTAGGAGTTAATGCTTTATCTACAGCCGTCATAGGAGACGATGTGTACCTGCTTGCTACACACAGCAAATCCGATGCAAATAAGATTTACAAAATCAATCTACAAACGAATAAAAGCAATAAAATTATCGACTCGAACGTCAGCTGGTTCCGGCTTATCGATAACAAGCTATACTATGTAAAAGATGAGGACAATGCTTTATATTCGTCCGCGCTAGACGGGACTCGCGAAATGAAACTGTCCGACCATGCTGTATCTTGGTTTGACAGTATCGATGGCAACGTATTTTATACAACCAAGAAGGACGCGAACCGATTCGAGCTGTACCAGGCCGATCCGAACGGGGATGATCCGCTCGTATGGACAACACCGGTCGCCAATGTGCAAGTATTGAACAATCGGCTTGTATGCCAGTTTGGCGAAAACGATGACTACGGCGTCGTTCTGCTGGACAGTTCAGGTCACTTGCTGCTGAAAGCAGCAGATCCGATCGCGCGCATATTCACGTCAGACGAGGGGATTTTACTTAAATCCGCTCGAGATTCTTCAGTCACATTCATCCGTTGAACGAAAAAAGTGATTTCACTGTTAAAAGGGCTGCCGAATGGCAGCCCTTTTCCCCATTATCAGAAAAGAGTCGGTACCATTCCCCCATCCCTACGGATTGGAGAGCCTTTAAATTCGACAAAACAATCTTCTATTCTACTAATTATGGAATAATTTGTATTATCAATCCGATATGTGTATGATAGTGAAGGAAATATTACTATATTTGGTAATAGATAAAGATGGAGGGAATCAAATGAAACGTTGGATGTGTACACTTGCTGCCATTGCGGTAACTGCTTCGCTGACAGGGTGTAATTTTTCGGTGAAGGCTGATGGTAGTTCAAGAGAAGATGGATCGCTTAAGAAGTTGGGGAAAGACGAGAAAGCAACGATTAAAGTGATGTATTATGACAAAAATTCCTTTTACCAACAGTACGGCAATCTTTTCATGGCCAAAAATCCGAATATTGACGTAGAGGTTATCTCAAATCAAGGCATTTATGGATCTGGCCAAGATCCTCAAGAAGCGCTAGATAAACTCATTGAGGAAGAAAAGCCGGATATTATCCTCGTTAACGGCACCGACCAACTGGAAAAGTTCGTACAAAAAGGACGTCTGTATGCGCTGGACGATGTCATTAAGCAGGATAAATTCGATGTGGAGCAGATCCTTCCAGCTACTCTGGAGACGATTAAGCTCAAAGGAGAAGGCAAATTATATGGACTTTCACCAGACTTCTACAGCCAGGCTCTATTCTATAATAAGGATCTCTTCGAGCAGTATGGCATAGAACTTCCGAAAAATAAGATGAGCTGGGAAGATGTTATTAATCTCGCCAAACGATTCCCGACCAATGGTCAGGGAGATCAGCGAATTTATGGATTTTCCGCTTATTCTTACATGCGCGAAGGAGTCGCCTATCAATATATGAGCAGCATCGGCACGACGCTGGGTCTGGATTACATCGATCCTGAGCAGATGAAGCTGACGATCCAGACAGATGCCTGGAAGAAAGCTCTTCAGCTTACCGTCGACTCTCTGAAATCCGGTGCGTTGTACATGCCCAAAAATCAAAACAACGATTCTAATGCGCCGCGCATGTACGAGGATTATCTCAAAGAAAATTTGTTCGCTATGGGCAAGGTTGCAATGACGATTGACGGCAACTATATGATGCAAACTCTGCAAGAGGCTAAAGACCGTCTGAAAGATGTGAAGCCTGTCAATTGGGATATCGTCACGGTTCCCATTGATCCACAAAATCCGGACTTTTCTAACACGGTTTCCGTATCCAATCTATTCGGTATCAATGCCCAGTCGCCGAATACGCGTGCGGCTTGGGAATTCATCAAATATATCAACAGCGACGAATTTGCTAGAGTCATGTCCAAGTCTTCTAACAGCCTGATGACTCGCACCGCATACTCCAAAGAGAGAAACGGCCATAATCTTGAGCCATTTTATCTCCTGAAACCTAATCCTGACAAGAGCTATAAAGGTTACGAGAAAATTCCAGTTGGCTTCTACCAGCCGTTCAGCATGCTCGCCAATCAAGAAATTCAAGCCGTCATCGATGGGAAGAAATCAGCTGATGAGGCACTTAAGACGATTCAAGATAAAGGACAAGAACAATTACTGCAAGCGAAACAAGCGGATGATGCCCAGAAACAGGCTCAGGCCAAGCAGAAATAAAGCCAAGAGGCTTTCTTCTTCTCCATTGGAATTTGTCCAATGAAATCAGCCGTCAAAGTGCTTATTGCAAGCTTGCACGGGAAATAATCCAATGAAATTATTCATTAACTCTCAAAATGGCTGCTTTTTAGATTATGTATTGGAGTTTATCCAATGAAATCGTCCTTCCAGCTCTTCAAACTTGATTGCATTGGAATAATTCCAATGCAATCTACTTCTCACTTCATCCCTTCTCACAAAGTGGGGCTCCCTCTCCATAAATTTGCACACTTTCAAAAGAGCAACACCACAATCCTCTCCTAAAAATTAAGACTTTCTATAATGGCAAAAAAACAGCCACAATTACTGGCTGCCTTTAAGTCAATATCAGGTTATTTTTAACAGTTTTGAAATTATTGGACTAATGAGCGGTAATCATCCAGGGCACACCGAACTTGTCCACGAACTGTCCGAAAAAGCCGCCCCAAGGTGCCTCTCCGAAAGGGAATTGTACATTACCGCTATCCGAAAGCTTGGTATAGGCATCGCGGCCCTCGTCTTCCGAAGCGAATTCAAGATTCAAACTCAAACCATTCCCATGACTATGGCCAGCGAAATCGCTCAAAAACAGGTTAACTCCCGCGACAGCAATACACATGTGCATGACCTTGTCCTTGTTTGCTTCTGATTCATCGCCCATTTGGCCATGCGTCATAACGGACACAACTTCTCCGCCGAGCGAGCTAATGTAGAATGCAGCTTGAGCTCTCGAGTCCTCAGAGATAATATAAGGTGTAAGTTTTGCCAAGAATAAACATCCTCTCATTGTTTGGTTTTAATTTCACACACTTAATATACCATATTAGGCATACATTTTGTAAATTCTCATGGGGATCGGTCATGACTGATTAGGATTATGTTATTTATACGCATCACTGACTCATTTTTTCTTGACATTAACACTAATGTCATGCTTTATGATATAAATGAAGTTAGTTTAAATATAGAAATGGAGAGAGAAACCATGTCCGATTTGCAACCAACCCAGCTGTTAGAACAACAACTTTTTTCCGATGTTATTCGAGAACGCCGCTCCGTCCGAAACTACGATCCAGCAGTCAAGATTTCCCGGGAGGAATTAACCGAAATATTGCAGGAAGCTACATTGGCTCCTTCATCCGCTAACTTGCAGCCGTGGCGCTTTCTTGTGATCGACTCGCCCGAACTTCAGCAGAAGCTGCTTCCAATTGCGTTCAACCAACAACAAGTGGTCGAGGCTTCGGCTATCATTGCCATACTCGGCGACTTGGAGAATATTAAATTGGCCGAGAAGATTTATGGCCAAGCAGTCGATGCAGGTTTCATGCCTGAGCAAACAGCCAGTTCTTTTATAGAACGCTATACAAACATGTTTGCAAGTATGCCACAGGAAGCCATTCGCCAAATCGTCAATGTCGATTGCGGATTAGTATCCATGCAGCTCATGAATATCGCTCGTGCCAAAGGTTATGATACAGTCCCGATGGGTGGCTACGACAAAGGAAAGTTCGTAGAAGCTTTTGGTATTTCAGACCGCTACACTCCGGTTATGCTAATAGCCATCGGCAAGGCTGCTACCCCTGGTCGTCCTACAACAAGGCTGCCAATTGAAGATGTAACCTTCTTTAACGAAATTCCACAAGAATAAGAACAGGCAAAGACCTTCATTTCCACTTTATTGTGGATTCTGGGGGTCTTTTATTTCCTTAAACAAGCTTTTGAACCAGTTCATCCTTTTGGCGCAGATGATGGTGAAAATGCATACTTGCCAAATCAAGCCACTCGCGCGCGTTGAGCCATCCAAAGCCGTCATGTTTGACTTTATAATTTGGGTTTATTGCATCTAATTTCGCTTCCCATTCAGACATTCTCTTTACTACTAAATCGAGTCCATTCAAAAGGTCGTCTTTACTTTCAGAATTACTGGGATTATTTTCGGGACCGTCCGGCAGCTTGATTTTGATCGGAGGGAATGCACCGATAGCAAACAATTGCGCGCCGCCTTCTGTTTTCCCTTGAATTTGCTCCTCATTTGAGGAAGCGCATATTTCCACTTTGTCAAGGTAATCGAGCGCAGCAAGTATCAAATGATCATACATTTGGCCCAACGACCAAACACCCAGCTCGGATATATACCTTAATTGATCCAAGGAATAACGCTGCAAATCTCTTTTGTATGACTCTATTAGCTCGGTATAATTCACTTAAATACACCTCTTTATCCGGATATATATTCCATAATACCATATAGAAAATAACGTCATTTCTTTTCTATTGCTAATTTTCTATTGCTAAAAAACACAAAAAAACGGCATCTCTGCCGTTTCATTATAATTTGCAGCGTTTAAAGCTCCTCCAGCGGCTTGACGTTGCCGAAGACTGGCACTGTCGTACCCTTCACTGGTGCGGCCCAGTGGACAGAATTCGCAATCACCTTCAGGATTTCCTGATTATGGTACGTAGGCGAGGTTTCGTGCCCAGGTCTAAAGACGAAAATCTTCCCTTTGCCTCTCGTATAAGTCATACCGCTGCGGAATATTTCTCCACCCTGGAACCAGCTCACCATAATGAGCTCATCCGGCGCCGGGACATCAAAAAACTCGCCGTACATCTCCTCTTCCGCCAGCTCGATATACTCTCCAAGCCCTTCGGTGATAGGGTGGTTCGGTTGGAGAATCCAGATGCGTTCCTTCTCGTTGGCTTCCCGCCATTTGATATTGCACGAGGTGCCCATCAACTTTTTAAATATTTTCGATTGGGAAGCTGAATGCAGTACGATGAGTCCCATCCCATTTAGGATACGATCGTGTATTTTCTCAACAATGTCATCCCGTACTTCATCGCCTGCGATATGTCCCCACCAGACAAGCACATCGGTGCGGTTCAACACTTCATCGGTCAGCCCGTGCTCCGGCTCATCCAAGGTTGCTGTAGTAACGTTTAATCGCTGTTTGCTCAAATAATCTCCAATGACGCGATGAATGCCTTGCGGATATATTTTCATCGCTGGCTCATAATTCAATTCGTGTCTAAATTCATTCCATACGGTAACGTTAATCGTTGATTCCATGTTTAGATCTCCTTTAGTGGCTCTATTTTTATTTTCATGCCGCTTTTCGCCGAGTCCGCCGCACTGCATGCCATCGACCAGCTAATCAGGTTGTCTCCAATATGCGTAGCAGGTAATCTGCGTTCTCGGATCGCATCGACCATATCTCCGATTGAATATTCCAGATAATCCGAATCATTGAATTCAAAGACAGGAATCGGAATATTCTCCCGCGTACCATCCGGTAAAACAATCTGAGGTACATCGTCCTTCAGCTCAATAGCTCCTTGACTGCCCGTAAGAATAATATCTCCGTTCCATGAAGTGCTCTTCCCCTTATTCACCCAACTTCCAAAGTAAGTCATGAATACGCCGTCTTCAAAGTTAAACACAGCTGCGGTCACTGAGTCGCCATTGATTGGACTCCAAGTAGGATTCATGCTTTCCGCATAGACCGTAATCGGATTTGTCCCGAGAATATATCGAACGGAGTCAAAATGATGAATGCTCATTTCTTTCAGCATGATGTCATTGAAAGCCCGGCGCCAACCGGTAAGTTCGATATTCTTGTGATCCAAGGAAAACCGCCATTCCACATTTTCGATTGTGCCTACTTTACCTGAATCCACGCAAGCTTTGAGCGCTTGAATAACGGGTCTGCGGCGGTAGTTTTGATTGACCATGACGTATTTGCCGCAGGTTTGGGCGAATTTATATATTTCAACGGCATCTTCGTAACTGCTGGAGACCGGCTTCTCCATAATCACATGCATGCCGGCTTCCACCGCATCGATCGTTAAAGCTCTATGCGTATGTGGCGGTGTAATTAGCAGCACGAGATCTGCCTTCACTTCGCGCAGCGCTTTTGTGTGGTCTTGATACAGCGGAATATTTCTCCCTGCCAACCTTTGGGCCGCCACCGCTAAATTACTCTCTTCCATATCCACCACGGCGACCAGTTCCACTTCTTCCACATTCAATACGGCGCCTAGCCAAAACTTTCCAAAGCCGCCAAGTCCGATTTGAATCACCTTTATTTTCTCCATGCGTCTCACTCCATTCCGTCAGCTCTAATACTTCATGCAAATCGTCGAGATGTCGCTATAAAAATCAATGCTGTACATGCCGCCCTGCCGTCCAATCCCACTCTCTTTGACACCGCCGTAAGGCGTTCTCGGATCACGGAGAAACCACGTATTGACCCAAGTTAATCCGACTTCGATCTGCTCGGCTACCCGAAATGCGCAGCTGACATCATTGGTCCATATGGAAGCACTTAATCCATAATGCGAATCATTGGCCTGCCGGATGACCTCCTCCTCGGTATCGAATACCTGAATCGTCACTACGGGACCGAAAATTTCTTCCCGAACGACGCGGGAATCTTGGGATACACCGGTAATGATCGTCGGTTCGACGAAATAGCCTTTCTCGCAACCCTTGACTCTGCTGCCGCCTGTTTCAATCGTACCTCCTTCTTCACGGGCAAGATCGATATAACGGAGCACGCGCTCGTAATGCTCCTTGCTTATCAAGGCGCCTATGTTCGTTTGGGCTTGCATCGGATCGCCGACAACCTGTTCGCGGGTCTTGGCTACAAAACGCTGCAAGAAAGTTTCATAAATGGCTCGCTGCACATAGATCCGCGAACCACTGAGGCACACCTCGCCTTGATTAATAAAACTGGAACGAATCGTCGTATCCACAACCTTATCGAGGTCGCAATCCGCAAAAATAAGGTTCGGATTTTTCCCGCCCAGCTCGAAGGACAATCTTTTCAAATTGCCTGCCGCCGCTCTCATAATCTGTTTGCCTGTATGATTTTCGCCTGTAAAAGCGATTGCGCTCACATCTGGATGTTCCGCCAACGCTTCGCCTGCGGCATCCTTGCCAAAGCCGTGAACGATATTAACTACGCCGTCAGGAAGACCGGCATCCTTGCATATCTGCGCAAGCACGGTTGCCGTCATTGGCGTCCATTCCGCCGGCTTGATGACGACGGTATTTCCCATCGCCAAGCAAGGAGCCAGCTTGGCGCTAAGCAGCAGAAGCGGCAAGTTCCAAGGGCAGATCAAGCCTACGACACCAATAGGCTTGCGGATCACATAATTGAGCGCTCCAACTTCCATCGGGTAAGCTTCCGTTCCCAGCGTCGAGATAAGACTCGAGAAATAGTGAAAGCTGCCAGCTGCGCGCGGAATATCTACGGCTGTTGACAACGATAACGGCTTCCCGGTATCGAGCGACTCCAGCATGGCCAATTCATCCTTGCGCTGTAGGATCAGCTCACCGATACGGCGCAGAATGGCTGCCCTTTCACTCCATTTACTGTTCTTCCACCCGCCATAGTAGGCTTTTCTTGCGGCTGCCACCGCCCAATCGATTTCCGTTTTGCCTCCCTCCGCTACGCTGCCGATCATCTGTTCCGTAGCCGGATTCGTATTCACAAACGTTTTTTGATTGTGCGATGGAACGTACTTGCCGTCGATAACATGCAAACAATCCATGACTGCTGTTGGTTCCGTTTCCATATTGAGTCCTCCAATCCAATCGATATTCTTCTGTGAGTCGTCATTGCCGCAGCGTTCCCATTGCTCCTCTTGCCAAAACAACAGCTGGCATATAAAATCCGCATCCATGGACATCGCTCGACCCCTTCCAATTAACGAAAGTTAATGAATGCCTGAAAGCAGGAGTACCTGCTGCATTCGCTTGGCAGCCTCCTCAGGGTCAGTCAGAAGACCTGCTTGATCAGCCAGGGTGAATATACGCGCAAGATGAATAACCGAGCGGGAACTTTCGGCTCCCGCAATCATCCGGAAATGCCCTTGATGACCGTTCAAATACGCCATGAAGACAATCCCCGTTTTATAAGATGAGGTCGGTTTTTGAAAAATATGCCGCGCCAATGGCACCGTCTTCTCAAGCAGCAAGCTATATTCGTTTAAATCCCCTTCATCCAGCGCCTGAATTGCGGCTGCGGCTGCAGGAGCAATCGCATCGAAAATGCCAAGCAAAGCATGACTGTAGCCTTGCTCATCTCCTGCAATCAATGTTGGGTAATTGAAATCATCACCCGTATACATGCGAACGTTCTGCGGAAGAAGACGGCGCATTGCGATTTCCTTGTCCGCATCAAGCAAAGAGATTTTGATGCCGTCGATTTTATCGGCATGTGTCCGAATAATACGCAAGCATATGTCCATCGCCTGCTCTAGGCTGTCATGTCCCCAATAGCCCTTTAGCACCGGATCGAACATATCTCCCAGCCAGTGGAGGATGACTGGCTGAGATACTTGACGCAGAATTCGGCCGTATATCCGCTCATAATCTTCCGGTCCTTTCGCAGAACGGGCCAAGGCTCTGCTCGCCATCAAGATAATCTGTCCCCCTTGCTTTTCCACAAAAGCGCATTGCTCTTCATATGCCTGCTCAATGCTGGCAAGCGTAATTTGCGAGCTGGGAATCAAATGATCCGTACCTGCACCGCAGGCGATATGTCCACCCACTGCACGCGCCTCGGCGACCGATCGTTGAATCAGCTCTTTTGACGTTTCCCATCCTAGACCCATGCCGCGCTGGGCAGTATCCATCGCTTCCGCTACGGAAAGCCCAAGCGACCACAAGTAGCGACGATATGCCATTGTCGCATCCCAATCCACTTGAGCGTTGGCGAGCGGATCTGTATTAGCCAACGGATCACAAACGACATGCGCCGCTGAGAAAGCGATGCGGCTTTTTAGTGGCTTTCCAGTAATTCCAGCTTTTCCCGCATAAGATCCTGCGCTTTGCGTGGTATAGGCATGTAATGAGCCGTCTTCATGCGGCAGCTTTAACGTAACCATTCCGCTTCCCTCCTAGAGCTCCAGTTCCGGTACATCCAACCAACATCGCTTTTGCCATGAAAGCAGGGCAAGCTCGGACAATTGCGTTCCCTTGGCACCTTCAAGCAAATCCCATGGGAACGGCTGATCTTCATGAACATGCTTCAGAAACATTTCCCACTGTATCTTGAATGCGTTATCAAAAAGTTGGTTGTCCGGTACCTCACTCCACAACTCCCTGAAATTGAACGGATTCGGAATGTCCGGATTCCAAACAGGTTTACACGTATTCACCCGGTGCTGCACCTTGCAATCACGCAAGCCCGCAACTGCGCTGCCTTCCGTACCGTCGACTTGAATCGTCAGCAAATCCTCTCGGTTCACGCGAACCGCCCAAGAGGAATTAGCCTGCACCACAATGCCGCCCTCCAGCTCAAACGTTGCATAAGCCGCATCGTCTGCCGTGCTGGCATAGCTTTTCCCGTTCTCATCCCATCGCTGCGGAATATGGGTTGCTCCCAGACAAGAGACGCTGCGAATCTTCCCGAACAAATGATCGATCACATAGCGCCAGTGCGCGAACATGTCCACGATAATGCCGCCGCCATCCTCCTTCCGGTAATTCCATGATGGACGCTGTCCTGGCTGCCAGTCCCCCTCAAACACCCAATAGCCAAACTCCATCCGCACAGCTAAAATGTGACCGAAAAATCCGGCATCGATCAGCCTTTTTAGCTTCAACAGCCCTGGTAGAAAGAGTTTATCCTGCACAACGCCATTTTTTACGCCGGCATCCTTGGCCAGCCGTGCCAGCTCCAAGGATTCCTCCAAGTTAGCGGCCGTAGGCTTTTCACAATAAATATGCTTGCCTGCAGCAATTGCCTTGCGAATGCTATCTACACGGAAGCTCGTCATTTGCGAATCAAAATAAATCTGGTCACGTTCATCTGCCAAGCATTCGTCAAGGTTCGTGCTCCAACGCGCAATGCCATGCGTCTTCGCCAGCGCTTGCAGCTTATGCTCTTGCCGTCCAACCAAAATCGGATCGGGCATTAGCACATCCCCACTGGCAAGCTTCACCCCGCCCTGATTGCGGATTGCAAGGATAGAACGGATCAGATGCTGATTGGTTCCCATCCGGCCAGTTACTCCGTTCATGATGATTCCGATTGTATATTCTGCCATTTGTAGTTCCCCTTTCATTGCCTTCAAGTAAAGGAATATTCATATCATAAGTCAGCTAAAGCGAATAAGTCTTATGCATATAGGAACTGCATTCTTTATTATGGAAATTGATTTTATCCTGTTTTCAGACAGCTGATCATGCAATTCTCCCTCCTTCCAATTGTCCTCCGATTAGGGTGGATCTGTCTCTTCTGTGGGAGCCAAAAAGTTGGTTAACGATGATTAGTGCAGTTAATAGTTAATATAGTTAAATTAAATGGCTAGTAGTGGGCAAAAGCCCTTCTGCCATGGATATTTATCCTTTTCATTGGATTTTGTCCAGTGAAATCAGCCTCTAGAGGGCTGATTTCCAGCATTCATTGGAATTAATCCAATGCAAACATTCATTTTCCCTCAAAATAGCCGCTTGTTAGATTATGCATTGGAGTTTATCCAATGCAATCCGCCATTAAGCTGCTAACACTAACTTCCATTGGAATTAATCCAATGAAACAAGCCCTTCTCTTCAACCCCTCTCAAAAATGGGACCCTCCTACTTTCCAAAATGGCAAAAAAGACCGCCCTCCACTAAGCCAAATAGGCTAATGGAGCAAGCGATCTTTTTGACAGAATAGGGTTCTGTTCCCGGCAATACCTACTGAATAACGATACTATCCAGATTCGGCGCGCTGCCTGTATTGTTATAAAATTTAATCGTATTATTCCCTGCATTCAGCTGGATGGAGATCGTCGTATTGTAAGTCGTGCTCCAAGAAGTGCCCGTTAAAGGGTAAGCTGTTCCAGCACCGCCATTAATACTTATATAATAGGTCTTGGTGTTGTTGGTTAAATAATTGATTTTCATCGTGTAAGTCCCTGCCGCTGCGACATTGACATTGGCAAAGGTCACATAATTTGTCGTGCCGTTTCCAATATTATTGACCGCATTGCCTGCGGAGCAATAAGAACAACTGGCAATCCCTACCGTACCGCTCAAGGTAGCCGCTTCCGCCTCATAATTAGTTGCTGTTGGCGTTGGGGTAGGAGTCGGTGTCGGCGTTGGTGTCGCAGTAGGAGTCGGTGTTGCCGTAGGAGTTGGAGTTGCTGTTGGCGTCGGTGTTGCCGTAGGAGTTGGTGTTACTGTTGGCGTCGGTGTCGGTGTAGATGTGCCAATGGTAATCTGGTATTTTTGATTGTAATCCGCGCTGAATGTAATATTGCCACCGCTTACTGTCGGCGTAAATGCGCTTCCGCTAGGATTTCCATTCGAGTCAAGCGGTTGTACATTTGGTGTACCGCTGCTCCACGGATTTTTAATCGTGACAGGCAAACTGATTTGCTGCTTATTCACATTATTAATTTGAATACTGCTTACAGCTCCGCTTGATAATGCGCTCGACACTTCGAAGCCGCCTTTGGCTAGGAGCCGCTTAAAGGAAGCGTCATTGCTCGTCGGCCAGTCGGGAAATAACTTGATCACACCGTTCTCCGTTTGCATCAGCATCGAATTCACACCCTCAATGGCTCCAGATGTCTCGATACCGCCTCCGCCTTCAAAAGCTGTTACATTGCTTGCTCTCCACAGCTTGGTCGAAGTCGTGTTCGTCAGAGATGCCTTGAACTTACTCAACAGATCCGCTGCAGGCCAGCCTAATCTTGCCGCAATCGGCCAAACTTTCGGGAAGCCGTTATGGTTGCTGTATCCCGTTAAAGTCCAAGGATGCATATAGCTTAGCGTATTTGTAGCGGTTTGTTTGTATGCCGTGTCGGTGCTGACATAAGATTCTCCTGGAAAAACAGAGCCTTCCAATTGAACCGGCTGTCCATCAACGTAGATGTATGCGGGAGCAGCATCGTTAGGTCCCATAACTTCCATTAACACATAAACTGGTGTATTCGCCACACCGTTCACCGTGAAATTCTGGGTAGGGTAAGCAGCGATATGATCGCGCAAATCCTGCCATTTAGCTACTAGGTTCGCGTCCACACCCAACGTTTGACTCGCATCAATCAGGAATTGGGAATATCTTTTGATAAAGCCAATGTCGATGGCAGGATTCAAATCGTCTCCGCCTTCATGTGCCGAGCTATGCTGGATATCATATTTATAATTCCCGCCGCCCAGATCCACTTTCGTTACATAATCGAGAAAAAACGCTTCAATATTTTTGGCAAGCGGATATAACGTATTTTGCAAATAGGTTTTATCCCCTGTGTACTCGTAATACCAGATTAGCGGCATCACCGCGAAACTGCCATCGGACTTCTGGTCCTGAAGTTTCGTCCAATCCTTGGATGAAGCGGGTGTATTAATGGAAGGCGGAGTTGTAATTAAATTGTAAGGCGCAAGGCTCCTTTGATACAAAATACCTTTATAACCCGCCGAAGCCGTTTTATTTTGCTGAAATGGCGATTCTTTCACAATCACGTTGCTATAAGGCAATACCGAATCGGAGCGATTGCTGGAGAAAGCTCCATAATACAGCGCCTCCGCATTGTAATTCAAGAAATATCTACCGCCCCAATTAGGTATATCGTTGGTTATCCAGTTGCCCCAAATCGATGGCGGCGCAACGCTGTTCGCTCTGCTGGAAGCCCCCAACACATAAAGCGCGCCAAAATAAAATTTATTCATGACGCTGTCATTCAGGTTCACATAGGATTTCATCCAGAAGTCCTTCCACCAGGTTTGGTGTTCGGCTTTCAGCGTTGTGATATTCGCTGCGGTTAAGGCATTCACGCCATTGATTGCATTATTCTTCACGGTAGTTAAAGATGGGGCTGCACTGCCGATTCCGATGCCGCTTTTGATAGTCGTAATAAGCTGCACGGTTGTCCCCGGACTCAAAGTAAACGTTCCTTTGGCATCCGCTGTGCCGTCCGTCGTACCGCTGAAGGAGCCCCCTAACAGCTTAGTCGCTACGGCAATTCGCGACTTATAGTCGGAGGCGCCATTCAAATTGTTCTCGCGCGAGACCCAAAGTACTCCGCTCGTAATCCCGCTTGAATACGGATACGTGCTGTTATTGTCCTGTGAGACGTTGGATATCGTAATTTTATCCGGCACCCATAAATCCGCGTTTATCGTGACAGCGCTGCTCCCAGCTGGACTTGATAACTCGGTAACGAACACGTCGTCCGAATCTGCTGTCCAAGAGTTCATCGTTACGGTCGTGCTGCCGAACTGCATGTTCGTAATGACTTGGGCGTTCTGAATATCCTGTTTCATGCTGTAGACTGAAGCTGGGTTCGTGCCAGCAGTAGGAGAATTGATCGTTAGTCCGCCGGCGGACAAGATTGACGGCTGCCATGAAGGAGAATTGGCTGTATCCGTCGGATTCTTAATGGCATTCCCCCAGAAATCGTTCTTGCCAAAATAAAATTTCTGACTGCTGACGGTATCGCCGGCCACCACACCGATATTCCCGTTACCTAGAAGCTGACCCGGCGAGTAATTTTTCGTTTGCACGCCGCTAATCGGTGTAGTAACGGTTGGTGAAATGCCAGAGAGCAGGCTCTGAATCGCCGCCCAGTCATCCGCTTGCTCGGAAGCAAACGCTGTAGTCGGACCACTTAATCCTGTCGGTAGTGCAACCGACAACACAAACACCAACAATAACCCCCAGACATAGCCTTTTTGTCTTGATTTGAACGTTGACATTCTTAAAGCACCTCCTAATTAATTTTTGGGAAGTTCTTCTAAGATAGCGTTGGCAATTAAACGAGATAAGAACTCCCTTATTTAACAATAGGTTAAATAAAAAAATTAAGCTTCCGAAAATCAGAAATTTGTTACTAAAAACAGTGCACGTTTTATCGATCACCATTCATACTAAAACCTGTTCATTTCTGGACCGCACCCGATGGACGACCCGATATTGGTTTGGGGACATCTGGATATAATTTTTGAACATTCTGTAGAAACTGGATAAGGTTTCAAAACCCACCTCAAAGCAAATGCAGACAATCTCCTTGTCCGTTTCGACAAGCATTTTTTTGGCCATTTCGATTCGGACCTCAGTCAAATATTGAATCGGCGTAATCGAATACTGCTTTTTAAAAATATTAGTAACATGCCTGGTACTCATGCCCAATTTGACGGAAATATCGTTCGAATGCAGAATTTCAAAGTAATGCGTATCAATATAAAGACGCAGCTTCTCCGCACGCAAGCTGTCCGCGTCAATAACGTGCGAAGGCTGCTGCGCCCTTGCAAGCACAAGCAGCAGCTCGGATAATTTAAGCTTCATGGCGAAAAAATTCAGCGGATTTCCGCGAGACAGCTCGAACAGCATTTTCCGCAGCAGCTGCCGAAGCTCGCTGCCGAGAAATGGATTCAAGCGGATCAAGCTGGAAACGTTGAAAAAGACGGCGAGCAGCTCTTTTTGTACAGAGATGTCCAGCAGTTGTGCATCAAAGGCGAGCACGAGAATCGTCAGATTGGAATCGGATACTACCGCATGCGGCGAGAACGGGACGATCACAACGCCATGGTCCTTGTTGAAATCCAACTGCTTTCCGTCAAGTGTAATTTGACCCTCGCCATCCAATGCATATAGAATTTCATGGAAAGGATGGTCATGCTCCATAATCACATCCCCTTCTTCATGTTTGACCTCATACAAATGAATTCCTTGGATGGAGAGATCGATCACTCTACGATTGCTCATTGCGGCGTTCCTCCCGAATCATCAGACATGACTTGCATAACGCTTTTTCAGCAAAGCCAGAACCTCGTCTCCCGGTTGATCCCAAATCGTTTGATTGAATATTTCTACCTCAATCGGCCCTTGGTACCCTGCCGCTTCCACCGCCTTGCGTATTCGTCTCAGCTCAATCACGCCATCCCCCATCATCCCCCGTCCCATCAACATATCCGGCGTAGGTACGATCCAATCAGAAACGTGAAAGCCCAATATTCGTCCGCTTGCCCTTTGAATTTGAGGATACAAGTCGGGGTCCCACCATACATGGAACACATCGATAATAACGCCAACCTGCTGCGGCGTAAATTTCTCGGCCATAGCAT
This sequence comes from Paenibacillus ferrarius, assembly GCF_002027705.1. Taxonomy (GTDB): domain Bacteria; phylum Bacillota; class Bacilli; order Paenibacillales; family NBRC-103111; genus Paenibacillus_E; species Paenibacillus_E ferrarius. Next base: position 429,653 of record NZ_MBTG01000001.1, on the reverse strand, counting down.
TTGCTTGGGCTAAAGTAACGACCACCGATCGTTCTGCGGCAAACATCGGATGCAGCGGCTCGATCCCCAATCGAATTCCATGAGACTGAGCATAAGGGACAAGCTCAGCAATGCCTTCCTCCACCCATTGCCGTGCGCTGTCTATATCCCGGTCAGGAGCAGCCCCGCAAACCAGCACCAACACCTCAGCACCCAGCTCGGCAGCCTCTTCGATAGCACGGCGATTATCGTCTAGTTTGGTCCGGCGCTCATCCGCGCTAGCCGCCGGAAACATTCCCCCTCGGCATAGGCTGGATACACTTAATCCAGCGTCACGCACTAACCGCTTGCTTTCAGCAAGACCTGTTTCGGTTACTTTGTGCGCCATAAGCCGATCCAAGGAATTCCCGCTCGGGCGCTTCCCTCGACCGCTTCCTTCAAGCTCCAGCGCTCCGTTGTGATTTGATTTAAACTGAGGCGCTCCCTTGCATCCATTGATTCCATTGATTTCCCTCCTATGGACAATTATTTCCGCTGCGACACTCTACTCCTATGGAATCAGCCTTTCACCGCACCTGAAAGCATGCCTGATACAATATAGCGCTGCCCAAATAAATACACGATGACAATCGGCAGCGTGGTCAGCACGATTGCCGCGCATACTAGATTCCAGCTGGATATATAGGTGCCATAAAAGTTATAAACGGCCAGTGTCATCGGGTTATTCGTCGATTTGTTAAATACATATAGGGGCAGGATAAAGTCATTCCAAGCATTCATGAAATTAATCAGCAGCGAAGTAATCGTCACCGGCATAAGCAGCGGATATTGAATTCGAAAAAAAAGCTGCCAAGCGTTGCTGCCATCTATCACCGCCGATTCATCCATTTCTCTTGGGACGGAATGAATGAATCCGTAATAGAGAAAGACGGTAAAGGGCATCATCAATGCCGAATAAAGTAAGATGATTCCTTGAAACGTATTCATGATGTGCAAGGATTGCATAATCTTAATCGTCGGTATCATATTGACAGGTGCGATCAAGCCAACAATAAAATAGTAATACAGCATTTTATTGAGCTGTGTTCTTCTTCTGGACAGAACAAAAGCCCCCATGGCGGACGCGATATTCGTAAGCAGTACCGAACCGACGGTAATGATCATGCTATTTTTAAAAGCGCGGATCATTTTCCCTTCTTTTATAACTGTCGCGTAATTATTAAATTGAATGTGTTTGGGAAAGCTGAGATTCATTGAATCCGCTTCCGCCGATGTTTTCACTGAATTAATAACGACCAAAAATAAAGGAATCAAAATGACTAACGTGAGCAACCATACCGAAACTTCTTTGAAAATTTTCATTCGCTAACCTCCGACCGCCTGGACAGCAGGCTTAGCGTAGAGAGCGCAATCAAGGTGGTCATTAAAAACAGGATAATACCAATGGCTGTCGCTGAGCCGTAGCGCCCAGAAGAAAACTCTCTGAAAACAGCGGTGTTCAGAACTTCTGTCGTATTGCCGGGACCACCTTTGGTAAGGACAAAGATGAGATCAAATACCTTAAAACCGTTGATGAGATTCAATATCAGATTAATCGTAATCGCAGGCATGATAAGGGGCAGTGTAATATGAATGAGCTGCTGCCATTTGCTTGAACCGTCTATGGAAGCCGCCTCATAATAAGAGCGCGAGATGGTTTGCAAGCCGGCCAAATAAATAATCATATTAAAGCCGATAAACTTCCATGTTTCTACCGAAACAACGGAAAGCATGGCGAATTTTACATCTACCAGCCAAGCATGCTTCCAACTCTCCAGTCCAATATAGCCTAGGAAATTGTTGATTAAGCCATGGCTCGAATCGAATACCGAGGAAAAAATCAACCCGATTATCAGAGGAGAGATCGTTACGGGCAAATAAAAGATCGATCGGAGCACATTTTTCGTGCGGAGTCCTTCGTTCAACAGCAAAGCTAAAGATAAGCCCAGCAAATTTTTCAACAGTGTAGTCGAAAGTGCAAATTCAAAAGTATGTGAAATATATTCCCAGTAAAGCGCGCGATCTTTCAACATATCCCTGAAATTATCCAGCCCAATAAAGCGCATGTTTTCGTTATACGTATTCCAGTCGGTCAGAGCGTAGTAAAAGCTGAATAAACTTGGGGTAAAGTACAGAAGTGTATAAATGCCTACCGGTAATATTAGAAAATATAATGGGTAAATCTTCTTAGTATTCATATCGCCCCTGCTTCCTATTAGCCATATGTCAGTAAAGTCAGAAGGACAAGCGGCGCCGGTGAACGCTAGAATATGCTTTTTTTGCTCACCGGCGAACCCGCTTTGATGTCCATCCAATTATTTGGCAGTTGCTTTGAAAGATTTTTCTCTGTTGTCGTCCAATTTTTTCAAGACATCTAACGGTGTTAATTTGCCAAACAACATGTCTTGCATCGCCTTGGCGATGATAGCCCCTGAATCCCCATAGAATTTGACGGAATCGTTTAAATCAATAAGCTGAGAGCTGGCAATGGATTGTACGCTTTGCAGAGCTTGCGTTGCAGGTGCAACTACTATTCCTTTAAAAGAAATCGGGCCTAAATCTTTGCGCTCCGTATAGTATGCTTTTAAATTGTCCTGACTGGATAGGAAAGCGAAATATTGACGAATCGAATCGATGTTTTTCGTTTCTTTATTCACAACGCGGATAATCCCTCCGGCAGAATGGCCAAATGTTGTATTGTCCCCCATTGGAACCGGGAACATCTTCCATTTATCCGCACCCGAGTTCGGGAACTTCGCCAATACTTCCTGTTGATAGGTCGTATAGACGAGATCCATCGCGTATTTTCCGGACCCCATAGCTTCATAGCCTTTGGTCCATTCGTTCGATAAAGCGTCTTTGCCGAAGTACCCCTTTTTGTTCATCTCATTGTATTGACCCAGACCGGTTGCCAACACTTTGCTGTCGGCAAATTTCCCTGTATTGTTATTCAATTTATCGATGAATCCCGGATCTTCTTTGACCGCAGCTCCAGCCAATTCCTGCAGCCAGATTGGCAGATGCCATTCATCTTTGGCATTTTCGAAAATCGGTGTGATGCCATTCTTTAGAAGCGTATCGCAAATTTGCGTAAACTCTGCATACGTTTTTGGCGGTTGCAAGTTGTACTTGGCAAAAATATCCGTATTGTAAAGCAAGCCCCAACCATCAACAGACCATGTGTTGAATCCGTAGATCTTGCCGCCAATGCTTGCTCCCGCTTTGGCCCAGTCTGTATAATTGGCTGCCCAAGGCTCGTTCGATAAGTCCATAAAATTCTTTTCCGGCTGAAAGCTGTCAATTCCGATGCCGCTCGCCATATAGAGGATGTCCGGCGCTTCTTTCGTCGCAATCTTGGTTTTGAGAATATTGATATACTGATCATCCGGATTCACCTGAAAATCAATTTTTATGCCGGTTTTTTGTGTGAATTGATCAGCAAGCTTACGGTCAATGTCTTTAATCCAGTTTTGAGAAGCACCAACTGTAATCGTTACATCCTTTTTGGCTGCCTCCGGCTTTGCTGTTGGAGCTTGCGTTGCTGCTGTACTTTCTGCTGGTTTCACTGAGCTTGCTGCATCTTTGGAACTGCTGCCGCAGCCTGAGATCACAAGTGAAAATGTCGAGATACAGGTAAGCATCACTAGAAGAGATTTTTTCAATGTTCATTCCCCCTAAGCTTTTTTCAGACTATTTTTCGTCTGCCTCTGAATTATAAAGCGTTTTCATTTTGTCTTCGATGCACAAAATGCGCTAGTTGCGATGGACTTTTTTCACCTTATTATTCACCTTGCAGCTTCATTCCCTCACTGTAGTCCGATAGATTTTGTCCAGTCATATTCTTGAAGATGCGGCTGAAATAATGTGAATCCGGGTAACCAACGATCGCCCCAATTTCTTTAAAGCTTAACTCTGGATGCTGCTGTATCAAGCGCTTGGCCTCGTCCATACGCAGCGAGATTAAGTATTTTATTGGTGTCATATGCTTGTATTTTTTGAAAATTTTCGTTAAGTAGGAGGAGTCGAAATTGAATTTGGCCGCAATATCCTCCAGCGTGATCGGATGGGCAAAGTTTGTCTTTAAGTAGCTCTCGATTGAATGGGTCAACTCCTCAGCTCCTTCCGAAAGATGCTCCTCATTTAGAAAGGCTGTGTTTACTAAAAGGGTCAGAATTCTCTCGGAAATGCTCGGGAAATCGGCAGCCGTATAGAGGGTATTCAGCATATCGTACTCCAGATGGAATATTTCCTCATCAGAGAAATGAATCGCCTGCTGATGGACAATTTGAATGAGATGCTGCAATTTTTTCTCGATCCATTTTTGCGGGTAAGCTTCCACGGTCCAATGCTCGAATAAGCTGCACAGCTCCTTGTTGAAGTTCACTCTCTTATTTCCTTGGATGAAAGAGACCAGCTTGTGCTGGGTGTTGGGATCGATCCATGCCGACGGTAAATCCCTTACTTTGCCGGTGTTCGAGAAGATAGCCGACCTACCGGGAGCGAGCCCTTTTTCCATGGCGACTCTCAATCCTTGTGAGGTGCTCCACAATTTCTCCAGTTTTGCAGGCTCCGCTGCATAAACGATGGTGACGGGATAAGGCTCTACTTGCTCGCGAACCGCTGCCATCAAAGCATCAGCACAAACAATAGGTTGCTGCATGACCGCTTCCTCTGTTTTGATCACAAGATACTTGCCGTGGAAGGATAGTTGGTCCACCAGCCACCAGTCTTCTGCGTCTCCAAGCAGGGTTGGAATGGCTTTGCTTCTGTTCACCTTCATCCATAAATGATCAAAAAATCCAGCTAGTCCAGACGAATACGAAGCATTCGCCAAATGCCCGATTTGAATTAGAAAAAGCTGAAAAACACTGTCTTGCAAAGCTGCATGCTGTGGAAGGATCTCTCCTGTTTGAAGAGCGGATTGCACTTGTTCCTTTTGGGAAAATGCTTTTTCTTGATCTAGCTGAGCGCATAAGCGGGATAACGTTTTTTTAATATCATCAGCATCGAGCGGCTTAAGCAGGAAGTCTCTGGCTCCGTAGCGGAGCGCCTGCTGGGCGTAATCGAATTCGTCATGCCCGCTGATGACAACAATCTGAATGCGTGGATATTTGCTGGAAACCTGCTTAATCAATTCAATTCCGTTCATCTGCGGCATTTGAATGTCCGTAAAAAGCACCTGCGGCCGCAAGGCTTCAATCACATCCAAAGCTTCTTTTCCGTTCTCAGCATACAGAATTTCAAACTGATCCGTGGCATTTTCAATTTTCGCGGCGATATTTCTCATGATCAGGGGTTCGTCTTCCGCTATAAGAATTCGGTAGGACCCCTTCGTGTTTGCTCTCATCCTGCCAGCTCCTCCTCTGATGGTTTAGAATCTTGGTCCGATTGCTGAATCAAGCCGCCTATCACTATCCATGCCCCGCCTTCCGGGTGGTTGGAGGCTTCGAAAATGGCTTCTTCTCCGTACAAAAGCTGTAGTCTCTCAGCAATGTTTTTGAGTCCCAACCCTTTTCCCTGCGATTCCTGAGCATACAAATTCAGCTTTGGCTGGGACAAGGCTTGCAGCGCTTCAGGGGTAAAGCCTCCGCCGTAATCGCGAATATGTATCGTCCACTTCTCCCCATCTGTTCTTCCAGTCAACTCGATCTTCCAAGGCGGAGCAACATGAATACCATATTTCATACAGTTTTCCACGATCGGTTGAATGATTAGAATCGGTACGGCAACCTCCATCATGGCTGGATCGACATCAATTTGAAATCTTAGCTTCTCGCCATATCGAATCTGCATCAAAGTCAAATAGCTCGCGGCATATGCCACTTCATCCGACATGGTTACGTTCCTCGCATGATTGGATAAGATGTAGCGCAGCATTTTCGAAAGATGCTTGCATACCTTTACGATATCATGATCCTCCTTCTCCTCGGCCATGATGCTGATCAGCGTAATCGTGTTATAGAGAAAGTGAGGATTCATCTGCGACTGCAAGGCAACCATTCGGGCCTGCATTTCCTGCGAACGCGACTGGATGACTTCTTCAATAGAATCCTGTAGTCGAATGCACATTCGCTTGAACGACGTGTTCAGAATATCCAGTTCATTCAAGCTGGTATTGCTTTCGATCTGTGATGACGGCAGCAGCGTATCGACCCGCAGTGCGCGGATGGACTTGTGCATTTCCTTAATAGGCAGCGTCAACCCCCTCGCAACGAAGAACGAGACGATTAAGGTAACCAGCAGCAAGCCGAACACAGCGATAAACATCGAATTGCGAAACGTCTCAACAGGCTGCAGCAGCACATTTTCTGATTCTACGGCCACAACAATCCAATCGGTGTAGTTCGAATGCGTATAAGCCATAATTTCACGCTGCTTATTAAGCGGATTGTTAATCGTTGATGTGCCAGTTGCCAGATTCTCTCTTTGCAGCTGCTTCCAATAGAACTCCGGATATGCGTTGGGCTGATTGCTATAAGGATAGATCAGATTCCCTGCCTGATTATAAATATATATCGATTTATTTACACTAGCCCCGCCATTAGGCTCAGCCATAAGCTTTCCAATCAAATTAGCCATAACGGTGTAGCTTTGTTGAATTTCCAGGATGCCCTGCTGCTTTCCGCCCAAAGCCCACGAGAAGACGCGAGCCAAAGAAATAACCGTCTTGCCCGAACTGTCCCATTCATCCGAATGAGGAGGTGAAATCACCTTCGCACCGTCGGCAGCAAGCGTATCTTTGACCCATGTAATAGTGTTCATCTTCCCGCCTGGGTAAAGCTTGCTGACGGAATTATTGCCTGTACCAAAAAAGCGCCCATTCATATCAAAAAGATTAATTTGCCAATCCAATTGAATTGGACCCATAATCGAAAAAATATAATCGTTCATTTTTCTAACATTGTAAGAGGAAATCGTTGGGTCGACCGGATTATCTTCTTCAAAAAATAATTGCTTGATGTCGTCCGAGAAAATGACCTTGACAGCAGCGTTGTCGATGTTCTGAATGAGCGAATCGAGCTGTGTGGAAATATAAGTCGTCGATTGAAAAATAGATTCCGAATCTCTTTTGCTTAAAATGTCCGAGACATAGTAATAAAATGAAATAGCTGCAATGGCTACGATGGCTGTGATGAGGATGGAATACGTTACGAATAACTTGAATTGAATGGACCTGAACTTTAGCATCGACACCATCCTCCCCTTCTTTCATACCGCCTGTAAACTGATTTTCACACAAAAAAGGATCAACTTGCAAGGCTTATTCATAGTGAAAAAAGTCCACAACAAGGAATCGTTTTTGTCCATTGAATTCATCGTGAAAGCGCTCTATAATAGTTCGAACACAATTGTAAGCAGCATGAAAATGCTGCCCTTTCGTACGAAAAGGCTACCGATGACCGGCAGCCTTGAATTGTCGTTTATTCAGCTAAAGTTTAATTTTCTTCCTTATTAAATAACCACTAATAAACACTAAGAGCACCGCGAGAACATATGGAAAAAAGTCTATCCCAGTATACCTGTCCCCTGCATATTCACCGCCATAAGTTGCTTTAATATACAAACCCTTATCATCTTTAATCGCAATTGCTTCATTTACCTCAACGCCAATAATTTCATAATATCCAGTTCCCTTTGCATATCGATTGGAAAAGTTTCCGGAATACGTACCTTCTCGATCGGAATATTTTGTAACCTTGCCTATTCTCAAACCAATTTGTTTTGGAGCTAAATGTTCTTCGGATATAATGAATATTTTTCCGTCATTGACAACAAACATATTTGCCCAATCTGCTGAAACACTACCGACAAATACACTTGAAGAAATTAAAAAAGCAAAAAGCAGGCTTAATTTAAGTCGCATCTTACCCCCTACATAATTCCATTATTTGTATAACTGTTAGACGATTTTAATTATAAATGGTTGCACTATTTTTCTGTCCCTTAGCAGAATCTTCTAGACCGCCTCTATGGTATGGTTAACTATAGCGATCAGCAACGGTTACAAGGTTTTTGACACCTTGCTGCAATTGCTTCTCATTGATAAAGGAATAACTCAAGCGAATCTGAGAACGCATTTTCCTTAGCGGATCGCAAATGATACCTGGGACGAAGGAGATAGATTGCTGCATGCATTCTTTCAAAAACTGTTCAACAGGAATAGCTTCCGGTAATTTTATCCATAAATTAAGTCCTCCTCTTGGGCTGACCCAATTCCAACCGGTAGGAGTCAACTCCTTCTCCATAATATCCCTTCTGACTTGGAGAGCAATACGCAGCTTCTCTATGTGTTGCTGCAATCGCTCCGATTGAAAATAGTGGAGAAAGATTTTCTGATTGACTAACGGTGATCCATTGTCTGCTAGCGATTTTGCAGTAAACAGCAGTTTCATTACAGTTGGACTCGCTATAATAGCACAAATCCGCAAGCCTGGCGCCACATATTTACTGAAACTGCGGAGATAAACGACCCATCCCTCAGTATCATAAGTAAACAAAGGCTGTGGAGGCGGTCCATCAAAATGCATGTCGTGAAATGCATCGTCTTCAATTAACAAGCACCGGTACCGTTCTGCCAATTCAACAAGTTGCTTTCGTTGGGATGAGGGAACTGTATACCCCGTCGGATTATGAAAGGTGGGGTTCATATAGAAAAATCGCGGTTTATACTGCTTCATTAACCTCTCGACATTCGCTATATCATAGCCATAGTGGTGAATGTCGACAGGAATAAACCGTGCTCGCTGTTGGCGAAAAATATCAATCGCTGCACTATACGTCGGACGCTCTATCATAACAGCATCCATCGGGCTAATGAATATCCGTGATAATAAATCAATGGCCTGCTGCGCTCCAGTTGTAATCATGATATCGCTTGCCTGGAGCTGAGTATGGTGATTCTGCATCATATAGCGGCTAAGAACTTCGCGAAGCTCCTCGTCCCCTTGAACGGTAGAGTATGTGCCCATTAATTTGGGATACAGGTCAAACACTTTCTTTACATAGTCAGAAAGGAAAAGATTCGGAAGCAAATTAGGATCGATCAGTGCTTGGGAGAACTGATAGGCTGCGGATACTCGTTGTATGTCAGATAAGGAGTTTATTAGCTTCCCGGAGGCTACAATCGGTTGATCCTCCCCATACTCCAATACAACTCGATCAGGATCATTCGGATTTACATAATAACCGGATTTCTCCTTCACATAGACCTTCTCGTTGTGTTTCAGCATCTGATATGCCCGAAATACCGTTAGTCGGTGTACGCCTAGCTCCTCGGCAAGTTGACGAATGGAAGGCAGCTTCTCATGTGCCTTCCATTCTCCATGCTCAATGCGATGGATAACGTGATCATACACTTGTTTGAACAGCCGTTTTCCGTCATCTGCCGCCATTCCCTTTTCATTCATCTGTTCTACTCCCTTCATCTGTTCTGTTATCTATCTAGTATGATACTAACTATGAGGGGGAACATCCATGATTATTTTTAATTACTTAGTCGTATGTCTGATTTTTGCCACAACCTTTTTGGCGATTAAAATCGGTGTTGATGCATCCGCACCACCTTTTTTTTCTGCGGGGGTTCGTTTTTTTGTCGCTGGTTTGATTTTATTATGTTGGATGGCAGGTAGGCGGAAAGCCAGCTTCTCTATGCTATTCCGCAAAGAAATGTTTTTTACAGGACTCGGGATGACGTTTGCTACTTTTTCCACCTTATACTGGGCGGAGCAATATGTCTCCTCTGGCATCGCTGCCGTACTGTCAGCTACGGGGCCGATCATGATACTCTTTATACAGACCTTTGTGATGCGGCAAAAGACGACACCTACAACCATATTAGGTTGTATAATCGGATTTTGTGGAGTTGTCTTATTGCTTCTTCCGAACCTTACAGTAACATCTAATCTATGGTGGCTGATCGGCAGCATGGCCATATTAATCGGGGAGTTCTGCTATTGTTCATCTGCCTTGTACTCCAAAAGAGTCATTCAACGCTTCTCGCAGGAATCGCCCATCGCGCTAAATGCCGCCCAAATGATCTATGGGGGCCTACTTCTTCTTGTGTTGTCTTCATTCACAGAACACGTTCACATCATGTCGTTATTAACAATTAAAGTAACCGGATCTCTTCTTTACTTAATCGTTATTGGCTCTATGGTTGGACATAGTCTATTCTATTGGCTTGTGGCTAAGACGAATCCTTTCTTTCCATCAACTTGGCTCTATATATCGCCGCCAATTGCAGTTATCGTTGGTATGCTATTTTATAGGGAGACAACCACTTGGGTTACTGCAGCGGGTGTATTGACGATTATCGCCGGAACCGTAATTGCAAATTGGAATAGCTTGAAGGAATTGACTTTGAACTCAAAGACAAGAACAAACTCATCTAAAGTTTGAAACGAAGTGGTGTTTACTTTTTGACTACATTTACAGCCTTCACAATCATTTTGACTATAGTTTCTTGATCCACTGGTTTGACGATAACTCCAAATACATTTTTTATATGTTTGATAACATTTAATCCAACATGTCCCGTTGTTATGATAATTAACGTTTCAGGATAATTATAAGAAACCCACAACAAAAAAAGGAGACCATTTTCATTATGTCTCTCAATATCAGAAATAATTAAATGGGGGCGCTTTTCAATAGTAATTTTTTCAGCTGCTAATGAGTCTGATGCTTCAAAAATTTCCTTGATTCCATAGGAACACCAATTAACTAACAACTTAATTGCCTCACGAGAGTGTTGTTCGTTATCAATGATTAATATCTTCATTATGGACAACTCCCTCTTTATTATTGAGGACTATGCTTACTATTATAAGCGATGATAAAATGTAGTCGGTATACAATATTGACATATTAAGGGTGTTGTATTGGCTAATTTCAGAAGTATTACCTTATCCTATTCTGCCGTTATTTCAATAAATAAAGCAGGTCGCCGCGGCGCCTGCTTCAGTCAAATGTCTAGAGCTACTTTTTTAAATATAATCCGGGCCGCTTGGGGCAGCACTATTGTTTTCAATGCTTGTACTTCGGATTTTGTTTTGTAAATTCCAAAATCTCATCAACAGCTTGATGATACCCACCTGATTTTCGCAAGGATTCCCTACTATTCGCAACAGCATTCTTGAAAGATGAGGAGCTTAACACATGATCTGAGGCTTCACGTAGTTGATTGGCAGTCAAGCTTTCCATTTGTAATTTAATGCCTGCTCCGATATTGGCGACTTGGCCGGCTATGATCGGCTGATCCGCGCTTTGTGGGATTACAATTAGCGGTACCCCGTAGTAGAGGCCTTCCTGAGTACTGTTCATTCCACCATGTGTAATAAATAATTTAGCGAAATGCAGGACATCCGTTTGTGGAACATAATTTTTTACGATGAAGTTTTTAGGGATTTCCCCTAGATCAGAAATTTGGGTTCTATTCCCAACAGACATGACAATGGCATGATCCGTATTCCCAAATGCCTCAAAACAAAGCTTATAGAAATCAATTGCTTGGTTAAAGACAGTACCCAGTGAAATGTAAATCGGGCTTTTCTCCTTGATGGCAGAAAGGTCGAAGTTTTCTTGCGTTACTCGTGAAGAGATTGATGGGCCTACAAATTTGTAAGTTTGGTCGAATGCTTCTCCCTTAGGTTGGAACTCCCTAGTTGTATAAACGAGTGTAAGTGGTGCAGGATTACAAAACACTTCGTAAGGGGAATGGATCTCCACACCATATTTGCCCTTCACCATAACCGTCAGGCTTTGAAATTTATCGTATATAGGTTTAACGATTTCTGCAGGAATTTTTAGAGAAAGCTGTTCCAACATTTGATCGAATGATTCTTTGGTCTGAGCAAAAGAAGTACAGGAATTGATCGCGGGAAGCTTAAGAATTTGCGCAAGTAAATGTCCACAACCAAACATGGAATCATGAATGATGTAATCAAAATGCTCATCATCTTTGATCTGTTCAAGAACGCTTGGTATGACGATATCTGCCGTAAGCAAAAGACCGTTGATTCTTTCGAGTAAATAATCTCTTCCACCTGAGATAAAGGCTTTAATAAATTTGTGATCGTCAAATGTCCGTACGGAAGCTCCCGTCTTCTCTATACGCTCCCGGAATGCTTCAATACAAAAGTACACGACCTCCTCTCCACGTGAAATAAGTTCTTGCACAACTCCAATCGTAGGATTAATATGTCCTTCTGATCCACCATTAATAAATAAAACGCGCGCCATTGCTACCACTCCTGCCCAATTTTATATCCATCTAAGAAAAGATTTGTTTACTATCTCCACATTGTTTTTTTGTGCCCAATTACTTATATCCGCAATGCCTATTTCTTCTTCTTTTGAAAATCTAAAACACATATTGCTTGGGACAATACTTCTCCCATATGGCTTTATTCCAATAATAGATTTAAAGTATCCCATCTTCATTATTACCTTAATTTTCTTCGCTTGAATGGTACGCCCGTTTAAAATAATATTTTCATTATATAGGGTTAACTCTGCCGGTTTCTTAAAGGTTCTGTGCAATGACAATAACAAAGTAACTAAACACAATAGTAATACCGCTACCGACACGGAGAGTAGAATTACGCTCTCTTTATTATGTAATAAGTTAATTGTATTATTTAACGAAACTAAAATCATTATAATCATGAACGAAATGATTTTTATGCCAGAAGGATTTTTAACTACATGTTTAATAACTCTCAATTGGGGTTCCCCCTTTCAGCTGCCGGAGCCTTTTGTTAAATTATACGTTATTTACTCTTCCAAATCATTACATTTGTGTAATTTTACCAGTATGCGTATCCCTTGTTCGATTAGCTTTAACATATTTAAGTTGAGCAACGATGATGACGCTAATGATTACCAGAAGGAACCATGAGCTGATCTTGCTGAAACTAACGAGCCGCCAAGCTTCGTGCTGATTAGGGTATTGCCAGGCATCAAAGAAAGTGGCTATATTTTCTGCTAACCAAATGACAAAGCCTACAATGAAAAAAGCGAGAGTTAAGGGCATACGATAAGTTGTAGTCCGTACCCGGTATAGGATCCATGTTTTCCAGAAGACAATAAACACAAGTGCTGTTAACCACCAACGAAAATCGGGAATATAATGATGCGTAAAAAAGTTGAGATAGATGGCTCCTCCTAGCAGCACCGAAGCTCTGAGCCCAGGCCAGCCAGTCATGTCCATCCGCAGTCTCCGCCACACCTGGCACATAAAACTTGCTACACTTGCATACATAAATCCGCTATAAAGCGGAACACCGAGCAATTTCGTATACCCAGGTTCCGGATATGACCACGATCCCATCCATACTTTATACATCTCCAACAGCAAGCCAATGATGTGAAAAATACAGATGACTTTGATTTCATCACGTGTCTCTAATCCGCTGCGGAACATGAAGTATTGCACGCCAAGCAGGATGAGTAGAATGGCATCATATCGATGAATGAAAGGTACCTCTATTACACTCGAGAGAGCTAAAGTTCCAAATATCGCGACAGGAAAAATGCAGCTCATCGCCTGATGATAGCCAAAATGCAGTAGTTGAATGAGTGGTTTCAATGAATCTGATCTCCTTCTCAATTAATCGTACGACTCGGCAATTGAAACTTGCTCTTTTGTCTTAATCAAGAATAAAGGCGAAGTCCCGATTAAAAAAGAGAATTTTTTTCGTTTCATATTTCTTGTTTTCAAATAACCCGATCATTCCTTGAGTGAACAGCAAAAAACGCACTCGATCAGATCAGATCTGATCGAGTACGCTTTTTGTTTTGAAATATTTCTGACTTAGGAATCTGTCCCATATACTTCAAATTCATACAACGAATATCCGTAGGAAGTCCCTCTAGCTGTAGCATACAGTCTTACGTATCTGGCATTCTGAGGGGCAATTGAAATATCGTCAATCGCACCATTCCCCGTAGTTGTCGAAAAAACATCGGTCCAATTCGTAGGAGTTCCGCTATCTGTAGATACTTGAATCTTGTAGCTCTTCCCATAAGCAGCTTCCCAAGATAGTTTCACTTGGCTAATCTTCTTCACAGAACCAAGATCCACATAGATCCACTGAGGATCAACCCCTTCGACACTCGCCCATCTGGTTGTTGCGTTGCCATCGAAGGCTTTTGCCGCAGCATAGCTCGCTGATTCATTTGAACTCGATACACCTGTCTTGTTCAGAGCTAGATTCGATGGCGGTGTCGTTCCGCTGTTGGTAGTAGCAGTTGCTGTATTGCTTGCCCCGGAAAGATTGCCTGCTGCATCAATAGCTTTGACCGTATAGCTGTATGAGGTGGAAGCAGTGAGTCCAGTATCACTGTAAGAAGTAGTTGTTGAAGTTCCAACTTGTGTGCCTGCACGATAAATTTGATATCCGGTAACGCCAACATTGTCAGTTGAAGCTGACCAAGTTAAATTAATTTGGCTGCTGGATGAAGCGGCTGCTGTCAAGTTCGCTGGTGCTGTAGGCGCTTGCGTATCGGGAGTTGTTCCTCCAGCTGCTGGCTTCCACCAGTTGCCCGAGATGAAAAGCATGTTCAACATCGTAAAGCTATCGTCGTAATAGCCAGTTTTATGGCTTTTCATAAAGTCCCAGCCGTCATTAATCCATGCTTGATTGCTGCTGTTCGATACGGCTGCTGCAATGAATGGCGAGACGAAAACACCTGCAGGTCCACTAGCGGAACCTGTCACCGTTCCATCCAACTTATAGCCATCTTTCACATTGTTTGGATTGTTGCTTGTTTTCCCTTTAATCCAAGTAGCAATTTTGTCAACAATCGTTTTGCCTCTCGCATCTCCATATAACGCATAGTCCATAACAATTCTTGTAGGAACACGAGCCGCATTATAATTGTATTCGTTGGTTTCTGGAAACTCATTTAAATAATTTTTCGGCGCTGGTTGGGGAGGATTGCCAACGACAAAGTCAGAAATCAGCCCCGTGTTTGGCGAGTAAGAAGCACTGAATGAAGTATAAACCGAATAAAGATTATTAATAACATCTAGCCAAACTTGATCACCGGTAACATCGTAAAAGGCTCTTAAATGACTGAGCATCCAATCCGAAGGTCTCGTATTCAAGACGTTTTTGCCATCCCAGTCGCCAAGGTTTAGTCGTTTGTTGTCCGTAACATTGCTGGCTTTGATCCCACTTGTAATCATCTTTTTGGCTTCTGCCAAATAATTGATCGTACCTGCGGACCCCCATTGATAATGGGCTAGAATCAGGGAATAAGCAATGTCGATGTCCCCATCGGTTGCCGA
Organism: Paenibacillus ferrarius; assembly: GCF_002027705.1. Classification (GTDB taxonomy): domain Bacteria; phylum Bacillota; class Bacilli; order Paenibacillales; family NBRC-103111; genus Paenibacillus_E; species Paenibacillus_E ferrarius. Next base: position 414,343 of record NZ_MBTG01000001.1, on the reverse strand, counting down.
GTCAAAATGCCCTTGAGCGCCTGCGGCATCCGCTACCACCCAACCCATCAAGTTCGCATTTTGAGAGCTTTTATAAGCTCTGGCTGTTTTATAAAGACCGTCGTAGATCGTTTTGGCATTCGCATCATAACCTGCCATTAACGCAGTTATCACCATGCCGTACCCTTGACCTTCGGAGGAGCCGAGTGGTTTATACCCATCTGCGCTTCCCGTTATATCCCCTTTCACATAGTACCCGCCTGGCAAGGAGGACAAGTTGTTTTTCAAATAGCTGGCCTTCCACGAATTATAATAAGTAGCGACATCTGTATTCAATTGGGCTTGTGTGACATGATTAGGTTTTGTAATGCCAGGATAACTTACTTGCTGTGGAAAAGGTTTTTGCTCACCAGCCGCAGCCGCTTTTTGCTCTAATGCAGGTGAAAGCAACGGTGCCGAAATAAAAGTGAAGCAAAGCACAGCAATAGAGCACAATTTCAACGTGCTTTTAGCGGGTTTTACCTTGGTCATATTCATGTTAATACCTCCAATTGATTATTTTTCTCCCTACGATTCGAATCATTCAGAAATGATGCGGTGTCACTGTCCCCCCTTTCATGCCATTCGCAAATTAAAGCGATTAAACTTTTAGGATAAAAGTGACTATTTTAAAGCGCATTCAATGCTGCGGAGACTTCCTTCCAAGGGGTACTCCGCAGCGCTGAAACACTGTTATCCATTGCGTTCAAGCAGCTTTGGCCTAATCATATAATGATTGACAACTCATGCCCATTAATAATCTCGACTAAAATATGGACTATTTCTACTTTTCAGATGGTATCACGGAAATCCTGCTTCAGTTCCCAGCGAATTATTCCTTGTGCCAACTGCCTTAATAACAAAATTATAAGATTTGGCAGGATCTATCCCATTAACCGTAAAACTGTAGCTGTTCTGTCCACTTACGGCTGGCACATAGACACTCCAATTGGTGCTGACTTTCTCGTTTTTCTCATAAATGCGGTAGCCTCTCACCGGTTCTGTGCTGCTTGCAGGAGCATTCCACGTAATGGCGGCACGGTTGCCAGACTGTCTTACCGCAGCTGAATTGACTACTGGATTAGGTTTTCCATCCGACCGTTTGATACTGTAAGCATCGTAAACAGCGAGAGGTTGATCTTTAACTGCCGTATATGAGGTAAACTTCAATACATCGCTTGTTATGGAAACATCCACAAACATTTTCTTGTTTGGCTGAAGGTTTTTTGCTGCAAAGAACGTATCTGCATTGGGATTCAGCGTATAGAATTTAGAAGCGGCTGAGTTGCCCATCAAATATACCGATCCTTGAGGATTCACTGCATTGCCCTGCTCATCTATAATGACATTATTAACCTTAGCGTTATTCAGCATTTGGTAAGATCTCATATACATATGGTCATGTCCTTCAAATACCATATCTACGCCAAGCTCATCAAAAACGGGAATCAAATATTTACGGTAAAATTTAACCCGTTCGTTTTCTGCCGATGCATTGTCCCCAGAAGAATAAGCGCCCTTATGCATGGAGACGAACTTCCATTTCTTATCAGACTTCGCCACTTGGTTCCGCATCCACTCCAATTGCTTAGTGAATTGAGCATCTGCTTGGTAGGGATTAACCTGGCCTTCATATTGAGCATCCATTTGCATAAAGAGCGCATCTCCATATTCAAACGCATACACCGCTCCATCATGTGCACCCGTTCCAACATCTTTTGGCAAATTAAAGTGGTAGAAGAAGTTATTATTCGGATAATCCTCTACCTCGTGATTGCCAAGAACCGGAGCAAAGGGCACGTTGGCAAATTCCTTTTTGGGTGCGCCTAAGAACCATTGCCAGAGCTGCTCCAAATCACCGTCGTCCGTCAAGTCTCCTGTGAGAAGCATGAACTTAGGATCACCGGCTTTCTCAATCGCTCGCTTGAACGTATCCTGCCACAAATCGAAATTCGACTTGGTTGAACCTTGCGAGTCTGTCGCATAGAGGAAATGAAAGTTCTGATTCGTTGCTGTGTCCGTTGTAAATGAACCCAACTCGCTCCATCCATCCGCATCGCCGTTGCCAACCCGGTAAGTATACTTGGTTCCAGGTTTGAGCCCGCTTGCAATCGCTTTGTGGCTGGCGAATTTTTTATAATTTTTGGAGCTTCTATCGCTTGACGTCATTAACGTATCAATGACAGTTGCACTGCCTGCGAACGAAACAGCCTGTTGTTCAGGGAATTGGTTGTCAATGACCTGCGTGGATTCAACAACTTGGACGGTAGTACCTTTAACCGTTTCCACCGTATACCAGTCGAAAGCCATGCTTGTCTTTGGGTCCCCATTAAATGTCATATTAAGCAGCGTAGGTGTTTTAGCTCCCGTATCGGGAGATTTCGTCTTGAAGCTCCAAACAATATCATTGCTCGGTGTCAAACCGTCTGCTGCTCCTTTAATGAGTGCTTTAGGGAGGGTCACCTTGTAGGTTTTGCCAGCAGCCAAGCTTGGATGACTGATTTTCACTGTATCTTGGCCAAGAAGTGAGGCGGAAACACCGCTAAGCGGCACATTATTATCTGTGATTGCAGCCTGATAAGTGGTGTCCAGCTGAATCAATTTGTTGAATTTAACGGTAATGTCGGTCGTGAGAGAGATATCTACAGCCCCAGAAGCAGGAATTTTGCTTACGTCAAGCGTAGGCGTGCTGCCTGGATCCCCGCCACTATGTGTTCCGGTTATACTGACATCTTTAATCCGGCTGGATCCCGTGCTTTGCACCGTTCCTCCGCTTACGCTTGTGGTGGAATTAACGACCCACCGAATGTAGAGCACATCTTGGTTGTTAGCTCCTGAAGGCAAAGGAAGATTTGTCAATTTGCAGGAATTGTTAGAGCAGTTGAAATTATTTTGCGTTAGAACTAGGGCTCCGCCCGGAATATCTAACCAATTTTGTTGATTTGTGCTGTATTGCACATTAAAATTTTTGGGGCCTGTACTAGATGAGGTTTGTTGGGAGGAGAGCAGAATATTTTCGTAGCCTTTTGTGGAAACGGTTGCTTGCCAATATTTGGTGCCTATTCCGCTATTCCAGCCTTGGTTGCGTACGCTGTTTTCGCCGGACTCGTAAGCGTACTCGTTCGTATTTGTACCTACGTCGCGTAAGGATGAAGTCGTCTGGAAAACACCGCCAGTAGCAGGAAATACGCCATTTGTACCCTTGTTATTGAATATCCACTGCGCAATCGTTTCTTGAGCTGCATACGCGTTCTCAGCTTTCGAGACAAGACCTATCATATCCATGGCAAGCAGCAAACAAATAAGCGCGACACGGGTAATAGAGGACCATCTGATCTTGAGATACGGTTGGTTGCTAGGCATTCGTCCATCCCTCTCTTCATTCTTCATTTGAGTTTCCAATCATCGTCGCTGTAAACCTGTCCGTAAAACCTATTCAGCTTGCAATATCTTCATATCGAATTATTAAATGCCCCCTTTCTTTGCTATCCGTTAGCAAATACACTTAGAGTATATCCCAGAACATTTGGCCGAACAGCACATATATTCTTGCGAACATTAATTTTTTATACAAATATTGCTTTTAATTGAATTTTAAGTCTACAATTCTCTTAGGAGGTGCTTTATGAATCCCGTATATTATGAATCTACTTCTTTCGAGATCAGTCGCAAGAAACAGATGTATACCAGCATGCCTTCGAGACATTACCATGATGCCTATGAGATTTTGTATTTAGTATCCGGGGATTTTTATTATGTTATCGGTGAGAGAACTTATCAAGTTGTGGCGGGAACTCTATTGTTTATGAATATTTACGAAATCCATAAGTTAGTAAATTCTAACAACAATACCTATGAACGAGTCACGTTACTATTCAAAAAAGAGTTTCTACAGCATTTCTGCACCGACGGTCAATGTGAGAAACTGCTTGAGCTTTTCACAAGTGATTACCATGCCTTGAAGACGATTGGGAAGGATCAGCTCTTCATTGAACAGCTTTTTCAGAAGATGATTCATGAGGGGAAGAAGCAAGCTCGCGGATATGAACAGTATCAGCACCTCTTGTTGGTGGAATTACTTCTCTATCTGAATCGCAAAATATTCGACAGTGACGAAACTAGGGTGGTGATTGAATCCAACCGAACGCACAAGAAAGTGCTGGATATCGTTAGTTATGTAAACGTTCATTATATGGAGCCACTTAAGCTCTGTGATATTTCACAGCAATTTGACATAAGCTCTTCCTACCTTTGCCGAACCTTCAAAGATGCAATCGGTTTTACACTCATTGAATATATCAACAACATTCGAATCAAAGAAGCACGTGAGCTGCTTGTTAGCTCTTCCTATAATATTACGGAAATCGCAGGCATGGTCGGATTTGATCATGCTTCGCATTTCGGACGGACGTTCAAATTAATAACGGGCATCTCGCCTCTAAGCTACCGCAAACAATCTAAATTGTAAGACAGACCTTCTTCTGGTTCCCTAATTGGGGTACAACTTGAAAAAAGCAGCGCAAGAGGTGCGCTGCTTCAGTTTCTATGTTTGCTATTCGTTTAAGAGAGTGGTCACCTTGTTCTGGATCAGCTTGGCTACTTCCTCCGCAGACTTTTGTCCGCTAAAGAAGGAAGCCGACTCTTCTCCTATCATGGAAATCACTTTACCGTCTGCATCCGAATAGTTATTCGCTGTATGAATGAACTCTTTGAACTTCGTAAATTCTTCATCTGACACTTTGGGTGCTTTTCCGTCAGGAAGCATATACTTTCCGCTTTTAACTTGTTTCTGAATGTCATTCAACTGCTTCTCATTCACTGATTTAAGCATTGAAAATCCATGTCTTCCTTGCAGGGATTGTCCTTCTTCGGATAGGAAGAAGGCAATCACCTTCCAAGCCTCCTCTTTCACCGTAGATTTAGCTTGAATGGCGAAACGGGAATCCGTGATAATCCTCGCACGAGTTGTTTGTTCTGGTTTTTGCAGCAGTTTCGGATTTGCAAAGATTTGATGCAGACCATTAATAAAGTTCTCTGGTGATTGCAGAATAGTAGAATAGAACATTTGTTTGCCTATATCCGCCGGTTCTGAAGTCATGACTTTGTCATCGTACATTTTCTTAATTTGCTGCATCACGCCCACGAACGAGGGAGAATCAAACTTTGCCTTTTTCGTTGAATGATCAACGTACTCTGAATATTTATCCACGATCAATTCTTGCAGAAGGAGCTCAGGAGGATCATTCGCTAAAGCGTACCGGCGTTCCTTACTGCTTTCCCCCAGTTTCTTCGAGATCTTTGCAAATTCCGTCCAGGTCCAATTCTTATCGTTGACAGTTGCGTTCTTAAGGATGTCCCCGTCGCCTACGAAAGCACGCAGGGAGAACCCGATAGGCATCGCGTACAAACCGCCACTCTGCTTCAATGCCTCCAGAATGTTCGTTTGCAAATCGTTTTTATTCAATGTTTTGTCATTCGCCATCGTCTCATCCATGTTCAGAAGAAGCTTTTTGCTCACATAATCGTCGATAGGCAAACTGCTTATTTCGAAGATATCCGGGCCTTTCCCTGCAAGCAAGGCTGTATTCGTCGTTTTTTTGTATTTCTCATAATCCTCTGAAATCTGAATTTGCAGATCGATATCCGGATACTTTTCTTCAAACTTTTTCTCTAATGTCTGGTAAAATAGGCTCGATTCCTGCATCGTTGAAGGCCATAGCTGCATCGCTAAAGTAACGACCTTTTTCCCCTCTTTGGTTGCCGGTTTCTCCGTATTTGCCAATTTCTCGCTGCCTCCAGAACTGCATGCGGTCATTGACGTTGCTAAAATACCAATTGAAATCATATACATCCACTTTTTCATCGAATAAATGCCTCCTTGAGTTATATCTATTGCAAGCGTACACGGTTGCCGTCTTGTAAAGGTTCACTGCTTTCCATAATCATCAGGTCATCCTTATAGAGGCTATCCGCTTGAATCATTGTTTCTTTGCCATTCGCTTCACTGGACTGAATTCGGACTTTACGAGCAACAAAGACATTGCCTAAAGCCCCCCTCTGCTCGTCTATTTTATAAACAAACATGCCGTCACGGTCTTGATGAATCGCCTCATTGGAGATGACAAGCCCCTCTTGGTGTGAGCGTTTCTCCCATTTGATCTCTGCTTTCTCACCCCCTTTCAGCTCAGAATCATTGACCTTTATACGCAGAACCTTCTGCGAAATCGTTGGAGAGAGCTCAGCTCCTTCACCAGATGAGCTCTCGGTGCGAGGTTGTAAATTTGCCACTTCATCAATCGTGCCATCGATCATACGCATTTGTTGTTCTTGGTCTTTATCTGCTGCTGTATGTACCTTGACCTCTATCTTTTCTCCGCTCGAAATCCCTAAGCTGGCAATTAACTTTGAATTGGAAGGAATATCCAATCGATACCCTAAGCTGCTATTCGAGATAAGAACATCCGGTTCTCTGGCTGACGTTACGCCTTCAATCGCATTCACTTTGTTAATAATGCCATCGAACGGTGCCGTTATTTCCTGCTGCCTAGTCAGTCGATCCTTTAACTCGTTGATTTTTCGTTCCTGCGTGCCTAGATCAAGTTTACGCGTTTGGATATTGCGTCTTGCATCCCGAATCTTAAGTTCATCCCCTTGCGCGGTCGACTGGATGAACTGATCTTGAACAATTTCCAACTCAATCTTCTGCTTCTCTAAGTTCGTTATTTCATCTTCTAATTCTCGTTCGGCCGTTTTGCTATCATAAACGATTAGCTTTTGCCCCTTCTTCACACGATCACCTTCTTTCACAAGAATCTGGAGAACCTTCCAGCCTGCTGGGTTCGATAATCTCGCTTCGGCGATCGGATACAGATTGCCATGGCCTTCAATCGTAAATAAAAGACTGCCGCCAGCCGCTTTTTCTGTTCGCACTTTCGGCAAAGTCAATGACTGCAGCGTGTTGCTGAACAGCGTAAAAAATAATAACAATCCTATAAAAACAATGAATACGATTTGCTTCAAAAACCTCAACTCCACCATCACCCCTTAATGCCAGACAATTGAACGCCTTCTATGAAATACTTTTCTGCATACAGAAACAACAGTACCATCGGAGCCATGTAGAGCATGGATGCAGCGAATGCAATCCCCGTCTCCCCATTTATCCTGGATAAATAAACCGACAATGGCTGCTTGAAGGGATCGTCCAGAAAAATAAGCGGCTGCTCCACCATGTTCCAATAATCGACGAACAAGAGAATAACAAGTGCAGCCATACCCGGTTTAATCATTGGCAAGATAATCTTGTAGAAAATTCGCAAATGTCCTGCTCCATCCAGCTTAGCCGCTTCGATATAGGCATATGGAATATCCAGCATGAACTGTCTGAGCATGAACACACCAAAAGCTGCGAAGATGCCAGGCAAGATAATCGCACTCGTACTATTCAGCAGCCCAAGCTTATCCACCATCATGTAATTCGGCACTAACGTCACTTGGAATGGCATGAGCATTGTCATGACATAGACAAGAAACAAATGGTCCCGGCCACGAAATTGCAGCTTGGAGAACGCGTATGCAGCAAGCGCTGCTACGAGGGTTTGTCCTGCGATGATCGGCACCACCATAAATACCGAATTCCAGAACATCGCCAGATACCTCGGACTGCCTATGAGCACCTTGCCGTACTGCTCCAAGGTCACTTGATCCGGCACGATTTTTAAATTTACAAAGGGATTTGGCCTTCCTTCAGCCGCTTTGTTCATCTGGCCTATCGGTCCATAATTGATACCAATTTCTTGTTCTGTCATGAACGAATTTGTGAAAGTAATCACAATGGGCATTAATAACAGGACTGCTATAGCGCCCATGACCACCGTTAACACACTTTTTTGCAATAATTTAGCAACTGACACAGCCTTCCCCCTATTCCATGAACTGCCGATATCGGCGTTCAAGCGCAAACAATCCCATGACGATCAGAAGAATACAGCCGGCCATCAAGGTCGCCGCGGCAGTCAGCTTCTGAATATTAAGCGACGTGAACATATTGTTCATATAGTGCTGCATCATGTATATACGGTCATGCGGATAATCGCCTGCGATCAAATACGTTTCCCGAAATACTTTAAACGAATTAATAATCGACATGATAACAACAAAAAACAGTGTAGATGTTAAATAGACAAGTGTAATGCGGCCAAACTGCCATAAACGCCCTGCCCCTTCAATTTTCGCGGTTTCGTAATAATCCTTCGGGATTTGCTGCAGACCTGCCAAGAATAAAATCACGTTATAGCCGATGTTCTTCCATAAATAAACGATGATGATGACATTTCGAGCCGCATCGGTCTTCATCCAATCCACACGTTCGAATCCAAAGCCGCTTAGCCAAGCATTCAAGGAGCCGTTCCAATCGAACAACATCTGCCAGATTAGAATGATCGAGGCGACGGGAACGACAAGCGGCAGCACATAAGCAGTTCGCAGCCATTTTCGCAGGTAAATTTGTTTACTCAACAGAATCGCCAAGCCTAGCGACAGGACAAGGATTAGCGGCACACTGATGACACTGAAATAGAACGTATTGGATGCCGCCTTTCGGAAGGATTGGCTCGCGAGCAGCTCGCGGTAATTAGCCAATCCGACGAAATGGCTGTCTACCGTGCTATCCATCAAAGAATAGAACACGCCAACGGCAAAAGGGATCAGATAAAATAGCCCAAATCCGAAAACGCTCGGCATGAGAAACATCAAAGCCGCGGATCCATCCTTTCGGGTCCATTTCTTTATCTGTTTCTTCACCCTAACGCCATGCCATAAATGCCACTTCTTCATTCTCCGCTTCCTCCTTGCCGAAGACGCACTTCAAAAAGCGTGCAAATGACAGTGCTCTTGGCCGTAATTGTGCCTTGATGCTGCACGACAATGTTCTTTGCAATGGACAAGCCCAGGCCCGTGCTCCCTTCACGATGAGTCCTCGCCTGATCGCCGGTATAAAACATATCGAAGATATAGGGAAGCTCTTCCGGAGGTATGCAATACCCATAATTGACCACTTGAACAACTAGCTCTTCTTCGTCAGTTTGGCAATTAATATCAATAAACTGGCCTTCTTTTCCATAGCGCACCGCATTCGTCAGCAGATTTTCAAATACGCGCGCCAACAGATCACCGTCACCCCATACCGTCAAATGCGGAGTCACATTCAAACGGGATGTTACGTTATTTTTCTCAAAGGCAGGGTACAACTCCTCGTTAAGCTGGATGAGCAGTTCACTCAGATCGATTTGCTTTTTTTCAATGGTCAGCTTGCCATAATTCATTCGAGTGATTTCGAATAGCTCGTCAATGAGCTTTTCCAAACGTTGAGACTTGGCATAGGCAATGCTCGTATAGTGCTTGATTCGTTCTGCCGTTAATTGATCGTCTTGAAGAATGAAATCCAAATAACCTAAAACGGAAGTCAGCGGCGTACGCAGATCATGAGCTAAATTCAAGACCAATTGTTCCTTGCTGTTTTCTGCAAAATCTCCTCTCTCCAAGGCCTGCTGCAATTGCTCACTGGCCAAATTGATGTCTCTGGCAATATGCCCGAATTCATCTTTGGACGGAATATGTATACGACTGTTGAAGTCACCCTGCGCAAGCTGATTGATTCCACGGGATATTTCACTGAAATAAGCCGCATATCGGTTGGTGAGGAGAAAGAAAAACAAAAACGAGAGTGGTATGAAAATAAGCAAAAAGAAGTTAATGTCCCCAATATCTCTGATCAAATACCGGATTCTAGTCAATGGATTTTCGAACTTGGTCGTATAATAGTAGAACTGGAGCACTTTATAGAACATATAAGTAATGGCAGCGGAGAAAAGCATACTTAAACCAAAAAGTTGAATCATTTTGAATCGAAAGCTTTGGGTTATTTCAGCCATTGAATGTATACCCCACACCCCAAACGGTTTTGATCAATTTGGTTTGATGAATGTCTTCGCCAAGCTTCTTCCGCAAGGTGCGAATATGCACCATGACCGTATTGCTGCCTTCATAGTAGGTTTCGCCCCACACTTGCTGAAAAATGTTCTCAACGCTAAAAACTTTCTTCGGATAACTGGCCAGCAGGAAAAGAATATCAAACTCTTTTGGAGTTATTTCAATCGTTTCACCATATAGGCTAACCGTGCGTTGTTCAGGATAAATAAACATGCCACCTGCTTCCAAAACAGTTTTATTTGCGGCTGGAGGCTGATTCAACTGCTTCGAACGCCTCAGCTGAGCATTCACGCGAGCAACCAATTCCATCGGATTGAAAGGCTTGGTCATATAATCATCCGCTCCGCTTACTAAGCCTGTAATTTTATCAAGGTCAGTCCCTTTCGCACTTAGAAAAATGATAGGCAGATGGTACTGAGCCCGAATTTGCCTTGTTGCTTCAAAACCATTCAGTTTAGGCATCATAATATCCAAAATCGCCAAATCAATGGCATGACTCTGAATAGCAGCAATAGCTTCCAGCCCATCAGGTACTTTCAGACAACAGTAGCCCTCTTTCTCCAAATGCAATTCAATCAGATCGGCAATTTCTGGCTCATCATCTGCGATTAGAATTGTGATCGACTTCATTCGTTCCACCCCTGTATCACTTTTGTTTAATTAAACGCGGTTACAATGACACCGTCCACGTTGTTCCCTGATATCTGATAGCGGCCATTCGCTGGCACAGGGATCGTTTTGTTTTGGGCGACAGGATAGTAAGAAATCTCATAGGTTTGATGATCTACTACAGTCGTAAAGGTCTTCTTTTCTTTCAAAAAATCCAAATATTCCTCCAGAACAAAATTCTTTTCCTGCATAATTGCGCTGTGCGGCAAACCAACATAACGGAAATGCCATGGCTCAAACTGAATACCTGTAATTGCCGTTTTGTCAGCCGGATATCGTAAGATAAACCCGTAACGCCATGCATTTTTTATCAGCCATTTTCCTTCTGGAGCATGACTCATTTCTGATTGCGTAGATCCAATATCAAGCGATAGACCTAAGTTATGTTCACTATAGCCAGCTGGCAGTGCATATTTAGCCCCCATTTGTTGATAGAGCTTATTTTGTTCTTTATGATTCCGATAACCGCTGCTGATTAGAAATCGGCTAACCCCATCTTTTGCTGCGGCTCCAATCATTGTTGAGAATTTTTTCACCAAGTCCGGCGACAACTGTATCGTTTTATCCAGCACAATAAATCCGTTCAGCAGTTCCTTATGCTCAAGCAGAGTGACCGCTTCGGACACATCGCCGCCTGAGGGCACGGGATAATCCTTATTAACCAACAACAAATTGCCTTTATAAATCTGATCTTTTGTCACTTTAAGATCTTTCATTTGAAGAGTCATTTTGGGAGCTGGATTGGTTTCTTCCTGTGTTTTCTCGTTAACGGCTTTCCATTTATATTGAGCAACTCCATAGCCAGCCAGTACAAGAATAACAAGCACAAAAACCCACTTCTTCATTTTAGTGTCCTCCTAATCGTTCATTTACTCTAGGATAAGGACAACTATTTAAAAAGAAGTGGGGTTAAATATAAAATTTTTCTTAAACTCTGAGGGTATGCTTTCTATTGTGCGGGGTGGAATTTTATTGCTTATCCGTTTCGGAAACAGGTATTAATTCTTCTTCGCATTGGAATTTGTCCAATGAAATCAGCCATTATAGGCCCTATTGCAAGCTTCTACTGGAAATAATCCAATGAAATATTCATAAACCTCAAAAAAGCCTGCTTTTTAGATTATGCATTGGAGTTTATCCAATGAAACCTTCCTTCAAGCTCTTCAAACTAGATTGCATTGGAATTAATCCAATGCAACAAGCTTTTACCTTCGTCCTGCCATTGCTTATTGGATGTACGGCGCTTCTGGTAGGGGTGGCTGTTGTTTTTTCCAACTTGCAATTTGGGCTTACAAAGAAAGCAGACAGAGCGAAGGAGAGCCATTAATCCTTAAAAGAAATAGAAGGTTATTCTTCAAACAATGTTATGTTTGAAGAATAACCTTCTACCTATTGATTAATTCTATTATTTTTCAATCTCTTTGCCTTTGTCGTCCTTCACCCATTGATGCGCTTTGGCTGCTTCCTCGATTTCATAGAATGCCCAATCGCTGCTAGCCACATCCGTAAAACTTGGTGACTTGACGCCATACAGCGGCCCGCGATTGAACAGGCGATTTAATATTTTCACCGCTTCAGCGCGGGTAAGCTTTTGGTTCGGAGCGAAGGCATTGCCCTGATAACCTTCCATAATGCTATAACCGCGAACATGCATAATCGCTTGATATGCCCAATGCTTATCGGTAAGATCCGTGTAGATCGTGTCGTGATCTGGGCTGCCGCTCGCTTTGCCTTGCTTCGCCATCCAGCGATCCACAATGACAGCCATCTCCGCTCTTGTTATACCTTCCTCTGGGCCAAAGCGTTCATCTGTGTAGCCCTGCATTAAGCCATCCTGATTTACGATCTCCATGTCTTGGAATGCCCAATGCAACACATCGATATCCTTGAAGGACGAAGTTCCATTACCTTTGTACGCCGTTTCAAGGTTTCGTGCGAGCATTGCCGCCATTTGAGCCCTGGTTACGGTTTTCTCAGGACCGAAAGTGCCGTCAATAAACCCATTAATATACGGTTTATGCGTTCCTATGCCTTTCATATAGACCATGGAGAACGTACTGAATTTGTTAATGCTGAATCGGATGCCCTTCTCGCCTTGCTTGTACGCAACCAATTCGCCGCGAATCAGTTCTTTGGTGCCGTCGCTATGCTCAACGAAGATAACAAGATTATCCAAGATCGCTTGGCGCTCGGCTTCATTCTGCGGCAAGCTGTCCTTCAGCGGAAGAACAAGCGCCACGGGACGGCTTTGCATGTTAGTATCAATCGTCATCGGACGGCCTAAGAGTTTAATTTCTTGTCCCTTGGCAATTTCCCTTATCTGCTCTTCTTTCTTCGCCCGTTCCTCAACTAATTTCCGTTCGCTATCTTGCTTAATCGGTACAAGACGGAAGTAGAGGTCCTTATTGAAGTTATCCAAAGATTCTCTTGGAATCACGATACGGACATTGTTCGTGTAGATTTCGAAATTTGCTTGCCCAGCCACCAATGTACCTATTGCATTAACAGGAAGCTTCACATCAATCTGCGATACTTTGTCCTTTTCGTCGGGAATGACGATACGTGCGGTTTTATCCGTTTTATTCTTTAACTGATCAACCGCTTCTTTCGCACGCTCCGAGGTAAGGATGACTTCGTCTTTCACCATGCCGTTCGGCTCTGTTGTACGAGTGATCGGCGTTTTGGATATGACATCTCCTTCTCCTGCCCGTACATCCACCACGATCTCTTCTTTGGTTGATGTTGAAGGCGAACCTGTAGTTGGCGTTGAATCAGGATTCGAATGGGTAGGTGATTTTACCGTTTGAGTTACGTTGAACACAACATCGGTCATGTTCGTTGCTTTTACAGTAACCGTCGTCGTGTAGATCCCTGCTGCCAATCCATCTTTTGCTTTTATCGTAAAAGCCGTAGATGGCGTATCTTTATCCAACTTGGTCACTTGGGGTGCCGTAATTTCAAAGCTTCCTGCATTCGTTCCACTTATAGCTGCATATACATTCTCCAGGACGCCAGTTCCAGTACGAGTGATCGTAATCGACTTCGTCTCTTTACTGCCGCTCGGATAACCAGCAGTTAACTCCGTTAACGTCTGATTATTAATTGGTGCAATTGTATAGGTCGGTATTGGATCAGGATCCGATGATTTTTTTACCGTTTGCGTTACGTTAAACACAACATCGGTCATGTTCGTTGCTTTTACTGTAACCGTCGCCGTGTAGATCCCTGCTGCCAATCCATCTTTTACTTTTATTGAGAAAGCCGTAGATGGCGTATCATTATCCAGCTTGGTCACCTGAGGTGCCGTAATTTCAAAGCTTCCTGCATTCGTTCCACTTATAGCTGCATATACATTCTCCAGGACGCCAGTTCCAGTACGAGTGATCGCAATTGACTTCGTTTCCTGGGTGCCGCTCGCGTAACCAACAGTTAATTCCGATAACGTCTGATTACTAATTGGTGTAATTGAGTAGGTTTGGTCCTTCCATTTGGCATACAAGATCAGATTGGCCGTTACGGTATCTGCCTCGAAAACCCAAGGTACATTGTATCCTGAATCTGTATACCAACCAGCAAATGAATAGCCTTTTCTTGTCGGAGCATCTGGCGCTGTAATCTTTGTATTCTTCGTAATCTCGGATAGAGGTACTACCTCACTACCCCCTTGCGAATCAAAGGTTACGGTGAAAGTTGATCCTGCAACAACTTCTGCATAATTTTTACCAACGTTCTTACCATTTCCTAATTGCCCAGCCTCATTAGTACCCCAGGCGATGATCGAGCCGTCCTTCTTCATTGCAAGGGAATGCCCCGTATTATCCCCCCCTGCGGATATGGCAACAGCATTGCGAAAGATGTTCCCGTCTTGATTGAGCACGTTGACAGGTACAGAACTATTCACGTTGCTTAGATTGCCCACCTGACCATTCTCATTATTTCCCCAAGCCCAGACTGTACCATCTTGCTTTAAAGCGAGTGTATGCATAGAGCCTGCATCAATCGCTATTATATCCGTAAGTCCGCTTACTTGTGTGAGTGGATAATGAATTGTACCATTGTCGACTACGCCAATTCCCAATGCCCCTGCAGTGCCGTTGTATCCCCACACCCATACCTTTCCGGTATCGTCTAAAGCAACTGTAAATTTCAGACCAGCTGCAGCAGCCACAGCTTTAAAGTCCGAACCATCACTGTGAGTTACTTTCACGGGCAAATATGTATTCGCACTGTCACCTTGGGAACCCCACATCCAAAGCGTACCATTCAAATCAATGGCTAATGTTTGGTTGTATCCAGCAAATATGGATTTGGCGATTAACGGGGTTGTTCCATCTGCTAGCATGACCTGTTTAGGTTGAGCCGCTCGAACCTCTAGGTTTCCAAGTCCTAATTGACCCTCTCCATTGGATCCCCACGTCCATACAGTGCCGTCTCCCTTCAGAGCTGCAGTATGAGACGTACCTGCTGCAATTGCAGTTACATCAGCTATATTGTCTACCCTGTAAGGTTTGTTTCGACTTGATCCCGCACTTCCCAATTGACCGTCTGTGTTACTCCCCCAGGTCCATACATGCTTATCGGGATCTAATGCTGCAGTGTGAGAGCCTCCTGCGGCAACTTGGACTGCGATGAAACCAGTCCCGTCCTCTTTCATTACTTGCACAGGAGTTTTGCGATTGGTTTCAAACCCAGCATCTCCGAGTCCAAGTTGACCACTACTATTCGCTCCCCACGTCCATACTTTGCCATCTGTTTGAATAGCGACGGAATGAAAGCCGCCTGCTGAGAGGGGCATATATTTGGCTAGTTTCTGGATACGATGATTGTTGTAATCGGCGACATACACATTGCCCATGTGGTCGATTGCAACACCCGTTGGATAATCAAACTCACCGAGGTCGCTTCCGTAACCATTATCGGGAACATCTGGACCGTCGTAGTCTTTGCTCCACTTGCTCCATTTATTTGTTGCTATCAATAGCTTCTGGATGCGATGGTTGTTGCTATCCGCTACATATAAATTCCCTTGCTTATCTACCGCAACGCCGTAGGGTTCGTCAAACTCACCAAGGCCGCTGCCTGGTCCGCCTCCGTTTTTCTTGAACTCGCTCCATGTAGGTGTATATAAAATAGCTGCATTCCCGTTTTCATCGTTTATTACACTTTTTTCTATCGTTGCCTTCTGAATGCGATGGTTTTCATAATCCGCGACATATACAATTCCTTTGCTGTCCACGGCCACACCGGTTAGCTGCTTAAACTCACCGAGTTTGTTTCCTGTCGATTGACCGCTTTTCCCCCATGCAGTCCACTTCCCTGTGGCTGCATCGAGCATCTGGAGGCGCTGATTCGTCGTATCGGCCACATACACATTGCCATCATGATCAACCGCCACGCCGGTTGGAAGGTGAAACTCACCAGGGTTTGTTCCCCAACCGTAATCCAGAACATTGGGACCGTTGTAGTTTTTGCCCCACTTGCTCCAAGTTCCTGTGATGGCATCCCGCTTTTGGATGCGATGGTTAAGTTTATCGGCCACATATATATTGTCATTACTGTCTACAGCGATGCCGGATGGACTATTAAACTCTCCAAGACCACTTCCTGCTGCTACGCCTCCCTTGCCCCACGCACTCCAAACGCCAGTAGATACATCGAGCTTCTGGATGCGATTGTTATCGTAATCGGCGACATATACATTGCCTTGGCTATCTGTTGCCACACCGAGCGGGTACCCAAACTCCCCCAACCCACTGCCATGTTCTGATCCGATCTTACCGTATTGACTCCACCCGTTAGCTGCATGTACAGAATTTGCAAATAGGGTCGTTGAGATCATGAAGATGACCATGCACCATGCGAACATTTTTCCTGCAAGCTGATTCCTACGTCTCCAATTCATTCCTATAATTTCCTCCTTAGTAAGCATTACATATCATCCTAGCAAAGCTCTCTCACAAAATTCTCACAAGAATTCTGTTTATATGATTTGGAGGTAATATTAATGAACAATCTGCTTACTTCGGACGTCTCAAATAGGTACATTTTAAAAGAAGGAGCTCTTTCATGAAAAAATTTTTCACATCCCTATTTCAAAGGAACAAATTTAAAGATCAGCTGGAAACTTATTGGGAAGCGACGATCTTGAAATGGAAAAAACGTTTAAATCCCTTAACGAATAAAATCGGGTTTGGTATCTACTTTTACAAAAATATTACCATCAATCTAAACCGATTAAATAAAGAGATATTAGAAATTGCTCAAGAAAGTGTCAATCTTTCCTATTTCAACAAGGCTGCGTTTCCTAGCTTTATATCCGTTGTCGATGGGATTAATGCGACGAGGTATTCTGAATTGCCAAACTATGTCATTCAACAAATCACCTCTTTAGTTAAAGCACTCCCTGGTTTTAAAGCTCTGCAATCCATATCCTGTTCACATGGGTACAAATGCGAACTACAATACAACCAAGGAAAAGTGTTTTTCGGTTCATTGCAGATACATTTTATCAAAAAGAATAAACAAGCTCCCTTCACGGTCAGTCTGATTTAGGATCAATGTCGATAACAAATGAATAGAAAATTAGAAAAATCTCTCATTGATGAGAGATTTTTTTGCGGGAATACTATTGGGGTAATTTAAGAGTTATAAGGCATGGGAGTTGATACCTCATCGTGAAACGAACTGTTGCGATTGCTTCTACATTGCTTCTAACTGCTGGATGCTTCCACATATCTGCAACGCCTAATGAGATCCCCATTGAACCCAACCATCCTATACCTAATGTCCAATCAACGGCACCGCCGACGCCAACAAAACCTCTCGTCATGTCTTCTATGGAAGAGGAGCCTCTCAAGCCTCAATTAACGAAAGTTACGCTGGCAGCGATCGGTGATGTGCTCATTCATGATCAAATTTACAAGGACGCCGAGCAGAAAGACGGAACTTATCAATTTAAGCCTATGTTTGGAGAAGTGAAACGCTTTTTAGAAAGTCCTGACATTCTAATAGCCAATCAAGAAACCATGATCGGAGGCAAGGAACTGAGGCTCTCCAATTATCCCGCGTTCAACAGCCCGCATGAAGTAGGCGATGCACTGAAAGATGCAGGGGTGGACATGGTCACTATTGCAAACAACCATTCCCTGGATAGAGGCGAGAAGGTCATTCAGAGCGCCCTTACCTATTGGGATACCCTTGGTATGCCTTATACAGGCACGTTCAAATCGCAAAATGACAGAGACCAAATAAGGACGATGACGAAGAACGAGATTACTTTTTCGTTTTTGAGCTATACCTATGGGACCAATGGCATCACTACGCCAAATGGAAAACCGTTTCTAGTCAACAGAATCGATGAAAATCAAATCCATCAGGATGTGATTCAAGCCAAACAGATGTCGGATGTTGTTGTGGTTGCTCTTCATTGGGGCAAGGAATATCAACGGTTTCCAGACCACGATCAATTCAATCTTGCGCAAAAGCTTGCGGATATGGGCGTTCATATCGTCATAGGAAACCACCCGCATGTCTTACAGCCGCCAGCTTGGGTATACGGTAAAAATGGACACCGATCTTTCGTTCTATACTCGCTTGGAAATTTCATTTCCGCTCAAAAAGACTTATATAAACAAATTGGCGGAATGGCCACGATTGAGGTTACGAAAACCACAGGCAAAAACCAATCTTCAATTGCGTTACAAAACCCCAGCTTTCTCCCTACTTATACACACAGTCACAATGGGCATCAATTCCGCATTATTTCAATGGATAGAATAACGAATGAACAGCTGCCACATGCTGCCGCGCACTATGAAAAGATAAAAAACCATATGCAAACTTATATGCAGGAGCTCCATTTTCTTTCATCCAATGTGCCTTAAACGCCTATTACGATTTTATAAATACAGTTTTAATATCCGTATAAAATTCAATCGCTGCCTGCCCCTGTTCCCGTGAACCGGAGCTTGACTGCTTAACCCCTCCAAACGGAGCATGCAGCTCCACTCCCGCACTTTCCGCATTGACCCGAACCATACCGGCATCGATCTCATTCATAAATGTCAGCATTGTGGAAATATCACGTGTAAAAATGGATGCACTTAGTCCGAATTTGATATCATTAGCGATTTGGAGCGCTTCCTCCAGGGAATCCACCTTGATGAGCGCAAGCACAGGTCCGAAAATTTCTTCCTGCGCAATGGTCATGGAACTAGAAATGTTTTCGAAGACGGTAGGCTCAACAAAGAAGCCATTTTCCAATCCTTGCCCCCTGCCTTCGCCTCCTCCGCACAACAAAGTTCCGCCTTCTTCAACGCCTTTGGCAATGTAGGACAGCACAGTACGGAACTGCTTTTCGCTTGCACAAGGCCCCATCCAAGTAACCGCCTCCAAGCCAGAGCCTACGCGAATCACTTGAATCTTCTGCAGCAGCTTCATCTTGAAAGCTTCATAGACTTCGCTATGCACGATGACCCGGCTTGTAGCCGTGCATTTCTGCCCTGTGGACCTGAGCCCGCCGCTAATTGTCGCTTCCACCGCTAGATCAAGATCCGCATCCTGCGCTACGATGACGGGATTCTTCCCTCCCATTTCGAGCTGATACTTGGCTCCTCTTGCCAGAGCGCTTTGTCCGACTCTTTTGCCCACCGTGTTGGAACCCGTAAATGTAACGCCATGAATGTCGGGATGGTCGGCCATAGCTTGCCCGATCACTCCGCCATCGCCCGTTATCATATTAACAACACCGGCAGGGAGGCCAGCTTCATGGAAACACTCGATAATCAAAGCAGCGGTAATCCCCGTCTCTTGTGCAGGCTTAAACACCACCGTGTTACCGTAAATTAAGGCAGGAGCCATTTTCCATATCGGAATGGCCACCGGGAAATTCCATGGCGTGATGACGCCAACGACACCAAGCGGCACCCGTGTCGTAAACATCAAGGCAGCACTATCCGTAGACGGGATCACATCACCGATCTTGCGCATGCCTTCACTTGCATAATATCGCAGAATCGCAACGCCGCGCGCCGTTTCACCTTTTGCTTCCAGCAGCGTTTTCCCCATTTCGCGGGTCATCATCTCGGCAATTTCATCCAACCGCCGCTCTATATGATTGGCGACTTTGAACAGGAACTCGCCGCGTGCCGGAGCCGATAATCGGCGCCACGCCAGCTTCGCATCTTTGGCCGCCGCAATGGCTTCATTCAGGTCATCAACCGATGATAGTTGGAGATAACCTAAGGTTTCATGACGGTTAGCAGGATTGATACTCGCTTCAACCAACTCACTGGAAACCGCTTTCCATTCGCCGCCCACATAGTTCAGATACGTTTTAGGTGCAGCCACTTTTAATCCCTCCCGCCGCGAAATTCGGTTAATGCCGCTAGAAGCGCTTTCACATAACCAATCGAATAAGCCCAGCCTACCCAGCCCATACTCGATTTCGAGGGATTATGGGGAGCTCTGTCCATTTCAAGCGAAGTGATATGATCAGGGTTAATGCACCCGTTATAGCCGACTTTATGCAGAGCTAATAAGATTTTGGGCATATTCATGTGACCTTCGTCGAGCAAAGCTTCTTCGAACGCTCCTGCTGTTGCCAGACTGCCTCTGATGTTGCGGAAATGAACCAAGAAAATCCGGTCCTTGCGCCCATATTGATAAATTTCATCGAGAACTAACGGTGTACCCCCTGCTTCGCCGCGTGTACCTACGCAGTACACCAGCCCAACGTTCCTGCTCGGGAAAGCATCGATAACCCGATGGATACCAAGACCGCCGAATGGCGTATTATGATGCGGGGTATCCGATGGATGAACAGCCAGATTGACATTATAGGCTTCCGCCAGCGGAACTAGCTTTCCGAAAACAAGATCGAATCGCTTCCACCATGCGTTCAATTGTTCCACGGTAGGAGGCTGCTGCTCAGGGTTTCGTCTTAGTGATTCTCCGCGTACCAGCGCCCCTCCCCGATGTACGGCTGTGTATTCCTCTGACATATATGGAAACACATCGTCTGCGAACCGCTGGCGGACAAGCGTAATACCAGCCTCGCCAAAAACTTTGATCGCGTTGCTGACGTTGTCCAATTGAATCTCAGAACCTGGCTCATCCAGCATAAAGCTTCTTGATATGTCGGGCAGCGTAACGCGATTGATGTCCATCCCGTGCGAGCGAATTCTGCGTTTTAGCTTAATAAGCTGGTCCAGATCCGGATATCCTTGCTCTAGTACCCCTGGAAACGATGAGCCTCGAGTAAGATCAAGACAGTCAACGCCAAGCTGACACATTTGCTTTAAATCGCTATCTGACAGATCACATGTAGGAACTTGAATGGATACCTTCATCATGGTTTATTTCCCCCTAAACGTTATTGGTAGCAGCGAGAAGGTCTATGCTCTTCTTAATAATTAATTCCAACTGCTTATAATGCTCTTTCTCCACTTGAACCAGCGGTGACCGCACCTGCAAACCTACCGGCAATCCGACGATGTTCATACCTGCTTTAATTAAGGAAACCGCATATCCTTTGCGAAGCTGCCGGATGCGGTGGATCGGTAATATCACTTCGCGATAAATGGCTTGCATCCGTTGCTCATCGCCAGCCAGCAGGCTCTCGTAATAAGCTCTCGAAACTTGTGGAATGTAGTTGGAAATTGCAGATGAGTAAGAATGAAATCCAAGAGCTTTATAGGCCGGCATCGTCAGCTCAGCTAACGGCATCCCGTTCATCCATTGAAGTCTAGTGCCTATGGACTGCACGAATTCGATGTTAAGCTCGAAATTTCCTAATCCGTCTTTGAACCCGATGACATTGGGGAGTGCAGCCAATTTATCCAACGTGCTTAACGTAAATATGGCATTATCCCGCTGATAAATAATAACAGGCAGTTTCGTGCTCTGTGCGATCGTCCGATAATAGTGGTAAAGCCCTTCCTGCTCCGGAATGATGAGATATGGCGGCAGCAGCAGCAGACCATCCGCTCCAAGCCTTTCTACCAATTGGGCACGATCTACCGATTCCTTCAGGTTGCCTCCGGTACCTGCGAACACCGGTACTTTCCCTGCGACAACAGCGACCCCGACAGTCACAAGCCTCTCATATTCGTTGATAGCCAAAGATTGGAATTCACCTGATCCCGCACAGACAAACACGGAATCTAATCCATTCGTCAATAGAAATTGGAGATTGGCCTCAAACGCTTTCTCATCTACGGTATCGTTATGATCAAATGGCGTTACCGGAAATCCCATGATACCTGCTAACGATACATGCTTATCGCTCCCCATATTAAAAGCAGCTCCTTTACGTTATCTTCCACCTCATTATAGGAAATGAACGCAGGTCTGGTCTTTATAAAAACACGCCGCTTCTTTAAAAAATTCCGTGATATAATAAAGGACAGCCAACTAGAGGGGAGATCACTTTCGTGCTGAGTCATGCCATTTATTCTCGAAGCAATCTATACCTCAACCAACATCTAGCTCAGCTGCAAGGGGCATGCGCCTCCATCTTTGTTCACTACTGGGGAGCGAAGCCGCAGCATATGGGAAATAGCCCTCATGCACATTCTTTCTTTGAAATATGCTATGTCGTCGAAGGCGAAGGCATATATTCGGCAAATGGAATCACCTATCCGCTGCGCGCAGGAACACTGTATTGTTCCAAGCCGGAGAGCCGGCACTATATTCAAAGCAATCAAGGCATGCTGCTTCTATTTTTTGCTATTGAACCCATTGCTTCCAAGTCCAGCGAAGCTTTTATGCAAGATTTTCATCAATTATGCGCTTATCCGCACCTGTTCATCCCGAATGCGGAGCAGACGGCGCCCGCGCTGATTTGGCAAGCTCTGCTTATGCAAGCTGCTGAAGCCGAAATCCGTTATCCAGAATCGATTGAACACCTGGCCTACACGCTTATCATGAGTTGTTTCAGCTTATTTCAACTTTATTGCCTCTCTGGTGACACGGCCACCTCCACAACGATTTCTCCTTTGCAAGGAACGCTCAAGCAGGCCAAAGAATATATCCAAACACATCTGACGAGTAAAATAGCGCTTGCTGAGGTAGCTCAAAGCTTGCACTTGTCTGAACGGCAGCTCTCTCGCCTCATTTCCGAAGAGCTTGGACAATCTTTTCCTTCGGTCGTGAAGACGGAAAGGGTCAAACGAGCCGCCTATTTACTCGGTTATACGGACATTCCGCTCAAACAGATTGCTGAAGATACCGGATTTGAAAGCATCCACTATTTTACACAAGTCTTTACCAAAGAAATGGGCACCACGCCAAGCACCTTCCGCAAAAAAGGTCTCAACACCGAATCCGTCGATGCTGGGATTCATAAATATTTAGAGCAAGTTGCCACTCGTTATCAAAAGAACAAGCAAGAGGTAAAACTTGATTAAAATCCCTGTGATTTCAAGATCATGGCATCTTCCTTATGAGATGGGATGGAGAGCGGGAAAATCAGCATAATCTTCGTCCCTCTTTCCACTTCACTTTCGATCCGCAGACCGTACGCTTCCCCGAATACCATTTGAATTCTGCGATGTACGTTGAGAAGGCCAATACCGTCTTTCTTGCCGTCGTTCTCGTCTCCCAGCCGGTTGGCACTCAGTTTCTCATGAAGCTCAGCCAGCTTGTCAGCAGTTATTCCGGCCCCATTGTCTTCTACGCTCATCCAGAAGAACCCATCACCTTCGCCTGCGTCTATCCGGATGAAGTGGTAATCCTCCACCCCATCGGCAAAAGCATGCTGGAAAATATTTTCCACCAATGGCTGCAAGGTGAGACAAACGACGTCGCGCAACAAATATTCCGGTTTGATGGCAACATCAATTTCGAACTCAGGATTAACCCGGTGGCGAAGGATAACCAGATAGTGCAGCAAATGCTTGAGCTCGTTCGCTACTTTCGTTTCCTCTAAATTGGTTCCGACCGAATATCGCAGCATGTGCGCTAGAGCGTCAACAATCTCCGAAATTTCTTTAGAATTCTGAATAAAAGCGTAACATACGATCGTCTCCAGCGTGTTGTATAGAAAATGCGGATTGATTTGCAGCTTCAAGGATTGAATGACTGCTTTATGTCTTTCGAGTTCGATTTCCTGATTGTTAAGCTCGACCTGGTATACTTTATCGACCAATTCCGAGAGCCGGTTAACCATGACGTTATAACGTACCATAAGCTCGACAATTTCATCTTTGCGCTCGGGGATCGGGATGATCGCCCACTGCCCTTTCCCTGTTTCCTGCATACCATTCTTCAATACCTTGATCGGGTCCGTGATCGATTTACCGAAGCGATAGGCCAGAAACAGAGCGACGATGAACGTAAACAGCCCTACAAAAAGCGTAGACGTTCTGATACTCGATATAGGCTTTCGCAAATCTTGGACCGGCATCGAAACAACGAGACTCCAACCTGAATAATCGGACTTCTTGACCGTATACATGCGCAGCACATTGCCATCCATTTTTTCGAAAGAGGACAGGTTCGATTCGTACACTTTTTGCGCCAAATCTTCTTGCACCAAGGTTCCAAGCTTTTGCTTATCCGGATGATAGATGAAACGGCCTTGCGCATCAACGATAAAGAAATAGCCATTGTCGCCGAGTTCCATCCCTTTCCACAAAGCTGAAAGCTCCGCTGCGCGAATTTCGAGTGCAAGAATGCCCATCGTCTCTGGATGTGTATATCCGCGGACTTGACGGACTAACGTGAATAACTGATCGTTTTTATTGTCCAAAATACTGCTGTTTAAGATGCTTACTTTCCCATCGGGAGTCGTATGCTTCAGAAAAAAAGCCACTTGATTCTGAATATCGGCCGTTTTGAACTGCTTCCCTTCTACCTCGTTGTAGTAGTAAGTGGCATGGCTGTTCTGACTGATGGCATAAACCGCAGCAATTTCTGGATTCCGAATGAAAATTGGATTGATGCTCTCTTCCTTAATTTTTTTGCGGTATTGATGAAATTCGTAGGCATCCCCGTCAAACGGCAATTCAAGCAGATGTCGAATGTCGTCGCCTTGCAATAGAGCTACAAACGCGCGTTCATATATTTTCAAATATAAATCCGTTTGGTAGGCTGCATTATTAATCATTTGAGACATTTGGTGCTGCACCATGGCATCCAGCTCAGCAGATGATTTGCGATAAGAGAACAAGCTGACGCTGACGAGCGACAAAACGATAACGACCAAAAAATAAATAAACAGCTTGCGATATAAGGTTCCGGCCATTACTTAATCCCCAAGGAAGTGCGGTATTCTGACGGAGAAATGCCGACTATTTTTTTGAACGTTTTTGTAAAATGAGAATAATCGAGGTAACCGACTTCATCCGCAATATCGACAATTTTCAGATGCGGTACGCCAAGCAGCTCTTTGGCCTTCGCCATTCTTTTGTTAATACGGTATTGGACAAACGTTTCATTCGTCATCTTCTTGAAAAGGAGGCTAAAATAAGTCGGGGTAAGCCCTGCCATATTCGCCACTTCGTCCAGAGACAATTCTTGAGACAACCGACAATCCATATAACTTCTTGCTTCCTGCATGGGATCTTTATAATTGCCTTTACGAGATAACAGCAAGGCGCTCACGATTTGCCGCAAATGATCATCAAACGCATCTAAGGCAGCTTTGACGTTACCCTCTGGAACCTCCTGCCTTGTAATCGTTGGCACAAAGTGCCGCTCCTGAAATCTTTGCAGCAGCATATCCGTACACTCTTCCAGCAATTCTTGGAGCTGATAGAAAGAGAGGCTTGCTTTGAGGCAATAGGCTTGCCACTGTTCCATCAACCCATTCAAATCATCTATTTGCAATGACCAGATACACTGTTCCATCCGATCAATCCACTGCACATAACGAGTAACGGGAATATAACCTGGCGTTTCTCTCTTGATGATCGTATCGAAAACCTCATACAAACTCGCCTCTGTCACCGGCTTAAGCAAATAATGCTTAACTCCGTAAGACATGCATTTCTGGGCATATTCAAAATCGTTATATCCGGAAACAACGAGCATGTTAATGTGGGCATACTGGTTATGAATCGTTTGGCACAGGGCCAAGCCGTCCATCTTGGGCATGCGGATATCTGAAATGACAATATTCGGTTCCAAATCTGCTATTTTGTCCAATGCATCCATGCCATTTTCGGCAGTTCGAATATCTGTAAAAGTTGGGGAATACGCTTCAGCCATCTTTTGCAGCCCGAGACGGATGATACGTTCGTCATCTACAATAAGCAAATGCATGGTGAACCTCTCCTTTGCGTAATAACTTGCACTTATTGCAAAGGGGCTGCTCCTAATAAGAGCAACCCGTTGATGAGCGATGCCGCTGCATCGTTCGTGTTATTTCGTCATCACAATGACGCCGTCTTTTTTGTTGTAACGCTCCGTGGCTTCCTTGATGACTTCGCTGCCACCTTTTTGCTTGTATTCATCAATGACCTTGGGCCAATCCGTAATGGGCTCTTTGCCGTAAATCATTTTGACCATATGATCGATGATCAACTTAGGTCCGGTGTCCCCTTGCGCCACAAGATCAGGGAATTTCGAGAATGCAGCCAAGTCCGGATAAAATCCGATTCCTGGAAGTCCTTCCTTCGACACTACGTTCTCTAGCGCTGCCACCGTATCTTGGCCAGATGGGTCCAGCTCCATTTTCATTTTGTTGATCGTAGAGTCGTGAATAGCCCATAATGTACCGCTGCGCCAGCCTTCCTCGTCATTTCCTTCCTTGGTCATTGGGAACTTGTACGTAATTTTCCCGCTGCTATCTACCGTATACGTTTCTCCTTCCGTTCCGAAGGTGAAGAACTTCGCAGCTTCTGGTGTAAGCATCCAATCAAAAAACTTAATAATGCTAATAGCCGTGTCCGGCTTCACTTTACTATTCACATAAAAGGCGCGGACGATCGGTGCGTAGAATAAATATCCGCCTTTGCCTTCCGGCCCTTTGGGAGAAGTGATGACTTCGACCTTGCCATCAGGTACGATTTGCTTCACATTCGTTCGATAGCCTGGCAGTCCGCTCACATTCCCTGACCAGCTGCCTGCTCGGGCCCCGTTAATATTTTTAGTATAATCAGTCGAGGAAACGGAGGCGAAATCTTTGGGAATTAAACCTTCATCGAGCATAGTTTTATAGCCTTGAAGCGCTTTCTGCATATTCTCTGCATCGAAAAATTTCGGAACGACTTGCCCGTTTACGACCTCGAACTGATCCTTGTAAGGAAGTACGTCATACGCACCGAAAAGAATATCCGAATATTTAAAACTGTCCCTCATTTGATAGGGGTTTTCAACACCCATCTTTTTGAATGCCCGCAGCACGTTTAAGAAATCTTCTACGGTTTGCGGAGCGGGCAGCCCAGACTTCTCCAGCAAGTCCATCCGTATGAACGTAGCGCGTCTGGATGGATTGGTGAGAAATTCAGGCAAGCCATAGATTTTGCCTTTGTACGACACGGCATCCCAGGCTGATTTGGGTATCGCTTTCATCATATTTGGCGCATACGTCTTCAATAAATCATCCAGAGGCATGAACACACCTGCTTCCACAGAGCCAGACATGGATTTGCTCGTTGGCGTGCCCACGCTCCCTACGACATCTGGAATGTCGCCACCGGCGAACAAGACGCTCATTTTTGAATCTTCTAAAACTTTGACATCAAGATCCGTATTTGTCAATTGCTCCAGCTTCAGCGTCCATTTATCTTTATTAACATCAACTTTAGTGTGGTAGCCGGTACTGATTGTCGTTGGGAAGGAAATCGAGAATTTAGTTGGGCTATTAGGCGCTTCAGCTGCCTTACCACTTGCGGAAGATGAAACTGCAGCCTGATTTCCATTGGAGCAGCCGGCAACGGCAGTCGTTGTTAGAACAGCAGCCAAAGTCAACATGACAACCTTCTTTTTCATATAAAGCCCTCCCTTTATTTCGTGAACCTATAACTTGACCGAGTCGGCGACTACTCGCATCGGCTAAAGTAACACGATAGCTGCCTATTGTAAAGCCAACAGGTCAGAAACTAACTCCCCCTTGTTAATGGCGTGGTTGTCACGGACCCGAGTACAGGGAGACATTCTCTCCCTTCCTGAACTTACTGTTGATTTTACTATGATGGTCTGTATCCGAACATGTCAATTCTTTTTGCCTTATTGGCGTAATTTATGATATTGCTTCCTTACTGGCTCCGTTTCAGACAATGAAAAAAGAGCCCGCAAATGCAAATTGCGTGGCTCTTCTATAAGGGTGCGAAGTCAATGGATTAATTCAAAATAAACCCAGATGTTAAGTTAGCAACTGTACCAGTCATTGCTCCTGCGTGGTCCGAGGCCATGAAAGCTGCTGTGTTCGCTACTTCCGAAAGCGTTGGCAGGCGTTTAAGCAGCGTACCTTCTGCTGCACCGGCCAACATCTGCTCTAACGTAATGCCAGCTTTCTCTGCATTAAGGCTAAAAAGTTCCCTGCTATGGGACCCTGCAGCCACTGCTTCAGGAATCATATGCGACCTGAGACAGATTACGCGAATACCGGTGGGTCCAAGCTCACCTGCCAGATGCCGCGAGAATGCTTCGATTCCAGCGCAAGCAACACTATGCCCCATAAATCCTGGTCCCGGCATCAAAGAAACAGGCGTTGATAGCGTAAGGATAACGCCACTATGATTCTTAGTCATACGCCGCGCCATGGCCTGCGCAGTCACATAATTCGTACGTACATATTTGGCGATTGGGAACTCGAAATCCTCAAGGGACAGTTCTGCGAATGGTACACCCTGTACATGAGTAAAGCCTACAGCGTTCAAAGTTATGTCGATTCTGTCAGCCTTTATCATAACATCGTTCACATGCTCTTCCACTGACCGTTCATCAAGAGCATCAACCTGAGCCGTATAAGCCATTCCTCCAGCAGCGATAATTTCATCAGCTACAGCATTTAGCTTTTCCAGCTTTAACCCTGCAAGGAATACCACCGCTCCTTCTCGGGCGAAAGCTCGTGCAACTGCACTGCCAATCGCCCCACCTCCACCGTAAATTACAGCTGTTTTGTTCTTAAGTATCATGTTCATCCTCCCTTCTTTCAAAACTATATCATTTTTTCCAGATGATGCTTTCTTCTGGATTGCTATTATTTCTTACCCAAATTAAACATTGCCAAGAGATCAAAGAATAAGTGTATGAGGATAACAGGTACGATTCTTTTACTTTTAACAAAATAAATGGAAAAGATAAAAAACATGATCCCTACATAGAGGGCAGGTATTAATCCCTGATATAATCAACGTTCCGAGGTGCCTGCGAGAAATTCGGTGAGATAGCGATTGCAATCATGTAAACAAAATAAATGCCAACATAAAGCACTAGCGCATGCCATATATCCGTTTTCCGGAACTCAAAACCAATTCCCTGCAAATTTCGCCCTTGTTTTTTTAAGACAAAGTAAAGTATTCCTAACGATAACACTTCCCATATAATGCTGAAAATAAAGTGTGAGTCAGCACTATATTCGGCTGAATTACCTGTCACGAAGAGATTTAGGGAGTTTATGATCAATGGGGATACTGAAAAAAATAAAATCAAGAATAATGAAAATAAACGAATATTGGCATCGGCTTTCATAATGTAAAAACTCCTATTGCGGATTTGTCTTGTATTATTAATACTACTTGAAGATAGCCCTCGTATTACTGACACTTTCCTCAGCGCCTTCATGTGTCCTGCTCTAGCTCCAGCTACTTTGTAATAAACCTGCGATTATACATCTTTTTTACTCCTGTCATGACCTCAATCATGAAATTCCTGCGTTTATGCAGGTATTTGCCACCTTTCTCGGATGAAAGGCTAGAAAAGATGAAAATACCTGCACAATTGCAGGAATTTCCACTTTTTTACCCAAATCGCCCGAAAATACCAGTACTTTTACAGGTTTTACGTCCGTTGACCGACCTGACTGGAACCCGAAATCCTACATGATTTACTACCTGATCGGCTGCTTCACCTGTTCCCATAAGAATTTCAAGAGCAGCATATAACTGCTCTCTGAACATCCTTTTCAGCAATAGTCACATTACCTTGCTTATCTATTTGATAATCGATTTTGTTTTTTTCAAGACGGCTAACTAAGGCTTCATGCAGCTCAGCGTTCATATTTTGACCAAAAATAACAAAAGTCTGAGACTTTCCTGGCACTAAATCGGATAGATTGGCTCCGAGTAGAATGACAAAAGCTATGATTATCGTAATTGTACATGTTGTTTTCATTGGCAAATATCCTTTCTCTATCAGAACCCTCTACATTTCCAATATTTATTATATCGGTATTACTTCATTAAAGAAAACAAAAAAGCCTAGAGTCATCAACTCTAAGCTTGAACAATGTTTCTATTAGGCCTGTGCCAAAAATTGATTAAAATCAGCGATACTCGGGTTCGCCATATAGTGCCCGCCTTCAACTTGAATGGTCTGTCCTGTAATGAATTTGGATTCATCCGAGGCTAGAATTAGAACCGTGTTTCCGATGTCATCCGCTTCGCCATGATACGGAAGCGCATTGTATTTCGCGAAAATATCCAAAACGGCTGGCGGCATACTATTCTTCGCGGCTGGGGTTAAGATTAGCCCTGGGGCTACGCCATTGCAGCGAATTTTATCTTTGCCGTATTGCGCAGCGATATAGCGCGTAAGGTTCACAACGGCTGCTTTGGAGGCACCGTAGGCGGAACGAACGGAGTCTCCGGCGAACGCGGCCATGGAGGCTGTATTAATTATTGAACCACCACCTGATTCCACCATATGCGGAATAGCAAATCGGCAGCCCAGTAGAACACTCTTAGTGTTCACATTCATGAGACGATCCCATTCATCCAAATCGATATTTACAACATCAAGGTCTTTTTTCAAGTTAGTGACGCCCACATTGTTAAATAAAATAGTCAAGGAACCATATCGCTCTACTGTATAAGCAACCGCATCCTTGATCGAATCCGCTTGTGAGGCATCTAGAAATAGGCCTTCAGCTTCTCCGCCCTCATGTACAATATGTTCAGCTGCTTCTTTCGCCGCGTCCACATTATAGTCTGCAATGACGATTTTAGCACCTTCTCTGACCATTAATCTGGCAGCAGACAAGCCAATACCGGAAGCTCCTCCCGTTACTAATGCTACTTTACCGCTTACCCTACCCATGATCACTCACTCCTTCTATCCAAAATTACCTTGCAATGAGACATTATTTGGCTGTAACTCCGCCATCAACAGGCAGTTCAACACCTGTTATATAGGCTGACTCATCTGAGGCGAGGAACAGCACGGCTTCTGCTACTTCTGAAGCACGTCCTACTCTCGGTAATGCGGTTTGAGACAAAAACCATTGCAGCATCTGTTTGTTATTTACAAATTCTGAGCTCATCGGCGTTTCAATAAAGCCTGGATGAACGGAATTGACGCGAATGTGATCTTTGCCAAAATCAACTGCAGCAGCTTTGCTCAGCATCCGAACTCCGCCTTTGGAAGCTGTGTAGGCTCCTGCCCCACTGCTGCCGGTCAATCCAGCAATCGAAGAAATATTGACAATAGAACCACCCTTATTTGCTTGCATGTTCGGAATAACGTGCTTCATGCCAAGGAAAGTGCTTGTCAGGTTGATGTTAATGACTTTATTCCATTGCTCAATCGTCGTATCCAGCAGTCCCACGGCAAGGGAAATCCCCGCATTGTTGACCAAAACGTCAACTTTGCCGTAACGCTCAACCGCTCCAGTGACAACCTTGATCCAATCTTCTTCTACAACAACATTGTGTGCGTAGGCTGTAGCCTCTCCACCTGCGGCTTCAATTTCTTTCACTAACGCTTGTACCGCGGCTTCATTAATATCTGTTGCAACAACCTTTGCTCCTTCTTTTGCAAACAAAAGTGCTTCTTCGCGCCCCATACCACTGCCTGCTCCAGTAATAATTGCGACTTTATCTATTAAACGAGTCATATTAATTTCTCCTTTACTTTTAAAATGATAGTGTAACTATCACTATGATATTAACTATATCAGATCGCTTTTGCTAATTCAATTCCTTGCTTAAATTACCATCGGTCGATATAATACTAATAATTGAAATCGCTAATTTGAAAGGTTTATCCTCTTATGGACCCCAAAAAAAGATACGAGAAAGAACGGTTGGACGGCAAACAGCAACGGCTATTGATTATTCTTGAGGCGGCAGAACGCGTGCTTACTCTCAAAGGTATCGAGAAGACGACCATGCAGGATATCGCGAATGACGCGAATATCGGGGTTGCTACCCTTTTCAGATATTTCCCAAAGAAGGAGAAGCTGATCGTTGCACTCGCGACCAAGCTGCTTGAACCCTTGCTCGAACGGTTCCAATATGTCGCTGAACTCCCGATATCCTGCCTTGAGAAGCTTGAGAAGCTATTTGACTTCTTTATCGAAGATCATAACAATTTGAGCGTCAAATTTATGGTTGATTTCGAGAGCTATGCCTCTCACTCGTCGGAGCCGCTGGAGGATATTCTTACTTTCAACTCATTGAATCGTAAAATATCGCGGGAGTATTCGAGAATTATTCAAAATGGTATCGAGGACGGCTCCATCCGATCGGGCATCTCCGTCAAAGACACCTTAACCACGGTGATCAACACATTTGGTCTTTTTTCCAAAAAATTATCCTTACAGAAAAATATTTTGCTGCTTGAATCCGATTTAGAAACCGATTATCAGCTTGCCATCCTCAAAAAAATTCTGTTGGATTATTTGAAGGCCTGAAATAAATAACGAAAAGAGCCAAACGCCTCCTTTGAGGAATTTGACTCTTTTTTACTATTATCGAATAGAGAATTCTACTTGCCAATGTTAAGAGCATTCAGTCCTAACGCAGCGGCTGTCGTCAGAACAGCACTCCAGAAGACGATACCGATCGTCATCCAAATAAACAATTTGCGTGGGTCTGCTCCGAAAGAAATACCAATGGCAGCACCAAGTGGCGCTCCTGTAAGTAGCGGCGATAAGAATCCGATGCCAGGGATGCCGTATTTGTCCCAAATGCGACTCATGCGGCTTGATCTTCCACCACTTTTCTTTTGCATTCGGCGTACAAGCCAATTCCTAATCGATGCACCGAAGAAAATCACGATGATTGAGCTGAGCATCGAGCCGGCTGCACTTAGAATACCTGTGAGTAATGGATGAAGCTTAAGGGTAAACCCGAGGGGGATCGCTGCCCATAATTCTAGAATCCCGGTCCCAAGGACTGAAGCCCATGCTAATAAACTAGGCATTCAAATCACCATTCACCTTGTTCGTTTTGATATTTTTCATAATTCCTTCCATCCTCTCGTACTGTATGTATGTGTACCTTTGAGAAGTACTATACGTTCTTACAGCAAGAAAGTTACAAAATCCAGCAAACAAAAGCTGGACCTGGTGATTTACCCCCGAAAATCAGCACCTTTGAAAGCTTTTATTTTTATCATAATGAATAAAAAAGCAAGTAGTGAGAAACCAATGCCACTCCAAATGAGTTGATGTATACCTAAGTGAGAAATAAACCAACCACCGACAAATGTCCCTAACGTAATGCCAAGATTGGAAAAGGAGACGAACAAGCTGTTGCCAAATTCGGGTGCTTCTTTTGCCTCCGTGGTTAACCATGTTTGACTGACAATAAGACCGCCAGAATGCACGGCACCCCATATGAACACAACAACAACCATCGGAATGAAATAAGAACCCAAATAATTAGTAATTAAATAGACTGCCGCGTACAGCAGTGGAAACAGGATGACGGTCTTCGTCATACTTTTATGCAATAATCCCCCAAAAATATAATTTCCCAAAATCATGATTAGACCAAAAACCATCAACATCAGACTAATGACCGATCCGTCCATATGTGTAACTTGTCCCAGATATTCAGCGAAGTAGCTGTATACAGTAAACATGGCTGCAAAGATGAAAACAACCGTTACGATATTGAGCCACAATTGAGGCTTGCGTAATATGCCAAGCTGTTTGCCATAAGACATTTTATCCGTAACAGGCATTGAGGGCAGTCCAATTAGTATCCCTAAGAAAGCAATCGCGCTTACCAATGCTCCAAACAAGAAAGCGGCTTCCAACGAAAACTGTTCCGCAAGATAAGAAGTCAACGGCACGCCAAAAGCAAATCCGACTGTGATTCCGGCAAAAACATTGGTTACTGCTTTGCTGCTTTTATCGGCAGGGACAAGCTTAGCGGCAGTTACAAGCGCGACTGAAAAAAAGACAGGATGGAAAATCGCAGGAAGAATACGGAAAGCTAGCATAACCTCAAATTTCGCTGTATACGCATAAACAATATTTGAAATAGCAAAAATAAGTACGGCAGCCAAAAGAATAACTTTCCGATTCATACTGGAAGCAAGCAAGGTCATGAATGGACCCGAAATCGCAACAACCAAAGCAAATATACTTACAAGCCCTCCTGCCTCTGATGCGGAAATATGAAATTTCTGAGTGACCTGCGGCAGAACCCCAATAATCCCCATTTCCGTTGTAATAATACCAAATACGCCTAATGCCAGAATAATAATAAGTGCAGAATTAACCTTCATCATACTTTAAAATCTCCATTCATATTTATATATACAGATATATAGATTTGATAAAATAAAAAAATTGCTCCTCTCCCTTTATAATTCCTTTCGGATGTACTCAGAAAATTCCTGAATGGTTTTCTCGTTCCGACGATAATACGTCCATTTCCCGATTCGTTCAGATTCCAACAAACCAGCTTTTTGCATACTTAATAAATAACTCGAGATAACCGACTGTGCAAGCCCCGACTTAGCCTGAATATCTCCCACACATACACCAATTCGAATATTAAGCCCTTGCTGCAAATAGGGCTTTTCATCAAAGTACGCCTCTGGATTCTTTAACCATAGCATAATTTGACTACGCGTCTCGTTCGACAAAGCTTTATAAATCGCTAAAGGTTCCATAACCTTTATTATATCTATTTTTATAGATTTGTAAATACGAAACGACAACGCGGCGACTTTTCATTAATCCTCCGCGCATATCATCCCTTCACTTTTATCATTGCTTCCTACAAAGGATTGTGAAATTGAACCTCCGACACGCGAAACGAGAAGTTTGTAACGCTCGTATCCATTTGGCCGAGAACAACGGTAAAAGCTACTTCGTCGTTTTGCCTCACTCCTGGGATAAAACCTTCTCCGCTCGTAAGAACATTCCCTCTCTCGTCGATCATTTGCAATGTGAAGCTCACATCATTGTAATCAATATATTGAGGCATGTTTGCAACATACAGACGCCCTGAAACAGTATGACTGCTGCCGGCAATCACTACTGGGAAAATTTGAATGTAGCCATCTAAATCAGCTGCGATATGCGTGCTAGGATTTATGACACCGCTATTATTCCGTATAATCCATGCATCTCCAAGCCAAGTATTGATTCTATACCAAGTGTTCTCCCATATGTCTTGAAATTTTGCATTCGCATGAACGGTCTGAGCTGCCAAGGGATCTAAGAAACTTTGAAGGTTCGGATAACTGTAGATCGCTGTTTTCTCTGTTAACACAATATCCTCGCTGACTGGGGTCGTCACTGCAGGTTGTGAGAACCGGGGGCTAACCCATGCATGCTGACCAGTTTCTGTTTTTACTTTATAGAAATCGCCATAACGAGCAGTTGCCGTGAACTCTTGGGGTTTAAATGTTAGGGTGTTGTATTTGAAAAGCGGCTGATTGCTTGGATTATCAAAAAAAGAACCTTCGCCTTCTATATTCACCTTTTCCTCGGTTGGGATGACACCCTCGATGACTCTTACGTTATAGGGTGTGAACCATTTGTCGCCAATCCAAGATTCGACGAGATAAGTAGGCATTTGCATAGGTCTATAAAATATACCCTTCATATGAACAATTTGGCTTGTGATCGTTGCTCCTGTATACCCGTATTCAGGCTCATTATACAAGGGCATTTCTCCCGAAACATCTGCGAATTCATCCTTGGGCACCAACCATCCAATTTCGTGCCAATCAATATGAACCCATTGATCTCCCATCCAACTTGTATGAATTCTCACCCACTTTTTCTCACCAAACATCGGCTTATACCAATCCTTTTCGGCACCTGCCGTTTGAACGTCTTGAGGGGACAACGTCGCCCAGGAAGCGGATGATTCGTTTGCTTCGGCATACAATTTTGTTTCATGCAAAAGCGTTATTTTCTGTGGCAAATTAGGCGACCATTCCTCAGCATCGACAGTAGGAAAATAAGAAAACAAGGTGACAGCACCTAATAAAGCTGCAAAAGTTTTAATCCCAACCATTGTTAAAACCCTCTCCCTTTAAAAGACTGGGTAATCTACGGACTCTTCACCAATAACTTAGACGCTACGATGTTCAAAAAGTTACAATGTTTCCCATCCTTGATTGGAACAATATGTAATAGGTATAAATGACAAATAAGGGTTGCTCCCCTCAGGTTTCCCTGTGAGAAACAACCCTGTTTCTTTACACTGCTAGTTTAGTTGCTGATGAATTCCTGTACCCATTCACCGTTGTAATAGGCTACGCCTATTTGCGTATAGTTGGGGCTTAGAATATTTTGACGGTGACCCGCGCTGTTCATCCATGCCTGCATAACGGCTTCAGGCGTTTGTTGGCCTTTAGCAATGTTTTCACCCGCATAGGAATATTTAATGCCATAAGAGCTCATCATATCAAAAGGAGACCCATAGGTCGGCGACGTATGATCAAAATAGCCATTGTTGTACATATCTTTGGCTTTATCCAATGCCATAGCGGTCAGTGCGCTGTTGCTTGTTAATGGGCGGAGACCTGCATTAGCTCGCTCCTGATTAACTAAGCTAACCACTTGGCTGGCAAATGCTGATTGCGACGGAGGAGTCGTAACCGGCGTTTTGGATCCTGCATTCGTGTTCGTGCTGCCTGGGATATTCAAGACCATGCCAGACCAGATCACATTGGGATTCGCGACCTGAGGATTCGCCTGAATAAGCGATGTAAGGCTGACCCCATACTTCTTGGAAATGACCCACATCGTATCGTTGCCTGATACCGTGTGAGTGGCCGTTGCGGCCATTGCTGCATTTGCACCTATAAGGACGCTTAGTCCTAATGCGCTGGTTACCAAAAGCTTTTTGTATCTTTTCAAAAGAAACCTCTCCTTTTTGCGGCCTGCGAGGTTAGCTGTCGGATTCGGATCAAAGAGTAATCACCCGGCCGCTGTTGCGGCTTCACCCCTAATAGTGGGTCCCCCGTGCTTCATAAAAGCTTCGGCCTTCTAAGTTGTTTGATCCACAAGGGATCTCATAAAGTATAACACGTGACCTCCATGAATTCATGGTGCAAAATTTTCCAAAGCCGTGTTACCATTTCGATCCGGAATAGTTTTAGGATCTGCACCTGCTTGTAGCATGATCTTCACGACTTCAAGCACATCGTCTTCCGACTTAGCTCCTTCTACGGCTTCAACAGCTTCAATTAACGGCGTCCTTCCATCATTGTTCTTTACATTCACGTGTGCACCATGATCAATCAAATACGTGACCAGTTCTTTTTGATTGTACATTGCTGCTAGGGCAAGAGGAGTATTACCATTGTTATCTTTGTCGTTAACAGCGGCACCAGCTTCAATTAGTAATTTGACTATTTCTATATTTTCTTCTTGAAAATTTGAGTGACCAAATGGTCTCATGGCCGAAAGCAAAGGATTTGGAATGTCCAATCTTGCCCCATGCTCTAGCAAGAAGCGCACCAGCTCAGGGTTCCTTCTACTTG
The DNA here is from genome assembly GCF_002027705.1 of Paenibacillus ferrarius. Lineage (GTDB taxonomy): Bacteria > Bacillota > Bacilli > Paenibacillales > NBRC-103111 > Paenibacillus_E > Paenibacillus_E ferrarius. The sequence continues at coordinate 376,819 of NZ_MBTG01000001.1, read as the reverse complement.
ATACACAACTCAAGGGAGTAGGTTTGTAAGGATCTGCTGGTGGATTCACATCAGCACCTGCCAATATGAGCGGCTTCACAAAATCGCCTACCGTACATGCCGAGGCTACAATCAATGATTGTTTCATTCTGGCATCTATTGCGTTAACATCCGCTTTGTGATTTTGAAACATTTGAACGATTGGTTCAACATCCAGATCTATATGATATTTAATCCGTTCTAAAATAACTTGAAAAAACAGAGAATTCAGGGCTGCAGGGCTGTTTACTGAGTCCATTAATCTAGCAATTTCCGTGTTATTATTATTTACAGCAGGGCTTAAAATTTGATTTGCTATCTTCTCCAGATCCTCGATCTTGTTGGTCGGACTTGGCTCTACGACTGCTATTGGCACACTGGTTGTTGGTGTTGCAGCTATCGTAAAAGAACTATTGTCTTTGCCCGTACAAGAGCTAAGTAGTAGGAACATCACATTTAATAGAACTAAACCTCTCGCTTTCATCAATTTCCTCCCAGTGAGAAATTCGTATATAGTTTAGACTCTTTCGCACTGTAAAAAGTTTCCTTTTTCTACGGCTATTTTAATAATAACAAAAAAGCATTCGAACAGATGATCGAATACTTTCCAGTAAGCCTGAAGTTTAATTTTATTTGCAACCAATCACTTCTTACGATCATAGCTCTGCAATTTTTTCATAAAAGCTTCAGCCGTTATATACGGCATGCCCACATTTAAGCGGTAAATTTCACGGTTATCCCCTGAATTAATACCTTCTTTGGTTGTAAAAAAATAGCGAATACCTAGCTCTTGAGCTTCATCCATCACGGACTGCTTATAATCTCCATAAGGGAAACATAACATGGAAAGCTTATTCCCCAGTTGACTCTTTAACAGTAACTCGGCCATCGTAAGATCCTCGCGAACTCTTTGTCTTCGCTCCTCTTCGGTTTCTAGACGCTTAGCTTGCTCTAAATAAATAGGATTCGTCATAACCGGCACCAGGCTGCCTCCCTCACCCGGCTTCTTCTGATGTAGGTTAAATGTATGCGAATAAAAGCTGAACCCATCACTTTTCATCTCCTTCATTTGCTTCCAAGTCAAGAAAGGCAGTGCTGGATAATCAGTATCCACATAACTCACTACGACAAAATTTGTTGCCGGATACCCTGCCTTTTTAAGTAACGGATATGCCTTCTCATAGAATGATTGATAACCATCATCGAAAGTAATCACGACAGCATTCGGTGGAATGGGCTTCTGGTGTTCTTGAAAACAGCTGTAATCTTCTATCGAAATCACATTATAGTGATTCTCCTTTAATACTTGCAAATGCTGATTAAATTTCGCCGGGGAAATCGTCACGAAGGATTCTTGTTCATCTAGATGGTGGTATACAAGGAAAATAGCCTGGTTGGTGTAATGGATGACCTTCGTATCTACCGGAGGTATAATGATTGCGCTTTCATTTTTGGAGGAACAAACTTGACTCAGACTATCTTCCTGATATTCGGGGCTCATCCATGATCCTAGAATAAGAAACAAGCAGACGACCAACTCTTTCAATGGGTATGACTCCTCCTCTATCTGATGCCCATATCGCCAAACAGGATAACCCTAATAGTCGTTATCTTAATCGGAATTGATCGGGTATTAATTATGCTTTCTTATGGGAATATATTCAAAGTTTATTATGATCATTCACATTTGTATCCTCTTCACCATACACAAAAAGGCTACCGATGAAATCGGTAACCTTACGTCGCTCGTTACATGACCCGCCAACGAGACTTACAAACCTTTGGTCATAAATACGCTATTCGGATCTTCCTTATAGTCAGCAAATGGCTCGCAATATTCAAACCCCAGACTCGCATACAGCTTAATAGCTGGGTCGAATGATGCCATGGAGCCCGTTTCCAAGCTAAGACGCTGGTAGCCACGCCTTTTGGCTTCATCAATAATATGCAAGAGGAGCTGCTTAGCGACACCTTTTCTTAAATGCAGAGTTGAAGTGCGCATTGATTTGATCTCTCCATGCTGATCGTCAAGTTCTTTAAGTGCCCCGCAGCCCATCAATTCATCTTGTTCCCAAGCACTCCAAAATGTAATTTCAGGTTTCTTCAATCCGTCCAGATTTAAAGCATGCATACTTTCTGCCGGAGATTGTGCGGACATACTTTGCAAATGCTCTCCTATTAATGCAATTACTTTGGATCCAGTTAAATCATCAATTTTAATATCCATATTAATCACTCCACTGTCTCTATAGTATACATGAATAGTATACTTGTCCTTTAACCCTACGTCGATGTGCATTTAAAATAAGACTGATTTCTATACCCCCATTTATTTGCACAGTCAAATATATTTCGGTATCATGTAAAGACAAAGATCGCTCGGAAGGAGTACAATTTCATGAAGAAATTGCAGGAAGATCAGCTTGCGGTTTGGCGAACCTTTTTAAATACCCACTCTACGGTCATCCGATTAATTGAGAAAGATCTCCTTGACCAAGATCAGGTCCCGCTAATTTGGTATGATGTGCTGGTCGCCCTGTATCAAACACCATCGAGAAAGATGCGAATGAGCGAACTTGCCGATAAGGTCGTTTTGACACCAAGCGTCATAACACGGTTAGTTGAACGCTTGGAGAAAGAGGGCTATGTCCGTCGAGAGCGGACCGAGGAGGATCGCCGCGGCTCTTATGCCGTGCTCACACGCGAAGGCAAACGTGCCTTTTTAAAAGCCTGACCAATATATGAACAAGGGATTCTTTCCTATTTCGTCCGTCATTTAGAAGAAGATGAACTGCGCATTATTCAAAAAGGCTTAGCACGCATCCATGCGGAGTCTACCTCGGTCGCTAAGACCTGAGCGCACTATTAAACCACAGATAAGGCTGCCTTTCGGCAACCCTTTTGGCATAACCCTCCTCTAATTATTTAAGGTTAGGAGCTTAATTGAACGTGACAAATGGATCTGAAACCCCAAAACGCAAGCTTATTGCCTATGCCGAGAAGTATTTGCATGTTGCTTTATTTGGTGCTTTGCTGAAATGGTTATTCTATGGCAGTCTAGTAGGCATTCTGACCGGCTCCGCCTCTGCTCTATTTCTTGCAAGCCTTGACGCAGCCACGATTCAGCGTGAAAGTCACCCCTGGCTGTTATTTCTTTTGCCGCTCGGCGGGGCATTTATGAGTTATTTATATGTGAAATACGGCAAAAATTCAGCAAAAGGCAATAATCTGATTTTAGAACAAATCCAACATGGACAAGAAACAATCCCGTTTCGAATGGCTCCACTGGTCCTGCTTGGAACGATCTTGACTCACTTATTTGGCGGTTCAGCAGGCCGGGAAGGCACTGCGGTACAAATGGGCGGAAGCTTTTCTGAACTCATTGGCAGAGTATTCAAGGTGGATGAAACGGACCGCAAAATCCTTTTAATGTGTGGCATTAGCAGCGGATTTGGCTCCATATTTGGCACCCCTCTGGCAGGAACGATATTCGGCATGGAAGTTGTTGCATTAGGTCTTGTCCGGTATCAAGCACTCATCCCTTGCTTCATCGCAAGCTTGGTGGGCAATCTGATGACTACGGCATGGGGCATTCAGCATATCCATTATCATATCGGAACCATTCCTCCATTCACCACAATGCTCCTAGTAAAAGTAGTGATCGCTTCTATTCTCTTTGGATTGACAAGTCTTTTATTCAGCGAGCTCACACATTGGTTGAAAAAAATCTACACCCTGCTATTTATAAATCCTGTCATAAAGACCTTCGTGGGCGGATTAGTCATTATTGCATTAGTGGTTATTTTTGGCACGAGAGACTATCTGGGATTGGGAATTCCGTTGCTCCAGGACGCATTTGAACAACCAGTCGCGCCCTTGGCTTTTCTTTGGAAAATCCTATTTACGACCTTGACACTTGGAGCGGGCTTTCAAGGAGGCGAAGTCACACCTCTTTTCGTTATCGGTGGAACGCTTGGAAATTCTCTATCCAGTATTTTGCATGTCTCTGCCCCATTTTTGGCCGGCCTTGGATTTATTGCTGTTTTCAGTGGTGCAACGAACACGCCTCTCGCCTGCTTTATTATGGGAATTGAGCTTTTCGGCTCGGAAGGCGCCGTCTATCTGTTCATTGCTTGCATCATTAGTTATTTATTTTCAGGTCATTCTGGTATTTACACTTCACAACAAATTGGGGTGTCGAAATCTAAGCTTTATTTCTTACCTGCCAACGCAACGCTAGCGTCAATTAAAAACAAAGCAAAAGATAAGTAAGCGCATCTTTCTACTTTTCAATTTCGCCGTCTTTGGACGAAAATCAATAGGGCTGTCCCACTGGTCGCATGACCAGTGGGCAGCCCTTTCCTATTTTGCCAAGCTTTGAAAAACAGAAAAAGGCGCTGCCAAGTAGATGGTTCTACTTGGAGACAGCCCCTTTCGTTATTTAAGCTCGCCTTCCAAAACCTGCGATTCTGCATCTTTATTCTGTTCGGAATAGCCAAGATCATTAATTCCCTGCAATTCTGCAGGTTTTCGTGACCTTTTCTTGATTTTCGGGTGGAAAATCAAGAAATGCCTGCTTATTTGCAGGTATTACTACTTTTCACTCGATTTCGTTGAAAAAGCCTGCACAATCGCAGGTATTCGCACTCAACGAGCAACGCAGCTCAGTCGTTTTTGTCATTTTAAAGCCATTGTGAGAAAAAAGAATGTCCTGCCGAGTGAAAGCCAACAGGCATAGAATGCCCCATAAATGGATGAACCTCGAGCGATTTCTGCGAAGAAGCGATCCGATTATAGGCGGCGAAAACGGTCTCTGGCAAGCAGGTCGTATCTTTCAACCCAACCGATACATGGACAGGCAAACTGATTTGGTGCGCCAAATTCATAATATCGAAGTAGCTCAGTGTCTGGAACACTTCCTTCTGGAAGTGGGGGAAGCGGGTTACGAATTCCGCGGCTTCGCTGAGCGAACTCACCGACTGAAGCATGCCCAAATCCATATGGCACATATTCGGGATATGAGCAATTGCCGCCCGAATTCTAGGCTCAAGAGCTGAGACTAGAAGCACCAAGCCCCCGCCTTGACTCGCTCCAAAAACAAAAACTTTGTCAGGATCGATCTCCGGCATATCCATCGCACACCTTACAGCACATAACCCATCGATAGCTAAAGCCCGATAATAGGATGTCTCTGGATCAAGGATCCCTTGTGTTATCCATCCTTTGGTCATTCCATTAAGCTGGGGTAATCCGTTGCCGGTTTCCCCTCCTTGTCCGCGCACATCAATCGCAAGTACCGCATACCCCATAAGCAGCCAAGCTGCGTGATCCTCTGGTTCTCCCTTAGAACCAGTATAGCCATGGTAAATGACTACACACGGGATCGGTTGATCCAACTGAGCGGATGGCAGCATGTACCAAGCGTGGAGCGACGTATTCGCTGCCCCTTCAATCACAACTTTATAAACTTCAGCCTGAAGGAATGGTGAATCGACCAGATTGCGTGTATAACGGACGGATTCAGCAGCTTCCAGTTGAACTCGATCCCAAAAACCCTCAAAATCCGCTGGTTTCGTTAGTTCAGGCCTATATTGATGCAGCATCTGAATTCGAGCTTCTATTGCATTCATCGAATGTATGACCTCCTGCTTTTGGATAAGAATTAATAAACGTTTCGAGTCCATCCCAATTTAACATGAGTTATTAAATATAATCAATTGTAAATTTACTAGAATTTAGTAGTGATCTTCTTCAATTTAGGAAAGAACAACAAAAGCGCAGTCTCTAGAAAAGAGCTGCGCTTTTGTTGTTCCCAATTCGGGCAAGTCCCTACTAGGTTTGATTAATTGGAAGAATAAGGCCGCGCAAACTTGGCGATAAAGCGGTTCGGATATTCAGGAGGGAGAGCGCTCGCTTCGTCTAACAAATCCCATATTTCTTTGGGCATTGTCCAGCCTACAGCCCCCATGTTATCGTTAAATTGCTCAAGTGTACTGGCTCCGAAAATGGGCGAAGTAATCCCATCTCTTTGCAAAAGCCAAGCAAGAGCAACTTGGGCCGGTGTTTTATTCAGTTCTCGTGCTGCAGTATGTACGGCATCCAGAATGGCGAAATTCCGCTCAGTTCCACGCAGTGCCCAGGAGCTCTCGCCGACTTTTGACGTCAAGCGTCCCGTTGTTGGTTCTTCCTTCGTATAACGCCCCGTAAGAAATCCGCCTCCAAGCGGCGCCCAAGGGATAACCCCTACCTTCTCTTCCAAGCACAAGGACATCATTTCGCGGTCCATTTCACGGCTGACAAGGCTATATTGCGGTTGAATCGAAATAAATCGGACATACCGATTGGCATCACTGCAAGCAAGGGATTTCATCAGCTGCCAAGCAAAAAAGTTGGAACATCCGATATATCGGACTTTTCCCGAAGTGACTAGATCATCCAGAGCACGCAGCGTCTCTTCAATTGGTGTTAGATGGTCCCATACATGGACCTGATACAAATCAATATAATCCGTGTTCAGCCTTGCAAGGCTTTCTTCCACGCTTTGCATAATGTGCTTGCGTGAAACACCTGCGCCATTTGGATGATTTGCTGTATTCATTCGCACTTTGGTGGCCAAAACAACCTCAGAACGACATTCCTTGATTGCTTGCCCTACAATTTCTTCGGAGCGGCCTGATACATAAACATTCGCCGTATCCAGAAAATTGCCGCCCTGCTCCCTGAATTGATGAATCATCCGAATTGAATCACTCTCACTGGTGGTATTTCCGAAAGTCATTGTCCCCAGACAAAGCTCTGATACGGCAAGTCCGCTTCGTCCAAGCATTTTAAATTGCATCCGACTATTCCTCCCTACATTTGGTTATTTAAATCATACCACAGGCAGAAGAGATAAGGATAGTTTGGCATATTTACAAACGGACTCTTTGAATAGCTAGTTTAGCTTTCTCTAAACCCTGTCTACAATCAACGGATGTTTGAATCCCATCGTAATGCTGCAGCATGAAGGAATGAACAGCCTCCTCGAAGTCTTTCGACCTTTCCAAGGTCAACCCAAATGCTTCTTCAGCACTAATAAGCGTATATGCTTCATCCAGTTGTCGCAATTCATACATGTCTTCATCCAAGCAGTGATATAAATGATATCTTTTCACGTTAAATTGCAGCTCTAGCATAAATAACCGAGCATTCACGTTCAACTTTGTCGTATTTGTTATTGTTATATGCTCCTGAAAACCATTCGTTTTCAAATGGCTCACCCATTGTTGATTGATTTTGTCTAAATACATGGCATCACCCTCTACGCGGATTTATCAATTGAGACAAAAAAGCAGTGTTTTCCCCTATTGGAAAAACACCACTTTTAGAAAACTATTCGTTAACAGCGGCCGGTTCTGCAACGGCTTTATATTTGGACGAAACATAAGTAACAGCTTTAGGCTCCGTAATGACCATCGCATTCATGGAATCCGGTTTAGGATCTGTCAATGTATAAGAAATGACCGCATTTCCATCCTCATTGAAATTGATGCCCGTGATAGCAATCTCATAACCGGAGCTTGGCTTGGATTCACGGGAGAGCGTTATTTTATTAACGTCATCATTGACTTTTTCAACAGATACCGTCACATTCTCCTTGATTACCGGCTGCTCAGAATGGGCTGCGAGTACTTTCGCTGCATTGTACACCCATGTCGCTGCTTCGCCGCGCGTAAGCTCGGCCTTAGGATTCAACTTGCCATCTTTATCAAGCGAAGTAATTTTGTAATGGATCATGCGCAGTAAAGTACCTTGGAATTCAGGAGTCATTTGATCTTCATCCTTGACCTCGAGTTTGATGTTGATCATAGGAAAGTTGCCTTTCTTCTCTAAAGCTTGCATCAGCATATGTCCGAACTGTTCACGCGTAATTGTTGCATTCGGGTTCACATCTTTCGGAATATCTACTCCGTTATATTGGGCGATGACGAAGGCATTGGCAAACCAAGCATCATCCGGCACATTTTTAAAAGTATCTGAAGCCAGCGGCTGTTTCACGAAATCAATCAGTTCCAGGTTTAAATCCAAGCCTTTCACAATAAGCTGCACGCTTTGCGCATAACTAATTTTACCCTTTGGCACAAAATGATCACTGTCTACCCCGCTGACGACACCTTGCTTATATAGGGCTGAGATCGCTTCTGCTTGTCCGCTTTCCACATCCGAAAAGGCAAAAGCCGTGTTAAACGTCAAGCTTCCCAGTAAGATAGACGACAAAGTCAATGTAGCTAATTTATTCATAGTTTCTAATCTCCTTTTAATAAGTTATTTTTAATTACTCGTACCGAGTTAACTTATTAACGGGCTGATCATATAAAATGTTGCATAAGTTTCCAAAAAAAACGCTAAGAGTGAGTTTGATAAGATTGCTCTGTATTCGTAGTTGACATTACAATCCCAGCAGGTATAGCTGATGCTGGTGGCTCTATTCTTGCATAATGAGAAGTTTGAAGCGACACGAGTCTTCGTACAAGCCCCACAAATCCGCGTATGGTAAACAACGTAAAATTAATTGAGGCAAAGGTATGCAGGATCGTCCATGAATTCCATTTAAATAATCTTGTTTTCTTTTCAAATGCCCACTGCAGAATAGACATTGGCACGCTGAAATATAAGCTGCGAGTAATCATCTCTAAGGGTTTGCTTTGATAGGTCCATCTGACCCAAATGACGCTTAACAGCGGATAAAACAATAAATCGTACAACACATTGGTATCAAACGTTTTGGGAAAAGGACGAACCGGATAGGCAATTCTCTTTCTCTTGATAAAATACGAGTCCATCGTAGTGGAAAGAACCCCTTTTGCGAAAAAAATCGTTAAGTTCATCAGTAAATTTTTTCGTTTTAATATAAATGGCGCTGCGGCCACTGAACCCATGAACAGCAATCTTAGCAATATTTTTTCCACCTTCGTGCCTCCTTCATGTTGTCACTGCCTGCTTCCTACCTAATGTTCCCCGTAGTCACCCGCACGATTCCAAAAAAAGAATGCTCAATGCAAAAAAAAAGAGACCAAGAATTGGCCTCTCTACTTTACGAGATTGTATTATGCCTGTAACCCAGCAATAATCTCTTTCAGAACTTGACGCAATGGAGTTGCCTCACGGCCAAGAAGGGTCTGTAAATCGCTGCTTGTCACATCCAGAACTTGATCGCGAATCGCACTTTGAATAGCGACAAGTATAGGAGCGACCTGCTCAGGAACACCAGCACCAACCATGATTTTCGCGTAAGTTTCATCATCAACCTGCTGCACTGGAATCTCGCGACCAAGCACTTCAGACACAATCCCTGCGAGGTCAGCATACGTGATCGGCACGCCGGAAAGCTCATAAATTGTATTCTCATGACCGCTTCCCAGTAAAACATTAGCAGCCGCTTGCGCATAGTCCCCGCGGGATGCCCAGCCAACTTTTCCTTGCCCTGCGGAAGTGACTAGTGGCGCTCCTGCCAAAATGCCTTGGATCGCACCCACTTCATTCTCAATGTACCAGTTGTTCCGTAAGAATGAATAAGGAATGCCCGTACCTCGGATTGCTTCTTCTGTCGCCCGGTGAACCGGTGCTAGGAACAGTTCCGTTTCTTCCGCATTTGTAACACTTGTATAGGCGATAAAACCAACGCCGGCTTGTTTCGCCGCAGAAACAGCAGCCAGATGCTGGCGAATCCGAGTTTCATTATCCCCTTGAGTCGAAACGATCAACAGGCGATCAACACCTTGGAAAGCCTCTGCTAATGTTGCTGGTTGATCAAAATCACCATGGCGTACATCCACGCCAAGCGCACGCAGATCACTCGCTTTATCCGTATCCCGCACACTAATTGCTAACTGTTCTGCTGGCGCAGAGGCAAGCAATGCCTCAACCACTTTCGAACCCAATTGTCCTGTCGCACCCGTTACTAAAATTTTCATCTAAATAACCTCCATCGTTTATTATATTTGGTTAGAATCATTGTTGTTGTAACTATATTGGTTACAACAAATTTATAAAAAATAGCTCATTGAAGAGCTTTTTTTATTCAAACTTCGTGATCAAATGCTGCAAGGAAACTTGAGATAACTTCTGTTCCATCGCATCTTGAGCCTCACGCAATTCTGCGCGCAAGACTGACTCAATATTTTTGCCTACCGTACAAAGCGGATTAGGATGGTTATGGAAGTTAAACAATTCCCCATTCTCAATAACTTCTACAGCACGATAGACATCAAGCAAAGTAATCTGATCTATGTCCTTCGTCAACCTCGTACCTCCAACGCCAGCTCGGACTTCAACAAGTCCGGCTCTCTTCAGGAGACCGATAATTTTGCGAATGATCACAGGATTCGTATTCACGCTGCCGGCAATGAAATCACCTGTACACTCAGATGGTACTGTCGCGACCAGAGATAAAATATGGACGGCAATTGAAAATCGACTGCTGATTTGTTTCATTGTTTATCACCCACCGGTTGTAACCAGTATAGTTCTAACGAAAAGAAATGTCAATTCCATATTTTTATTAGTTGGCTATTTGATTTAATTGCTCCTGAATTTGATCTCTGATTTCCAATGGGTTCTCAATCTGAAAAATGACTTTGGCAAACTCATGGTCATCCAGCTCCAGTGATACTACATCATTATGATTTTCATAGGAAATAAAGCACCATCTGTTCCCAATGAGAAAGCGCCCTTCTCGAATATCTCCAATCGAAGTGCCAACACGGATTTGAAACATAGAAACCTTATAATCTTCCACAGATACGCGCGAAATCTTCGAATAGGGAATCTCGACTCGGCGTTTTAACGCGGCTGCACTGACAATTCCCGCTAAATGCAGGATGAGCATATCCTTCGTAAACTCAATTGTTCTCGACATTGAACGACCTCCGTTTGTAAGATTGTCGGGGTTAATCCCCTTGTATGTTCCCACATTCATTTGGAAACACCTATAATACGTCCGAGAGTTTCATATCGTTCACAGCATATCTATCTAAGAATGAGATTGATTTCATCTAATATCGATTTTGTTTTTAACAAGTTAATTCTTTAGAATGAATAAATTCGCTCTTTAAACACATCGTAAAGAAGGAAACTATATGCCTTTTCTCAGATTCAAAGGTTTTCAAAAGGATTTCATTGCTTCCATTTCACCTGACATCATCCAAGAATTCTCCAAACTTACAGGGGTTGTTCAAGAAAAAGTGAAAATCGAGCTTCTTCTCATTGAACAGCTGAACAATTCTCCGTTATCCTTAGAAATTCTTATGTTTCCTAGAGAACAAGAGATGCACGATCGTATTGTCCAAGCACTCTATGACTTATTAAATGCGCATGGCTTTGGCGATGTCCATATCTTCTTTATCCTTCTATCCCCTCATCTGTACTATAAGGAAGGTCAGCCTTTGAAAACAATTCAGTCCGAGTCATTGACCATTACGTAAGCAGTCGTTGAGACATGCGACGGAATTTCGTGAAGCTTACTAGCCGCCATACAACAATGTAGCTAAAAGTGACTAAGTTAAAGAAAAAAGCAAGCGTTGAAGCATCCATACTCGTTATGGTTTCAACGAACACAAAACGAAGTGCAAAGATACCAATCAAGATAATGATTACCGTTTTATTGTTCTTAAAATAAGTACCGTCTGACCGAACTTCGAAATTGGTCGTTATAATAAGCGGGACCGCTACGACAAGCCCGATTAAGATGGCTGTGATGGCTTGATTTCCTTGGATATGCAGCTTGGGATCGAACAATTGAAATAAAGACGTTGAAATGTACAAAATCGGCAATAATAAAGGGCTGCCCGTTTTCTTAATCGGCTTGTGCATCCCTCGCATTAATCCGCGCAGGATCATCAGAAAAATCAAAATTGAAATACATAGCGATACGGTTGCGTTCATGTTATTTCCTCCTAAAGTGTTTATCGAATAACCTAAGTATCACTGATTTAGGATTCATCTAACAGTGCATATAGTAACCTAAATCGGGTGACTTATGTCATTCAATCAACCTCATACCTCAAGAGGCCAAAACAGACAGTCAAGACTCGATAGCATCCAGTCCTGATCTGTCTGTTTCTTTTCGTTGTTAAAATTTCAATGCTTGTATGGCTTTCTTGTACTTATCTATTCTGGCATAATCATGCTCAGTTGGATTCGTAATTCGGTTGATATTACTATTGTCTTCTAAGTCCAGAAGCTTTACTTTCGTCGCTAACGGATTCAATTTGATCCTCTGGATAAAAGCCTCATAGGATTCATTTGCTCTTCTTGTCAAACAATCAAGCGCCTCAATAATAAGCTGGGAGAATCCTTCTTTTTTCAAGTCGAACAAGGTCATACTGGAATCCTCAACGACATCATGCAGCACGGCTACAATGGATTCATCCGTAGTTTCTGCATTGCTTGCCAGCCGAATCGGGTGTAGTATATACGCATTTCCGCCTTTATCTGTTTGACCGTCATGGGCTTTGGCCGCGATGAGAATAGCTTTGGTTAATGTGCTCATTTCTGAAGACTCCTTATCTATCGTCGATTGAAGGTAATAGGCTTCTCAATCGCATGGAGATCATCTTCCAGAGCAACCATTTTATCGCCAACCAGTTTCAGCGCATCCTGAATAGCTTGGTTGTAGATATAAGGGCCGAGCTCAGCAATCATATAATCAATCAGGAACTCCGCAGAAAGCTCCCCGATCTCTTCTGATCTCTCTTTGTAAAAATAGTCCTGTACTCGGCTTACGAGCTCGTTTTTTTGTTCCTTCTCTAATTTCAACTTTAACATGATAACATCCTCTTCCTCTGGAAATTGACAAAAGTGAAACATGAATGATGGAGCCTCACTAATCAGTTTACCAAGTTTCGGAATATCCGTAAAATGCCAAGTGTAGTGCAAAAGGAGAAGCGGCCTGCTTCTGAGGCTGAGCCTGCTTTTTTGGCAGGCAACATATAAAAAAAGCTGCCCCCAAGTAGATTATCTACTTATCGGACAGCCACTTTCCTACCTAGTCTTAGTTATACGTAATTTTCAACTCTAGCTCCGCAGCACGAAGCAAAGCACCATCCGAAAACTTAGGCTTCTTATATCGTTGCTCGAAATCTTCTTTTGACAGAGGTACCCACTTGAAATCTTTATTCTGATAGATCCAAGTTTTCTTTCCCCAATCTACATGAACAGTTCGATTCGTCACCTTTTTAACGACGCCAATTTCAATGATGACACCGGTTTTACCGAATATCTTCGCACAGTATTTGTTCAGCATTTCGCTCATTGCAACACCCCATTTCTCTAACACTCGCTCTATTCTCTTATAAATGACGAGTTATTGCAACAGGGTTACCCTAGCAATCCAATGGTTTGCAAGGAATGTATGATCGCAGCAGCGATATCCTCACAGGCATCATCTCCCCGAAATTCATCCAGAAACGATTTGCGGAATACGCTGCGAATAGCTGTACTAAGCGAAGCTATCTCTAAATCAGCCAGATGCTTGGTTATGTAAATGGTAAGCGTGCGCGCTTCTCCTTCATACTCATCATCAGAAGAATTGGCATCCAATAAAGCAATGGGGTCCCATGCGTCAAAATAGTGCTTCACAATCTGCATAATCGGTGTCGGATCGTAAGAAAGAGTGCTCAAATACGCATTTTCCTTCAGAATTTCCCTCTTAATGCTCCACATCAAATAATTCATTTTCGTTTGTTCCGAAACGGCTCTAAATTTCAATGCCAAAAGCCTCCTTTATTGGACGCTTTCACGATCTTCCGGTATCTCTATGGTAGTAGACCGCTCAATGATCGCCCCATTGAAGTTTAGCATTTTCCCCGTGCCCAGGGCAATACATGCCATCGGATGTTCGGCAAGATGAACCGGCACACCTAACTCTTGTTGCAGCCGTTTATCTAATCCTTCGAGCAATGATCCTCCGCCGCATAAAAGAATTCCCTGTTCCATCACATCACCAGCAAGCTCAGGCGGACATTTCTCCATCGTCAGTCGAATGCATTCCACCAAAGATTGCATGAAATCGTCCAGAATCTCATAAATTTCATCGGAAGAAATCGTGATGCTTCGGGGAAGTCCCTCCATAAGGTCACGACCACGAATGTTCATTTGAACATTTTTAACAGGCTTCATGACAGCTGCGACATTTTTTTTAATATCTTCCGCCGTCCGCTCTCCAATGATCATGTTGTGGGTTCTTTTTACATACTCAATAATATCTTGATCAATGGACATGCCGCCGCGCCGAATGGATTCGCTCACAACGATACCTCCAAGAGATATGATCGCGACTTGACTAGTACCACCACCGATATCAAGCACCATACTGCCGATGGGTTCTGCAACAGGCAACCCAGCTCCCATAGCAGCTGCCAAAGGCTCTTCGACCGTAAGCGATCTTCTCGCACCTTTGTGTACGATCATCTCTTCCACAGCGCGTTTCTGCACATTCGTAATACCGCAAGGCACTGAAATCAATACATGGAAGCTTCGGAACCAATTGAACCCACTTTTTATTTTGCCGATAAAATATTTAAGCATCGCTAACGTCATATCGAAATTGGCGATAACGCCATCCTTCAAAGGATACACGACCTCCACATTCGCTGGCGTTCTTCCAATCATTTCATAGGCTTCCTGACCAAAGGCTTTAATTTCCCCCGTATCCGTTTGAATGGCGACAACAGATGGCTCTTGCAGAACAATACCCTTGCGCTGTTGATAAATAAGCGTATTACACGTGCCCAGATCAACACCGAACAGTTCTTCCATTCTCTTTAACATGACTCGCTCCTTCTCGCTGTTCAATAGACGTTGCCCATAGTAGCGTGTATATTAGTTGATTATGACTTGACTGCATCTTAATAGTTGTTCGCACCTAACAGCCGTTCTGCGGGGGTATGACAAAAAGCGCTGCCCACCTAGCGGTAAGCAGCCCGTTTCAAATAAACCTTATTTTCTTCTGGAATTGAACGAATCGACTAATTGTGTAGGATACTCTCCCTCCGTTTGAATCAATCTCAATTTGATCCGAATGAGCAACTCTGATTTCAGTAAGCATTCCACTCACTCTTCTTCACATCATGAAATTTGGCGAGCCACATAGGTCAAACACTCACTGTATAAAAGCACTTTACGCTCATTTCTCTCAATGGTAAAAGTTAAAGGCTTAACAAGATTTTGCAAGATTTCCCAACCTTCATAGGCTTTTGAAAGCAATAATTCTGTGTATTCAGTACTCAAATTCACTTCCATCATCGGTGCTAAATTTGCCCCCGTCAAAACTTCTGTTTCTTTGACTTCTGTATTGATTATTATACAATTAATGCCATTAACTTTCGTTCCTTGCACCATATTCCTTATGATTTGGTTGCATTTCCTTTCAGATTCCGCATGTTCAAGCGAAGAAACAGCAATAATGTAGTCATACTTTTCCTTTGAAATCACATAATCCCCAATATCCGATTCATACGTTTTTATATACGGACTTACCTCATATTTCTCACTGTACTCTCTTAACTTCACTAGTGCAGAAGCAAGAATATCGACACAGTCTACTTGTCCGTTACGATTTTTCAACGTTTCAGCAATAGGAATACTATTTCGTCCGATGCCTGATCCAAGATCAAGCACGTTCAATTGCTTATAGGCATCAAAAGCAGATAGCGTATCCATAACTGATTTGACAGGCTTGTTCAACCAAGACCCAGCTTCAAAGAGAGTATGCTGATCATAGCAAGCTTCATGATATTTTTTTTCAGCAGCTCTTATCTGTTTAATTCGAGCATCCATCCGAACTACTCCTTTTTTATCTGGCTTTCTTTCCAAGCAAATAAATCAATACAAAATAAATCGGAAATATGATTAAACCAAGGAACATGATCCAAATGGTCCAATACATGCGAAGATCACCCTGCACTTCATTATACGTTATAAAGCCATACATCACACAGACCAGCCAAATACATACAAACATATATCCGATCGTGTAGGATCGTTTCACATCATTTCAGTCCTTTGCCAGCATAGTTGTACTAACTCTTTCTTCAAATACCATAATATTCCTCTTTTTTGATTAAAAAAAGACAGCCTCATTGAATCTAGACTGTCTCATCTACAAATTTAATAGGAATAAAATCCTTGCCCTGACTTCCGTCCTAACCTTCCTGCCTTCACATATTTGCGCAGCAATGGACAAGGACGATATTTGGGGTCCTTAAAGCCTTCATACAAGATTTCCATGATGGAAAGACAAGTATCCAGTCCAATGAAATCCGCCAGCTCTAAAGGGCCCATCGGATGATGCATGCCAAGTTTCATGACTTTATCAACCGACTCCACAGTTGCAACGCCTTCATATACCGTAAAAACAGCCTCATTAATCATCGGCATCAGAATACGATTGGAGACGAACCCAGGAAAATCATTCACTTCCACAGGAGTCTTCCCCATTCTCTCGCTCAAGTGGTAGATCTCCTCGAATACCTCCTGCGAGGTCTCAAGCCCTCGAATCACTTCAACCAAGGGCATAACAGGTACAGGGTTCATAAAATGCATGCCGATTACTTGGGAAGGACGTTCTGTCACAGCGGCGATTTCCGAAATCGGAAGTGAGGACGTATTCGATGCCAGAATAGCTGATGGGCGGCAAATGCTGTCCAGCCTATGAAATAAGAGGGCTTTCAAAGCCATATTCTCGGAAATTGCTTCGATAACAAGATCTGCTTGCTCTGCAAGCTCTAAAGATTCAGTCAGCTGGATGCGACTCAAAATTTCTGCCATCCTATCTGCTGTGAGCTTCCCTTTCTCCACACTCCGGTAAAGATGCGTGTTGATTGACGCCATTCCTTTGTTCAGCATATCCAAGGAATTATCGTGCAAAAGCACCCTAATTCCTGAAACCGCAGCAACCTGTGCAATCCCGCTTCCCATTTGACCTGCACCAACAACCATCAGGGTCTGAATGCTCATCGAATCTACCTCCAGCCAGTGGGATTACTGATCCACTTTAATAAGTATTGCGTCCCCTTGAGCAGTTCCGCTGCAAATCGCCGCAATTCCATAACCCCCGCCAATTCGGCGAAGTTCGTGGACTAGGGTCAAAATGATGCGTGTACCACTAGCACCAAGAGGATGACCCAAGGCAATCGCTCCCCCATTCACGTTGACAAGATTTGTATCCCAACCAAGCATTCGCTCGCAGGTTAACATAACCGCTGCAAATGCCTCGTTGACTTCAAATCTGGCAATTTGATGAAGTTGGATGCCTGTTTTGTGCAGCAGCTTCTGAATAGCTATCGCAGGTGTAGTCGCAATATATGGCGCACGTTCACCAACAGATGCATGCCCAACAATCGTTGCAAGTGGTGTTATTCCTCGTTCTCTCGCCTTCTCACTGGACATCATAATCAGAGCTGCTGCTCCGTCGTTCACACCAGGAGCATTTCCAGCAGTGATCGTGCCGTCAATCATTAAGGATGGCAATGCAGCCAGTTTCTCAAGACTTGAATCCTGACGGGGACCTTCGTCCCTTTTTATCTCAAGAACTGGAACAATTTCTTCAGCCAAATATCCTTTGCGGGCTGCCTCATTAGCAAGCACATGGCTGCGCAGCGCCCACTCATCCTGGGCTTGACGACTTATTGCCAATTCATTAGCCACATGGTTCCCGTGAACATGCATAGGCACATGATGAAAAGCGCACATGAGACCATCGTGCATCATCAGATCAATGATCTGCTCATTCCCCATTCGTGCCCCCCACCGAGTGCTTGGCAGCAAATACGGGGCACTGCTCATACTCTCCATTCCGCCTGCAGCAATGATTTCAGCATCTCCCGCGCGGATAATTTGGTCCGCTAAAGTCACGCTTCGCATTCCTGAAGCGCACACTTTGTTTATTGTCTCCGTCGTGACAGACCAATCCAAGCCTGCCCACCGAGCCGCTTGTCGTGAAGGAATTTGGCCAGTTCCTCCTTGGAGCGCCATCCCCATAATCACTTCATCAATCTCAATGGGATCCAATGAAGAACGTTTGATTGCTTCTTGAATCGCCGTTCCACCAAGCACAGAAGCAGGAATTTCTTTCAGTCCCCCTCCAAATTTACCGAATGGCGTGCGGGCACCTCCTACAATGACACTTTCTCTCATGACGCAGTCCTCCGTCTCGTCCTACACTACTCCTTGTCAGGTAGAACAGATTTCGCTATCTGCTTATCCAAAGCTTCATAATCGAAATATCGAATCGTCTCGTATAATTCATGACGAGTCTGCATGTATTCAAGGGAGGCTTGCTGTGTACCTGTTTGCTGAATTTCATCAAAAACTTTCTCATAAGCTTTGGCAGCAACTCGCAAGGAAGTGACGGGGTAGATAACCATCCGATAGCCCCAACTTTCAAACTGTTCGGCTGTCAAATAGGGAGTTCTTCCAAACTCTGTCATATTGGCAAGTAACGGACAGTTCACTTCAAGGCCGAACCGTTGGAATTCGGCTGGATGCTCCAGCGCTTCCGGAAAAATAGCGTCTGCGCCAGCGGCCGCATACTGCTTCGCACGCATAATAGCTTCCTCTATCCCATCCACACTTTTGGCATCCGTGCGTGCAACCAGATATAACGTTGGGGCGACCGTTTTGATCGTTTGGATTTTTTGGATCATTTCTTCGGTGGAAATAAGCTTCTTGCCGCTCAAGTGTCCACATTTCTTCGGCAGCTCTTGATCCTCAAGCTGAACGGCAGCAACCTTCGCCTCCACCATTTCCTTCGCGGTTCGCGCCACGTTAAGAATTCCTCCGAAGCCCGTATCAATATCAACCAACAGAGGAAGTCCAGAAGCTCGAATCAAATCACGCGCACGTTCGGCGACCTCATTGGAATAAATTAAGCCAAGATCAGGCAATCCTCGACTAGCCGTATACGCTGCACCTGATAAATAGATAGCCTTGAAATGAGCTTGCTTAGCTAACCTAGCAGCCATGCCGTCATGTGTTCCAGGAATTTTGACAATTGGACCCGCTTCAATAAGCTGACGAAACGAGGCTGCCAACTGCTGTTGACTGGGTTCATTTTCAATCAGCCATGACATAGTAACCTCCCTGAAGCTAGATTTCATTAACATGGTGGAAGCTCAACCTACAAACAGAGACATGAATTCATGAAAAGGCGTTTGAATCAAGCGTTCATAATTCAGGGTTTTATCTAAAATTTCTGCTGTTCTTTTCTGCGGGAAGCGGGTCAACAGATGGGCTTCAAACTTGTCTCTTACTTTCGGCAAGCCTTCTTCTCTTCGTTTGCGATGTCCAAGGGGATATTCACAAGCCACATTCTCCGTCATCGTGCCATCTTTGAATTGGATTTGAATCCGATTCGCAATCGATCGTTTATCCGGGTCCAAATAGTCTTTGCTGTACTGCTCATCTTCAACGACAACCATTTTCTCTCTTAGCTCATCTATTCGCGGGTCCTTCGCGACCGAGTCTTCATAATGCTCCGCAGTCAACGTGCCAAATAGAAGTCCAATAGCAACCATGTATTGCAAACAATGATCACGATCGGCAGGGTTATGCAGCGGTCCTTTCTTATCAATAATTCGCATCGCTGATTGATGGGTTGTCAACGTAATGGTAGCGACCTCTTGCCATCGATGCTGCACCAAAGGATACAGCTCAAAGGCACATTCAACTGCAGTTTGAGCATGGAATTCAGCGGGAAATGATATTTTGAATAAAATATGCTCCATCACATAGGAGCCCAGCGGCCGTCCTAAGGTAAGCGGCTTCCCTCTGAATAAAACATCCTGAAATCCCCATGTTGTAGCGGAAAGCGCCGATCCATACCCCATTTCTCCTCCAACAGCCATAAGCGCCAATCGCACTGCTCGGCTTGTTGCATCTCCGGCTGCCCATGATTTGCGCGAGCCCGTATTTGGCGCATGCCGATAGGTTCTAAGGCTAGCACCGTCAATCCATGCATTAGAAAGGGCGTTGCCTATCTCCTCCTTGCTTCCTCCAAGCATGGCGGTTGCTACGGCAGTTGATGCGATTTTCACCAGATGTACATGATCTAAACCAACCCGGTTCAAGCTGTTCTCCAGAGCCAGCACACCTTGAATCTCATGAGCTTTGATAGACATCGTAAGCACATCTTTGACCGAGAGCGGCTTCTTGCCTACGGCCACCCTGCTGCGGCTAATATAGTCAGCGAGAGCGAGAATACTGCCCAAATTATCTGAAGGATGCCCCCATTCGGCTGCAAGCCACGTATCATTGTAGTCAAGCCAGCGGATCATACAGCCAATATTAAAAGCCGCTTGAACGGGGTCCAGCTCATAACTCGTTCCTGGCACACGTGCTCCTCCCGGTAATGTAGCCCCCGGTACAATCGGTCCCAAGTGTTTGGTGCAATCGGGAAAACGCAAGGCAAGCAATCCTGTTCCTATGGAATCAAGCAGCACAAACTGGGCAATTCGATACGCTTCCTCACTCTCTATGTCCGTATTAAGTGTATAATCGGCAATTTCCTCAATTAATGAGTCAAACGGCACTGCCTTATTAACGGGGGAACCCGAACCGCTCATTCGCATTCCTCCTTTCTGCTTAGTGACTCTCACTGACAGCAGGATGTAGATCTCGAGGTCCTGTGTAATGAACACGAGGTCGAAAAAGCCGATTGTGATTATGCTGTTCAATGACATGCGCGCTAATCCCTACCGTTCGAGCTGCAAAAAAGACTGGCGTAAACAAATCAATCGGAATACCCAGCAAATAGTATACTGGTGCAGCATAGTAATCCAAATTCGGGTGCAAATTTTTCTCCCTGAGCATGACTTCTTCGCCTAATACGCACATATTGTAAAGCTCAGGTCGTTTCTTAATAATTGCGAGCTCGGCTAATGCCTTTTTCATCAGCAGGGCGCGGGGGTCCGCTTTATTCATATAAACGCGATGGCCGAAGCCCATGATCCGTTCACGCTTATGCAGCTTC
Source organism: Paenibacillus ferrarius (assembly GCF_002027705.1). GTDB lineage: Bacteria > Bacillota > Bacilli > Paenibacillales > NBRC-103111 > Paenibacillus_E > Paenibacillus_E ferrarius. Next base: position 355,794 of record NZ_MBTG01000001.1, on the reverse strand, counting down.
GAGAGCATATGGGCTTCCAGTTTTTCTTCGGAACCCGCTTCCAGAAGCATCATCATTACCGCTTCGTTGGCGCCCCCGTGCAATGTGCCTTTCAGGGAAGCCACAGCTCCGGTCAGCGCGCCATACAGATCTGATTGTGTTGAGGCGATAACACGCGCAGCAAACGTAGAGTTTGGCATTTCGTGTTCACTGTATACAATCAAGGATTGATCAAAAATATCTTCCTCTAATTGCGTTGGTATTTGCCCTGTTATCATGTACAAGAAATTAGCGCTGTACGATAAATCCATATCCGGCTCGATAAATGGCTGTTTCATCTTGGAACGATATGCATAGGCTGCAATTTGCGGCACTTTTGCCAGCAGTCGAATCGCTTTGCGATCATTGGCCTCTTGAGACCGATCATCCAGCTCTAGTTCATAGCTGGCTAGAGCAGATATGCCAGTACGAAGGCTATCCATGACATTGGCTTGTTCTGGCAGAAGTTCGATTATAGAACGTATGTTCTCTGGCAGTCCATAAGCCTCCTGTATTCTCATTTCCATGTCTCGCCGTTCGCTTAACGTGGGCAACACGCCCTCAAGCAGCAGTCCAACGATATCGAGATACGTGACCTTTTGAGCTAGTTCGATGAGATCATAACCACGAATTACAATCTCTTCTTGTTCCACATCCAAATAAGAAATTGCCGTTTCACTGGCTATGACGTTTTCAAGTCCAGGTCGGTGCAAATCACTCATTTCATCGCACTCCCTTTCTCTACTTCAGCTATTTGGTTTCATCCATAAGCAGCATACGGGAAATGACAATTCGCTGTATTTCGTTCGTCCCTTCATAAATTTGCGTTACTTTCGCATCGCGCAAATAGCGCTCAACTGGATATTCTTTCGTGTAGCCGTATCCTCCGAATATTTGTACGGCTTCAATCGTCACCTGCATGGCCGTATCACTGGCAAAAAGCTTTGCCATCGCAGCCTCCTTGCCATAGGGCAGGCCCGTGCTTTCCCTCCATGCCGCCTGATAGGTAAGCAGTCTGGCCGCTTCAATCTTCGTCGCCATATCGGCGATCTTAAAAGAGATCGCTTGCTGCTTGCTAATCGACTTGCCAAATTGCTTCCGCTCCTTGGCATAGGCAACCGAAGCATCCATGGCTCCTTGGGCAATTCCTAGCGCCTGCGCAGCAATACCGATACGCCCTCCTTCAAGGCATTTCATGGCGATCTGAAATCCATCACCAACCTGCCCCAGCAAATTATCGGCTGGAATACGGCAGTTGTCGAATCTCATTTCGATCGTCGGAGAGGAACGGATGCCCAGTTTTTTTTCCTTATGGCCGAAAATAAAGCCGGGAGTGCCCTTTTCAATGATGAAGGCACTGCATCCTTTCTGCCGCTGCAGCAGATCCGTCATCGCAAAAACAACATACACGTCCGCTTCTCCGCCATTCGTAACAAACAGCTTCGAGCCATTGAGGAGAAAGCTGTCTTCCTCTTGTTTCGCGGTTGTGCGCATCGCACTGGCATCTGAACCTGAACCGCTTTCAGTCAAACTGTAAGCTCCTAGCTTCTTACCTTCCGCTAAAGGACGCAGATACCTAATCTTCTGGTTCTCCGTTCCATACTTGTAGATCGCCCAGCTAGTAAGTGAGGTATGCACGGATAACATAACGCCGGTAGACGCACACACGCGGGAAATCTCCTCAACCACGATGGCATATGTCATGAAATCAGAAGCAAGCCCGCCATAAGCTTCCGGCCATGGGATACCTGTTAAGCCGAGCTGCCCCATTTTGTCAAACAAGCTGCGATCAAATCGCTCTTCCTCATCTCGCTGCGCAGCCGATGGTTCTATCTCGTTCTCGGCAAATTCGCGTACCACAGAACGAACCATGACCTGTTCCTCCGTGTAGGACATTTGCATGCGCCCACCACCTTCCACATGGCTGACTGTACCTGCAGGGTCTGCCTTGGACAAGCTCTGTCATTTGCCATAGTATCGGACAAGTTGCAACCGTTTTCGCTGTAATAATTTATATATACACCCCACTTCGAGGGCTTATACCTTGGGAAAAGCCTGAAATTTCGACAGATGCGAAGGCAATTGCTTATCGCTGGCTTAGCCGGGCAGTCCGATTAAGGAAATTGTTCATTAACAAAGGCAGGGAAATCAGAATTGGAGGATCATCAGGGCGTGAAACATGGAGTGTAACTTGCTGGTGCAGGGTTGTTGTATGCGAATGAATAATCAGGGGCTCCTTCGAGCGCGTACGCAGAGTTGTATAGGGCAACAGAACATCCAAGGCTTGCATGTCCCATGAAACAGAGGTGGCCATGAGGTAATAAATACCTGGCTTTACATCCTGAATGCAATAATCCTGATGAGAAGCAACTAGAGTGCCATAGAGCGGCATGCCTTCTGGAATGGGTTTGGCAAACAAACCGAGCAAAATAAAGCCTTGAAAAGGAATTTCTGTTTGAATCGTCCCATGGATACAAGTATGCTGGTGCTGAACCGGTTGGTCTGAATGCCAGTGGTGGAGCTTCTGCAGAGCTCGCAAATAATTGTCAGCTTGCAGGGTTGAGTTGCGGAAATCGGAGGGTGTCGCCCCGACTCTCGAGGTAAATCGAGTCGTGAAGGTGCCAAGACTTTGCTGCCCGATCTCTAAGCCAATATCACGAATGCTAAGATTCGTGCGCAGCAATAAGTCTTTGGCCTTCTGCAAGCGAAGGGAAGAAACATAATATAGGGGTGAAAGTCCTGTTTTCTCCTTAAAAATACGGATAAAATGATAAGGGCTATAGCCTGCATAGGCTGCTAATTGGGCAAGCGGTAGCGGATCATACAAATGTTGATGAATATACGCAATTAACTCATCCATCCCTGCATATTTGTCAGTCAACGCTTCAACACCATCCTTCATTCTTTCCAAAATGGCACTTTTCACCGAACAGAACAATTGTTCTCATTTATTTTAGCACATCTCCCCACTGGATGGAATCCCCTTTTTTGGAACAAAAAAAAGCCCATTCCCTATCGCTAGAGAATGAGCAGCATTGCTGCCTATATTTAGTCCACATCCACACTGACAGTTGCATAGGCGTTTTCGCTATAAATCGTGACTTGGTGCGTACTTTGCATATCTGGCTTCCCAATCAATTTCACTTCGAAACGGGGATTTCCATTGGTATCAAAGAGATCCGTAGGGCTTAAATCAGCTCCTGCCTTGACGATCTCAAGGTTCGGATTATCCGGCATGATATCCGGGAGCAGACTCTTCGCTGTGACTTCACCGTTATCCCATTGCTTCTTGGTAACGGGATTGCCATACTGGTCGAATAAATTTAGGGTAACCGTAGCCGTATCCCCAATATTGATCAGCCGCGTTTTGCCACCAGAGTAAGTTAACTTATTAGGTTCCAAGTAGCTTAAAATAGGCGCATTTCCAACTTTAAAGCTTCTGGAAACATTAAGATTTTGATTTTTCAGATACACCGTGACAGGAATATAATCCTTCATTTGCGAATTAACTACAAGAACTAGATTGCCCCACTCGTCCTTCGTGATATCCGTTGGCGCAGAACCTGCTGCCGTTGCTGTGAAACTGGAAGCATCCTGAGTAGCCGTTTCTCCATATTGGTTCAAGGCTTTTACTTTAATAGAAGCAGAAGCGCTGCTCGCAATCGTATCACTTGGATTAACGAATTTGAGCTCTGTTACCTGCTCTTTTTGCACACTGAAATGAACATCTTTCCTTAACACGGAAGTGGTGTCTATGCCAGATATTTCAGCTGTGTAATCGCCTTCGCTCAAAGGAGAAGATGCTTCTAAGATTACCCATTTCCCATCATCCGACCAAGTCGCCTGTACAGGTACACTCATCGTTCCTTTGCTTAACATAAATGTTGCTTTTTTCGTATCGAGGATGTCGTTCACCCACACCTTCACCTTGCTTGCTCCAATGGCTTGAGCACCGATTAAGGAAACTTTGTCAGGTACATATTGCTGCTTCGCTTCATAGGCGCCTGTTACAAGCAATTCGCGTGTTGCCGGCATTTGGCCCTCGAACGCACCAACGGTTTCAGGCACTAATTTCAACTGCTGCGCCAAAGCTACATACCCTTTCGCCCAATTCGATACAGAACCATCCGTTAATGTCATGGACTCCGCTTCTGTTTGTTTACCTAAGATTCTTACTAGGAAAGCAGCTAATTCCTGCTTCGTCACTTGGCCTGCTGGATCATATGTCCATGCACTTGTGCCTTCGGTAATCCCGGCTGTTTTCAAGGCTTCAATATAAGGAAGTGCGTAGCCATTCGCTTGATCGTATGTACTCACATCCGTATATGAGGATACTCTTAGTCCGGAATTCACCGGAAGCTTCAACAGCAGTGCGGCTACTTTTGCGAACTGTGCGCGATTCATTTGGCTTTTCAAGCCGAACGTCGTTTCTGTCATGCCATCGAAGATTCCTGCGCTGATCATTGCATCGAATTTCGCTTTGGTCGCGGAATCCAGTTGACTCAAATCGGAATAATCAGATGATGTTTTGCCGAATGCGACAGATGAGAACATGGATACTGCCATTGCCGAAGTAAGTGCGATTGATAATGTTTTTTTCATAGTTTGTTTCCTCCTAAATGTTGGGGTTATGTATGGATAGGAATTTATACCCAGCAATTTGGAGTTCGAAACTCAAGGCTTTAATTTTCTTTACAAATTATTCTTTTTACCGCCTCGCCCGATAGCTGGACAAGTTCCAGGAAGGCCATGACGAATGGCTATCATTAGCATTGATATGATCAATTACAGATTGAATTTCTGTCATATTGGCATGTCGTGTTTGCATCACTCGCAAAGTGGGAACAACGTCTGTTGAAAGTCGACTTAGGTAATCAAGGTCAATTATTCCTGTTCTTTCATAACGGTCCATGTTGTTTACGGCGATGCGTTCATCCATATTGATATAATTCATGACCAGATAAGCTAAGATCCCTGTTGTAATATAAGCTTTGGATAACGAAATTCTCTCGACCCATATTCGAAATAAAGCAATGACGCACATGATCGCCAAGAATATCATAAAGCCATGAACAAGCAGCCTTGTTTGGGTAAAGCCATAGGCTTCCTCATACAAAGACAATCGGCTATAGGCAGATGCAAGCATCACGATCGTACAGGCAACTAGCATAGTAAGATGAACTTTGCGTGTGATTTCCCCTGTTTGACCACTCCGGCGAATCCAGTGAAGTCCTGGGAACAACAGGAACACATTAATTAACGCGACAGCAACCAGCTCAGCAAATCCTCTCCGGGCATATTCCGCATAAGCCACGCCGCTGGGCAGCATGCCATCGGCAGCTCCAAACAAGTAACTGAACTGAATGATCGCAAACAATACATAGACCACATTGACACATACGAGCAAAGTACCTGCCGTTACGGGATCAAGCTGAATCTTGCCGCTAGCTGCCAAGCGCTCTTGGTTATCCTCAGAAGGCGGAGCAGCCGCTTCCATCACATTGGGAAATAGGAGGCCCCACATATAACAAAAGGTATAGACCGTTATACATAAAGCCATTACGATCCGCAAGATGCCTTCAACCATATTTCCCCCATCAAGCCAATGAGGGATTTCAGCCAGCCATGACAGAAAAATGCGGTCGGCCGAGGCTAACAGCCCTATGATGACGAATAGAATGGGCGATGCCAGCAGCAAGCCTGCCCCAATCTTCCCGATCTTCCCCCAACGTGAATTCTCAGCACTGCCTCTGGCTGGCAGCCAAGCTCTGATCATCTCTAGCGGAACCGACACATATCCAAACGGTCTGCCAAAAACATGTCTCCCCATATCTTGCAAAAACGTGGCATGATACCACGCATGTTTGCTATTGCGAGATAACACAATGGTCTGCATCACAATGAGAATAGGAAGTGCTAACACATTCAGTGCATGGAAGAAGCTATTCGCAAACAATGCGTATGTAAGAGTAATTAATGCTACGGGCACGAGCATCAGCCAACCAGCCTTACTCTGCCCTTCCCATGGCTCGAATCCGCCTAATCTCCCCTTAATTGCATAAAAATATAGACCATAAAAGCCAGCTACACTCAATAAAACCGATATACCAGGCGCGTAGCCAACAAATAAATATTGCATCATGAAGCCAAACAAACAGGCATAACCAAGCATCATGCCATATTTCTTTTGCCATGGAGCGGGATCTCTCATGAACGTTCTCTCCTTTATTCAATAACTTAGGGTCAGCCGTCTGCAAAACATTGTTAGTTCCTGCCTTTTATTGTATCCTTTAAAACAAGAACAAAAAGTGTAAGTTTACTTTTCAGAATTTCATATTTTACAAATGGAGGCTTGTCGTTGAAAATTCGCAAGCATTACTTAACGCTTCGGCGTTCTTTCCCTCATGTTCAGGAAGAAACCCCGATGGAAATTACCATAGAGGAACTGGCCGCCTATTTGGAATGTACGCACCGTAATATGGTGCTGGTACTTAAGCGCATGCAGCAGGAATCATGGCTTACTTGGCTGCCCAAAAAAGGCCGCAGCAACCGCTCGACCTTAATCTTTCACGTACGCAAAGAAGATATGCTGATGGAAGAAGCCAAAGAATTAGTAGCCAAGCAGGACTTGCACTCCGCCTTGGATTTGCTGCAAGCTTCTGAACATTCCGCTTCTCTGCGGGAATTTCAAGATTGGCTCTCCGGCCAATTCGGGTTTCGTTCAGAACTGCAAGGACAACACAGAACAGACGTTCTGCGTTTCCCTCTAACGCAAGCCATACATGACTTGGACCCGGCAGCCATTCATTATTCAGGCGAGTCTCATTTGGTCAATCAGCTGTTCGACAGCCTTGTCCGAATGGATGCCAAAGGCGAACAGATCTTGCCGCATCTTGCGCATGCTTGGGATGTAGATGACTCACGCACGCTATGGACCTTCTATCTGCGCAAAGGCGTCTCGTTTCATCACGGCCGTGAAATGACCGCGAGTGATGTGAAATATTCGCTTGAACGGCTTCAGCGGCTAGCGCCGCGCGGCCTTTACAGCTGGGCTTATGCAAATATTGTGGAAATCGAAGCTCCCAATGAAACGACCCTTCGTATTCAACTAGCGGAACGAAATGAATTGTTTCTGGGATTTCTAACTACGAATCGCGCCTCCATCGTACCTGCCGACATTGTCGAAAAGTCAGGCGGCCTGATGCATAAGAGCCCAGTGGGGACAGGCCCTTTCCGTTTAACCGGGCAAGATCAAGGGATTTGGATTCTGGAAGCATTCCCTGCTTATTTTCAGGGCAGAGGATTTCTGGATCGCGTTGAAGTCTGGACATTGCCGGAGAAGGAGCATACGGAATTATCGGATACAAGGCAGCCTTTTCAAGTTATGCATAATGTAAGAATATCGGACATGGATGCAGAAAGATGGCAGCAAGTCAGGCAGTCCGGCATGACGACTAAATTTCTGACTGTGAATGAACTGAAAGAAGGTGCCTTAAGGAATCCGCTTATGCGCGAAGCGCTGCATGTAGCATTGAATCGTTGCATCCTGCTTGAGCAGCTGTCCGGCGATGTCATTGAGGCAGCAAACAGCTTCTTCCCTCAGTCACAGCAAGATAGAGACGATCAACAGCAAGCCGGATTATTAGAAGTTGGCAAGCTGGAAGCCATGCTCCATGCGGCAGGTTATCAGGGTGAAACGATTAAACTCGCAACCATTCCACAATATGAAAAGGATGCGTTGATTTTGCAGAAGATGTACGCCGAAGCCGGCATCCATCTGGACATTATGCTCATTCCCGCCGAAGAATTCAAAGGCGAGCAGCGCATGACGGCAGACTTGCTGCTCTTCGCGATCATGTTAGATGAACATCGTGAGCTGCGGCTCTACGATATGTACAAGAGTATGCGTCAGCATGCGTCCAGCGAAATCCAGCTGCTGATTGATGACAGCCTGCGCAAGCTTCGATTCGAAGCAGACGCGCAGCACAGAAAAGCGCTGCTTGAGCAGTTGGAATCCCAGCTCAAGCAGCGCCATAGCCTGCTTTTTCTATATCGGAAGCATCTCAAAACCGCCTTCCATCCTTCCATTCGAGGAATCTCTCTTGATTCCCTTGGATGGGTGCGATTTCGCGACATTTGGTTTACCTAATCAATGATGTCTATCCATTTATTTCCTGCTTTAACGTTACGCCGTCTGGCAGAATTCTTACGATATGTTCCCGTAATTGTGTGTTATGGTGCAAATCGTCACTGAATATTGCAATTAAGCCGCTATCCTCACGGGTCCGAATTAACCGGCCAATCCCTTGCCTCAATCTGAGCAGCATATATGGAATATCTACCTCTTCATACGGGTTGGACGCGGCTTGTCTTTTGGCCATAAACACCGGGTCTTGCGGAGGAAAAGGCAGCGCCCAGACGATCACGTTCGACAAGGATGGCCCAGGGACATCCAGACCTTCCCAAAGACTGACAGCAGCTAAAACTGTATGTTCATCTCCCTGGAAAGTCTCGATCAAATGACTGATTTCTTGATCTCCTTCGAATAAGAAACGCAGTTCCGCACAATCAGATCGGCTCTGAATCTCACGTTTAAACTGTCTTAAATCTTCATACGTCGGAAACAGGATCAGAGCCCTACCTTCTGTTCTTTTTAACAAGTGAACGGCTGTGTCCATTTTCTCTTCAAAGGTACCGCCTGACGCCCACTTGGGTGCGATCACTTCCATCCGCTCTGCATAATCATAAGGGGATGCGACGGAGAAAGACAGATACTTATCGAGCCCCAAGCTATCCGCCACATAGTCAAAAGAACCTTCGACAGAAAGCGTAGCGGAGGAGAAAACGATTGGCATTTTGGATGAGAATACTTGCTCCCTCAACACTTCTTTCACGGTTCTAGGCATAATGACCAGACTTAAGCCCGTAATGCTCTCCGTTGCCCAGCAGATGAACGCTTGATCGTTGCGGAACAAAGCTAGCGCCTTTTGCATCATTTCCAGATGCTCCTCAACAATTTTAAGCTGGTAGTCGTTCAAGGTAAACATTTCGCTTTCAAATACAAGCTCTTCCTCAATCTCAGACAAAATATCGCAGAGGCGATGAATTTCGCGCAGCAATCGTTCGTTCATCACGATCTGTTTGCGGTCTGAGCCGGGGATCGGCTGACAACAGCTTTCGAGAATATCGAACATCAGCTCGCTTTGTTCAATCGCTTGATCGATACATACGGCTAACGACTCGCGAACTTCCCCTTTTAACAGGCGAACGACTAATTCTTCAAATACAATATGCTTCAATTTATAAGTTAAAGCTTTCTGAGCAGCAGATTCCATCAAATGACCTTCATCGAAAACAACCGTACAATGCTCCGGCAGCAAAGGAAGCTGTCCTTCACGCTTTCTTCCCTCATACGTCCACACATGCTCCATATAGAAATCGTGCGAGCAGATAATTAAATCCGTCGAACGTCGGTAGGATTCCCGAGAAAGCGTTTGACCGCAGCGATGCCGCTTATCACAGACGAAACAATCTTGGAAAGCATCCCAGCTTACCTTGTCCCACTGTTCGTTATTCAGATGCGGGTAGTTCTTACGATCCCCATAAGCATAAAACGATTGCATCGCTTCGCGCGTATGAACGAAATCAGGAAGTCCTTCATACAGCTCGCGGAATAAACCGATATCTTCATGCCCGAACCGTGCCTCATCCAATTTGACCAGACAAACGTACTTATCCGGTGATTTGGCAAGTCTTGCGTCAATAACAAGATCCAGATGGCGGGTAATTTTCTCAATATCGCCGCCCGGCTTAACCAATTGCTCAATCAAAGACTCGTCCGCACAGGCGATAATGGCCGGTTTCTTCGTCAATCGTGCGTAGCAAATCGCATATAATAAATAAACAAGCGTCTTCCCTGTGCCAACTCCCGCTTCCGCGAAAATCGTCTGCTTTTCGGCAAACGCACGCTCGAGCTGAAACGCCATGTAAATTTGCTCATCCCTCACCTCAAACCCGGCTTCAGGCAAAATTTCATAAAATATATCAGCAATCCAGTCAGAGACCTGCTGCATGTATGGTTGTGCATGATCGTATGCAAATGGATAACGTCCCACAGTTTGTGCCCCCAACAATTAGAATCGAATCAAACTTGTATTATCTCATGAATGATAGGTAAAAGCAAAGACGAAATCAAAACCAATAAGAAAAAAAGCCCCTTTCTCAGTCTGTTAACTGATCAAGCAGCTTTAGGATATTTACATGCTGAACCGTTCACGATAGCCGCATTTGCGGCATAATTCCTCAACAACTTCCCGCCTTGAGAATCCTTCAAACAAGCGGTTAGCCCGCTCCCCCTCGACGATTTCGGAGAAAGGCGTATGATTGATATTGCCCAGATTGATCACGCCTTCCCCGTCCAGGCAGCAAGGGATGACGGTGCCATCAACAAGAATACCCGCTTGATTGCGCAGGGCATGACAGAAACCTGGTCCTGAAATCTCCTCCGCTTTGAGATCGGGCCACTGGAACTCATGATCCTGATTCAGATAGACGCGATCCGCTAGTTTAACACCGGTGCCTCTCACGAACTTCTCATCAATTTTGTAATCCAGATTGAATTCTTGCTCCAGCAGATCCAGTACTTCGCGGTTTCGTTGACGCTCCAAGTTCGTCTGGTTATCCGTATCCAGATTCCATAAGCGGAACGAGATAATCACATTGGACTTAGCCACGATTTCTTTGGCGAACCGCAGAATGCTCGTTACATACCCTTCCTTATCTTCGGAGCCTTCATGTCCATCGAAACTGTGCAGAGAGAAATTCATCTGCCGCAGCGCTGGTTTATCTAACAGCTTATGTCTATTTTTGTTAATCAGCGTACCGTTCGTAGTGATATTCACTTTAAAGCCTTTGTCATGGCTTACATCCAGCAGCTCATCAATCTTGGGATGCAGCAAAGGCTCCCCTTTGACATGCAGATAAATATGATCCGTATGCGGTTTGATTTGATCCAATATATTCGTGAAGGTGTCCATTTTTATAAAATTGGCTTGTCGTTTGGTTTGTGGACAGAAAGTGCAAGCCAAGTTGCAAACACTTGTAATTTCAATATAAAATTTCTTAAACTTCTTCATTCTATGGCTCCGTTTCTAGCTGCGCTACGTTGATTGTAGCTATTATACCATTTAGAAAAACAATTTGACCATCCAGCCAATAAAATGCGCTGACGGAATGAGAAACACTTGGGCAAGCAGAGTACCCAAAAACCTTGAAGTCATGAGCAGTGCATAAATTTTACCAAGCTGTCTGCGCTGCGTCTCATCTCTGAGTGCTTTGTCCGTAATAAGGCCTAGCTGCGGATCTATGAATATCGTTAGTAGAATCGTTGCTATGCCATTAATCAAACCGGAAGCTTGCGAAGCAGTCGTTGCTGATTCAGGCACCAAATGCGCTGCATACAAAGAAGAAAGCACCCCAACAGAGTAAAACGCCGTCACCACAATATTAATGAGCAAAAGTCGTTTCGGAACGCCCAAATAGCGAAATTGGCTTAATTTAACTCGCGGCTTTTTCCAATAGCTTTTCGAATTCTTCAGCTGATCTACCGTCACGCTCGAAATCAGCCTAGGAATGGAACCCGCGATTTCCAAACGGGCAATAATCCGAACACTGAAATTGATAAAAGAGGGGAATAAGGCGATCGCAATCAACGTGCCTATCGACGAGGCGAATAAACTGATGCGCAAAGTTCTCTCCAGGTCAAACGCCGGCTCCACCTTAGCAAAATCAACAAAATGCGCCGTCATTGGCGCCTGAATTAAATTCGCCGTTCGGGATACAAGGACAACGATACCTACCAGAGAAAGTGCCACCGCAAGCTTGTTCACTCGTACACCAGCATAGCGAATCGAGTAAGACAACGTCTCTGCCGTATGAATAATCATTGTCAAAATGAAAACAAGAATAAGTGTTCCTGTCATCGTGTAGATCCATTATTTGCAATGGCCTGCAAACCCGTAATAACGTCTTCCCAATGCGTTTTCATCACTTCTCTGCGTTCTGCATTATCAAGTTTTTCTTGATGAAAGCTTATTGTCGTTTTGCCGGGGTGAGCCGTAGGAAGCAACCGAATTTGCAAGGTCGAGGCGTCCAGCCAGCCAGCAGGCTGCCAAGTCAATCGCAGCTGTTCCAGCGGCTTCACCGCACGAAACTCCCCAGAATGCCCTTCTTCTGTTTCAAAAGTGGAACCCTGGCTGAACTCAACGTTCGCAATCTCCCCTAGCCAAAGCTTGCGCCCTTGAGGCGAAAGTAAAAGGGCCCATGCCTCCTCTTGAAACAAAGGGAGCGTCCTTCTAACCCCGATTTGAAACCCTGCCGTTGCCGTTTGACCAACTACTCGCTGCGCACTCATCTGATCTCCTCCTAATGACCTCTTCATGGAATAAAAAAATTACTTACCCTGGGATTCGTTTTCTCATCCACCGAATTTGCCCGCGATGATTGATTTCATCTTCCATCACGTGAAACCACATGAAATAATGGTTAGCTGGTTTATCGTACCAGAACGGATATTCTTCATCTAACCATTCATCCGACTTCGTCTTGAAAACCTCGTATGTTTTATTGCGAATCTCACTCAAATGGTTGAGATAAAAATCAAGATTGTAACCCTTTATCTGTTCACGCGCCGCATCTCCCAGTTCAAGTGCAGCGCCCCAGATCCGCATCTCCTCCTCATTCAATTCGCGATGCTCAAACGTCTCCAACTGATAAGCATACTCAACAGCCGCGAAGTGCAGCAGCAGCGCTCCTATTGAGTTGCTCGTCTCATCCACTCTATAATCCAGTTGTTCCGTCGTTAACCCCTCCACACTTTGGAGCGTTGTATACCTAGCGTAATTCATCATGGACATCAATCTGCTTATTTGCGGTGTGTAGCCTGGAATTTCAGTAATTAATGTATCTGGTGTGAGGTTCATAAGTGTTCGTCTCCCTATGTAGAAGTTTGTGAGTGTTCTGTATGAACATTCGCGGAGAACCCATAAATTTCCTTTCGGGTTATAAATAATTTCGATTAAGCATGAAATCTCTCTGCGGCTGTACAGTTGAATCTTTGTAGCCTTCATCAGCTTACTGAATGTCTTTTGTTGGGGACGTCTCTTGAAGTAGGTAAAGGTGGATTATCGTAGGAAACAGATGAAATAGCAGACAAAGATGCACAATTACAGGAAATTGCCTCAAACAGATTAAATTAAGCGAAAAAGGATGCTTAATCGCAGGCTTTCTTCACAGCTGCAGTAGCATATCTTCACAACTGCAACGACAACATCAACATCAATAGCAACCACAACAGCAACAGCAACAGCAACGGCAACGGCAACGGCAACGGCAACGGCAACGGCAACAGCAACAGCAACAGTAACAGTAACAGTAACAGCAACGGCAACGGCAACGGCAACGGCAACAGCAACGGCAACAGCAACGGCAACATCAACGGCAACATCAACGGTAACATCAACGGTAACAGCAACGGTAACATCAACGGCAACATCAACGGCAACATCAACGGCAACATCAACGGCAACATCAACGGCAACCACAACATCAACATCAACAGCAACAGCAACAGCAACAGCAACAGCAACAGCAACAGCAACATCAACATCAACATCAACAGCAACCACAACAGTAACCACAGCAGCAACAGCAACGGCAACAGCAACGGTAACAGCAACGGCAACAGCAACCACAACAGTAACAGCAACCACAACAGTAACCACAGCAGTAACCACAGCAGTAACCACAGCAGCAACAGCTATCCTTTACAGCAGCAGCTCTTCTTCACAACCGCCAGCATCTTATCAAGCTAAAGCTCATGCCGCCTCAGGCTCCCACTCCAACCCATAAAAACTGCAAAAATGCAGGCTTTCTCTTAAATAATCCCTTGAAAAGCGAAAAAAGATGCGATTGCGCAGGCTTTTTAGGCATCTTGAGCCTAAAATGGGAAATAAGCCAGAAAAAGATGCATTATCGCAGGAATTTGCCTCAAACAGATGAAATCGAGCGAAAAAAGATGCACAATCGCAGGCTTTTCTCTACAACAGCAGCAGCTCTTCTTCACAACCGCCAGCATCTTATCAAGCTAAAGCTCATGCCGCCACAGGCTCCCAATCCAACCCATAAAAACTGCAAAAGTGCAGGCTTTCTCTTAAATAATCCCTTGAAAAGTGGAAAAAGATGCGATTGTGCAGGCTTTTTAGGCAACTCTAGCCTGAAATGGGAAATAAGCCGGAAAAGGATGCATTATCGCAGGAATATGCCTCCAACAGATGAAATTGAGCGAAAAAAGATGCACAATCGCAGGCTTTTCTTTACAACAGCAGTAACTCATCTTCACAACCGCAACAGCAGTAGCTTTCCTTCACTACAGCAGCAACTCTTCTTCACAACCGCAACAGCTCTCCTTCACTACAGCAGCAACTCTTCTCCACAACAGCAGTAACTCATCAAGCCAAAGCTCATGCTTGCAATCACATTAAACACGTCACGTTGTATTCTATCCCTTACGAAACAGTTATCTGCCCTCTTCCGCCTATCCGCACTTTGAAGCCCTTTTCTTCCGTCCGCTCACCTTCCACTTCAACCCAAAAACCTATAAAAACAAATACAGGACATATTACACCAACTGTCCTCCCAAATGACTCTTTCCTCGAGTACTTCACATGGTGAAAAACAATGAGGGCAGCCCTCAAGTAGTTTTTCTACTTGTGAGCTGCCCTCATCTTTCAATCCATCTGACGCTCATCACCGTACCACAGCTTCTGGAACGTCTCGCTGCGGAGCAGCAGCTCCTCCGAGGTACCTTCAGCTTCGATGCGGCCATCCTTCATCACGATGATGTGGTCGGCGCGTGTCAGCGCTGTTTTGCGATGGGATACGACCAAGCAAGTCGCATCGGCTCGACGCTGGAACATTCGCTCCCAGAGCTGCTGTTCCGTTTCGACGTCCAGCGCGCTCGACAGGTCGTCGAAGACGTACAGCTCGGCGTCGCGCACGAGCATGCGCGCTGCCGCCGTCCGCTGCGCTTGGCCGCCGGAGAGCTTCACCCCACGCGGACCGATGACGGTGTCCAGCCCGCCAGGCAGCTGCGCGACGTCGAATTCCATGACCGCCGCGTGAAGGGCTTGCTGCAAGCTATCGCCTTGCTCCGCTTGCCCGAGCAAAATATTGTTGCGCAGCGTATCGCTGTATAGCCGCGGCACCTGCGCGGTGTAGGCGCTCCGCGCAGGTGTAAAGAAGGTGCCCGGGTCTTCGACGGGCACGCCATTCCACGCGATCGTCCCCTCACCCTTGGGCAGCAGCCCTAGGAGCGAGCGGACCAGCGTGGTTTTGCCTGACCCGATCGTTCCGGTGACTACCGTGAACGATCCTCTTTTCAAACTAAAGCGGATGTCCGAAATCCCTCTGCCTGTATCGGCATAAGCGTACGTCAGCCCTCGCACATCCAGCTGCTGAAGATGATCTTCACGCTTATCTGCCTCCTCGGCCATTGCCGGAAGCGGGCTTCCTGACTTCAAATGCAAAGAATTTACCATCGTAAGAACCTTGGCTGATGCGCCCTGCAATAGGAAGGTCAGCCGTTCCAACGATACGCTCATCTGCTTAAAATACGTAATAAATTTGCCCACATTCGAAATGAACTGTGTCACAAACGTTAGGTAATAAACAAACAAAGCAAAGTCGCCGACGGTGAAAGTCCCAGCTCTCATTTTAGTCCCAGCTAACAAGAGAATGAGCCCTGTTCCCAGATTGACGGAATTGGAGAAGATCGAATCCAGCACTTCAGTCATCAAGCGATCCTTCAGCATCGCTTTTCTTCGATTGTCACCAAAACTGCGGAATCGTGCGATGACGCGTTCCTCTGCTCCAGCTACTTGAATCGCCTGAACATTGCCGAACATCTCGCTGATTTCGCCAGTTACTTTGGAGGTCGCTTCCCGACTCGCTGCGCGATACTTCTGCAGACGTACCGTTGCGAGCTGCGCAGCCGTGATAACGAAGACGATCGGCATAAACACGAGCAGCGTCATTTGGGCATCGATGCGAATTAAAATATAACCGGATACTAGCGCAAAACATGTCATGCCGAACACATCTACCGACCAGCTTGCCGCCTCTTCCGACTGATCCACATCATCGCGGAAATGACTGATAGCTTCACCTGGAGACACGGGAATGGCCTGAGCCCCCGGCTGCTTCAGCACATGCTCGAGCAGATTGCGTCGCAGCAGCATCCCCATCCGAAAGCGGAAATTTACATCAGTGATAAAACCTATGATAATGAGGATAATTCTTCCAACAGCGGCAGCCATAAGAAGTGCAATCAACCCCCATACCCCATAGCCCAGCTTGGAATTCCCCGTTAAAGAATCAAAAAACTCTTTAGTCAGAAGTCCAGGGGCTATTGGAGCTAAGTAAATGATCGTCCAGGCGATCGCATTAATGAAATACCGCATGGGGCGATACATGATAAGCCGCCATAAATACTGATACGTATTCATACCAATACCTCCACTAGCCCGGTGGCAAGCAGTTGGCTGAAGCGCGAGTTCGGATCTGCGGCTAAGCTTGCCCGTTTACCTGACTCTAGAATGTGGCCACTATCCAGAATTAAAATATGGTCAGCCCGCTGTACCGTTGCCAAGCGATGCGCAATCATGATACAGGAGCGTTCCGTCAGCAGCTTGGAAACAGCTTTCTCAATGCGCTGCTCGGTCAAGGGGTCCAATCTGGAGGATGCTTCATCCATGATGACAAGACCAGGATTGGTTAGAAATACCCGCGCAAAGGCCAAGAGCTGAGCTTCACCGGCTGACAAGCTTCCTCCACCTGAGGCCAAATTCGTATCCAAACCCTCTGGCATTGCCTCATACCAGGCACCAAGTCCAAGTTCCTTCAACACTTCAATAATCGCTTCATCGGAAATCGACTCATCATAGAACGTTAGATTGTCCCGAATGGTCCCTTGCATAATTTCAATGTTTTGTGTCACCAAAGCTACGCGTTTGCGCAGATCCGGCAGCTTGGCGCTTCGGATATCGGTCCCACCTAGGGCGATAACTCCGGATTGTGGATCATAGAAACGCAACAGCAGGCGAGCCATCGTTGATTTCCCACTCCCCGTTCTTCCAAGTAAGCCAAGAACTTCACCAGGTTTCAATACGAAATTCAAGCTTTTGAGCGTTGGCTGATCACCATCATAGCTAAACGTTACATCGCGAAATTCAACGCTAAGCGCTCCTTCAGGAATTAACGCACCAGGACCATCCACGATCTCGGATTGGGTAGCAAACAACTCACGAATGCGCGAAATACTCGCATCTGCTTTTTGCAAATCCTCCATTTGTGTGCGGATTTTCTCGATTGGCTTGGCTAATAGCTCCGTATAGAAGAATATAAGATAGACGGTTCCGAGAGTGATTTGCTGGTTGTGCCACAAATACGCGCTAATCCCGAAAGCCATCGCATTCCCGAGTGCAAAGACGAAGATCGACATATTCCACATCGCGCAAAAGCCAAGAAACGCCTTAACTCTGAGCGGCAGCATTTTCCTAAGCATCGTATAGAACCGATTCATAACGAACCCTACGGCACCATTCGCACGGATATCCTCCGTACCTTCCAAATGTTCCCCGATAAAGCCATAAAATTCAGCATTGGCCTGCCGCCATTTGGCCCATACGGGAACTGCAAATTTGCGGATCCACTGAATCATAAAGACGGCAAAAACGACGAAAAAAGCCATGCCTAACCCAATCAACCAATTTTCCCGAAACAATAAAACAATAATGCCGGCCATCAGCAGCAGATTTCCTAATAAATGAATAATCATACTTGAAAAGAAATTTGCCAGCGCATTAACATCCCCATCCACACGTTCAATGAGTGATCCGGATGTATGCGATTTATGAAAAGACATGTCAAGTGACAAACAATGCGCGGCCAAATCGACACGCAGATTATTTGTCGTTTTCCATCCAACATTTTCACTGAAATAGGTAGCGATTACAGAAACCAATTGTTGAACAAGCGAGAATCCGATAAAGAAGACAGCGGCAGAAATCAGCGGCTGCAGCGAGCTTTGCGATTGTGCAGTATCAATGAAATAGCGAATGATTTGCGGGTTTATGAGCTGTAATCCGATCGAAGCAAAAAGCAGAATCGTTAAGAGAACGAGCGTCCCTTTCTGAGGGAACAAATATCGGCTTAGCAGCTCAGAGTATTGCCCCATCGTATTCTTCTTACTTGTTTTGTAATTCATTATGCAGGGTCCTCCAGATATAATTTATGACATTAAATATTTATGCAGTTAAATTGATTTATTGATGAAAATACAAGGTATTCCCTCCTTTTCCAGTCGTACAGTCAATCATACTAAATTGTCACAAAACCGACAATGTAAGATTTACTTATAATGATTAAATAGCAAAAAGGCCGCAGCTGCCCGCGGTCCTCATTATTTTCCCTTTGCCCTATTTGATGTTAAAAATAGCGTGATGTGATCATTTTTTTCTTCGTATAAAACTCCACACCATCTTTGCCGTTGGCGTGCAGATCACCATAAAAGGAATCCTTCCAGCCTGAGAATGGAAAGAAAGCCATAGGAGCCGGTACGCCAACATTCACACCCAGCATCCCCGCTTCAACTTCCTCGCGGAATTTCCGCACGGCTTTGGCATTCTCTGTATAGATGACAGCCGAATTGCCGAATCGCGACTGATTCACTAAAGCCAACGCCTCTTCTAAATCAGCGGCTCGAAAGAGTGATAAGACGGGTCCGAAAATCTCTTCCCTCGCAATCGTCATCTCCGGCTCTACATGATCGAAAATGGTGGCTCCAAGAAAATAGCCTTCTCCTGTGTACGCTTCAACTTTTCGCCCATCCAGAAGCAGCTCCGCCCCTTCTGCCACACCTTTGTCAATAAAAGCCTCGATTCTACTTTTCTGCTCACTTCGAATAATTGGCGTTAGCGTTACTTCTTCGGCCATGCCACTGCCAAGTACCATTCCAGCAGCAGATTGCTGAAGTGACTTTACGAGAGGTTCCCCCTCACCGACTATAACTACAGCCGAGCAGGCCATACAGCGTTCTCCAGCGCTTCCGAAGGAAGACATGATAATATTCTCAACCGTTTTCTCGATATGAGCGTCGGGCATGACGATATGATAATTCTTTGCCCCTGCTAATGCTTGCACCCGTTTGCCTGCGGAGGAGGCCTTCTCATACACATATTTGGCGATGGGCTGCGAGCCTACAAAGGAAATCGCTTTTACCTTTGATGTTGTTGTTAGCGTATTCACGACATCGTGCGCACCATGTACTACATTAAGTACGCCATCCGGAAGTCCCGCTTCCTGAAACAGAGCGGCCAGCTTCATTGCCGTTAGCGGCGTTCGCTCTGATGGCTTTAATACGAAGGTATTTCCGCACGCGATAGCTAATGGAAACATCCAACAAGGTACCATCATAGGGAAATTAAAAGGTGTAATGCCACCAACTACACCTAGCGGCACACGAAATAACTCCGAATCCATATCAGCCGAAATATTCGCTAAAGTTGCTCCCATCATATGCGAAGGTGCGCCTGCCGCAAACTCCACGCACTCGATTCCGCGCAGAACTTCACCCAATGCTTCTTTGTAGCTCTTCCCATTCTCTGCCGTAATGAGTTCCGCCAGTTCTCGCTCATGATCTTGCAAGAGCTGCCAATAGCGAAATAATACACGCGCTCTCTTGGGTACAGGTGTCCGGCTCCAATCCTCATAGGCTTGCTGCGCTGCGTTGACCGCATTGTCCACATCCTCAACGGATGACAAGGGGACCTTTGCCAAAATTTCACCTGTTGCTGGATTTATTACATCATTCGTAACTTCACTCGTTGAATCGCGCCAAACCCCATTAATCAGATTCTGCAAGACCTTCATCCTTGTTCATCTCCTAGCTGAAACAAAATTTCCACACAAGTCATTAGACACATTGTATAATAGGTGAAATTACCTTTTCCTAGTTGTGACGTTAACTTTCTTAACATTAAGGTGGTGAATGCCTATGGTTCAGACACTTCTCCAATTAACGGTCCGAGATATTTTGCAGCGTCCTTTGTTTCACAAAGCAGAAGCAATCGCCAATGAAGAAGCTCTAAATCGCACGGTTCGTTGGGTCCACATAATGGAAGTGCCTCAAGTCGGTCATCTACTCAACGGCAATGAGCTTATTCTTCACACTGGAATCGGTTGGCATGATGACGAGGAACTTAGCATCTCTTTCTTGCAACAGCTCATCGACAGCGGCGCTTCGGGATTATGCATTGAACTAGGCACCTACACGAAGCAGCCTATTGAACGCATGAAGGCATTGGCTCAACGCGAAAGCTTTCCCCTCATCTTTTTTCATGAAGAAGTACGATATATCGACATTACCCAGGATTTGCACGCTTATTTTATCCATCAACATCACAAAATGGTCTCCGAACTAGAATCCCTCTCTACCCAGCTGAATCAGCTCCTGCTATCAGGCAAAGGGTTGCATCCGCTTCTCACGTTTTTGCATCAGACAACACAATCGCAAGTTGCCTTCTTCCCGAGTGGCGAGCCCGCTCAATTCGTCCCTCCGATGCCTACGACACAAGCCGCAGCCTTTTATGAGAAATGGATTTGCGGAGAGTTGTTCCAACTTCCTGATATTCAAAAAAAGCTGGCACATCGCCCAATTATTGCCTTGGAACGACTTTTCGCTGATTTGCTCTTATATGGCGAACAAGAGCTTAGCGAATATCAAGTCCTTGCCCTAGACCGATTCGCCACCGCGATTGCGCAAGAAATGATGCGAACAAGGTATTTGGAAGAGAAAACACGCCACAAGCAAGATCTCTGGATTGCCGATTGGTTGAGCGGTAAACATACGCCGCTTGAAATACGCGAGTATCTGCTGGCACTCAAGCCCACTATGAAGTTAAACCAATTCATCGTTTGTGTCTTTGACAGCCTCACAGGCAGATCCGCCTTCAAAGAACAGGAAACGCATCTGCTGCAAAAACAAATGGTCGCAAGAGCACTGTTCGAGAGCGAAGGCTTTCATCTGATGCCAACCGTGATCAACGATCTACTTGTATTTGTTCTCATTGATCAGTTTTCTGCGGCCCCTTTTCAGGATCGAATAGCCAGAGCCATTCAACGCCTTCAAAAGACAGAAATACATCAGGAAACGACTGTGTATTCTTACATTTACGGTATCGGCAAAGCAATAAGCGATCCACTGCGTGCCCAGGAGAGTTTCGAGTCAGCCAAAGAAACCATTGCCATCCAGAGGGATATCGGCGTTTTGGCGAAGCCCTTTTATCATGAGCTGCATGTGTATAAAATTCTGATCAAAATGAAACAAAGCGGCGCCTTGGAAGCTTTTATTGACGACTATATCGGCAGCTTGCTGACTTATGATCAGGAAAAAAGCAGCCCATTATTAAAGACACTAAAAGTTTACTTGGCATTAAGCGGGTCCAAACAAGAAACTGCCAAAGCATTGTTCATTGTGAGGCAAACCCTTTACCATCGTCTGGATAAAATAGCTGTCCTGCTTGGCGATGATTATATGCAGCCGCATAAACGAATGGCCATTGAACTTGCTCTATACGGCTACGAATACCTGCATGGACCAGAGCTGACGGATTAAATCTGCTCAGTCTCCTGAGCAATAAGCAAAGTCGCATAGTATTTCCTTGCATTTGCCGTCGTCACATGGACTTGCGCTTGTTCGCCGCCCGGATGTTCAAAGTCGAGCCAAGCACCGCTGAGATCTTCTTTAACACGGACGATTTTGAACTTCTGGGCTACAAACTCATCCAGCTTTTGTTTCTCTGCTTTGAATTGTTCATATTCAGACATGGGCCGCCCCCTTATCAGTTATGTCCGCTATCTCCGGCCGAGCTGCCCGTGATGCTGACTGATACGTCTTTCGTTTAATAAATTGTCCGGCGCCAGGGTTTCCAGCAAACTGTTTATTCTCAATCACATATTCACCTCGAGACAACACCGTTATTGGCTCTCCCCTCACTTCCAGGCCTTCAAAAGGATTGTAATCGACTTGCATATGATGCGATTCGGCTGACAGAATCCGGGTCACTGCTGGATCAAATATGACGATATCCGCATCTGAACCGACGGCGATGGTGCCCTTTTTCGGGAATAAGCCAAATAGCTTTGCGCTTCGCGTAGACACAATATCCACGAATTGATTCAATGTGATTCTCCCTTTGGCCACGCCTTCCGAATATAAAATGGAGAAACGATCCTCAATACAAGGGCCTCCATTCGGAATTTTGCTGAAATCCTCCAAACCTAGCTCCTTTTGTCCGATAAAATTAAAAGAGCAATGATCAGAGCCCAGTGTCTGAAGCTGCCCATTTCTCAAAGCCGTCCATAACGCCTCTTGATGAAATTGCGGCCGGAGCGGCGGCGACCACACATATTTCGCACCTTCGAAATGAGGTTTCTCCAAATAACTCTGATCCAGTACCAAATACTGCGGGCACGTTTCCCCCCAAATATCGACCCCTCGATTACGCGCCTCGGCGATTCGGGCCACCGCTTCCTCACAAGTTACATGCACGACATACAGCTGAGATCCGGCGAGTTCAGTCAGCTTGGCGGCACGCCCTGTAGCTTCTCCTTCGATCAACGATGGACGCGTTAAGGCATGATAGATAGGGTCTGTGTTTCCTGCTTCAAGCGCTTCTTTAATTAAATAGTCAATCACATCGCCATTTTCCGCATGCACCATAACAAGCGCCCCATGCCGTTTGGCCTCGAGCAGCGTTCGATATAGCGTTCCATCATCGGCTTGAAAGACGTTTTTATAAGCCATAAATACTTTGAGAGAAGTAATCCCTTCCTCATGAATCATAGTCGGCAGCTCTGCAAGTACATCGTCGTTGATTTCAGCAATCATCAGATGAAAACTATAGTCGATCACGGCTTTGCCAGCGGCTTTAGCGTGCCAGGTTTGAACCGACTGACTGAGCGGAATGCCTTTATTCGTCAGGCAAAAATCAATGACCGTTGTCGTCCCGCCGAAAGCGGCAGCTCTTGTACCTGTCTCGAAATCGTCCGCGGTAACCGTTCCGCCAAAGGGCATGTCAAGATGTGTATGGGGGTCAACACCACCAGGGAACACATATCTCCCTTCAGCATCTATGATTTCAGCTCCTTCATGCACGAGGCTCTGACCGATCCGTGTGACGATTCCGTTCTCAATAAGAATGTCAGCTTGATACTGATCAGCTGCCGTTACAATGATTCCGTTCTTAATGAGTTTGGCCATGGCTAGACCGCCTCCTTGTTGTTGGCTTCTTTACTTTCCGACAGCTGGCTAATAGCCTCCTGTCTCTCATTCCAAGTCATAGGCGCCTCCGTTCCGGCGACTTCCACCATGGAAATCGCCCCCTCTACGGGGCAAACAATCGCGCACAGGTTACACCCTACGCAATCCTCTTCACGAACTTGCAAATAAGACTGACCGTCGTCTGTCGTCAGCATGTCGATGCATTGATGAGACGTGTCTTCACAAGCGATATGGCACTTATTGCAGTTGATGCAAGTATCGTTGTTAACTCGTGCAACGACCGCATAATTCAAATCCAAGTTCCCCCAATCGGAGTAACGTGGAACAGATTTCCCAACCAGCTCAGAGACACTAGCAAGACCTTTTTCATCTAGATAGTTATTCAAGCCGTCAATCATGTCTTCGACGATACGAAAACCATGATGCATGGCTGCCGTGCATACTTGAACACCTGTCGCGCCCATCAGCATAAACTCTACAGCATCTCGCCAATTGGATATTCCGCCAATACCCGAAATCGGAACACCGACTTCAGGGTTTCTTGCACAATCCGCTACCATGTGGAGCGCAATAGGCTTAACCGCGGGTCCGCAATACCCGCCATGCGATCCCTTTCCACCGACATGAGGAATTGTGTTCCATGTGTCAATATCTACGCCGGCAAGGGAATTAATCGTATTAATTAAAGAAATTGCATCTGCGCCGCCTCGTACTGCCGCCTTCGCAGTAGTCGTAATATCTGTGATGTTTGGGGTCAGTTTCACAATGACAGGCGTTGCCGCCGCCTCCTTCGCCCACATGGTTTGCGCTTCAACCAGATCGGGCTGCTGTCCGGAAGCCGCGCCCATTCCACGTTCTGCCATCCCATGCGGACAACCAAAATTCAACTCCAGACCATCAACACCAACCGCCTCAACCCTTTTCACAATTTCGTGCCACTTCTCCCTTTTTGGTTCAACCATGAGGGAAACCACAATCGCATGATGCGGAAATCGCTTCTTCGTTTCATAAATCTCTTGGAGATTCACCTCAAGGGGTCGGTCTGTAATCAGCTCAATATTATTGAAACCGGCAACCCGCTGCCCATTGAAATGAATAGCTGCAAAACGTGAAGACGTATTAATAATCGGATCCCCGAGCGTTTTCCAAACAGCGCCGCCCCAGCCAGCCTCAAACGCCCGTTGTACCTGATATCCCGTATTCGTTGGTGGAGCCGATGCCAACCAGAAAGGGTTAGGTGAAACAATACCTGCAAGATTGATGCGAAGATCTGCCATGTTGCATCCCTCCAGTTTCATTTAGCTGTCGTTTTAGGCAATTCCCAAGCAATCGGTTATGCCGATTCATCTTGTAGATTTTGCAATTGCTTATAAATCGCATAGGCCGTAAGCTTTCCTTGCTGAGCAGCTGAGACAACCATGGCTTCTCCCTGGCCTTCTCCAAATATGATATCTCCTGCGGCAAAAACGTTCGGATTGGAGGTTTGCCCTGTTTCCGGATTCACTTTCACAGTCCCGCGAATATGGGCAAGCTCAAATTGTTCTATTAAAGAAAGGTGCCGCGTTTGCCCAATAGCTTTAATAACCGCATCAATCGGGAGAAGAAACTCAGAGCCTTGGATGGGGATAGGTTGTTTACGTCCGCTTTCTGACTCCACCAACTCCATTCGGAGACATTCCAACGCTGCAACATGACCGTCTTCATCTCCGACGATCCGTTTCGGAGCCGTTAACCACTTAAATTCCACACCATCTTGTTTGGCGAAATCGAACTCGAAATCGTAGGCAGTCATCTCTTCTTGGGTGCGCCGATATACGATTTGCACACTCTCTGCGCCTAGTCGAACGGAACAAGTTGCCGCATCGATGGCTGTATTGCCTGCGCCTATGACCGCCACTCGTTTGCCAATAAGCGAAGTATCCAGCAACGCCTTGGTTTTCGTAGACGCTACAAAATCAATCGCATCATAAACGCCGTGCAAGTCTTCGCCTTCAATACCGAGGTTTGGCACTTTGGACATGCCTAAGGCAAGTACAACGGCATCATGCTCACGAAGGATTTCATCCGCTTGGATGTCCACGCCGACCTTCGTATTCATTCGGAATTCTACGCCTAGTTGCCGGACTTGTTCCACTTCCCAGAGTGAAATCTCTTGAGGCAAGCGAAACGAAACGATCCCATAGGTGTCTAATCCACCGGCCTGCTCTTTTGCCTCAAACACAGTAACCTTGAAGCCAAAACGGGCAAGCTCGCGAGCTGCGGATAATCCTGCTGGCCCGCTTCCGATGACAGCGACGGATTTCCCGTTGCTCGCACCTGCCTTAAACAATAACTGTTCATTCTGGATTGCCCAGTCTGTGGCATAGCGCTGAAGCTGTCCGATCAGAATAGGCTTGGACGAATGATTGAGGACACAAGCCCCTTCACACAGTTCCTCCGTTGGGCATACGCGTGAACAAGTCGCTCCAACCGGATTGGCCTCCATGATCGTCCGAGCAGAGCCTTTGAGATTGCCAGAGGCAATTTTTTTAATGAAAGAAGGGATCTCAATCCCTGTCGGACAGGCACGAACGCAAGGTGCATCATAACAAAACAAACAACGATTGGATTCTTCTATAGCCTCTTTGGGCTTCATGCCCGCTTTGACCTCGGCGAAATTTCGTTTCAGATCTGTCAAAGAGATAAATGCCGTCCCCATCTTCCTCCACCTCCGCAGTTATAGACTAGTAATTTGATCATACGTTTCTGGTCTGCGATCCCGATAAAATTGCCACGCATGACGTACTTCACGAATCAAATCTTTATCCATTTCACCAATGACCACTTCGTCTTGATCCCGGCTTCCGATTGCCACAATCGCTCCCCGCGGATCGACCAAATAAGACTGACCATAGAACTCTCCCATGTTCCAAGGAGCTTCGAATCCCACACGATTAATGGCCCCCACATAATACCCATTCGCAACGGCATGTGCCGGCTGTTCCAGCTTCCAGAGGTATTCGGAAGTCCCTGCCACCGTAGCAGAAGGATTAAAAACGATCTCAGCGCCACCCAAACCGAGCGCACGTGCGCCTTCCGGAAAATGACGATCATAACAGATGTATACGCCAACTTTAGCAAAAGCTGTATCAATGTATCAAATACGGGATATCCCAGATTGCCAGGTTTAAAATAAAACTTCTCCCAGAATCCGCAAGAACCGCCGCCTGCCGCTACGTGCGGGATATGATGCTTCCGATATTTGCCTAAATAAGCACCATCCGCATCAATGACTGCAGCCGTATTGTAGTACGTTGCAATACCCTCTCTTTCATAAATCGGCAGGACGATGACAACACCCAGTTCTTTGGCAACCGCTTGAAACAGCAGCGTTGTTGGCCCATTCGGAATTTCCTCTGCCGCATCGTACCATCTTATTGATTGCTCGGAGCAGAAGTAAGGACCATAGAAAATTTCCTGCAAAGAGATGATTTGAGCGCCTTGGGAGGCAGCTTCGCGAACCAGCGCAATATGTTTCTGAATCGCTTGCTCTTTGTGCTTGGTTACGGATTCGTCTCCATGTACATCGTTGGAAGCTTGAATGAGACCGATCTTCACCTTGCTCATAGCGGAAAGCCTCCTTCTAGCGCAGCGATCCGCCTAGCTGCGCGGTATAATAGTTCCGTTCCCAGTGTAATGTCATTAGGACTAGCATACTCTTTGGGATTATGGCTAATGCCCTCCAGACATCGCACGAAAATCATGCCATAATCACATACGTAGGACATCGTTAGTGAATCATGAAAAGGTCCACTCATCAGCTCCGGAGGCGTTACCCCCATCTCCTTGGCTTCTTCACGCAGAGTCTCTTTAATCCACTCTGCGCAGTAGCGGGGTTCACTGTTGGTGTCCTCACGAATGGTATAGGTCAGACCATGCTCCATGGATACGTTCTCAATCACGCTTAGCAGCTCAGCTTCAAGCGCATTTCTACGCATCAAATCAATGTCACGCAAGTCAACAGTGAAGCTAACTTTCTCCGGAATGATATTGCGGGAGTCTGGAAACACAGCAAGCGAGCCAACCGTCCCTACGGTGGGTGCACCTGGATTCCGCTGCACGAGTTCATTCAGTGCCACGATAATTTTGGCGCTGCCTAGAAGCGCGTCATGCCGCATGGACATGGGAACCGAGCCCGCATGGCCCGCGAAGCCAGTCAATTCAACCGTGAGCCATAAGGGGCCTGAGATGCCAGTGACAATGCCGATAGGCTCATCCAGCGATTCAAGGACGGGTCCTTGTTCGATGTGCAGCTCCAGAAACGCGCCGATACGGCCTTCTCGAAACGAGTAGCCCTCAAAGCCAGCTGGATCGCATCCAAACTGAATCAAAGCTTCCCGGCGTGTAAGGCCATTTTTGTCCGCCCGGTCCAGTTCATCGGCTTCCAGCTTCCCTGTCATCCCCCGTACACCAAACAATCCTTTGTTGAACCGGCAGCCTTCTTCATCGCAGAAAGCAACAACCTCAATATCACCCGCATGAGAAAATCCTTGCTCTGATAATCTTTGAACGACCTCAATGGCTCCAAGCACGCCAATCGCACCATCATAACGGCCGCCATAAGGCTGTGAATCAATATGGGACCCTAACATCAGGACGGGAGCCTCCGGTTGACTCCCTCGCTTTACGCCTACAAGGTTAGCGAAGGGATCAATGAACGCTTCCATTCCCGCCTCTTCCATCCACGATTTCACAAGCTCAACGCCTTCACGATCTTCCTTGGACAGCGCGAGTCTGCATACGCCTGTTTCCCCGATTCTACCGATCTGCGCAAGTTCCTGAATGCGTGTATGCAATCGTTCCGCGTTAATTTGTGTGTGAGGTAAAGTCGGCAAGACGCTTCATCCTTTCTCTTGATTGATATCAAACACGGCAAGTAAGGTATCTATGATGAAAGCTATATCTTCGTCCGTTGAAGATAACGGCGGACTTAGTGTAAGAATATTTGCAAAGCCAGGAACCGTATCTCCGTTTTTGCCTACCAGGAGCCCTTTCTGCTTGCAGCTTGCTATAAATGACATTACGCGTTCGGCTGTGGCCGGAATTTTCGAAGCTTGATCTTCGACGAGCTCGATCCCCAGAGCAGATCCAAATCGCCGTATTTCTCCCACATTCGGGTGTTCTAGCAGCGGCTGCAATCGCTCTTGAAACATGTTGCCGATGAAGGCAGAGCGTGCAACTAGATTTTCTTTTTCCAAAATCTCGATGTTTTTCAATGCCACAACACATGAAACCGGATTGCCGCCGAAAGTGTTAATATGCCGGAAGTGGCTCGTTGTCTCATGAACTTTGAAAGTTTCATACAACTCAGCTGAAACAGCAGTTGCCGACAGAGGCGAATATGCGCTTGTCATTCCCTTTGCCATGGTCACAATATCTGGTCTTACACCGTAATTCAGATGCCCGAATTTCTCGCCAGATCGACCGAATCCGCAAATCACCTCATCTACGATGAGCAGAACGCCATACTTATCACATATGCTGCGAATCGCCGGCAAATACTCGTCCGGTGGAACAAGCATCCCGCCTCCCGTGATGACAGGCTCCATAACAACACCAGCAACCGAATCCGCTCCCTCCCATACAATCGCATCCTCGATAGCTTTGGCGCATTGCAAGCTGCAGGTTGCCTTGGTTTGGCCAAATGGACAGCGATAACAATACGGCGGGGGCACATGCTGAAATCCTACGCCTAACGGTTCGTACTTGAGCTTGCGCTGCGCTTGCCCCGTAGCGCCTAAAGCTCCCATCGAATTCCCGTGATAAGCACGGTGCCGGGAGATGAATTTATGCTTCGTCGGCTTGCCGTTTTGATGATGATATTGTCTGGCAATTTTGAAAGCGACTTCATTGGCATCCGACCCCGAATTCGAAAAGAAGATCCGATATTCGCCATCCAACCATTCATTTAATTTGGCCGCTAGTTCAATTGCTGGAATATGCGATTGAACGAGTGTGGTATAGGCAATTTTCATCATTTGTTCAGCGGCAGCATCGGCAATTTCCTGTCGTCCATGCCCCACATTCACGCACCATAAACCAGACATCCCGTCCAAATAACGATTTCCATCCACATCTTGCACCCAACTGCCTTCTCCGGAGGCAATAATCATAGGATTCTCATTGTGCGCCGTCATATGATGCCAAACATATTTGCGATCCTTCTCGAGCAGTTGCTCCCTTGACGCCATTTCACCGGTATCCTTCTCAGACATTGCAGCTTCCCTCCTCAGATGCTGAAAAGCAGGACCGCAGTTATTCGTTACCCACGATCCGCCTTTCTTTAACACTTTACTTCGCGGCCAAAATCGTTGTATCCAGCGACGCCTTAAGATCAGCCGGTTTCTTGATCAAACCATATTGAAGCGCGATATCTGCCGTTCTTTTCACCGATTCATCAACAAATGATCCCACCTGGTCGTTGGTAAAACCTTCCGGCTTCACAAGCTTAGCCATCGCCTTCAGCATGGTCGTTTGATGCTGCTTCGTTGTACTGCCAGCGGTTACGCTCTTCATGACGATATCAACAGCTTCATCTTGATGCTCGATGGCATAGATCCAGCCCTTCATCGTTGCTCTTACCGCTTTTACCGCGAGGTCGCGGTTCTTGTCGACCCAATCTTTCTTCGCAATCAACGTATCTTCCAGCATCGCAACGCCCGCATCGTCGAAATTAAATACGTTGAGGTCTTCTTCTTTTACGCCGCTTTCAAGCACGACATAATATTCGTTATAAATAGTTGCCGTCGCCACATCCAGTTGATCGCCAAAAAACTGATCCATGGTAAAGCCTTGCTTGACCAATTGAATATCCTTCTTTGGATCAAGCCCGTTTTTCTCCATGAAAGCTAACACTTGGAACTGCTGGCTTCCCATCCATGTCCCGATCTTTTTGTCCTTCATCTTGGCAGGCGTATCAATACCCGTTGATTTCTTGGACAGCAAGCGATAGGAACTTTTCTGCGTTACTTGTGCGACCGAAACGAGTGGCAAACCATTGTCACGATTCACCAGCAAGGAATCGAAGCTGGATACGCCTAGATCCGCCGCACCATTGACGACCTGCTGCTCGATAATCACATCCGGTCCACCGGGCACAATGTCGACATCAATCCCTTCATCCTTGTAGAAACCCTTCTCCTTAGCTGCATAAATCCCCGCAAATTGAGCCTGCGGCACCCATTTCAGCTGGATCTTCAGCTTTTTGAGCGGTTCATTCTTGGTTGTACTTGATGTACTGGCTGCGGCTGAAGTGTCGGGCGACATAGAAACTGACTTAACAGAACCGCAAGCACTAACTAAACTGACCACGATACTTAAAAGCACAGCAGCTCCGACAGTCGGTATTCTCTTTTTCAAACGTACCAATCCTCTCCTATTTTATTTCTATGTGTATATAGATGGAGACATCCCTTGATGCTGTGTTAAATATCAATTTAAATCAGCGTCTTGTGACTGACCAAGGCATACAAGTTCGTTCCAGGAGTTGAATGATCGTGTATAAAAAGATACCTGCAATTGCCGCAATGACGATGCACGCCCATGCTAAAGGCATATTCGCGAGGCGAATTTGGTCCGATAGCAAATAACCTAAGCCGCGTGAAGCAATAAAAAACTCCCCCACAATGGCACCAATTATGCTGGTTGACATATTAATCTTTAGGGCTGAGAAAATAGCCGGCAATGCTTTCGGCAAGCGCAATTTAAGAAAAATCTGCCCTTTGCTTGCCGCATAGGAAGTCATTAATTCCAGATACGTCGACTCGATGGATTGCAGCCCTTTGTATGTACTGACAGCCATTGTAGCCATTGTCATCACTGACACGATACCTATTCTGGAGGCAACTCCATCTCCCAACCAATTATTCATGATAGGAGCAAGTGCAACGATTGGAATTGCATTCATGGAAGCCAAGATCGTAATCCCCCCCGCTCCAGCTTGAGGCCGATAGGAAGCCGCGACCGCAGCAAGCCAGCCTAACAACGAGCCAATTAGAAATCCGCCAACGATTTCGATCCCTGTATACAATGTATAAATAAGCAAAATTTCACCATTATCGCTTATGGACCTAACGATGTCCGAAGGAATCGGCAGTTGATACCTTTCCAAGCGAAACAAGAAATGATACCCATGGAATTGCCAAACGAAAATAAAAAATAATCCGAATAAAAAAGGAAAACTCTTGGAGATAATCTCGAAAAGTGTGGTTGAGCGGATAAATCCGCTGTTGCTAAGTGTCCCGAGAGGTGCTGATTCAACGGTTGATCGAGAAGACAAAGGTGATTGGTCCTTTTTAAGCAAAACTTCCTTCATGTTCCTCCACTCCCGCTTTCTCTAAATTCAGGCTGCCAAGGTGTAAGCCACCGCTCCAGAAGAACAAGCAGGTAGAACGAAACAAGACCGATCGCTATGGACACAAGGACCGTACTCCAGAACATGTACACCTGAGCAGCTCCATAATAAAGCGAGCTAATCATAAGTACCCCAATTCCATTCGGTGCTCCCATTAGCTCGACAATGATCGAGGCTGTAATTGCGAGCGGGGCTGAGATTTTGAGACCTGCGAATAGCCCTGGCATGGCGGAGGGCAATTTGAGCTTCAGGTAGCTGTGCCATGTCGAAGCAGCCAATGAACGCATAAGCTCGATTTGTTCAGGTTGGACACTATGTAGTCCCCGAAGCATGTTGATCGCAACCGGAAAGAATGTCACATATCCTGCCATCATTATGCGAGATAAATCAGGATCATGAAGGATGCCGTACAGAATTGGCGCAAGACCGATGATCGGTATCATTTGAGAAGCAACCATATACGGCGTCAATGTTAATTCAACTGTGTTCGAGAGGCTCATGATTATCGCCAAGCTAATCCCGATAGCTGATCCTATCAGGAAACCGATGCCCGCATTTCCAAATGTTAATAGCCCTTGCTTGATTAAAACTGGAAGGTTGTCTTGTAAGGAGATGATGACTTTATGCAAATAAGGAAGCTTCGAATCCGGCAGTTTAACAAGCATAAGGGCATGAAGCAGCCAAGCAATAAATTCCCAGAGGAGCAGCAGTAGTGCTATCCACACCGCAACAACCGCGCCTTGATGAGCAGGTTTAGCCCATTTGATGTTCATTCGTGCCACTCTCCTCATAGAAGCAATTTCGAATGGAGGCTGTCATAGCATGAAAGCTTGCAGATTCCCGCAATTGCAGAGAACGTTCTTCGCCAAATTCGACAGGATGAATCGAGTGAATGCGGCCGGGATGTGCCGATAATACCAGAATCCGATTGGATAAGAACACAGCTTCCGGGATACTGTGAGTAACAAAAACGATTGTTTTATTCGTTTTCCTTTTGATTTCAAGCAGCTCGTAGTGCAGCTTCTCTTTCGTGAATTCATCTAACGCAGAGAACGGTTCATCCATAAATAAGATAGGCGGGTCCAAAGATAGGGCCCTGGCAATTGCCACTCTTTGCTGCATGCCTCCACTTAATTGCCACGGGTAATAATCCTTGAATTTCATTAACCCTACTGTTTCAAGTAATTGGTCAACCACCGTCCTGTACACTGAACGATCTTGACCCATTACCTCTAAGGGCAGTTCGATGTTTTCCCGTACTGTTCGCCATTCGAACAGGGTTGGATTCTGAAAGACGATTCCGAACTTTCGACGCAGGCGCACTTCTCGCGGATGCTCCTTCTGGATGATGATTTGCCCGCTGGATGGTTGCAACAAATCGGCCATCAGCCTTAGAAGCGTCGATTTGCCGCACCCTGAGGGTCCAAGCAGGGAAACAAATTCATTCTGATAGACATCGAAGGAGATGTCCTGAAGCACAGTTGCCTGTTTCCCTTTCTTGCCGAATATCATGGAGACGCCATCTACCGAGATTTCCACTTTCTGCTGGGAAAGATCTGAACTCATGGTACCCCTCCTCATATAAAACAACGTTCGCGTTATGTAATTGTCATTAATAATTACTTTATATGTTATATTATATAACTCTATTCGAGATTTTCATTATACAAAGTGTTCTGAAATGCTATTTGCTTATGGACATTATGTAAAATGGTGGTTGCGAAATTTTGTTAACATATTAAATGTTATGTAAACAATATGCTGATCTAGGTATTCTTTACGATTAATCTACCCGTAAATTTAGTGTAACACTTCATTTTCATACAGTTCGTGCCTCCTCCTCTCACAGCAAGAGCCAGAAAAGAACTCATTTATGATCGAAACGGAACTACAGGGCGTTATTCTCACTAAAATGACTGGTTTCCAAGCCCAAGCGGAACTACAGGATCTTATACCTTCACTTTTCCCGCAATAAAGTGACTTTTTGAATAAATAGCGGATCTCAGTTCCCTTTCATCGTCATTCACCTTTCTTTTCACGTTTTAGCGTACCTCAGTTCCCTTTCATTCCAAAAACGAGATGCCTAGACAAACAAAAGGACCCTCACTCCATTTTCATGGATTTGAAGGTTCCTCTGTTTGTTCTAGAACAAATTGTTTAAAGCTCGCTAAGCTTTCACTTTGTGGGCTCGCGATGACAATTTCCACTCCCCCTTTAACCTTAGTCTCTGGACAATATAATGTACTCAAATTTCTTCCTTCGTGTAAGTCACAAAGCAGCGCTTCAATGATTTGTCGGGAGGGTCAGCCGTGATATTCGATGTATGCATTTAGTTAACATATTATTTATTATGTAAACAAATGATATTCCCTTTGCAATCTCCAGTCCACAGCATGCAGCATCCCCAATTAAATCCCCATCCCAACAGGAATAAACGCAGAAACCCGATTCATCGCCTCCTGCTTTTGCTTATCTCCGACATGCGTGTATATTTGCGTGGTTTGAATGCTTGCATGGCCAAGCAGCTCTTGCAACGTACGGATATCGGTTCCGGCCAGAACCTGCATGGTAGCAAAGGTATGGCGAAGCTTATGACTCGAGACTGACTTGCCTTGGAGCTCAACGTATTGCTTCTTCAGCTCCTCGAAATATTTCTCTGCGATCGTCTGAATCATTCGAATACTAATACGCCGGCCGAATTGAGAAACAAAAAATGGCTGTTCTGCCGCACTCCTTGTGTCGATCCGCTCAGATAGTGCTCTGTTCAATACCTTCACCAGCTCGTTAGGGAGCGGGATGGCTCGCCATTTCCGTCCTTTGCCGAATACTTGCAAGGTGTTAGTTGAACGATTGAAATCTGCGATGTTCAAACGGTGCAATTCACTGACCCTTAAACCCGCATAGCTCATCAAAAGGAACATGGCTACATTCCGAATCTGATACTTCCCTTCAATCGATTGCAAAAATACAGCCAATAATTGCTCACTCAGAAAGGTTGGCAATTGATTTTTCTCAACCTTGGATTTCTTCACATTCAGAGAAGGATTATGCTGCACAATTTGAAGCTCGATCAACGCTGAGAAAAATGTCCGAATCGAAGACAAATAGCGATTCCTCGCAGAATCCCCCGCGCCGCCTTGGCGCATTTTCGTCAAAAACCGCATAACATCCAAAGCTTCAAGGTTCGCCAATGATTTCTCTACTGAACCTAAAAATAACCGCACATCTCCAAGATAAGCTCGTTGCGTTCTTTTGGTGAATCCTTGGTCCTTCATCCAGGAGTCAAAAAGCTCCAAATACTCATCATCGTACTCGTATTCTTGCCCCAATCGCGTTCACTCCGTTCGTTACAATCTAAGTTGCGTTAAATATAGATTTAGTGCAATTTTTCGAGCGGGTTAAATCCGCTAAAAAGCACTTATCCCGTTATCCTGCAAACGGAATAAGTGTCTTCCCGGCTTTTTAATCCCGCGGGTATTCGACTTTCATAATATCCATAAAAGGTACTTTATCTAATTCTCCATTGCTCGTTTCCATATGTACGCGTCCTGTTCGAGAATCCATCGTTTTGATGAGACCGCGAACAGCTTCCTCTCGTCCCCATACAGTAAGAACGATTTCTGAATTCTCCATTTTAGCTTCAGACAACTGATTCCCAATCTCTTCGAGCACAAACTCATCCCGAGTTGGTCTCTTTGCTACCTTTGGTTTGGCCATTCTTGTTCCCCCTGATTTCTAGATCACCTAGCCGGCGATAAAATTTGTTTGACTCGCCCAACTTGCCCATCGACTAACCGTACTTTTATCCCATGAGGGTGTGTTGGCGAATTGGTTAATAAGTCTTTCACAATTCCCTTGGTTAACTTCCCACTACGTTGATCTTGTTTTAGAACAATATGAACTTCCATTCCGGGCACTACATCTTTTCGATTTTGTCCATTCATGCTGTGTAATCGCCTGCCTTCTGACCAGTTAGTGTGCTTCATTATACCATATATTCGAAGTATTCCCCATCTTAACTGCATCCATCGATAAAATCCTTTACAACAGCCTCATGAATCAATACGATGATGTAAAACAGCCCTATACCCACTACAGATAGGAGAAGATTGTACGATGAGCCGACCTTGGCCGCTGCCTGATAAACCATGGATCATGCACCAAACCTGGAATGATTTGCTTTTTGCTCATTGGCCTATCCCTGTTGAACTGCTGAGGCCGCTCCTTCCTCCCCAGCTTCCCATCGATACATTCAACGGGTCTGCCTGGATTGGCGTTGTTCCCTTTCATATGTCTGGCGTAAGAGCTAGAGGCACCCCATCCTTACCTTATTTCTCTGCATTTCCTGAAATTAACTTGAGGACTTATGTCTCGATCAATGGAAAATCTGGTGTCTTTTTTTTCAGTTTGGACGCGTTTCATCGTGCAGCCGTAGAATCAGCCCGCTTCGCTTTCCATCTGCCTTATTTGTATGCTCACATCGAAGTGCAAGTTCAAGATCGTCATACCGTTCATTACCGGAGTATTCGCAAAGATAAACGAGCTAATCAAGGTGATTTCATTGGTGTGTATCGCCCTACCTCTGAGATATGGCTAGCTGCGCCTGGTACGCTGGACTACTGGCTAACAGAGCGTTATTGTTTGTACTGCGTTGATCGTCAAGGTAAAGTGTTCCGAGGTGAAATTGACCATCAGCCTTGGCCTTTGCAATCAGCTGAGGCATCCATTGAAGTTAATACTTTAGCTCAATCGTTTGGGATCGAGTTGCCGAATATTTCTCCAATCCTTCATTTTTCCAAAAAAATAGATGTGAAAATTTGGCTGCTTGATCCATTAAATCTCTCCTAACAGTGAAATTACGACTAAAAAAGCTCATAATATTTATTTATATCATTAATATTTAATACAGTTAATTAAATAAAAGCGCTATTTTCACATAAAAAAACGCCATCTCCTATGAAGGATCTGACGATTCTACT
Organism: Paenibacillus ferrarius; assembly: GCF_002027705.1. Classification (GTDB taxonomy): domain Bacteria; phylum Bacillota; class Bacilli; order Paenibacillales; family NBRC-103111; genus Paenibacillus_E; species Paenibacillus_E ferrarius. The sequence goes on along the minus strand of NZ_MBTG01000001.1, from coordinate 319,007 downwards.
GTTAAGTTTTCGCTGCCAGTGCACAGTTTCTCCCGCTCTTTCTTAACAATCAATTCCCTTCACAGACGCGTCACTTTTACTTGAGAAGTATGGAATCAATAATGCGCTAGAGAAGCTAAAAACCATCACGGCTTTAAATACGAAGCCATTGAAATCTGTTATGCCTAAGATGAGCGCCAACATGAAAATTCTTGAAATGATAAGAATAAGCTCCCGCCACACTAGAAACCTTGCTTGTTGAATAGGCTCCAAATGATTGGTTGCAATAAATTGACGCGAGCTCCAAATTGTGAAGAAGAAAAACAGTCCAATTGTCGTCAGTATATTAGAGAGAATTAAGATCGATGGCGTTGGGAACAAAGCTAGTAGGAAGCCTGTAGCGGCCGCCAGCATGCCGAAGGTGAGCCACCGCGAATCAGATATGCTTCGTGTTCGGCTAAATCTTTGATAGATGTAGACTGATGCTACCGTAAACGCGGTGTACATAATTTGCAGCAGCGCAATAGCAAGTTTGTCCTTCGTCACAGAAAAGGTAAATATCAACGAGAATATGCCTTGAAATTGAATGAAAAAGCCGCCAGCAATCAGGGAAGGAATCATCCATTTCAGACTTGGCGTGACGAATACCTTACGAATCGAAAAGTTCTTAAATACAGCCTCGTCTGCCTCTTTGAGCGAAATGTGCGGAACGAAAAAAGAGACCAGAATCATCGTTCCAATAAACAGAAACATCACAACAAATGATCCTGAAAAGCCAATCCATTTGATAATCAAAGCGAATAATAGCGGGTTAACGAAAGCGATAATTTGCCCAATGACATTGGTAGCTGAAAAAAACGCCGTAAATTCTTTGCCTTTGCCGAATAAAGAAATGCCGATATTCGAAGCGGAAGCATAAAATCCATTGGTTATGCCCACAGGCAGCGCGATCAAGGACAAATACAGAAGCTTGGGCTCCACGTGCACCCAGGAAAGAAGGACAAAGGTAATTCCTGCGCATATCGCCGATATTCGCATGATCGATCCAATTGAAAACCTTGCCAAAAGCTTGGCCCCATACATGAATGCCAGTCCCCATGCGATGAACATCACCAAATTAAACCAGGCGACATCGAAGATTTGCTGCCCTTTCTCCCAGATGAACAAATTAATAAAAATGCCCATGTAGTTAAAAATAATACTGGAACTTACGTTCATCATTAATAAACGTTTCAATGCGATTGTCATTCCTACCGCTCTCTTTCTTGGCTATCTCCAAATCGACTTATCGGTCTTTCCATGGATTGTCTAATCATATACAATAAGAATTAATTAATGTGATTAAAAAACACATAATCAACGATACCACGGAGTAATGACGAAGGGAATGCACGATATGCCAAGATACATAGACTATATGATCAGTCCCTATCCACTTAGAATCATTACAATTCCTATCGATCCGAGCAAGCTTAAACTGCAATCCTTGTTCATCCATAATGTTGGCCATTTGCCAGGCCGCACCTCTTTTCGACATGATTCGAAGTTCACAAAATGGGCTTTCATCTACTTAGCTGGCGGCAAAGGCACCTATCAAGTGAATGGCGGTATTGTTCAACGCGTGGAACGAGGCAGTTTACTCTTCCTGCGTCCAGATGTGCCTTATAATTATGGACCTGATGCCAATGGCTACTGGGATGAATACTACTTTACATTCGAAGGAAGCCGCATTGAGGAATGGCTGAACAGCTGGCTCACCGACGTCGATATCGCCAAACAGGTCGGCTCAGAAGACGCTACCCAATTCAACCGGATTGAGCGAATCTTCTTACTCATGGAAAGCGGTTTGGCAGACAACATCGATCGCGCGGCACTGCTGCTCGAGTCCCTGCTGTTTGAATTTATTCTGAAAGCGCAGGTGCCCGCTGAAACGACAAAAACCCAGCAAGTCATCACGCTCATGGATGATTTAGGCGCTTCGTTATTTGAAACGTTCGACGCGGCTAGCGTTGCCAAACGGCATCATATCTCCGTATCCACGCTGCGCAGAGTCGTTAGCGAATATACGGGTTACCCGCTCAATGCCTATATCCACCGCTTGAAAATGGCGGAAGCCAAAAACATTTTGCTGAATACAAACAATTCCATTAAGGAAATCGCTGATTCGCTTGGGTACAAAGACGTTTTTTACTTCTCGCGTTTATTCAAAAAGTACGTCGGTGATTCCCCGCACATTTATCGAAACAAAATGCAGCTTTAAGTTTAGTTACATAACTAATATTATGTAAACAAACAGCACCTATCTTAAAAAATGAGCACTCCCTCCATGTACGACTTGTCATGCTGCCGCATATGATATAGCAGTAGTGAAGCTTCCTAGAAGGAGGTGAATCGAAATGACACTTGAACTTACTGGTTTGATGCTCTATGCCATGTATGTCGTTGTTGGCTTAATGGGGATTAGCTTTCTTGTTGGCTTATATCAATCCCTCAAAGCAGGTACCTTCTCTTACACCTTGATTCTGAACTATCTCCAAGACTTATTGTTTTATGTATTTCCTTTATTTTTACTTGCTAATATGAAGTCGATGGATCCTACAGGCTGGATATTGTTGATTGCTTATTACATTGGTGCACTCGGTGTAGCAATTAAATATTTGGCAAGCTTAAAAAAGTAAATTGTAATCGTATTCAAAGAATGCTAATTTTTGAGCTTTGCTTATAGATCGTAGGCTGCCAACGACAATTGGCGGCTTTTTTTCATGATGGAATTAAAAAAACAGCCTGCACAAGGCAAGCTGCTGAATGTAGAGCTAAAAGCGAGGCAAATTGGATAAATTGTTGCTCGGATCACCATCCGGATATGACCTTAGCGTTTTCTCACCCTCGCGATTCCTACCGATATTCACATCTTCAATATAACCTGCTTCTGTCATAGCAATCGCATTGGCAATATCGACCACCCTGCCGTCCTGAAATTGCACAGCGCTGATACCGCCATCGCCATAATGTACGGCTTGAATGATCGCTTTATTGGGATCAATCGTATGTGGACCAGCCCCATACTGCGTGCCATCACGCATGAACGTGCCATATTGGGTTGGTTGACCATTCTGGCCATAACCGGTATATCCGCCTTGGAAGCCTACATTTCGCGCGTCAGCATGGTTTATGCCCGTATTTCGAGCACCGTACTCTGCGTTCATATTCCCCGAAGATCCAGGAACGGGCCTTCCACCTTGGTACGTTTGATTCGTATAATTACGTGCTTGCGGCATAAAATCTGCTTGGCCCTGATTTCCTTGATTCGTTTGTTGATAACCAGCATAATTCGGTATCGGTTGTCCATTCCACACCACATTCGTCTGTTGGGCGGATGTGTAGGAATTTGACTCCTTTTGGTCATTTGCTTGGGGTGTGCCCGTGCCCATGCCCATGCTGCCAAATGGCTGACTTTGCATACTAGTTTGTTGCCCACGTCGGCGTCGCGACATTGTAATCGGCTCCTTTTGTTGTGCATATTGGGGTTGAGTACCCGAGGGTTCCTCTTTGCATGCCTAGTTGGACTGTTCCGTCGATTCTAATTCCTGCTTCAAATCTTCCGATTTTTGCTGGGCTTGCTTAATCTGGCTTTGAAGGTCTTCAATCTGTTGTTCAGTTTCCGAAAGAGCCGCAGCGGCGGCTTGTGAATGAAGCTGCTGAGCAGCCTGAAGCGTTTGTTCAGCAGCTTGCTCCGCTTTTAAGGCAACCTCTTTGATTTGATCAAAGCTTTGCTCCGATTGCTCTGCATTTTGATGATCCTCTTGTGGCATTTGAAATACCCCCAGCTGAATTTTCCATACCCGATTAATTTTAGTAAAACAGGCTTATTTTATTCATGACTATCGACCTTCTTCTACCAATTTAGCGTCCCCACTGCTATACTTACAGCAGATAGAAGCTAATGAGGTGATGACACCATTGAATATTATTAAAGTGAAAGATCGGCAAGAATTAGAGAAAAGAATTCCAACTATGCCATGGTATATAGAGAAATTTATCAATTATAAGCTGCCGGACCTTTCGCCATCTTCGCTTTTGGAATATGTTCGTGATTATGAGATTTTCTTGTCTTGGCTGCTGGCTGAAGGACTAAGCTCAGCCTCCTCGATGAATCAAGTTCCGCTGGAAGACTTAGAGAAATTACATATGGACAGCGTGGACAATTTCCGTATGTTCTTAGCTACTCGGAAAGCACAACTCAATATGAAGACGACGATTAACCGTAAGCTTTCCGCTTTGCGTTCCTTGTTTCATTATTTAAGCCAAATCGCGGAAGACGAGAATTTCTATCCGCTTCTGAAACGCAATGTGATGGCCAAGGTAGAAATCAAACGTTCGCACAAGCCGAAGGACACCGCGGCTAAGCTTGAAGGCAAGCTGCTCCAGGAAGAGGAAATCGCTGAGTTTATCGACTATGTGAAGCATGGGTATGAGCATGACGTGGCAACCAACAAGCAAGCGCTCTACTCTTATGAATTAAATAAAGTCAGAGACGCCTGCATCATTACACTCATTCTGAATTCGGGCCTGCGTGTATCGGAGGTTTTTAATTTAAATGTCGATGATTTTGATCTGAAAAAGAAGTTGACCTACGTTTACCGCAAAGGGAAGAACGATGATACGTTCAAAACACCTGTCTATTTCCGCAATGAAGCGATTCAAGCGCTCACGGATTACCTGACTATCCGACAAACGCAATATAAGCCCGTCAAAAAAGAAAAAGCCCTCTTCCTTGCCATCGCGAATGGCAAAAAAGAAGGCGAACGTATGACGAAACGGGCGATACAAGAACTTGTTATCAAATATGCCAAGCGTTTCGGCAAGCCCTATCTGTCTGTCCATAAGCTGCGGCATTCCTTCGCCACGGATTACTATTTACAGAATGACTTGTACAAAACGCAAGAGCAGCTTGGACATGCTTCACCGGAAACCACACAAATTTATGCGCATCTTACGGATAGAACGATGTCCGAAGCTATTGATAAACGAGCGGAATCCTGAAGATTACTTCAGGATTTCTTCAATTTTCGCTAACTCTTCTGGTGCGAATTCAAGGTTTTTCAATGCAGCTACGTTCTCTTCGATTTGAGACACACGGCTAGCTCCAATCAATGCCGAAGTCACGCGCTCTCCGCGCAGCACCCATGCAAGCGCCATTTGCGCTAAGCTTTGTCCGCGGCTGCTTGCCAGCTCATTCAATTGGGTAATTTGGTTGAGCTTTTCTTCGGTGATATCTTTCGAATTCAGGAATTGACTCTTCCCTCCAGCGCGAGAATCACTTGGAACCCCACTGACATATTTGTTTGTCAACAACCCTTGTGCAAGTGGACAGAACGCAATACTGCCTGCGCCATACTCGTCCAGAACATCCTGCAAGCCATTCTCGATCCAGCGGTTCAGCATGCTGTAGGAAGGCTGATGAATCAACAACGGCGTACCCAGACCTTTGAGAATGGAAGCCGCTTCTTTTGTTTGCTCAGCTGTATAATTGGAGAGTCCCACATACAAGGCTTTGCCTTGACGAACGATTTGATCCAATGCCGCCATTGTTTCTTCGAACGGCGTATTCGGATCTGGTCTGTGTGAATAGAAAATATCTACATATTCGAGACCCATTCTCTTCAAGCTTTGATCCAAGCTGGAGATAAGATATTTCTTGGAACCCCACTCCCCGTATGGCCCTTCCCACATGTGATAGCCAGCTTTGGTCGAGATGATCAATTCATCGCGATAAACGCCTAAATCGCTTTTCAATACTTTGCCGAACATTTCCTCGGCCGATCCTGGAGGAGGTCCGTAGTTATTCGCTAAGTCGAAATGCGTAATTCCTAAGTCAAAGGAACGAAGCAGCATAGCCTTGCCGTTCTCATGAATGTCCAAGCCGCCAAAATTGTGCCACAATCCTAACGAAATCGCCGGAAGCTTAAGACCGGATTTGCCCGAACGATTATATTTCATTTCTGCATAGCGTGTTGAACTTGCTTGATAGACCATGATTGTCCTCCTCAAAATTATCGTGGAATGCTTGCTTGTAACCATTCACCGAGATTTCCTAGAAACTTACTTGATAAAATTAAGTATCCTGTGTTCTAGTATAGGCGATGCCAAGCAACAAAAAAAGAACTGAAATAAACGTGTCTTACTTACCTTTTGGTTAGTCACCCTATTTTACCTGCAAAAAACGGACAAGTTCAGCAGCATTTTCCTGCAGCCACTTCGTTTTCGCAAACGTATTATCGATGATATCGATCAATACACCTTGGGCATCCACCCCATCTATATATCTGCCCAGAAAATGGATAAACACATCCAGCCTGCGCAGCTCAATGAGCAGCGGCAACAGCTGAATTTCGTCTTCCTCCAGCTGAACGAACGAAGAGTATCCTTCATAGAAAGCCGCGCAATTGCTCCTTAGCTCGACGCCAGACATACTCGGATCAATCAGATCAGATAGGCACACAGCTAACTCCATCACACGCACATCCATCGTGATAAATTCAAAGTCGAGGACAGCGGTTATCTTTCCTTCCGAATCAACCAGCAGATTGGAGCCATTAATATCACCGTGAACAAGTTGGTGAGGCTTTTGACGCAAATCTGGAATTGCTTGGTAAAAGGCGGCAAAACGCTCATAGATGTAAGAGAGCTGCCTCTTCTGGGCCCAAAATAGTTCAGACGGCTGCAGGCAGAAGGCACGAATTGCCTCCGGCGTACAACGAGGGTGAATATTCTCAATTTCGTAATAAGGCGGATATACAGGCGCTAAATCCACAGAAATTGCAGCGAGTACGCGAGACAGCTGACCTACGGCTTGACCGAAATTCTTTATTTGTTCAGTATTTGCCCATGTTGGGTTGCAGCCATCCGTGAAAGTGAACAAAGCGGCTAATTTCCCGCCTTTTCCTTCCAACTCCTCCAACTGCACGATCGTCCCTCCTTCTGGAAGCACGATAGGTACAGGGATCCGATAGGAGAGTTGAGCTTTGTGCTTAGCAAGGGCAAGTAGAATCGCATGTTCATATTTAATTTTATCCATATCCCGGTGTGTCTCATACAGCCTGAGGACATAGGAAGTACCATTCACATCCACAAAACGAGTTGTATTATTCATGCCTCCTTCACCGACACGCAAGGTCCACTTTTGACCGGGAAACCAGTTTGCTGGCAGCGAGGCTAATAACTCCTCTTGATCTTTGACACGCATAATAACACTTTTCAACTCCTTCTATACTTGATGGTCATCTTCTACAGCAAACTCAAAATCTGCGACATCAAATGCTTGAACCGGGATTCCAGCTTCGATAAGCCTCTCAATCAGTTCTAATTGATCAGTCAGAAGAGCAGCCTGTTCCTTGATCGCCGTAAGAATTAATTCTGTTTCAATGGGGTCAAATTGCTCGCCATATGCCTCATTATCAATTGCAAATACAACTTCTAAAGTAACATTGTCATTGATCGGCAGCGGAGGACTCTTTCGCCAAGGCATCGTTAGCGCCTTTTCAATCTTTTTCTTATTAAAGGATTCTTCGAAGAAAGCGATCAACTCACCAATCATTTCCTTCACAAACCCATCGTCTTCTTCCTCTAGCATAATAGGCTCACTGCCTGTCTGAAGCTCATATAGCTCCTGAATGCTTGTATATGGGATTATATAAGTGACTGGCTGTCCTGGCAGCATTAATTGACCATGAACAGCTAACATAACGGCCTCTATAATAAATGTTTTGCTCATTGTGTCTTGCTCCCTTCTCTCTAAGGCTGATCTTGCAATATTTCGATAAAAAACCCCGGAAATCCTTTATTCTCTGCTTTCAATTGGCAAATCTGTGAGAAGGAAAATAAAACCGTTAGTTCGCATGATCCAATTGACCATGATGAACTAACGGCACAAGCCTCTTATTGAATGCCATCGAGGACCTCACCCTCCTCATAAGGGGGCTGATAGGGCTTCTTGGAGAAACGATTGGCATAAGCAGAAGCTACATAACAATCCGGTTTAATGACAGGGACCATTCCGACGGATTCAACGCGCCTTACCATCTCTTGGACGAATTTGGCCGTCCGATTCTTATTCTCATCATCTCCGGCGTCAATATGAATGTACATATCGAACGAGGCCCCTTGGTAAAGATGAGGAAGTATAATATTTTCCATATCTTGTCGCTTAGTCTCATCGAAGTACATGGCAATCTCTTCACTTAGAGCAGTCTCCATGGACAACTTTTCTCTAATTGAGTGCAAGGCTCTGTGAACGATGACTTGACGATAACACGCCCACGCTCCCTTTCCCATTCGCTGGATAACCACACCGGTAATGAACTTCGTATGTCCGCTGTGTACCTGACAATCCGTGCCGATAATGAACTTGTATGTGGCTGCGGGTTCCAAACGCATGAAATGAAGAATACGTTCATGTACCGTTACTAAGTCAAGCCCTCTTTCCGTCGTGTTCCGAAATTCCATGGGATGGCTCATCATCGAAGGTTTCAAAGATAGGATTCTTCCTTTCTCCTTAGAATGAGAAAGAGCGGATGCTGAAGGCTGCATCCGCCCCTATCTATAGTATATGGCAAAATTCCCTAGATCGAACCATCCGTTAGCGAATTACACTGCCACCGAACAAAAAGCGATTGTCCCATTGTTTTCCATCAATCGTATCGACACGAACTCCGCCGGATTCAACCGAATATGTATGGAGTACGCTGCCGTTTCCTAAGTAAATCCCAACATGGGTAATGGGCTCGCTCAGCGGTTTGATGTTAAGATAATCCGATGCTTTACTTCCTTTGTAACTGCTGAAAAACATCAAATCTCCTCGTTTCAATTTGGTCCAGTCCATAGTCACTGGACCAAGCGATCTAACATAGTTGCCTTGACCTTGAGAATCGCTTGGAACGGAGAAGCGCAGCGCATCCCAGAACATCGTTTGGATCAAATCAGAGCAATCAAAGGTTGAGGAGTCTCCACGAACCGAGCCATATTCGTAAGGTGTGCCTAAGTAGGCGTTACCTGCTGCAATAACAGCTTCGATTTCATCCGCTAGCGGTAAATTAGGAGTAAAAACCGTAAAATCAGTGCTTATGTACTTACTGCTTGAACTAACATATCCACTTACACCATTTGCATCTTGGATTTTGTACCAACTGTCATTCACTTTATCCGTAACGAGGACTTCCTCCCCTTTACTCAGCATCCGAATTACTTTCGAACTGCTGTCTGAAGTCGGTTGTGTGCGAAAATTAACGCCATAAACTATTTTTGCATTGCTTATTATTTTGATGTATTTGCTGCTCGTTGACACATATCCGCTGATGCCTTGAGCATCTTTCACTTTGTACCAATTCGTTGTAACAAAGTCTGTTACTGTGACAATTTCTTTAGATTTCAATAAACGAATGACATTACTAGACGTTGTGGCTTGATCTCGGAAGCTAACCCCTGATACAATTTGAGCTTTGGTTGTAATTCCTTCATCCGCCATTGTTGCTGCTGGAAAAACAAATGTAAGCGCCAATACGAGCATTCCCCAAATCATCGTCCATTTCCTCATCGCTTTTACCTCCAATAGTTGTGTGGTCTAGCTGTGTGCGGCATCTAACTAATTTGACAACCTAGGTCTATCGTAACTTCATTATAGTTTGTGGGGGTGATTATCGAATATAGGCGAAAGGATGCGTTTATTGTCGAATGCCTAGAGGCTTGATGCCTATTGACGCTACGGCTTAATTTACCAGTTTACGAACGTCCGGTTTTCGAGTATGGGACCAAAAAACTTGCATATAAGGATCGTTTTTGAGCTTCACATTACAGAGCTTCATCTCTCCCTCCTCAAGTGCGAGAATCTGCCATTGATCGGCTTCAGACGTGCTGTGGGTTTGTAAAAAAGCAGCATACTGCGCTTCAGCTTCTTCAAGCTCCATCCAAAATTTAACCCCATAATAAGCTAATCCATAATGATTCGTAAGTGTACATGTGAAAATCTGATCAGTCCCTGTATGTTTCAGTACATATGGCATTGTTCATTCCTCCGATAAAAAGGCACGTTCATCGCAAGGATGAATGTGCCTTGATTTTATTATATTCACTTATAAGTAAGCATTCTCGTGCTTCGCCTTCAGACGGTTCCAACGGCGCTCGACTTCCGTCTCGAACGATTTCAGTGAACCTTCGTACTCCGGCTTCGTCATATGCTTGGTTTTCCCCATCGTCTTGAGCCAATCCGACAGCGGAATTTTCTTGCTCTTGTCCTCCGGATTGTACGTAATCGTCGTGACGCCATGCTCGACCTCATAGAGAGGGAAGAAGCAGGAATCTACAGCTGCCCCTACAATATTGGAGCCTTCCTGATCATCCGACAGCCAGTTCAACGGACATGCAATGAGAATTTTCCCATAGACTAGCCCCTCATGCTGCGCATACCACTGGGCTTTCGCGGCTTTCTTCACCAGATCCTGCGGATAAGCCTCTGAACCAGTGAATACATAAGGGATATGCGTTGCTGCCATAATCTGCGCCGTATCCTTGTGATGGAACACCTTGCCGCCTTGATGCTTCCCTACGTTGGATGTTGAAGTCCGATGTCCCATCGGTGTCGAATAAGACAACTGCGCTCCGGTGTTCATGTAACCTTCGTTATCATATTCCAGAATGATCATTTTGTGGTTGCGCAGTGCCGCACCTATTGCCGGCCCCATGCCAATATCCATTCCGCCATCGCCAGTAATCATGACGAAGGTGAAATCATCCTTCAAGCCAAGATGATCCAACTCCCCGCGTCTCTTGCGTTCCCAGAACATTTCTACAACGCCTGAGAGGGTTGCTGCGCCATTTTGGAACAAGTTGTGAATATAGGTTGCCTTATGCGCCGAATACGGATATCCGGTCGTTACAACCATCGCACAACCCGTATGGAAGATGGAGACGATATCGCCTTCAATCCCTTTGAAAAACAATTCCAAGCCGGAGAAAATGCCGCAGCCCGGGCAAGCGCCGTGTCCTGGTGCGATGCGTTTGGGCTTCTTGGTCAAGGCGCGCAGCGGCGGAATCCGCACGTTCAGCTTGCCCGTATCCTCATCCGGTGTAACGGTGATGAGACCTGTCTTCAAATCCTCGTAGTTCATCGGTGTCAGCACCCGCTTCGGCGCTTTCGATGGATCACCCGGCGTGTGCCCATAATAATCGAAGGGCACCTCTACCTTGCCGCTTTGTACAGCATCAATGGCAAACTGGAACAAATGATGCCCGTCTTCGGCATAAAAGTCCTTGCCACCTAAGCCGTAGATTCGGCTTATGACAAGCGTATCTCTGTTCCCGTGCGTGAACAGTGCCGCTTTAATTTCGTTGACCATATTGCCGCCATGGCCGCCATAAGAATCTGCGCGATCGCCTACGGTGATCGCCTTGACGTGCTGCAAAGCCTCAGCAATCTGCTTGGCAGGGAAAGGACGGATCATATTCGGTGCGAGGGATCCGGCTTTAATGCCCTTCTCGCGGAGCTGGTCGACGACGTCCTTGATGATTTCGGAAGCCGAATTCATCAGGAATACCGCTACCTCCGCGTCCTCCATCCGATATTGCTCCAGAATCGGATAATCACGACCCGTCAGATCGGCATATTCTTGCCGGATGCGATCGTACACCTCACCTGCATTGTACATAGCCATGGATTGCTGGTAGCAGTTATTGATATAATCCGGCTCATTCATATAAGGTCCGACTGTAATCGGATTATTGCGGTCCAAGGTATCAGGGAAGCCTTGCGGCTGCTCGCCAATAAAGGCGTGCACATCTTCTCGATGTGCGAACGTTTGTACCCTCCGCTTCTGATGCGAGGTGAAATAACCATCGGAGGCTACCAAGACAGGTAACCGAACAGCTGCGTCTTCAGCCAATCGCAAGGCGATGATGTTCATATCGTAGACGGCCTGCGGATCACGGCACATCACGATAGGCCATCCTGTATTCAAAGCATAATACAAATCGGAGTGATCCCCATGTATATTCAAAGGACCGGATACAGAGCGGCATACCAGATTCATGACCATCGGGAAGCGCGTCCCGGATTGAACGGGCATTTGTTCCAGCATATACAAATAACCGTTAGCGCTTGTCGCGTTAAATACGCGGCCGCCAGCAGTTGATGCGCCGTAACATATGCCTGCAGAGCCATGCTCTCCGTCTGCGGGAATTAGAACGATATCATGTTGTCCATTGGACTTCATGAGATCTAGAAATTGAGCAACCTCCGTAGATGGTGATATTGGAAAATACCCCATGACGTGATAGTTGATTTGATGCGCTGCATAAGCTGCCATTTCGTTGCCTGATTCGTATACGATGCGTTGTTCCACCTTGGCTTGCCCCAGTTCCTTCTTGATATCAATGGACATGCGAGTAGTTCCACCCTTCTCCCATAAATACTCTCTAAGAGTTTATAGCTAGATTGAAACGATGCGGCATGCGATGAAGATCCGCATAACCATCTTCTTCCCGCTCGCTTGCGAGCGCTTCGGTCGGACAAGCTTGTACACATTTGAGGCAGCCTTTGCAGTATTGATAATCAATGCCTTGCAAGAACATTTGAGGACGTCCTTTCTTGTCAGGGAGCTCATCCCACACAAAGCAGAAATCCGGGCACACGTTATCGCAAGAAGCACAGTGAATGCATTTATCTTCATGAAAATGCGGCATCATCCCCGCACGTGAAATACTTAGATCTTTCAAAATACTGTTGCCTGGGTTCGTAATAACGCCCCCGATAGATTGGGTTTCATACCCCAGCACGGGTGTATCAAAGCGAATAAAATCAGGCATCGTTTCGCCTTCTGGAAGCGCATACGTTTGAAACACTACTTCATTGTATCCGCGGTCAAAGGTACGTAACGCAGGTGCGACAGCCAGGGGATATTTCTTCTCCAACGATTTGCGAATAACGCCTCGCATCACTTCCGGATCAAGAAAATCACATAACCGGAACAATGCGCCTAACATGGCCATATTGACGCGATTTTTTTCCTCCAGTGAAATTCCAATAGCATCAATTACCGCTATGGTTCCACCCCTAAGCTTCATTTTCTCCTTCAGTTCATCAGGTGTTTTTGTTGAATTCACTAATACGGTACTATCCTCATAGATGCCACTGATAACGTTTACAGTTTTGGAAAGCGATTCATGAAAAACACCAACAACGTGCGGTCGTTCTACGGGTGAAGTGTCCCGTATTCTCGTATCCATGTCACAGAATCTAATATGCGCCTTCACTGCAGATCCTTTCTTCTCAGAACCATAGGAAGAAAAGCTTACTCCGTTCAAACCCACACCTACAACTCCCGCTTCTGCCAGCATCTTTCCTGCCAGATTGGCGCCAAGTCCACCGATGGATTCCAGTCTAATCTCGAAAAAACCGAGATCGTTCAATTTAGGTAAAGTTACCATGCCAGGTCTCCTTTCGAAAATGAACAGCATAAAGAATAAATAGTATGAATAGTAAATCTACTTTCATTGTAACAAGAAATTTCTGGTTATCAACCTTTTTTTAACTCGTGCCATTCACAACAAGTAATCAATAATGAGACCGCAGCTGCCCAGATAATAACTAGTCAACGCTGATTTATCCTCCTTACCGCAATTTTCCTTGTCGGCGTCCTCACAATCCTCACATATATTCACATAATCTTCGTCAATCGGATTAAAAACAACGCCGCAAACCTGTGAGCACGCCTTCATCCTCATCTCTCCTCGTTTTTAAACCCAATGAATATGTAAACGTTTGCAAATGTGGATCTCCTTTATTATACAGCCCTTCCTAGGGTTAACACCATAAGTCTTTATCAAATCTTTAGCATTCAAAATATGTCATTTCTCTTGATCTGTCATAATTCTGTGAGATAATGTAGAAAACACCAAGATATTGTCGTATAAAATGGAAAGGACGGCATCCATTTGCTCCAATCAATCGTTTCTTATGAACTGCATGGTCTCTTATACCTCATGAGTGCGATACTAATCCATCTAGTTTTTGCGCCTATTTTCATCTACAAAGAACCGCAGCGTAAATTTCTTTTCGCAGTTATATTAATGGCATTAATCTTTCTCTACTGGAGATATGAAGATGTCGATCCTCTTGTCTATTCGCTCCACTTCTTCCCTATTTGCCTAATCGCAGCCATTCTGTTCGCTGGTTTCATTCCGGCATGCATGACTTGGCTAATCTTTAATCTGGGCTGCTTAATGATCCTGAATTATTTTTGGCAACCCGCTCTGTTTGGCAGCACTGTCTTGCTGGCTATTGGTTACGTGCTTAGAAATAAGACGTATACACAGCATCTCAAGTCTAAACTGCTTTATGCAACAGGACTGCTGATCGTATACGAACTATTGTATGCTTCACTATCCTTCTACATACGATTCCAATTTACTATGTATGTCGTATATACTTTAATTTTCACAATTATTTCTCTTTGGGTAATTACATTTCTATTCTTTTATGTCAAGAAACATGAAGTTCATAAACAACGCCTTATAGCTCTTGAGAAAGATCGAATGCTCGGACAACTCGCTGCGACAATCTCCCATGAAATTCGTAATCCACTGACATCAACACGAGGCTTCATTCAACTCCTTAATCAAAAAGAGCTCACGCATTATGATCAGAAGCGCTATATCGAGCTCGCATTATCCGGTGTAGACCAGGCGAATACGATCATCAACGATTATTTAAACTATGCCAAACCCTCATCTGGTTTGCACGAGCAACTGGATATTAAAGAAGAAGTAGAAGCCATGCTGCGCTTCATTATGCCCTTTGCTACGGATCATCAGGTTGTGATTGATATCCTACACGAGAATGAAGACCCCCTCTATATTCTGGGAGAATCCAAAAAATTACGTCAGTGCCTCATTAATCTCATCAAAAATGCGATCGAGTCCATGCCTGACGGCGGCATTATCACATTAACCACCTGCAAGCTGCCAAATGCCGTACAGGTATCTATCATTGACACAGGTGTCGGGATGAGCAAAACACAATTGAATTCACTCGGCATGCCCTTCTATACAACCAAAGAACATGGAACCGGCCTAGGTCTCGTCGTTGTTATGAGCATTATCCAAATGATGAATGGAACCATATCTTTCTCCAGTCATTTAAATCAAGGCACGCAATGCTCCCTTCTGTTTAAACAGCATTGATACACCCGCAGCCTTCCTTTATCCTGCATGCTGATCTGTGTTATTCTGTTAAGACAAGCGATCAACAACACATGTGAAGGAGGGCTTTTGCTATGAATTCAGATTTCCTCCAGATTAAATCTCTGGAAGGCGACTTGAAAATGTCGCATAAGACGAAGGATTTCGGTCTATCTGTCTCGACGAAAGAATTGATTCTTCATAAACCTCACGTCAATTATTATGTTAAGTTAGAGCACATAATTAGCATCCTGCCCTATGATAAACGTACGCTCAAAGCTGTCACTTTCGTCAATTACCGAGCCGCTAATCAAGAATCTATACACAGCGTTCCCGGTTCAGAATACTTCCGAATCTATGTCCAAGCCCTAGTCTTGCATAATCGAAGCGGCTTGTTCGAACACGGCCCCACCGATCTTATCATCCCTATCCACCCCACAATGTTGAAAATCATTGCCGAATGCTTGCATAAAGTCGGGCTTACTTCGATATAGCACATGTCAAGACAGCAAAAAAGCAACGGAGAGAGAAAGCTTCTTTCTCACCGTTGCTTTTTCATTGTTGTTCCTTTTCGAGAATGTAAGCCAGCAATCGCTCACAGCTTTCCTCCACCATTTCAAATACCTCTTGGAAGTTGCCGGTGTAATAAGGATCCGGTACATCTTTGATCATACGATTAGGAGCAAAATCAAGTAATTTATGAATCGATGATCGCTGTTCACCCTCTACAGGGTCCGGTGCAAAAGCAGCCAAATTACGAACATTGCTATCGTCCATCGCTATGATATACGTCGCATTAACAAAATCAGCCGCTTGTACTTGCCTCGCCCGTAAGCCGTGATGATCAATATGATAGAGGTCCAGTATGTCTCTTGTCCCTTGATGCGGAGGGTGGCCTATGTGCCAATCACCTGTTCCCGCTGAATCTACTTTGATGACAGATTCAAGATTGGCTTGCTTGACTTGGTGACGAAATACAGCTTCGGCCATTGGAGATCGGCATATGTTTCCTAAACAAACGAATAAGACCTGGATCATACTTCACCAAAAATTAGCTTTTTTTCACGGAGCGTTAGTGATCTGGCTGGAATATCTAGAACGATTTTCCCTTCAGACAGCCCCCAAATACGTGTTGCGTATCTTTCCGCAAGCTCTACTTGGTGCAAAGTAGCAATGACACTCATGTTGCGGTCTTTACACAAGGACTTCAAATCCTGAATGATATACTCTGTTGACTTAGGATCCAAACCGGATACAGGCTCATCCGCAACGAGGACCTTCGGTCCAAGTATTAAAGCCTTAGCGATTGCAACACGCTGCTGCTCGCCTCCGCTTAACTGACCGACCTTCTTGTCGCCTTTATCCAGAAGCCCGACTTTCTCCAGATAGTCCATGCCAACAACATGCTCATCGCGTGACGTCATACCGGTTAGGATACGTAAAGGCGCTTTATAGACTTTCCCCATCATGACGTTTTTGATAGCGCTTTTATTTCGATTCAATGCAGGCTTCTCTTCGAGATAAGCGAAATCTTTGCCTAATTTAAACCGTTCCCAGGGTCCTGGCTTGGAAATATCGTCGGATTTATAGATTAACTGGCCGCTTGTCCATTTCTCTTGATGACTGATACATCGCAATAATGTTGTTTTGCCACTTCCGCTGCTCCCAATGACAGCAATGAATTCGCCTTCATCTACTTGAAAGCTAACTTGCGAAAGAACCTGATTGTCTGGCGGATATACTTTACTTAAATTACGAACGGTAAGCATGACAATGTCCCCTCCGGATAGCATATTCTTTCGGTCATTCCGATATCATGACTTCGCTCTCATCAGCTCATTTGAGAAAAATCGCCGCTCCTATCAAGCCGTAGCCTGAGTAGAGGGCGATTTGGGATGTCTACACGAACACCAGCTTATTAATCACACGAGGTTGGTGCTTCTGCTGAGCCCGCTTCCACGTTGATTTTATCGGAAATTGTATCTCGAATCACGGACATAACCAGCTGCAATAAGTAATTAATATCATCCTGTGTTTGTTTAAATTCGTTTACAATCGGAATGCCGTCTAGTTCGTCCTGCAGCACTTCGATTTCGTTCTCGATCTTTTCAATCATTTTTGCATTTTGAAAAGTTTGGAACGCAACGATTTCTTTCTGTTTCTTCTTAATCGCACTAATCAGCACTTGAATATCTGGATTATTGGAAATTTGCTTTTCAGCTTTTTGATAAAACTGAACTTCATTTGAAGTCGTCAACAAATTGGCTAATTCTTTGGCTTTAGATAAAATATCTTCACGTACGATCATTTCTGTATTGGTAAACTCCTCTACTTTAAAAGCATGAGGCTCGTTATCATGATGATTATGGTCACATTGCGACATCTCAGCACACTCCTGTCAATTTGACTTCCGAATTATATTTAAATGGAAAGTTTCAAGGGCTCTTCTACAATTTCACCCTTTAAAATCCAAGTTTGCGCCTGCGTTACATGAACTTCAACCATTCGACCGATTAACTCCTTGGAGCCGGTGAAATGAATCAGTTTATTCGTACGCGTGCGTCCTGCCAATACATCAGCATTATTCTTGCTTTCGCCTTCAACAAGCACTTCTACAGTTTGGCCAAGCAGCTTATCATTACTTGCCTTGCTGTGTGCATTAACCAGCTCATTCAAGCGGTACAGCCTTTGTTTCTTAACTTCCATCGGAACATTATCTTCCATGCCAGCGGCAGGTGTTCCTTCGCGCGGCGAGTATATGAAAGTAAAGGCGAAGTCAAAGCCAATTTCTTCATACAGGGACATCGTTTCGTTAAACTGCTCATCGGTTTCCCCAGGGAAACCAACGATGATGTCCGTTGTCAGAACAACGTCAGGAAGTGTTTCCTTGATTTTGCGGGCGAGTGTTAAGTAATGATCTCTGGAATATTTCCGGCTCATTCGTTTAAGA
This sequence comes from Paenibacillus ferrarius, assembly GCF_002027705.1. Taxonomy (GTDB): domain Bacteria; phylum Bacillota; class Bacilli; order Paenibacillales; family NBRC-103111; genus Paenibacillus_E; species Paenibacillus_E ferrarius. The sequence goes on along the minus strand of NZ_MBTG01000001.1, from coordinate 300,850 downwards.
ACTTCGGTATTCCCTGATTGGACCGGCAAATGAATATGTTCAACAAGATTACCGCGTTTCCCCAATACTTCAATCAACTGATCATCAAAATCCCGTGGATGTGAGGTTGTGAAGCGAATGCGCGGCACATCAATTTTACGAATATCATCCATCAAATCAGCGAAGGAATACGTAATATCTTCAAAGTCTTTGCCATAAGCATTGACGTTCTGTCCAAGCAATGTAATTTCTTGAAATCCTTGTCGGGCCAAATCTCTAACCTCTGCAAGTACATCCTGCGGTCTCCGGCTTCTCTCTTTCCCGCGCGTATACGGAACAATGCAGTAGGTGCAGAATTTATCACAGCCGAACATGATGTTTACCCATGCCCGAATGCCTTCCCGCTTCTTCGGTAAGTTCTCAACGATATCGCCTTCTTTTGACCATACCTCTACAACCATTTCTTTATTATAAAAGGCATCCTTCAATAAGGCTGGCAGTCGATGAATATTATGTGTTCCGAATATCAGATCAACAAAAGCATGCTTTTGCATAATCCGGTTTACAACCGCTTCTTCTTGAGACATACATCCACACACACCAAGAACAAGACCAGGTTTCTGTGCTTTCAAAGCTTTCAAATGTCCTAATTCACCAAACACCTTATCTTCCGCATTCTCTCGAATTGCACAGGTATTCAGTAAGATGACATCTGCTTGATTTTTGTCTTCCGTCGTCTGATAGCCCATTTGCTCAAGCAGGCCCTTCATAACTTCGGTATCGTGCTCATTCATCTGACATCCGTAAGTGCGAATTAAATAATATTTATCTTTGCCGAACCCCTGCATGTCCTCAGGAATCATGAAATCATAATGTACGGCGATCTCTTCTTTTCCGCGCTTTTTAGCATCAGTCAGTGAAGGAGGCTGAAAATATTGGGAATAATCCTTATCGGATTTTACTTGGTTAGCCACTTTCTTTCCTCCTAAGAGTTTTGCTTGATGAAAACTTACCCAGCTTACAAATAAATACGCAACTTTTATTATAGCATCTCAAGCCTACTTAGTACAAAAGTAAATTGGCTTATGTGTGAAAACATGGCATATTGCACTTACTCCAGCAGCTCTGCCAGATCGCCTGTGTTAACTCCTGCCGCATTTCCCTCATCCGTATCTATGTGCATGTCCAGCGCATATTGATCAGAAACCCGTGCAATCACATCCTCAAGGATCAAAGGACGTTCACCATGCAATTTAACTCTAAGCTTCTGTTTATCTTGAATCCCCCACTTTTCAGCATCCGAGGTATGAAAATGAATATGACGAGCCGCGACAATAACGCCCCGCTCCAGTTCTACTTCCCCCACTGGACCTATGACACGAAGTCCAGGCGTATCTTCTATGTACCCAGACTCTCGTACAGGTGGTTTAATGCCCAATGCAAAGGAATCCGTACGTGACACTTCGATTTGCGTGCTTGGACGAGCTGGGCCAAGAATTCTCACTTTTTCGAATTTGCCTTTAGGACCTACAATCGTCACTGTTTCTTGCGCAGCGAATTGGCCTGGTTGTGAAAGATCCTTAAAGTTCGTTAATTCATAACCCTTTCCGAACAAAATTTCAATATGCTCTGGTGATACGTGTATATGTCTAGCCGAAACTCCTACTGGCACAGTTTTCATAGATATATCCATCCTTTATGATTGGTATAGTTGTCAGTATTGCCGCTCAGCAAAAAGGGCATACGGATTTTCTCCATATGCCCTTAAGCGTTGTACACTTATTATTTGAACTCAGTAAGCATTTTGTTGAAATCAGCTTCTGAAATATGAAGATCTTGTTTCGTGAGTCCTTCTTTAGCAAAAGTAGGAATGGAATCTTCGTAGCTCTTTTTCTCTTTGTTTTGGTAAATGATACCTGTCAACATGGAGTTTGTTTCCATGATTTTGGTCATTGCCATCACGCGGTTCGTGTAATCATAATCTGGAATTTCATCCAGATCCACGATGTTTTCTTTGAACCAGTCATATGTGTTCACTTTGTTAAAAGTTACACAAGGACTGAATACGTTGATCAAAGAGAAACCTTTGTGGTTCAAACCAGCTTCGATAACAGCTGTTAACTGTTTCAAGTTGCTGGAGAACGATTGCGCTACGAAAGTTGCACCTGCCGCCATGGCAACTTCCAAAGGAGAAATTGCGGACTCAATTGTGCCCAGTGGTGTACTTTTCGTTTTGAAGCCTTCCGCACTACGTGGAGATGCTTGACCTTTCGTCAAACCGTAGATTTGGTTATCCATTACGATGTAAGTTACGTCGATGTTACGACGAATCGCATGGACAGTATGTCCCATACCGATTGCGAAGCCATCACCGTCACCGCCGGAAGCGATAACTGTCAAATCACGGTTAGCCATTTTCACACCTTGTGCGATTGGCAAAGATCTACCGTGAATACCATGGAAGCCGTAAGCATTGATGTAACCGGAGATACGGCCGGAACAACCGATACCCGATACAACTGCCAATCCTTCAGGCTCTAAACCAACATTAGCTGCTGCACGCTGAATGGCCGCTTGTACGGAGAAATCTCCGCACCCCGGACACCAGTTTGGCTTTACATTGTTACGAAAGTCTTTTAATGTTGCCATGCTAAAGTCAACTCCTTACATTTTTGTTCAATTTCTGCCGGTAAGAACGGGTTACCGTTGTACTTAAGGACATTTTTAATTTTATCTGCATGACCAACATGCAGTTTAATTTGATCAGCTAATTGGCCAGTTGCATTGTTTTCAACAACGATAACCGTTTTTGCTTTTTCAATATATGGACGCAATTGCTCAGTCGGGAATGGATGAATCAAGCGAACTGTTGCATGGTTCGTTTTGATGCCTTCCAACTCTACGCGGCGGCGAGCTTCGTCAATGGTTCCACCTGTTGAACCCATACCGATAATCAGAAGATCTGGGTTTTCGTGAGGAGCATCCACTTTCACAGCGTCTGTTACTTGAATGTGTTTCAACTTCTCAAGACGTTTATCCATCATGCGTTGACGATTTTCCGTGCTCTCGGATGGACGACCCGTTTGGTCATGCTCAACCCCAGTAACATGGTGAATACCATGTTTAACGCCAGGAATTACACGCGGTGATACACCGTTTTCTGTGAATTCATAACGCTTGAACAATTGGTTCGCTTCTTGTTCTGGAGCTTCAGTTACCAAAGTTCCGCGGTCAATCACGATGCGGTTGTAATCCAGCATTTCTGCGGATTGTTTACCTAGAGAAAGTTGAAGATCCGTCATCAAGATAACAGGAACTTGATATTTCTCAGCAAGGTTGAAAGCTTCAATCGTGTCATAGAAGCACTCTTCAATCGTGCTTGGGGACAATACGATTTTGGGGATCTCACCGTGAGTTCCATAAACCATTGCGTTCAAGTCGGATTGTTCTTGCTTCGTTGGAAGACCTGTACTTGGACCACCACGTTGTGTATCTACGATAACAACCGGTGTTTCTGTCATACCAGCCAGACCAATAGCTTCCATCATCAAGGAAAGACCAGGACCCGCAGAAGCTGTCAGCGCACGAGCACCTGCGTAGTTAGCGCCGATTGCCATTGTACATGCTGCGATTTCGTCTTCTGTTTGGATAACAGTACCGCCTAATTTCGGAAGTGCTTTGATCAGATATTCCATTACCTCTGAAGCAGGTGTAATCGGGTATGCTGGCATAAAGCGGCAACCTGCGGCAACTGCTCCAAGAGCGATTGCATCATTACCGATCATGAACAATTTTTGTTTGCCATCAGCTGGTTCCAATTGGAAGTCAAGAATAGGTCCGCCTGCTAATTCAAGAACGGATTCAGCACCTTTGCGAACGGCTTCAATATTCTTCTCAACGACAGCTGCGCCCTTACGGCCAAACTCTTCTTCAACAGCTTTATTAAACACATCAATTGGCAATCCGAGCAGTGCCCAGGAAGCACCAGATGCGGCCATGTTCTTAAATAGGGATGTTCCTAGCTCTTCTGCGATTGCAGTAATCGGAACTGGAAACAGACGTGCTTTGATTCCTTCAGGTAATACTGGGTTAAATTTAGCATCTGCTACGATAACACCATTGTCACGAAGCTCGTGAGCATTGAAGTCGATACTTTCCTGATCGAAAGCAACCAGAATGTCTAAATCGTCTGAAATTGCGCGAATCGGTTTAGTGCTGATGCGAATCTTGTTATTCGTATGTCCCCCCTTAATCCGTGAAGAGAAATGACGGTACCCATACAAATAGTAACCGAGACGGTTCAATGCAGTAGAGAAAATGCGGTCTGTACTTTCGACCCCTTCACCCTGCTGACCTCCGATTTTCCAAGATAACTGACTAATCACCGTACGTCCACTCCTTTTAATTGTAGCTGCATGAAGACATTGATAAGCTAATTGTGTAGTAAATGAAGATGATGCAATAAAAATTTTCTTTCACTTGTCAACCAAATTCTATGCCTTTATGGATCAAATTGCAAGGGGTACAAACAATTCTAACAGATAGAGTTTTTAGATCGAATCCATATCAATTTTAGATCGGTTGTGAATCATTCATTTCGGTAGGCTCGTGAGCATGAAATTGCGCCAATTGCCATACAAAAATGCCTCGACTTGTGATTCCCTATAGTTTTTACATAAAGCTTCTATTATATTTTCATATTGCCCTACATGTCTCAGCCCTTTGATCCACTGCTCAATCCCGTCAAAATCAGATCCGAATCCAAGTTGTCCCTCTCCTCCTAATGAACATACATGATCAATGTGTTTTAACAATGCCGAGATCGGCACCGTCAGATTCGCACTGTCTACGAAGTAAGGGACGAACGTGATTCCAATTGTTCCCTTACATTGAATGATAGCTTTAATCTGCTCATCTGATAAATTTCTTGGATGGGGACATATTTTTTGGGCATTCGAATGAGAGGCAATGAAAGGCTTGTTGTACAGCTCGACCATTTCCCAGAAAGCCGTTGTAGACAAGTGTGACACATCTACTATTATACCCATTGTTTCTAAATCTTTTAACATCTGCTTCCCTTTTCTTGTGAAACCACCTTTTCTAGGCTCCATCACGCCGTCAGCCGCCCAATTCGCATAGTTCCATGTGAGTCCAATACTTCTAACACCAAGTTGCTGCAATATTCGCACATGCATCATGTTGCCAGCAAGCGCATCTAACCCTTCAAGTGTTAAAATCGCCCCAATTCGCTCACTTGCCTCTACAAGATGCCAATCTTCTGTGGTCTGAATAACATGCATCCCTGGATGGCGGCCTATCTGACGATAAAATAAATCAACCATTTGCAAAATATGTTCAAAAGTAGGCTGCTGAATGGAATCAGATAAGTAGATAGCGAAACACTGCACCTTCACTCCAGCATGTTTCAATCTTGGATAACTCACATCAAGTTCCTGTTCTTCTCTCCCGAATTCAAGCTTGGGATTTACATAGAGCTTCGTAAGCGCATCGCAATGTCCATCCATGATTCTCATCCATCCAGCCTCCTCGTATACGTCCAAACAAGACAAAAACCTCTGCGAAGAGGTTTCTGAGAAATTTGAATACACTTTACTTTTTCATACAGCTCAACAGCTAAAAACCTGTCTACATGGTAAACAGGCATCTTGCTTTATGTATGCTGTCGTTGTCTTAACGAGGCTCAACAATTAATTTAATGGCCGTCCGATCTTCTCCGTCAATCACGATATCTGTGAATGCTGGTACACAGATTAGGTCAACTCCACTAGGCGCCACAAATCCTCTTGCGATAGCTACTGCTTTGATGGCCTGGTTTAGGGCTCCTGCACCGATGGCTTGGAGCTCTGCAGCTCCGCGCTCACGCAAAACGCCTGCCAGTGCACCTGCTACGGAGTTTGGATTGGATTTTGCTGAAACTTTTAATACATCCATGAATAGTACCTCCTCGGGAATGATGGATAGATTCCATTAACCATTCTATTCGCGAGAAGCACCAAACATGTCAGTTCACTAAATTTGAACATTCGAAATGTTCTGAATGAAACACTTTAATCCATGAATACTTGATCTTCATCATAACGAATCAGATTGATACTTTTGGCCGATCCCGTTTGATCGTTTAATTCGATGACTACGGCATGGAAATGCCATTTCCCTTCATCTGTTACGAATCGTACCGGAAGCTGTGTTTTAAATTTCTGAAGCACCGCATTCTTTTCAACGCCAAGGATTCCATCTCGAGGTCCTACCATTCCTACATCGGTAACATAAGCAGTTCCTTGCGGCAGAACTCGGTTATCGTTGGTTTGAACATGCGTATGCGTACCAACTACAGCTGATACTTTCCCGTCTAAATGCCAGCCCATGGCAATTTTCTCTGAGGTTGCTTCCGCATGAAAATCGACGAACACAAATTTGTGCTTCTTCTTATCTGCTTCAAGAATCTCATCGACTTTACGAAACGGACAATCAATTGGCGGCAAGAAAGTCCGTCCCTGTAAATTGATAATAAGCAGTTCTTGATCTTTGACCTTAATGACTGTATGCCCTCTCCCTGGCGTACCTGGAGGAAAGTTAGCGGGCCGAACCATTTTCTCGTCACGATCAATAAAATCGAAGATCTCTTTTTGATCCCATGTATGATTGCCCATTGTAAGGGCCTGAATGCCCATCTCATAGATTTCTTTGGCAATGGCTGATGTTATCCCTTTCCCAGCCGCTGCGTTCTCCCCATTGGCGATAAAGACTGCATGGGGATGTGCTTGCTTCAAGCGTGGCATGATACTTTTTAATGCTTTTCTTCCGACAGAACCTACAATGTCTCCAATAAATACAATTTTCATAACCGATTTATAGCTCCTTTATACTCCTTAGATGCACAGTTCGGGTGATGAAGTCATCAATCGTCCTGAAAATAAGGAAAAGTGGCTATAGCAGCCACTTTTCGCATTATTGTTTATTTAGCGTATTCTACTGCTCTAGTTTCACGAATTACCGTAACCTTGATATGTCCTGGATAATCGAGTTCACCCTCGATTTTCTTAGTAATATCACGGGCCAGGCGGAACGCTTCGGTATCATCCACTTTCTCCGGTTGAACCATTACACGCACTTCGCGACCAGCTTGAATGGCGTATGATTTCTCAACACCTTCAAAGGATTCCGATATCTCTTCAAGTTTCTCCAGACGCTTAATGTATGTTTCAAGCGTCTCTCTGCGTGCTCCTGGTCTAGCCGCGGATAAAGCATCAGCAGCTCCAACCAGCATCGCGATGACAGACGTCGCTTCCACATCGCCATGATGGGAGGCAATACTATTAATGACGACTGGATGCTCCTTGTACTTCTTGCCAATCTCAACACCGATTTCCACATGAGATCCTTCGACCTCGTGGTCTAACGCCTTACCGATGTCATGAAGCAGCCCGGCACGTTTCGCCAAAGTTACGTCTACCCCGAGCTCCCCGGCCATCAGACCAGCCAGATAAGCTACTTCCATGGAATGTTTCAACACGTTTTGACCGTAACTTGTTCTGAATTTCAGGCGTCCCAAAATTTTGATCAAGTCCGGATGCAAACCGTGGACTCCAACCTCGAATGTGGCTTGCTCACCGTATTCTCGGATACGCTCATCCACTTCTTTGCGGGATTTCTCCACCATTTCTTCGATACGTGCTGGATGAATACGTCCATCAGCAACTAGTTTCTCCAAAGAGGTACGAGCAATTTCGCGGCGGATTGGATCAAATCCTGATAAAATAACAGCTTCTGGCGTATCATCAATGATAAGGTCGATACCCGTTAATGTTTCAAGTGCACGGATATTGCGTCCTTCACGACCGATGATCCGGCCTTTCATCTCTTCATTTGGCAATGAAACAACGGAAACCGTCGTTTCGGCAACGTGATCTGCCGCACAACGTTGAATGGCGAGTGTGATGATTTCACGTGCTTTCTTATCGCCTTCTTCTTTGGCTTGTTGTTCAATTTCTTTAATCAACTGTGCCGTTTCGTGACGTACTTCCTGTTCTACATTGGTGAGGATGATGCTTTTCGCTTCCTCCATTGTAAGACCGGAAATCCGCTCTAACTCCGAAACTTGGCTCTTGTACAGCTGATCAATTTGTGTTTGTGTATCCTCGATCCGCTTCTCTTTGTTGGCAACTTGCTCTTCTTTACGCTCGAGAGATTCTAATTTTTTATCCAGCGATTCCTCTTTTTGCAACAATCGTCTTTCTTGTCGTTGAATTTCATTCCGACGTTCACGAATGTCTTTTTCAGCTTCGGACCTCAGCTTATGCACTTCGTCCTTTGCTTCCAGAACCGTTTCTTTTTTCAGTGCTTCCGCTTCCTTCTTGGCAGATTCTCTAATCTGTTCAGCGGCTGTTTCAGCACTGGAAATTTTCGCTTCTGCAAGAGATTTACGGATAAAATAACCAATCCCTAAGCATGCAGCTCCAACAATGAGAATGATCGCGACCCAGATGAAAGTCATCATCTTGTTCACCTCCTCGTTGGTTTCTCCAAGGTGTTAGCTTGGGATTCCGTTCGGTTTTTTAATCCGATATTTAATTGTTTGACTAGTCATACATACCCTGTGACGAAAAGAGTATGGCTTTTAAATGAATGCGCACTGTGCGTTAGAGGCACTATAGTGCTAATAATCCATAATCAACAGTGTAAAAATTGGCGGTTTCTACATCTGTTCCCTCAAAATCAATGATAGAAGTATGATTTTGAACAAATTATGAAAATATACATTGTTATTTTATCTTTTGTCGAAGAAGCTTGTCAAGCGATTGTCATCGATAAGCGAATACTCGGTTGCTGAATACCCAAACAATGGTTAATGTCATTAACTAATCAAGAAAATTAATTAATGACATTAACTATCGAATGAGTCATCAAAAACTTCAAACTCTTCCTCGTTGGGTTCACTGCTCACTTGCGCCAAAACCTTGCTAACAATAGAGCCCGTATATCCACGCCGCATTAAAAAAGCCCCTGTTTTTCTTTTGCGATCAATCGTTTTCCCTGACGTTTGTTTCCATTTCGTTTGCGCAATCTTCATCGCTCCGGCAAATTCATCATCAGGATTAATAGTGTCCATCGCATTTTTTACCAATTCCTTATTAATTCCTTTTTGCTGAAGTTCTTGTCGAACGAGATTCCGACCTTTCTTCTGAGAAATAATCCGACTATCGGTCCACATTTGAGCAAATTCTTCATCGTTGAGATACTTATGCTCAATAAGCTTCTCGCAAGCCCAATCGATGACAGGCGCCTCATAACCAGCTTCTTTGAGCTTGCGCTTTACTTCTATCGCTGAATGAGGACGGCGGCCAATGATTCGAATAGCCTTCAAATAGGCACTATTGCGTTCTTCATCTATCGTAATTTTCTCAATGGCTTGATGGTCAATTGTCTCGCCTTTGTTCAGTCGATGTTTAATTAAGATATCTTCATGTACCGAGAAGGCATATTCCTCATTAATATAAATATTGTACCTGTGCCTGCCCCGCTTCTGTTTCTCGACCAACGTGATAATTGCTATTGACTGTTCTTCCGTATTCAACTCAAACCAGCTCCCCTAAAACGAAAAGCACCTTAACACAAGGTTTAAGGTGCTTCCAATGTATAATTTAAATGCTATTCGAAAGCGACTTCCAACTCATCCTCGTCCTCATCCACGTTAGGACCAACAGCTTTAATTAAATTGCTGTTCTCACGAATTCTCAGCTCAATCGTTTCTGAAATAGCTTTGTTGTCTTTCAAAAATTGCTTCGCATTCTCACGGCCTTGACCCAGTCTTTCGCCTTCATAGGAATACCACGCTCCGCTTTTGTTCACGATATCCATTTCCGTACCGATATCGATAATACTGCCTTCGCGTGAAATACCTTCACCGTACATAATATCAACTTCCGCTTGTTTGAACGGAGGTGCTACTTTATTCTTAACGACCTTAATTCTCGTCCGGTTACCGACCATATCGTTACCTTGTTTAATGGTTTCAACACGGCGAACATCAAGTCGCACGGAGGAATAGAACTTCAATGCGCGGCCCCCTGGTGTTGTCTCCGGGTTACCGAACATGACGCCGACTTTTTCGCGCAATTGGTTGATGAAGATAGCAATAACCTTGGATTTATTAATCGCACCGGACAATTTACGAAGTGCTTGAGACATCAAGCGTGCTTGTAAACCTACGTGAGAATCCCCCATCTCGCCTTCAATCTCAGCTTTAGGAACGAGTGCTGCAACGGAGTCAATAACGATAATGTCTACAGCGCCACTGCGCACAAGTGCTTCAGCGATCTCAAGGGCTTGCTCACCCGTATCTGGCTGGGAAAGCAAAAGCTCATCGATATTAATCCCAAGCTTGCTTGCATAAGAAGGATCCAAGGCATGCTCCGCATCAATAAAAGCAGCTTGTCCGCCCACTCGTTGTACTTCCGCAATCGCATGAAGGGCTACTGTTGTTTTACCTGAAGACTCAGGACCGTATACTTCAATAATTCTTCCGCGGGGAAATCCGCCTATTCCAAGTGCAATATCAAGTGCAAGCGCTCCTGTTGAAATCGTTTCGACTTGCATATGCGTAGATTCTCCAAGTTTCATGATGGAGCCTTTACCGAACTGTTTCTCAATTTGACGTAGTGCGTTATCAAGTGCTGCGCGACGATCTGTCAAAACACTCACTTCCTTCTTCTATCATTATAGGTATATGATAACTTGTTTCAGGGTGTTTGCCAAGTATTTTTTCGAACATACATTCGACTTTTTAGCGAACAAACAAAAAACCGCAACAAAGTTATCGCTTTGCTACGGTTCTTCCGCTAACACTCACCTTATTATATGCGAACCCTAGTGATCTTTCAACTGTTTCCATAATTGATAGAGTGCGCTTTTGGCTGCCCGATGCTTAACGGACTCCCGATTGCCGGACAGTTGCAACGTGAATACAGCCGTTTCTGCATTCCTCTGTGCAAATCCAACATACACCAGCCCTACCGGCTTGCCTTCCGATGGACTAGGTCCGGCCACACCGGTAATGGAGATACCGAAGTCGCTGCCCGTGGTGGCAATCAAATTCTCAGCCAGTAGAACCGCCGTCTCACTGCTGACTGCGCCTGGCGCGCCATCTCCTTCCAGAATTTCCATGGGCACGCCTAGAAGTTTATGCTTCAGAGCATTGGAATAACAAACTATTCCACCAAGGAATGACTTGGAACTTCCTGGTACATCTGTGAGCAAGTCACTCAATAAACCTCCGGAGCAGCTTTCAGCCACGCTAAGCGTTAGCTGCTTTTGCTCAAGCAGTTGCAGGACGACGTTTTCGATCGGAACATCCTGATCAGCATAAAGATGATCTGCCAGACGTACTCTGATCGCTTGCTCGGTCGGAAACAGCCGCTTCTCGCCCTCCTCCTGCGATTGTGCACGAGTCGTCAGGCGAATGGTCACTTCGCCTTCTTTGGCGTATGGAGCGATCGTAGGATCGGTCTGAGCTTCAATCAGATCCAGCAGCTGATGCTCCAGATTGGATTCTCCAATCCCGGCAAATTTGAGCATTTTCGAATAAAGAGGTACCGCATCTGTCATCACAGCTTGCAGCCATGGCACTGCATATTTCGTAAACATAGGCTTCATTTCTTTGGGAGGACCGGGCAGAAGGATGAAATGCGTACCTTCATAGGTAAAAGCATTCCCAACGGCTAGTCCTGTTTCGTTATGCAATGGATCGCTGCCTTCAATCATCAGCGCCTGTCTTCTGTTGCTCTCGACCATATGTATTCCGCGAGATTCGAACAACTCCGTGATCGTCTTCATGGACGGCTCATGCAGAACCAGCTCACGGCCTACAAAGGCGGCTAGCACGTCTTTCGTTAGATCATCCTGTGTGGGTCCAAGTCCTCCCGTACAGATGACGACGTCCGCTCTGGAAGCCGCTAATCGGAACGTATCGAGCAATCTTTGCTCATTGTCGCCAACAACGGTTTGAAAGTACATATCAACACCAATTGCCGCGCATTCCTTTGATATAAATTGAGCATTCGTATTTACGATCTGGCCAAGCAAAAGCTCTGTACCGACAGCAACAATTTCAGCTTTCATATTGGAATTCCTCCTTTAAATAAGAAAACCCCTACCCATGGCTGATCAATGAAGAGCAACCGTGTTTAGAGGTGAATAATAGGTTGCCCTATTAAGCTTTTTCAGAAAAATCGATGACATGCTTATTCTTCACAAAGTACTCTATTCCTGAGTAAACCGTAATAATTGCTGCTGCCCAACTAGCTATTACATCAAAAGGGAAATCCACAAACGTAAACGGAAAATTATTGATAAGTAATGCAATGATGGCGGTGATTTGAGCTGCCGTCTTTGCCTTTCCCCACTTGCTGGCCGCCATCACGGTGCCTTCCAATAGGGCGATTTGGCGTAGTCCAGTAACTGCCCACTCCCTACTGATAATGACAATGACAATCCAAGCATCTACTTTACCCATCTCAACAAGAGAAACGAGAACAGCTGTAACAAGCAGCTTATCCGCCAACGGATCAAGCAGCTTGCCAAGATTGGTTACAAGATTGCGTTTTCTGGCAATGTAACCATCTAAACTATCTGTACTCGCTGCAATAATGAAGATGGTAGCAGCAATAATTTGATTATACGTAATACTGAATTCCTCTATCCGTATATGTGGAAATTTCACCTTAATCAACAAGAAGAACATGATGATAGGTACTAACAAAATCCTCGCTACGGTGATGCGATTGGCTAGGTTCATGCAATAACCTCCCCGGATAAATCAAACTCATAGGAGTGGGTAATACGAACTTTTGCCAATTCGCCAATGCTCAAATTCCCATTGGAAACGAATACTTCCCCATCGATCTCAGGAGCATCAAATTGGGAACGACCGATATAGACATCACTACGGCCATCGTATCGCTCAATCAGCACATCAATTTCTTGTCCGATTCGACGTCCGCCACGAATATTTGAAATTTCACGTTGAATTTCCATAATCGCATTCGCACGGTACTCTTTGACATCATCGGGAACTTGGTCTGGCAGACGAGCCGCTGGCGTATCATCTTCTTTGGAGTAAGCGAATACCCCTAGACGATCAAATTGAACGTCGCGTACAAATTGTTTTAGCGCTTCGAAGTCTTCTTCCGTTTCTCCAGGGAAGCCTACGATCAAGGATGTCCGAAGGGCTACATCTGGGATCGCTTCACGGATTTTGCGAACCAGTTCACGCGTATCTTTCTGACGCCCTGGTCTGCGCATCCTTTTCAGAATCGAATCTTCACTATGTTGAAGCGGCATATCGATATATTTGCATATCTTCGGGTTCGATGCCATGACTTCAATCAGCTCATCGCTAAAGAAACCTGGATAAGCATAGTGAAGTCTGACCCATTCTATTCCCTCTACTTCGCTCACTTTATTCAATAAAGTAGGCAGCATGAAGCTATCGTACAAATCCGTTCCGTAATTCGTTGAATCTTGAGCGATCAGACTGACTTCTTTGACGCCTTGTGAAGCCAGGTTTGCGACTTCCGCCACAATGGACTCCATGCTTCTACTCTTGAATGCACCGCGCATAATCGGAATACTGCAGAATGTGCACGCATTGTCGCAGCCTTCCGCAATTTTCACATATGCCGTGTACCGAGGGGTCGTCACCAATCTTGGCAGGTCAGCATCATAGTTAAATACCGGATTCCCGACTAGGACCGGTCTCTTGCCGCGAAGCGCTTCATCAACAATATGATTGATTTTATCAAAATCACCGGTTCCCACGATGCCATCTATCTCAGGCATTTCATCCATCAGCTGCTTCTTGTAGCGTTGTGTCAAACATCCTGAGACGATAAGCGCCTTGAGATTCGCTGTTTGTTTCAATTCTGCCATATCCAAAATTGTATTCACTGATTCTTCTTTCGCTGCATCAATGAACCCGCAAGTGTTCACGATAATGACTGTGGCATCTTCTTTGTTGTCTACAAGTTGAAAACCACGTCCATGTATTAATCCAGACATAATCTCGGAATCAACCATATTCTTCTCGCATCCGAGAGTCACTACTTTAACCTTTTCTGTCATGAAAGAAACAACCTCCAATAGTCCTAAAAAACACTCCTTACCAGTATAATACAAGCCCTAAGGGGTGTCAAAATGTAAAAACCCCCTATTACTAGAGGGTTTTTGGCAATTAAACGTCGTATGTATACCTATTTCAAGTTAACAAATTGCAAATCAAGCGGGATTTCTGCTTTGCGCAATAGAGCAATAACCGCTTGTAAATCATCGCGACTCTTCCCTGTTACACGAATCTGATCTCCTTGAATTTGCGTTTTCACCTTTAACTTGGAATCACGAATCAAAATGTTAATTTTCTTGGAGTTTTCTTGATCGACGCCCTGCTTCATGCTGATTTTCTGCCTAACTGTTTGGCCAGCTGCCGGTTCTACCTTGCTGTATTCGAGATTTTTGATCGAGATCCCGCGTTTCGTCATTTTGGCATGCATAATATCAAGCACATTTTGCAGCTTAAATTCATCATCCGAAGTGACGACCAATTGATCTTTGTCCAATTTAATACTGCTTTTGCTGCCTTTAAAATCAAATCGTGTAAGAATTTCCTTTTCCGCCTGCTGAATGGCGTTCGTTAATTCCTGCATATCCACTTTGGATACGATATCGAACGAGCTTTCTGTACTCATGTAGACAAACACCCTTTCCATCAAATTACATTAGCATTATAGCAAGAAGCCGAAAAAAAAGAAACATCCTAAAGCCCCTTGGCTTAGGATGTTTCGGAACAGCAATCATTACCCGGGAAAGCGCAGGAACCGCCAAAATGCTAGCTTTTTTGCAAATTAAGCTGAACTCTTTTGGGGTTTGGCGTATCCCCTACTGGAACGACAGTGCCGTTCACAGTAAGCTCTAAAGCACTAGCTGCGCCCACATTCAAATAGGCAGAACCTGCTACATTAAATGCCTCCGTGTCACCAGAGTTGTACAACTTCTGGCTAAGCGTCTTTTTGCCGCCGCCTTCAGAAATTGTATCAACACCTATCCAACAAGGACCTGTTATTTTCATTTGGATATCCAAATTTGCTGTGCCAATAATCGTGTAATTATCTACACCCTTCTCGGTGCTGCTGAACTTAACTTGAACCGCAGGTGGCGTCGGTGTCGGCGTCGGTATCGGCGTCGGTATCGGCGTCGCAGTCGAAAGAGGTGCCACTTTACCATCACTGGATGCATTAGGTATGCTGTTGGCATTCGTACCTGTCGCAGGACTTGTTGATGTTGTTATCCTCGATGATTGCGTTTGTGACGGTTTTTCATCCGCTGGCGTTCCCTTGTAATTCTTATACGTATAGTAATACACAATTCCAAAGATCAGCAGAATGAAACAGATAAACATCACACTTGAAGCCCATCGGCTTAATTTTTCGGTGTTGCGAACACTCGTTCTGTTCTTGCGAATATTTTCAACGACTGGCTTCTCCACTACGGGTGAAGGATTCGTAGATTGATACATATTCAGCACTTCAGTTGGATCAAGACCTACGGCTTCTGCGTAGCTTTTGATGAAAGCTCGCACATAGAAGCTGCCAGGCAATACCTTGTAATTCCCTTCCTCAATAGCTTCTAAGTAGCGTTTACGAATTTTCGTGACTTCCTGGAGATCTTCAAGCGATATCTTTTTTTCCAGACGTGTTTTGCGTAAAATGAATCCTAGATCAGACATATGGTCACCTCCCCGCGGAACTCTCTATTAGTTAATGACGTTTAAAACATTAAAAAGGTTCGGAAGTATACGTAAATGAGTCGTAATTGATTTCTTCATCCGGGCTATTTCGAAGCTCAATAATATAATCGAAGTGATTATATGTGTATTCTGATTCACGAATGAATATATCTGGATGCTCGATAACCTTGGTTGAAGGCATTCCCATAATATCCTGCAGCAGGCTGTAATGCTTTTCATTGGAACGAATGGTCGAGACAATTCCGTCAATAATATAGACATTGTTCGGGGTCATTTCATCCTCAGACAATTGGCTGCGAACCGTTTGTCTTAATAAGGTAGAGGAAACGAATGTCCAACGTTTATTAGCGCATACGCTGCCCGCAATGATGGATTCTGTTTTGCCAACACGCGGCATGCCGCGGAGTCCGACAACTTGATTCCCTTCACGCTTGAAAATCTCGCCTAGGAAATCAACTAACAGCCCTAATTCATCACGTGTAAAACGGAACGTTTTGCGGTCATCGGAATCACGCTCGATATAACGACCGTGGCGAACAGCTAGTATATCCACCAGCTTGGGAGGTCTTAATGCGGTAATAGTAATATTATCTACTTTTCTCAGCATTTTACCCATTAAGTCAATTTTTTCTTCATCATTGGTTTGCAGAAGCATACCGCGCGTACGATCTTCTACCCCGTTAATGGTTACAATATTAATATCCAGCATCCCCATCAAGGAAGCAATGTCCCCTAATAAACCAGGACGGTTCTTATGAATCTTGTATTCCATATACCACTCTTTAACGTCCAATCATTCCACCTCATCATGATATCAGCAACAAATTACTTGTTACCTACTTTAATTTCTACAATTTTCGTCAATATCCTTCTTAAGACTCATAAAAATACACAAAATTTATTTAATTTTTAGTTCTAAAAGCTCTTTCTCATTGTAAGATAGGCTGCCTTTTTGCCACGTATGATTCGTCATGGCGGCTAGGCGATCGTCCAGAATTTGCGTCCAATTCAACTGGGCTGATAAGGCACTTGACATATCTATGACAGAAATATTAAGCGTCTTCGCTTTCTGTACTTGTGCGGCAGTTGCTGGTGAATAAAAAATAATCCACTTGGCTGCATGCTGTTTGGATTGAAAGGATAATTGCTGAAACCACTGCTCATTATTATCAAGTAAAACAATATGATCCGCTTCTTCAGAAGGCGCCCAAGCCGATGGTATCGGCCGATCGCTTCTTGTAACCCATTCTACGGCCACATTGGTTGCGAGCAAATTTTGAAGCCAGTTGGATTTCAAATCTTCAATCTGCTGAGCATCGATTTTCAGGAAAGCTGCCTGATCGCTTGATGTGCTTGCGGTGCCACTGCTGTCTAATTGACTTTGCAGCAGCGTCCATTTCCCTGTCGACAGACCTTGTCCCATTAAACCATCTGCGGAAGCAATCAACTCATTGCCAATGACATATATGTAATCATAGGGGTTTGCCTTCAGCTTAGCCGTTACCTGATCATCTAAGGTATTCAAATCTTTGACCCAATCATAGGCAATGAAATGTTCACTTCTCCACGTCTGGAGCGCTTGATCGATGGACTGCTTGGCTGTATCTGGCAAACTGCTGCTCGACAACATTAAGACGGATAGCTTCTTATCCATAAGTTCCTGTTTAATGACCGGAATTCCGCGTGTTCCACAACCGGTTACAACCAGAAGGATACCTACTAACAAAACAATAAATCGCTTGATAGCCATGCCATTCGATTCCTTTCTTCCTTAAAAGCGTGCAAAAGCCTCCGAAAGAGGAGGCTTTCACATAGTACCTTATTGAATTGTAAAACGGTTATTAGCCTTTGTCTACTAATTTTACCATGAGACGGGCAATTGTACGTTTTTCCTGCTCATCTCCTGCATCCCACAGCTCTTTGAGCACTCGCTCTTGCTCATTTTCCGGATCCACTTTATCAGCTAGAAATTCACCGATTTGAAAAGCGAGCTTAGAAACGGTCTCTTCACTCATTCCTGCATGCCCCGCTTGACTCACACGTTCAGCAAGAAACTCTTTCCACTTATCAAATACCTTAAGAACTGTAGCCATTGTAAGAAGCCTCCTTTGAGTTATGAGAAATGGTCATTACATACGTAATATTCGCTTCTCGCTCAAAAATTATGCACTTGGCATCTCACTCCATCCTTAAGTTAGCCAACCGCCATTGGGACTTATGATTTGACCTGTAATATAGCCGGACTCAGGCAATGCCAGGAAATAAACAAGTGAAGCCACTTCATCCGGCAAAGCAAAGCGGCCAACCGGAATTTCATTTTCAATCGCTTCCCGCTCCTCCGGCTGGAAACCGGCCATCATTTCGGTATGTACAGGACCGGGTGCTACCGCATTCACCGTCACTCCTGATGGAGCGAGCTCCTTGGCTAATGCTTTGGTGAAGGCATTGAGCCCCCCTTTGGCTGTTGAATAAACAACTTCGCAAGAAGCGCCAGAGATGCCCCAAATGGAAGAAACATTGATAATTCGGCCGTATTTCTGCCTAACCATAGCGCCCATGAACGTCTGCGAGCACAGAAAAGCTCCCTTTAAGTTCACATCCATAACCAAGTCCCAATCTTCTTCGCTCACATCAGCAAGCAGCCCGTAATGCGCTATTCCGGCATTATTGACGATGATATCCGGTATCATCTCTTTCTGCTCAAGCTTTTCCTGCATCTTGATGATTTGTTCGCGTGACTTCACATCTGCCGATACCGTCAATACCTTTGCCCCATGCTTCATGCAGGTCCTAGCCACTTCATTCGCAGCCTCATGGGATTCGCGGTAGTGGATAACAACATTCATCCCTACCGCGGCAAAACGTTCAGCAACGGCTGCGCCAATCCCCCGGCTCGCGCCTGTGATGAGAACCGTTTGTTCACTGAATGGCTTCGCTAGACTCACGACAACTCACGACTTTGCACAATAGATACAGCTAGCTGATTCCAGTTGAAATGCTCACGGAACCGGCGATTCACATCTTCCAGCGTGAGCTGCTCATACACTGGCAAAATATCGAACAAATCAATCCCTTTGAAACGGTATTTGGTAAATTCATTCGCAATAGACTCGGGTGAGTTCATCATCCTAAGGAAATTACCGATCTTCTTTTTCCGACTCCGCTCAAAAGTTACTTCATCCAGACCGATGTCTTTACGCTTTTCCACTTCTTCACGAATGCGGTCAACAAGTCGATTGGGATCTTTGGTATCGCCACCCAGCATCGAGAAGGCATAGCCCTCGCTGCAGTTGTATTCATGCCCAAAATTATCGGAAATCAACTGCTCATCATACAGCGCTTCATAAATCGAAGAGCTGGAACTAAAGAGAATATCCAGCATTAACTTGGTTGTAAGCTCTTTGACTAACAGATCTTTGCCGCTGACATTAGGAGCTTCTTCCTTGAACCCGATAAGACACTTGGGCATAGATACGGGCAAGTTGATAACTCTTCGAGCTTCATTCACTTCCAGTGGCTCATCCGGGAAAAAGCGCTCGATGCTGCCTTGTGGAGCAAAGCTTTTGGCCGCTTGATTGGCTTTGACTAAGGATAGCACCTCTTCGGCATCTACTCCGCCTACAACAAACAAGCTCATATTGCTTGGATGGTAGAAAGTGTGATAGCACTCATATAACGTTTCCTTGGTGATTTCGGCGATAGAGGCCACCGTTCCGGCAATATCAATATGGATAGGATGTTTGGCGTACAGCGATTCAATCAACCCGTAATAGCTTCTCCAATCGGCATTATCCTCGTACATTTTGATTTCCTGACCAATAATGCCCTTTTCCTTTTCTACATTTTCATCTGTAAAATAAGGGTTTTGCACGAAATTAATTAATGTCGTTAAATTATCTAGATAGTGATTGGTGGAAGAAAACAGATAAGCGGTCCGATCAAAGCTTGTAAACGCATTGGCCGAAGCCCCGTTGGAAGCAAATGTAGCGAAGATATCTCCTTCCGGTTCTTCAAACATTTTGTGCTCCAGAAAATGAGCAATGCCATCTGGTACTCGCACCGCGTCCTTGCCTTTAACCTGAAAATAATTATCGATCGAACCGTATTGCGTTGTGAAAGTGGCATATGTTTTCTGGAACCCTTCCTTTGGAAGAACAAACACATGTAGCCCATTATCAAGCTTCTCGTGATATATCGTTTCACCCAAGTGTGGATAAGGAATTACCTGCATGGTCTACTCTCCCTTCTGATCCCGTAAGAAGTATATCGTGTCCAGTTGAACGCGCTTGGCGGCTTCGGCAATAGCGGCAACATCCACCTGCTCCACAGCTTCAATCAGACCAGGAACTGTTCTTTCTTTACCTGACAAAATCGCATTAAAGTCAAAAGAAATCAGTTCAAATGCCGAATCTTGAATCTCACGAAGCTGATTCGATATCATCGCTCGTGTCTGGCTCAGTTCAATCTCATTGATATCCCCTTGTTCCATAGCTGTAAGCTGCTTACGGATGATATCTACCGCTTTCTCATAATTCGCCATCTCGATGCCTGATTGAATCGTCAAAATTCCCTTATGTCCATCAAAACGTGAAGAGGCGTAATAAGCTAAACTGGCTTTCTCACGAACATTAATAAATAATTTGGAGTGCGGATATCCGCCGAGGACTCCGTTATACATAAGTGCTACTGGATACTTCTCATCCCGATAGGAAAGGTTCGTACGCAAGCCCATGTTTAGTTTCCCTTGATTAACATCCAAGCGTTCTACAATGGTCTTTACTTCACCAGCAGCTCCACGCGGCGCCGAAGTTACATAAGCAACATCCTCTTTGCGTTCAATCGAGAATGCCCGCTTCACGATGTCTTCAACCTCAGATAGGGTTGTATTCCCAACCACATAAATATCTAGAGGAGCAGTCTGAAGCCACTGCTTATATTGTTCGTAAAGCTGCTCCGGATTGATATGGTCGAGGTCTGTAATTTTACCGAGAGGATGCAAGCGATATGGATCATCGCTGCACATTTCTTCTATGCAGCGTTCTGCCGCGTAACGAATTTTATCGTTAATAACAGATTCAATCCGCTTTTGCAGCGTCTGTTTCTCGGCATCTACATATTTCCCGCGGAAATGCCCATTCTCAAGGGCCGGGCGCGTCAATGTTTCTCCAACAAAATCTAATCCTTGCTGCAACAGGGATTGTGCTGACTTCACAAACCGGTCATTGATGATATCCATGCGCAGCTGCACAATTTGATAATCCCCACGCTTGTAAATATCAAAACCGAAGCCGGCGCCATATAAATCATCCAAATGCTCTCGAAATTGCTTCGTTTCCGGTCGTAATTCTGTGCCTCTACGCAGGACAAAAGGCGTTAACGCCGTATTCGTAACTGTTGCTTCCTCTAAGGGACGACCTATGTACACAGAAATCGCAAACGTTTTGAATCGATCTGTCGGCAGTACATGCAACCGAATGTGATTCCATGTACGGCGCTCAAATTGGTTATGCTTCAAAGGTCTGTCTCCCTTCTACTTCCATGATATACACCCATTATATTCCTATACGAAGAGGAGAAGCAACCAAAGCTGGTTCCTTCTCCTTGTCCACCATTAAATTATTTACAGAAAATATGCTTGCCAATATTCTTGACTTGTGGTCTGCTCCAGATCCATTTCGAAGTCGCTGTCTCCGGGTTAAAGTAGTAAATACAGCCTCCCGTTGGGTCCCAGCCTCCTAAAGCATCTCTCACTGCTTTTTTCGTTGATTCATCCGGAGTTAACCAAATTTGACCATCGGCTACTGCCGTAAAGGCGCCTGGTTGAAAAATGACGCCCGAAACCGTGTTAGGAAAGCTCGCCGATTTCACACGATTCAGAATAACCGCCGCTACCGCCACTTGTCCTACATATGGCTCTCCACGAGCCTCCCCATGAACCGCATTAGCCATGAGATTAATATCTTGTTCGGACAAACCTAAGTTATTCGAGGGCACCAGATTAGCCGGTTTTTGATCAGAAGCTGTTTGATTAGAGCCACTGTTGCCAGAACTGCCGCTACCGCCAGTAGTCGGAGCCGTCGGCCTCCAATTTTTCGTAGCCTCCCATAGCCGAAGCTTTGTTTTGGGACCTACAATGCCATCAACTGTCATCCCGAACTCGCCTTGGAATCGTTTCACAGCCGTTAACGTCTTATACCCATAATCGCCGTCTATACTGCCATTATAAAAGCCAATAAACTTCAATCTTCCTTGCAGCTCATTGACGTCTGACCCTGTGGCACCATAACGTACTTCATTTTTGCTAAACGTTTCTTCTGCTGGCGGATTGAATTTTCCCTTCAACTGAAAAGCGACAACAAGTACGAAAACAATACAAAAGGTAAGTACAATTAATCGTTTATTCATTCCCCTTCTCAACCTCACTTTTCAAATTACAGCCTTTTCTTGCTTATTATGAGAAAGGGAGTCTCGGATTATACAAATAAAAACACTCTCCTGAGGAGAGTGTTTTTATTCAGCCGTATTTAAGTTAAGAACTCATGCGATTATGGTGATATTGCTCAATAGACATCAGGACTTCACGGGGTTTGCTTCCCTCATAAGGACCTACAACGCCTTTAGCTTCCATTGCATCCACTAGTCTCGCTGCACGTGTATAACCAACTCTCATTCGCCGCTGAAGCAGTGAAACAGAAGCTTGTTTGGCTTCGAGCACGATTTGGACAGCTTGATCATACAGCTCGTCCTCAAATTCATTCTGTTGCTCCGGCATTTCTTCCACTTGCGGAACCATTTCTTCTTGATAGTTAGCCTGCTCTTGGGTACGTACAAAACCTACAACGTGCTCAACCTCTTGGTCAGACAAAAATGCCCCCTGCACCCGAACCGGTTTGGATGCGCCTACAGGCAAGTAAAGCATATCGCCTCGGCCAAGCAGCTTCTCTGCGCCAACCATATCCAGAATCGTTCGTGAATCCACTTGAGAGGATACTCCGAAAGCGATACGTGAAGGGATGTTGGCTTTGATGACCCCAGTGATAACGTCAACGGAAGGTCGTTGGGTGGCAATTATTAAGTGGATACCTGCAGCACGCGCCATTTGGGCGAGACGGCAGATCGAGTCTTCCACGTCATTCGCCGCAACCATCATTAAATCAGCCAACTCGTCCACAATGACGACATAGTAAGGCAATGGAGCTGCTGTCCCGCTCTCTACTAGCATTGCGTTGTAACCTTCGATATTCCGAGTGCCGCTCTTGGAGAAGAGCTCATAGCGCTTTTCCATCTCGACGACAACTTTCTTCAGCGCAAGCGATGCTCGGCGTGGATCAGTCACAACCGGAGCCAATAGATGCGGAATGCCATTATAAACATTCAGCTCTACCATTTTCGGATCGATCATGAGAAATTTCACTTCATTGGGCTTTGCTTTATACAAAATACTCGTAATGATCCCGTTAATACATACGGATTTACCTGATCCCGTTGCACCGGCTACAAGCAAATGGGGCATTCTCGCCAAGTTGCCGACGATCGGTTGACCAGAAATATCACGCCCTAAGACGACCGACAGACGGGAGCTTGATTCTTGGAATGCTGACGTTTCCATAACCTCACGCATCGTTACAACGGAAACTTCCAGGTTCGGCACTTCGATGCCGATGGCAGCTTTACCTGGAATCGGCGCTTCCATCCGAATATCCTTAGCGGCCAGCGCCAAAGCAATATCATCCGTCAGAGATACAATTCGGCTGACCTTCACCCCAACGTCAGGCTGTATCTCGTAGCGTGTGACTGCCGGTCCTCTGACAACCTCGAGCACCTTAGCACGAACGCCAAAGCTCTCTAACGTTGCTTCAAGTTTTCTCGCGTTTGCTTTGTAGTCTGACATTTCACTGCCTTTGCCAACGGCTGGCTTAGCAAGCAAATCAAGGGAAGGCATCTCGTATGGCCGCGTTTGGACAATTGGCGCATTCTCTTGAAATTCCAACGTAACTGGCTCATCATCCTGTCCTTCTACAGCACCTTTGGCTGTTTGGGGCTTGGCAGGCTGATCTGGTATTGAAGCTGCCGATGGTTTAACAACCTGTTGCGCTTCTTGAAACACTTGTTCTTGAAAATCCCGAATAATTGGTGTGACAGGTTGATCCTCATGCTCAGCTGCCGATTCCGCTTGTGCGCCAGGTGTTTGGTAAACAACCTTCTCCTCCGCACCCTCATCATTCGCTTCATTCAAATCAGTATCCATCTCGGAATCGTTCTTTGCAGCCGCTGATTTCTTCCGACCTTCTTTGATCGGACGAAGCAGTTCCATTAATATCGGTGATTTCTTTGTTCGTTTTACAGGTTGGAACACTTCTTCATCAAATTCATCATCAACGGGTATGTAAACGGATTTCTTTGTTTTCCTTTCACTTGCACCGGCTGTAGCTGCCTGAGGTTGTCTTGCGTCACGATCCTGCAGCCACTCTTTCATCCTGTCCTTAAAATTCTGACCGACATTGCTGAAGCGGCCCCTAATGACATTGCCGATATCTACATAAGAAATCCCCGTTGCCAAGATAAACCCCATAACAAATAAAGCATATTGAATCAATCTTGCACCTAAATAATCAAACAAGAAATACAAAATGCTATACAGCAAAGCTCCTATCATTCCGCCGCCGATTCCATATTCCAATGCCGCTCTTCCAGCCTCTGTAGGATTCAGCCCTTCCAACATGGCTTCCCAGGTCGAAGAGATGATCTTACCTGATGCAAAACCGCCATCAGGGTACAGCTGAGCAAATAAATCAATTTGATTTTTGATCAAGAGACCAAGAATAAACAGTAAGATGCCCGCTTTCTTAACCGTGACGAATTCTGGCCACGCTCTCTTAATCATTGCATACAGGGCTACATATATGAAAATCAACGGAATTAACGAGTACCACGTTCCCACAAAAAAGCGGAAAAGATAAATCAACGAATTCCCAACATGCCCTTGATGAGCAAGTGCAATTACAGAGAAAATCAAAATGAGAATACCGTATAATTCGAATAACAAGCTCGTTTTTATAGGCTTGCCTTTTTTCTTGCGTTTCGCCACGCTTGTCACCCCCGAGTCCACATTATACCATATTGGACTTGAGGGATGATACAGGAACAGCGCTTTAAATAGGTAAATGCTTCTCAGCCACAGGACTATAAGAAATAATAGTGCCAGGGGCATATTGATTGTTCAAATAATCCTGAGGATTGCAGCTGTACAATCGGATGATCCGTGCCTGAAACCCGTCGATCGGTTCTATCTGCATGGAAATCCCCCCCTGCTGGACCTCAAGATATTTGGGAGCGTACGTTTCCATCCCATCAAAAATAACTTCCATGGGGACGACCGAATGAATCATTGTACCAAACCTCCTCCTGAAGAAGCTTTCTTGTCTTCTATCCGTTTATTCAGTTCACGAATGGCATCTCCAATGCCGCCTACTTGATCAATCAGACCATATTTCACTGCATCAATGCCAATTACGGTTGTCCCGATGTCTCTTGTTAGCTCCCCCGTCTTGAACATGAGTTCTTTAAACTTCTCCTCGGTGACATTCGAATGCTTCGTAACGAATCGAACGACACGTTCCTGCATTTTATCCAAATACTCAAATGTTTGCGGCACCCCAATAATGAGACCATTTAATCGAATGGGATGGATGGTCATCGTCGCGGTTTCCGCGATGATGGAATAATTCGCTGATACAGCAATCGGCACCCCTATACTGTGACCTCCTCCTAGTACCAAGGCAATCGTAGGTTTGGACAGTGTCGCTACCATTTCCGCTATCGCCAATCCCGCTTCAACATCTCCTCCCACTGTATTGAGGATAATCATGACACCTTCAATTTTCGGATTTTGTTCTGCAGCCACGAGTTGAGGAATCAAATGCTCGTATTTGGTCGTCTTATTTTGCGGCGGCAGTACGATGTGCCCTTCCACTTGTCCAATAATGGTTAGACAGAAAATATTAGATTCGCCTGAAAGCGTATTGGTTTGACCTAACTGTTGAATATTCTCAAGGATAGGGTTCTTTTTCCCCTCCTCTGTTTCCGGTTCCTGCTGTTTCGGTCCTGTTGGCTCTGCCATAGTTAGTCCCCCTTATCGTACTGCTATTGTAAACTGGTTTCATCAGCATGTACGGATCATAATCTCCCATAGTATGAATAAATTTGCCAGCTTTCATGCATGAAATACCGCCTCAAAACAAATGAAAAAAACCCTCTCCAGCAAAGGAGAGGGTTTTACTATTTGCATAGGTTCAAGTGACTGTTCGAGCCTAGACTTCCATGATAATTGGAAGGATCATTGGTCTTCTTCTGGTTTGTTCATATAAAAAACGTCCGAGAACATCTTTGACATTTGTTTTTAAAGATGCCCATTCATTTACATTTTCATTCATAAGTTTCGTTAATGTATTCGTTACGATACGATTGGCTTCTTCCAAGAGGCCCTCAGATTCGCGTACATAGACGAATCCGCGTGAGATGATATCCGGTCCGGATAAAATTTTGCCATCTTGTTTGCTGAGTGTAACGACAACCACAAGGATACCGTCTTGCGACAATAGCTTCCGATCGCGCAACACAATGTTGCCTACATCTCCAACGCCCAGTCCATCGATCAAAATATTGCCGCTTTGAACTTTGGAACCTTTACGAGCAGCGCCATTTTGAATTTCGACAGTGTCGCCAATATCGCACATAAAAATATCTTCTTTAGGAATACCGACAGATTCGGCAAGAATGGCGTGTTGACGCAGCATGCGATATTCGCCATGAATCGGAATAAAATACTTAGGCTTTATCAGATTGAGCATTAATTTCAATTCTTCTTGGCTGCCGTGACCCGATACGTGAACCCCAGTAACCGAACCTGGGCCGTAAATGACATTAGCGCCAATTCGGAATAGCTCATCAACTGTGCGACCTACATAACGCTCGTTACCCGGAATTGGAGTCGCCGCAATAATGACCGTATCACCTGGCAAAATATCAATTTTGCGGTGAGTGGAACGTGCCATTCTTGTGAGAGCAGACATTGGCTCTCCTTGGCTTCCTGTAGAAAGGATAACAACACGGTCAGCAGCAAGCTTGTTTACTTCCTCTGGCTCAATCAGCATACCATCCGGAATGTGCAAGTACCCTAACTCGCTAGCGATGGAAACGACATTAACCATACTACGACCAATTACGGTTACTTTACGATTTGTTGCCGCGGCAGCATCAAACACCTGTTGAACACGGTGAATGTTCGATGCGAATGTCGCAATAACAACTCTTTGCTTAGCTTTACGGAATACTTCTTCAATTTCAATCCCTACACTGCGCTCGGATCCTGTGTAACCAGGACGTTCCGCATTGGTGCTATCTGAAAGCAAGGCAAGTACGCCCTTCTTCCCGATTTCTGCCATGCGATGCAAGTCAGCGTATTGATCGTTCACAGGGGTTTGATCAAACTTAAAGTCTCCAGTATGAACAACTACCCCCTCTGGTGTATCCAGAGCCACCCCAACAGAGTCAGGAATACTGTGATTCGTTTTGAAGAAAGATGCTGTAAGAACACCTAAGGAAAGAACGGATTCCGAGTTAATCAGAATGCGGTTCGTAGTTCCGAGCAAATTCGCTTCCTTCAGTTTAGCTTCGATAAGTCCCATGGTTAATTTAGTGGCATACAAGGGAACATTAAGGTGCTTCAACACATAAGGTAAGCCGCCGATGTGATCTTCATGGCCATGCGTGATAATGATTCCGCGTACTTTATCCCGATTCTCTGTTAAGTACCCGATATCCGGAATGACAATGTCAATCCCCAGCATGTCCTCCTCTGGAAATTTCAATCCACTATCAATGACGATGATATCGTTCGCATACTGAACGCAATACATATTTTTTCCGATTTCGCCCACGCCGCCAAGAGCGAAGATCAAAAGTTTATCAATATTTTTTTTGGACAAGAATATACCTCCTTCTTAGATTGGACGACGAATTTTAAATGAAAAACCGAACTAGTCACTTGCAACCATTATACATGAAAAAAAACTACAAATACAAGTTAATACCGATTACATTAGTTTCCCCAAAAAAAGAAAACCGATGCCGGAAGCACCGATTCATTAGGCGTTATCATACAAAAAGTGATTGGATGAATTGTCCTTCTTGCTCGGATACGCGAACCAACGGAAGTCTTACGCCTCCTGTTTGAATGCCTTTCAGTGCAAGAGCATGCTTAATTGGCGCAGGACTCGGTACACGGAAAATGCCAGTAAAAACAGGATGAAGCTTACGATGTAGTTCAGCAGCTTGCTGAACGTTGCCTTCTAAATAATACTTTATCATAGATTGCATTTCTTTTCCAATCACATGACTTGCAACACTGATAATTCCTTGGCAGCCAACCGCTAAAGCTGGCAATGCACTGCTGTCATCCCCGCTATAGACAAGGAATCCAGGAGCGGCTTCAGCCACTATGCGAGTCAACTGATCCGTATTGGCGCAATCTTTGGTTGCAACAATATTGGAAATTTGAGAAAGACGAACTGTCGTCTCCGCATCCAAATTGACACCTGTGCGTCCAGGCACGTTATACAAAATAACAGCTGTCTGAACAGACTCAGCCACTGCTTTGAAATGTTGGAATAACCCTTCCTGAGACGGACGGTTATAGTAAGGAGCAACGATGAGTAGGCCATCGACACCCAGCTTCTCTACCTTTTGAGAAAAATGTACGGTGTGTGCGGTGTCATTACTTCCAGTTCCTGCGATAATTTTGCAGCGGCCGCGTGTGTAACGAACGGATAATTCAATAAGTTTAAGTTTCTCATCGTCTGTTAATGTAGGCGCCTCTCCAGTGGTCCCGCAAATAACAAGGCTATCTGATTGTTGTTCTTCAATCAAATAGTTGATAAGTGGTTCTACTTGGTCCCAATTGACTTGCAATTGCTCATCAAACGGAGTGACCATTGCTGTGATTACTCTTCCAAAATCCACCGTTTACACCTCCAGAATCTTCTGTTTTACTTGGATAAATTAAATTTATGATGTAATGCTTTAACAGATTTAATCATATCTTCGCCTTGAACAAGCACCCAAATCGTCGTATTGGAATCGGCT
This sequence comes from Paenibacillus ferrarius, assembly GCF_002027705.1. Taxonomy (GTDB): domain Bacteria; phylum Bacillota; class Bacilli; order Paenibacillales; family NBRC-103111; genus Paenibacillus_E; species Paenibacillus_E ferrarius. The sequence continues at coordinate 271,911 of NZ_MBTG01000001.1, read as the reverse complement.
GACTGAAGGATACGGATATCTTCTACAGTTAAAGCTTCAACAATATGAGCCATAATCCCTGGAACGCCGTTCATTCCACCGCCAATGACAGATACTTTGGCACAACCACTCAATGCCTTAGGTTCGTAGCCTTGACTCCTTAGCAGCTTAAGCGCTCTGTCTGCTTCATAATCAAACACCGTATATACAACGGCGGAGGGGTTCACGTTTATAAAATCAACACTGATTTGGTGCTGAGCCATCGTTTTGAATACACGAAGCTGAAGGTCGAAGTGACCTTCTACAGCAGCCACCTGAATCTGTGTGATATTCGTAAAATGAGCAATTCCTGTTACGAAGCGGTCTCTTACTTGGTTGGGTTCGCTCGGCATACTGTCAGAAGCGGTGACCAAGGTCCCTTCTTCTTTGGAAAATGTGGAGCGAACACGTATAGGAATATTCGCTTGCATCGCAACCTCAACAGCACGAGGATGGATGACCTTCGCCCCATTATGAGCCATATTGCAAATTTCTGCAAAGCTCACCCGAACCAGAGGTTTGGCGTCTTCTACAATTCTTGGATCCGCTGTCATGATCCCATTCACGTCTGTAAAAATATCAACAATCTCAGCCTTAAGCGCCGCGCCAAGAGCCGTAGCCGAAGTATCACTACCTCCACGGCCTAAGGTTGTCAGCTCATTTTGGCTTGATTTGCCTTGAAACCCGGTAACAATAACAACCTGATCTTGCTCCAATAATTCAAGAATCCGATTAGGCTGCATCGCGATAATCTTGGCGTTGCCGTATTCTTCATTCGTCTGAATGCCAGCTTGCCCACCAGTCAAAACCGTTGATCGAATGCCTCTTGCTTGCAAAAGACTGCACAAATGCACTGCAGAGATTAATTCTCCGCAGCCCATGAGCATATCGAGTTCCCTCGCCGGCAGCCCCTCTCCGTTCTTTCGAACTAGATCAAGGAGCGTATCCGTTGCATAGGGTTCTCCTTTTCTTCCCATCGCAGATACCACAACAACTAACTTATAGGGATGGCTTAGTGCGTCTTGAATATGTCCAATAACGTGTTCTCTAGCTGATGCGGTGGAAAGCGAAGTACCTCCGAATTTTTGAACAAGGATTCGCATGAGTTTCCCCCATATTCACTGCATGTTGAACATCGCAGTATGCTGATTATTGCTCTATAGCAATATATTCAGCAATTTGTACAGCATTCCAAGCTGCACCCTTTAGTAAATTATCTGAAACAATCCACATATTTAGCGCTTTAGGGTTGCTTAGATCACGACGTACACGTCCAACGAAAGTTTCCAATTTACCGGCTGCATCCGTTGCAAGAGGATACTGCTGCTCTGCCGGATTGTCAACAAGAACAATTCCTGGCGCATTGGCAAGCAGCGTTTTGACTTCTTCGATATCGAAATCTTCTATTAATTCCACATAAACCGATTCGGAATGTCCGTATACAACCGGAATCCGAACACAAGTTGCTGTGACTTCAATGGACTCATCGCCCATAATCTTTTTGGTTTCAAGAATCATTTTCATTTCTTCATTTGTAAAACCATTATCTAGAAACTTGTCGATTTGCGGAATTGCATTAAATGCGATTTGGTGTTTCACCGGCAATGAGCCTACAGGCAAAATGTCAGGCTTGGCATCGTTGCCCGCTAACACTTCTTTGGACTGTCTCAACATTTCGTTAATCGCTTTGGCACCAGCACCGGATACGGCTTGATACGTAGAAACAATCACCCGAGAAATCCCGTAACGGTCATATAACGGCTTCAGAGCGGCTACCATTTGGATGGTGGAGCAATTCGGATTCGCAATGATTCCTTTGTGCTCGTTGATTTTCTCGACGTTGACTTCTGGGACAACCAAAGGTGTATCTGGATCCATACGATACGCACTTGTATTGTCAATACAGATCGTACCTGCTTCAACAGCATGAGGTGCTAATGCCTTCGTTACATCCCCGCCAGCGCTGAATAACGCAATGTCTACGCCTTGGAAGCTCTCTGGAGTTGCTTCTTGTACGACAATATCTTGACCTTTGAAAGGCAGCTTTACGCCAGCTGAACGGGCCGATGAAAGTAATTTTAATTCCTTAATGGGGAAATTCCGTTCTTCTAATAGTCGGATGATTTGTTCCCCTACAGCGCCTGTAGCGCCTACAACGGCAACATTAAAAAGCTTCTGGGTGGACATATGCTGGTTTCTCCCCTTCAAGAATTATATATGCATTAATATTGAAATCTCTCAATAATCATGGGTTGCAATTGCTTACCTTCCAAAGCCGCTTCACAAGCTTCCATAATCAAGTCCATCCGAGCAACCAACGAATTTGGCTTCGCTCCTGGGGCATCTTGACCATATGGAACAAAATAAATGTTTTTGGTGGTAAGAAGCTTTGCAATATTCATCGCGTTAAGGCCAAGTCCATCGTTGGTGGAAATAGCTAAAACGAGTGGCCGCAAATTTCTCATTTGCGCTTTGGCTGCCATCAATACAGGACTTTCTGTCATTGCATTCGCTAGTTTACTAGTCGTATTCCCTGTGCATGGCGCAATAACCATAACATCAAGCAGCTTGGATGGCCCTAAAGGTTCCGCAGCTACAATGGTAGAAATAATATCATTCCCTGTAATATCCTTGATTTGCTGCTGCCAATCGGCAGATTTGCCGAAACGTGTGTCCGTTGTCATTACCGTATTGGAAACAATGGGGATCACACGAGCACCTGCATCTACAAATCTCTTAATCTGAGGCATGACTTCTTCCAGCGTACAGTGAGAACCGGTTAACGCGTAACCGACCGTTTTCCCTTGCCAATTCATTCCACATCGCTCCTGTCTTTGAAGTCTTCCTCGATCAGCTGACTAAGCGTGTTCGCCATGATGCGGCCAGCTGTTTTGGGGGCGACGATGCCAGGTAAACCGGGCGCCAGCATCGCTTTAATGCCTCTTTTCTCGGCAAATCGGAAGTCCGTTCCGCCGGGTTTGGAAGCCAAATCGATGATGAGCGCGCGATGTGGGATATTGGTAATAACTTGCGCTGTGACTATCATAGTCGGAATTGTGTTAAAAAGCAAGTCAATATTCCCCACTTCCGGGTACAAGTCTTTTGTATAAAAAGGCTGAAAACCCATCTCCCACGCCCTTGCAAAATGCTCTGGCTTCCTCACGCCAACCTTCACGGTTGCCCCTAATCCTTGCAATGTTTTGGCCATTGTAAAACCGGTGCGCCCAAAACCTAACACCATACAAACGGACCCATGAATGGTAATATCCGTATTCTGAATCGCCATCATAAGCGCGCCCTCAGCTGTCGGAATGGAGTTGTAAATCGCTACATCATCCCGTTCAAATAACTCTACGAGTTCAATGTTATGCTCAGTACAAAGCTTCTTCAGGAAGCTTTTGGCCATCCCTGTATACACCTTGGCATGTTTAGGCAGTGAGGCCATGTGATCGCCTGTCAGCCTCAGCTCTTCAGTTGAGAACACAGATTCCACTTGTCCTGAATCATCCGTACCTACAGCAGGTAATATCAGTACGTCCACTGTTTGAAGCAGATCAGGATTAAGCTTCGCACTGGAGACGCCGCTGAATTGCCTCCCGAGATTATCAAAGCCGATTAATGTCACTGTTGCGTCTAACTCCGTAAATTTCTGAATTACTTCTAGTTGCCGGGCGTCCCCACCCATAAATGCAACCGAAATCCCAGTAAGCATTCTTGCTTACACCCCTTTCTCGGTCCGTTTCGATACGTTATAGTATGCGTTCGCCTAAAGATGGGTGCTATTCCTTTCGATACTTGATTGACAACAAATAAGACCACCTTCCGCTGGAAGATGGCCTCTGTTTCTTTGTCTATGTTACAAGCTCGGTTTAACGTCCTGTATGACCGAAGCCGCCTGCTCCACGCACCGTTTCTGTTAATTCAGAAACCTCGGCAAGCTCGATTTGGGGTACAAGCTGGAATACCATCTGAGCAATACGTTCATTCCGGCCGATCGTGAATGGCTCCTGACCGTGGTTAATCAGCAATACCTTCACTTCGCCGCGGTAATCAGCATCGATGGTTCCCGGAGAATTCAGCGTCGTAATGCCGTGTTTATAAGCAAGGCCGCTTCGCGGACGGATCTGCGCTTCCAATTCCGGCGGCATGCTGAGCGCAAAACCGGTTGGAATCAGCTTACGCTCTCCCGGAGCTAATACAACTGGCTCACTAACGGCGGCATGCAGATCATATCCACTGGCTGCTTTGGACATTTTTTGGGGCAGAAGAATATCTTCTTGACCGGCAACGCGTTTAATTTGGACTTCGTACTTAGAGAGAGACAAGCTGATCCCTCCTGAAGCCGTTGATGACATCATCCGAATTTCCTACCATGGATAACGCAAATGGTGTCGCGAACAAGGATTTCGTTAATGCGCGAATATGCTCCATCTGAACGCTTTCGATTCGCTCAATCATTTCGTCAAGACTATAATGCTTGCCTGTCATCAATTCATTTTTCCCGAAACGATTCATCCGGCTGCTCGTGCTCTCTAAGCTAAGAATCAAGCTGCCCTTCAGCTGTTCTTTGCCTTTCTTCAGCTCGGAATCCGTCATGCCTTTCAGCGCAATATCTTGGAGAAGCTCCATCGTCACTTCAAGCACTTCTTGTGTTTGCTTTGGTGCTGTACCCGTATAGATTGTAAACATCCCACTATCGATATGTGAGGAGTGATACGAATACACCGAATAAGCGAGCCCGCGTTTTTCACGGATTTCTTGGAACAGCCTGGAACTCATGCCTCCGCCAATCGCGTTATTGAGAAGCACCATGGGATACAAATTCTCCTCTTGCAGTGAAAGTCCCGGCAAAGAGAGGCAAATATGATTTTGTTCTGTTTTTTTCGCGTGGAAAATCAAGTCACCAATGAAATCTGGCGCATCATAGCTCGTTTCAATGCCTGTGGTTGCGAATTCGCCAAAATGCTTCTCGATCAATTCCCGAACGCTATCGTCAATATTTCCAGCAATACTGAGTACTGTATTCTCTGTATTGTAATGCTGTCTCATATAGTTTCGGAGATCATCGGATTTCATTTTCGACAGATTCTCTTCTGTCCCAAGAATGGTGTAGCCTAGCGGATGTGATCCATAGGAAGCCTTCGCCAATAAATCGTGAACCAAATCGTCAGGCGTGTCTTCATACATGGAAATTTCTTCGTAAATGACTTTCTTTTCTTTCTCCAACTCCCCTTCGTCAAAAGAGGAATGGAAAAACATATCCGAGAGCACATCCATCGCAAGCGGCAGATGTTCATCTAACACTTTGGCATAATAGCAAGTGTATTCCTTCGATGTGAATGCATTCACATTCCCTCCGATACCATCGAAGATCTCAGCAATATCTTTCGCTGAATGACGCTCTGTCCCCTTAAACAGCATATGCTCAATGAAGTGCGAGATGCCGTTCAATTCTTGAGATTCATTGCGTGAGCCCGTCTTTACCCAAATTCCGAAAGTAACCGATCGAAATGTAGGGATTTCTTCCATGACGACTCGCAATCCATTATGTAAGCGGTATTTAATCACCAAGGTTCCTCCTCAAAATGTAGCACGTAAAATCCTGTTCCCCAATTATACTTACTCAGTCTAACAAAAATGTGCCAGCGACTCAACTTTGTGCCCAAATCACGAGTTTATTTCGTCAGTTGACCCCCATCAGGGATCCTTTTAGAGGATAATAGCTCCGATACTGTCCCCATGGATAATCCTTTATTCTTGATAACACGGATCATTCCAGCCAGTGCTTCTTTGGATGAAGAGGTTGGATGCATCAAAATTAAAGTGCCTGGCTCAATGCTCGTAGTAAGGCGTTGAATAATTCGATCTGCTCCAGGATTTTTCCAATCGATGGTATCGAAGGTCCACAGTACGGTTTGCAGATGAAATTCAGAGGCTATTTGAACGGTTTCTTGATTAAAATATCCGGAAGGCGGTGCAAACAGCGTATTTTTCACACCTAATTGCTGCTTCAACAAATCTTCTGTTTTGGAAATCTCTTCTACAGCTTTGCTGCGACTTATATTTCTCATATCTTTATGCGAATACGCATGATTCGATATTTCATGACCTTCGCTCTGTATCGTTTTGGCCATTTCTACGTTTTTCTTCAACCAAGAGCCATCGAAGAAAAAAGTGGCGTGTACATTTTCTTTGCGAAGTGTTTCTAAAATGCTCGGCAAATATTCATTGCCCCAAGCCACATTGATCATCAATGACGCCATCGGCTTTTTGGGATTTCCTTTAAACACAGGGACAGGACCAAGATCGCTCAATTGAATGGCCGGCTCAACTTCCTTCATCACATAGTTGATCTTGCCAGGTGTGAGATGATGCTCAGCCAGCTTAAGCGTTTCATCGATATCGACTTCCAGTCCATTATAACCAGGTATCGCTTTCCATACTGGATCAATTCGTGCATTTATCGGGGCAATCCTGCGGTTTTCTGCTTCTTTATGAATTATATCCATTAATTGCGAGGGACTTAATTTGTTTAACTTTTCTCCTTTGGAAGAACTCGCAGCAAATACAGGAAGCGTCTCTTCATCCTGCCAGTTGGTCTTCGTTACATAGGAAGATGGCTTATATTTCACACTGAGAATATATGTTCCTATATCAGGAATAGTCTGAATGACGAGTAGAACCATGGCAAAAAAACTTCCAAGTAGAAGCCACTTTTTATAGAGCATGTCGAGGTCCCCCCATCCTTATTTCCTGATTTTATGCAGAAAAGGACAAGATTAGAACAAGCATGTCTATCCCAAGGTAAACGCAAAAAAGAGACAGATTGATCTGACTCTTTGTCCGAAACTATGAAGGGTACTTCACAAGTCACACGGCTTAGGATTGGGCCGGGACTTGCGAAGTTAATGTTGCTTTGCGAGAAAGATTTACTCTTCCTTGTTGGTCGATTTCCGTTACTTTTACTGTGATTTGATCTCCAACGTTCACAACATCTTCCACTTTAGCTACACGCTCTGTGGAAATTTGCGAAATATGAACCAAACCTTCTTTGCCTGGCAGAATCTCGACGAATGCACCGAATTTCTCAACGCGTTTGACCGTACCGAGGTATGTTTCGCCAACGATCACTTCACGAACGATGCCTTCGATAATGGAACGTGCTTTTTCGTTCATCTCTTGATTGGATGAAGCGATGAATACACGGCCATCTTGTTCGATATCAATTTTCACGCCGGTTTCTTCAATGATTTTGTTGATGATTTTACCGCCTGCTCCAATAACATCACGGATTTTGTCCGGATTAATGTTCATGGTCAGAATTTTCGGCGCATATTTGGAAAGGTTTTTCTTAGGCTCCGAAATACGGGATACCATTTTTCCTAAAATGTGCAAACGGCCTTCTTTGGCTTGTTGTAAAGACTGCTGCAGAATGCTGCGATCGATACCGTCAATTTTGATATCCATTTGAAGAGCTGTTATTCCTTCGGCTGTTCCTGCAACCTTAAAGTCCATATCGCCAAGATGATCTTCCATTCCTTGAATATCCGACAAAATGGAGAAGTGGTCACCGTCTTTGATCAGACCCATAGCAATCCCAGCAACTGGAGCCTTGATTGGAACACCAGCGTCCATAAGTGCTAACGTACTAGCGCAAATACTCGCTTGGGAAGTCGAACCATTCGATTCCAATACTTCAGATACGAGACGAATCGTGTATGGGAACTCAACTTCATTAGGAATGATAGGCTCAAGAGCTCTCTCCCCTAAAGCGCCATGTCCAATTTCCCGACGGCCTGGTGGACGAAGCGGTCTTGCTTCACCAACGGAGAACGGTGGGAAGTTATAATGATGCATGAAACGTTTGGTTTCTGTCAGATCCAACCCATCCAGAATTTGCACATCCCCTAATGCACCTAATGTACAAATGCTAAGCGCTTGCGTTTGTCCACGCGTGAATAAACCGGAACCGTGAGTACGCGGCAGCAGATCAATATCGCAATCAATCGCACGAATTTCCTCTGGTTTACGTCCATCTGGTCTTACTTTATCATGCGTAATTAAACGGCGTACTTCTTCTTTGACGATATCATAAAGCGTTTCTTTCACATCACCCAGTAGGCCAGGTGTTTCTTCATAAAGTGCCGTAAAATGTTCCACAGCTTCAGCATTCACAATATCAATCGCTTCTTGTCTCGCATGCTTCTCCGGAATTTTGATCGCATCCACTAATCTAGCTTGTGCGAATTCACGAACAGCACGGTTTACCTCAGCATCAACGGTATGTAGCTTAACTTCCATTTTCGGTTTACCGGCTTGAGCGACCAGTTCTTCGATCACAGCAACGATTTTGCGGATTTCATCATGACCGAACATGATAGCTTCAAGGACAACATCCTCAGAAACTTCATTCGCTCCTGCTTCAACCATCATGATTGCGTCTTTCGTTCCAGCAACCGTCAAGTGAATATCACTTTTCTCTGCTGTCTCTCCAGTTGGATTAATGACGAATTGTCCATCAACTCGTCCAACAATCACGCCGCCTACTGGTCCATTGAAAGGAACATCCGAAATAGCAAGTGCTGCTGAAGTACCAATCATTGCCGCAATTTCGGGCGGACATTCTTGATCAACGCTCATTACGATGGAAACGATTTGCACGTCATTGCGGAAACCTTCCGGAAATAAAGGACGAATCGGACGATCTGTTAGACGGCTGGCAAGAATAGCTTTCTCACTTGGACGTCCTTCACGTTTAATAAATCCACCTGGGATTTTACCAACGGAATATAATCTTTCTTCATAATTAACCGTGAGCGGAAAGAAATCCAGATCTTTCGGCCCGCTGGACGCCGTTACTGTACTAAGCACAACCGTATCACCGTATCGTACGGTTACTGCCGCGTTGGCTTGTTTGGCTAGTCGGCCCGTTTCCAGAATGAACGGTTTACCGCCAAGTTCCATTTGTACCCTTTTCTCCATAAAATCCTCCTAAGGAATTTCTCATTCCATATGTGTTTGACAACTTGCACAGTCATCCTCTATTTCTGCGCATTGTCTAGTATTTCCTTCTTTTTCCGTTTTAAAAATACAAGAAAAAGCAACCTTGTTGTCACTCTTTGCTGAAGCTTTATCAAGCCCAGCAAAGGAGCAACAGGTTGCTTCTCATTGTCGGTTTTATCGACGCAAACCAAGCTTCTCGATCAAAGCACTGTAACGGCTCACATCTTTGTTCTTCACATATGCTAGCAATTTACGGCGTTGTCCTACCATTTTGAGCAAGCCACGACGGGAGTGATGATCTTTCTTGTGTGTCCGCAAGTGGTTAGTCAGGTTGACAATGTTCTCAGTAAGAATTGCTACTTGTACCTCTGGTGACCCAGTGTCGGTATCATGTACTTTGTGAGTTTGGATCAGTTGCGTTTTGCGTTCTTGTGTTAATGCCATGATTGTTCATCTCCTAAATTCTATTGTATCCCCGTAAGCCTAGAAATCGCCGATGATAGCGTCTATCCAAGCTAAGGTTCATGCCAGAAAGATTCGTTTCTTTTGGCAACGTTATTCAGTATATCATAATCGCCTAATAGAAGTAAATGCTTGTTTCCTAGGAACGTTTATAATTTCTGCTTTGCCAATTCTGCATCCTGCTTGATCTGAGCAACCAATTCATCGATGGATGAGAATTTGCGTTCCGGTCTAAGAAAAGCGATTAACTCCACGCTCATATGCTCGCCATAAATTTGATCAGAGAAATCAAATAAATGCGCTTCAAAGGAAGGCTTTAATTCGCCTGTTGTGAAAGTTGGTTTGATACCGATATTCATAACACCTTTGTAGGTTTCCCCTTTTAGTGATGCCTTAATCGCATAAACGCCGTTGGTAGGGACGACATACGATTCATCCAATTGAAGATTGGCAGTCGGAAATCCAATCGTTCTTCCCCGTTTGGCTCCATCGACAACGATGCCGCTAATGCTATAGGGACGTCCAAGAAGTCTCGTAACTGTGTCAATATCCCCTTGCTGTAATGATTCACGAATGAGAGTACTGCTAACTTTTTCGCCATCCATATGAAAGGGTCTCACCACTTCTACTGAAAATTTCCCATGACTCAGCTCACAGAGCGTATCCGGGTTGCCTTTGCCTTGATAACCAAATGTGAAATCAAACCCACATATCACACTGTCAACGCCAAGTCGGTGCAGTACTTGATCCACGAATTCCTCAGGAGATAACCGCATTAACGAGGCATCGAAGGTAACGATATAAGTATGACTCACGCCAAGAGAGGCAAACATCTCCATTTTCTTTCTCATTGGCGTGAGCAAATCCACATATTTATCTTGACCCATAACCGCTCTGGGATGAGGGTGAAAGGTCATAATGGCTGTTGGTAACCCCAGCTTCTTCGCAGTACGCAGAGCTCGTCCGATGACTTCTTGATGCCCCATATGAACACCATCGAAATCACCGATTGCTACGACTTGCTCGCCTACAAATAGGCTCGAAGCATCGAAATCAATGGGATAAGTTATTGGAATTACTTGCATACGTTTATATTCACCTGCCCATTTCAACCTGTCCCTGAACATTGATACTAGAGAAAAACCTTGACCGGGACCAGGGTTTGGCTAGCACTTTTCCATTCAAACAGACCAAGAAAACGCTGATCCGGCGAGTAAGCACGGACAATATGCTGCGAGGCATCTACAAGAATCGTTGTAGGTTTGGCTAGCCCTGTAATCTTCTTTCCTTGCAGTGCATGCACAGCTTCTTGGGCGGAAAGTTCAATAGCAGGAATATGCGCAATCGCCTCATCCATAGGAATCATATGTGACTGCAGATCTCCCTGACTCTTCAACTGAATGATCTGCTCAAAAGTCAAGCATTTCTCTTGGCGAATACTCCCTGTTGAAGTTCGAATCAGACTCTTCATAACGGCAGGATAACCAAGTGCTTTGCCGATATCAACACATAATGTTCGGATATAAGTACCTTTGGAGCATGAAACACGAAATTGAATTTCGGGATGGTTCTGCTGCAGGTCCATTTGAAGAATATCCAATCGATGGATGGTTGCTTTGCGTGATTTCCGTTCTACTTCCTTGCCTTCGCGGGCTATTTCGTAGAGCCGTTTGCCATCTATCTTAACAGCCGAAAACATCGGTGGAATTTGTTCAATTTCTCCAACAAACGTGTGAAGAACTTCGCGGATCCTCGCTTCATCCAGCTTAACTTCAGCAACTTCTTCAATCACAGTGCCTGTCATATCTTCTGTATCTGTGGAAAGACCAATGTGAAGATATGCCTCATACTCCTTAGGAAGCTCTTGAATATACTCTACCATTCGAGTAGCTCTACCAATGCACAACGGCAAAACTCCGGTAACCTGAGGATCTAATGTGCCTGTGTGACCAATTCGTTTGATACCTAAAATCCCTCTGACTTTGGCAACAACATCGTGAGATGTGAATCCGGCCGGTTTCCAAACAGGCAAAATACCTTCTAACGTCATATCAGCTTACTCCCTACTTCCTGCACCATTTGGGTGACGGCTTCTTCAAGCGTACCGTGGATTGTGCAGCCTGATGCTCGCACATGACCGCCTCCACCCAAAGATTGCGCAATCGCTGCAACATCAACAAGCCCTGAAGAACGGAGACTTACTTTAATTACACCAACAGCCTTCTCCTTAAATAACATCCCTACTTCTACACCTTCCACATTGCGCGGATAATTGACTAAACCATCCAAATCGTCACTTGAAGCTCCTGTTAATTCTAAATCTGACAGAGATACAGCAAGCCACGCTAGTTTACGATCATGTGCAAAGGATAAGGTAGAGAGCGCTTTTTGAAGAAGTACAATTTGCGAATAGGTGACTCTCTCCAACACTTGTTCGGCTATATCAGCGCCTTTTACACCAAGTGCCAGTAGGGTTGCGCCCATTTGCATCACTTCCGGTGATGTATTGGAATAGCGAAATCCGCCTGTATCCGTCAGTAAACCCGTATAGATGCAGTCACCGAAATCCAAATCAGGCAATAACGCCATTTGTATCGCTAAGTCATATAAAATTTGAACCGTAGCCGCGGCATCATGCTTGATCAAATGACAGGAACCAAATCTATCGTTCGTCGGGTGATGATCTACATTGAGCAGCTGCACTTGGTCATCAAAAAGAGTGCTGATCCTACCCATTCTGGAGAAATCAGCACAATCTACACTTATAATGGTTTGATAAAGCCTTGCGGGCAGCTCTTGATTATAATTCAATACTTGATCGCTTCCCTGTAAATAGGAAAATTTGGAGGGCATGGCGCCCTCGTTGATCATAGTAAAGCTTTTGCCCAACTGGTTTAGAATCCATCCCATGGCATACGTGGAACTGGCGGCATCTCCATCTGGTTGGATGTGAGATACCACCAAGAAATCATCATGCTGCTCGATAAATGCAGCGGCTGCTGCCAGCTGCTGACTATATTCGGGGGCATGCTTCATTCCACTGCTCATACGTTTGGATTCCCTTCCTGGTTGAGCTTGTAAAGCAAGTTGTCGATATGACTTCCGTAGTCGATTGAAGCATCGAACTTAAACTGCAATTCCGGAATTTTGCGCAAACGAATTCGTTTGCCCAGCTCGGAACGAATATACCCAGTGCCTACAGAAAGAGCCTTCAAGGTGCCCTCTTTCTGTTCATCTGTACCCATTACGCTAAGATACACTTTAGCTAAGGATAAATCGTTCGTTACTTCTACACCGGTAACTGTCAAGAAGCCAATACGCGGATCTTTCAATTCGGATTGTACGATCTGGCTTAATTCTTTCTTAATTTGCTCGCCAACTCGACCTACACGAACTCTAGCCATTTGTCATCACCTCTCAACGGACTCCATGATGAAGGCTTCAATAATGTCGCCCTCTTTAATATCATGATAACGCTCCAGAGATATACCACATTCGTAACCTTGTGCAACTTCTTTTTGATCATCCTTGAATCGTTTCAAGGAATCGATTTTACCTTCGTGGACAACAATGCCACTACGGATCAAGCGAGTTTGCGCGTTACGAGCAATTTTGCCTGATATGATCATACAGCCAGCAATTGTACCTGAACCCGTAATTTTGAACACATTACGAACTTCAGCTTGACCAAGAACAACTTCTTTGAAGATTGGATCCAGCATCCCTTTCATGGCTTGCTCGATTTCTTCAATTACGTTGTAAATGATGTTATGCAGACGAATGTCCACTTTCTCTTGATCAGCTGTTGCTTTCGCAGCAGGCTCTGGACGAACGTTGAATCCGATAATAATTGCGTTGGAAGCAGATGCCAGAATAATATCAGACTCTGTAACCGCACCAACACCGTTATGAAGAATTTTAACGCGAACGCCTTCGACTTCAATTTTCTCAAGGGAGCTTTTCAGTGCTTCTACGGAGCCTTGAACATCACCTTTGATAATCACATTTAGATCTTTAATTTCGCCATCTTTAATGTGTTTGAAGAGGTCATCCAATGTCACGCGTGAATTAGCTGTCATCTCCGATTGGCGAAGTGCTACGGCACGGCGGTCTGCAATGTCTCTTGCCTTACGCTCATCTTCATAAGCAAGGAATGGATCCCCAGCTTGTGGAACTTCGGTAAGACCCGTAATTTCAACCGGCGTTGAAGGACCTGCTTCTTTCAATCGCTTGCCTTTGTCATTGACCATCGCTCTAACGCGGCCGAAACATACGCCGGCAACGAAGCTGTCTCCCACTTTCAATGTACCATGTTGAATCAGGATACGAGCAACTGGCCCTCTGCCTTTATCCAACTCAGCCTCAATGACCGTAGCTCTTGCACGTTTGTTCGGGTTAGCTTTGTATTCTTGAACTTCTGCTACAAGCAAGATCATCTCTAGGAGATTTTCAAGCCCGATCCGTTGTTTCGCGGAAATTTCACAGAAGATCGTATCGCCGCCCCACTCCTCAGGAACCAATTCATAAGCGGTAAGAGCTTGCTTGATTTGATCCGGATTCGCGCCTTCTTTATCAATCTTGTTCACAGCTACAATGATCGGAACGCCAGCCGCTTTGGCATGGTTGATTGCTTCTACGGTTTGTGGCATAACACCGTCGTCAGCTGCAACAACGATAATCGTAATATCTGTCACTTGCGCACCGCGGGCACGCATAGTTGTGAATGCTTCGTGACCAGGTGTATCCAAGAACGTAATTTTCTTATGGTTGACTTCAACCTGATAGGCACCAATGTGCTGCGTGATACCACCCGCTTCACCTTCGGTAACACTTGTTTTACGAATAGCATCGAGCAAAGTCGTTTTACCGTGATCGACGTGACCCATAATTGTAACAACCGGTGGACGCTCTAACAGATCAGCCTCATCATCGATTTCTTCGAAAGTCTCAAAGTTGTCTTCTTCGACTTTGATTTTGATTTCAACCTCAACGCCGAACTCAGAAGCAACCAATTGAATGGCTTCCAAATCAAGTTCTTGGTTGATTGTTGCCATTGTACCTAGGAATAACAACTTTTTAATAACTTCAGAAGCATCTTTGTGAAGTAATTTAGCTGTTTCACCAACCGTCATACTGCCACGAACGATAATCTTCTTAGGTGTGTTGTCGATTTTTTCTTTTTTGACGGTTTCTTGTTGATATCTGCCACGGTTGTTGCCGCGTTGATTGCCGCGGTTGTTACCGCCTGGTCCGCGATTTCCGCCGGAACGGTTATCATCGAAACGTTTTGGCGTAGGCTTGGATTTCTTCGTTGTAATAACGCCAGCTTTCGCTGCTGCTTCATCCAACTCAGCTGCTGTAGCTCCTACATGGAACTGAGGTTTAGCTTCTTGAACAACCGGTCTTCCGCTTTGGTTATTGTTGCGGTTGTCAAACGGCTTGGATTGACGGCTTGGGCCAGCACTGCGGTTAGGACCCGCATTTTGTGGACGGCTGCTGTTTGCACTTTGGCCGCCGCCAGCTCCCGCTCCGCCAGTCCCTTGACTTGGACGTGCTCCAGCATAATTGCTATTGCTGCGCGGAGCTCCGCCTTGTCCTTGACCTTGGCTGTAGCCTTGACCGCCGCTTGGACGTTGGCTGTTGTATCCGCCAGTTGAACCGGCAGGACGTTGGCCACCTGGGTTGGAACCTTGATAGCCCGTACGTTGGCCTTGACCTTGACTAGATCCTTGACCGCTTGGACGTTGTCCGCCTGGATTAGATCCTTGATACCCCGTACGTTGGCCGCCTTGGCCTTGACCGCTTGGACGTTGTCCGCCTGGATTGGATCCTTGGTAACCTGTACGTTGTCCGCCTTGGCCTTGACTGCTTGGGCGTTGTCCGCCTTGTGATGATCCTTGGCCGCTCGGGCGATGATCACGTTGCGATTGTGCAGGACGACTCGTCGTGCTTGACGTAGATTGTCCTTGCTGTGGTGTCACTGCACCATTAGTTGTTGTGCTGCTGCTAGTCTGTTCTGAAACAACTGGGCTTGAAGCCGGAGTTGCTGCACCTTTATTCTCTTGTGCTGGAGCCTGCGATGCAGGGTTCTGATTCGTCGTAGATGAACTCACATTTCCTCCGTCCGTAGCTGCTCGTTTGGCAGCCGCATTGGCTTTGATATCGCGAAAAAACTTTTCTACACTGCTTACTGCATCATTTTCCATTACACTCATGTGATTGTTAACAGGAATGTTTAAACGTTTGAGAATGGTAATAATCTCTTTGCTGCTCATATTGAGCGCTTTGGCGTATTCATATACGCGAGTTTTGTCCTTATTGTCTTGTTTATTGGTCAATATGTTTCACCTCCGCAGGATTATCTTGACTCTTCTGCAGCATCTGCGCGAAGCCTCCGTCCAATACACCTATGGTGACACGCATTTCTTTTCCTATGCTGCGACCCAATTCATACTTCGTACCGATTTCCATGAGTTTAACCCCATAAAACTGGCATTTATCTTGAAATTTCTTACGTGTATTAGCCGATGCATCTTCCGCCATAATGACAAGTTTAGCCTCACCTGCGCGAATCGCTTTAAAAACACCTTCATCGCCGGTAACCAGCTTACCCGCCCGCATCGCCAAGCCCAATTGGGAGAGAAATTTAGGATTCATCGTCTTCAGACTCCTCCTCTTTCGAAGAGAGGAATTCATCTTCAACTCGAATAAAATCTTGCTCCAATTGATCATAAATATCAGCGCCTACGGCATGCTTAAGGGCTCTATCCAGGGCTTTGCTTTTCTTTGCCAATTTAAAACAAGCAACTTTACCGCATAAGTAGGCACCGCGCCCAGACTTCTTCCCTTTGAGATCAATGAGAATGTCATCTTCCGGCGTTTTGACGACGCGGATCAAGTCCCTCTTCGGCATCATTTCCTGGCAGGCCACGCATTTTCTCAGAGGGATTTTTCTCTGCTTCATTCCGATCACCCCTTGCTCCAAACCAAAACTGAATTAATCGATGCTAACGGAATCTTGATGCATTTCTTCCGTATATGTTTTCACTCTGCCAAACTCTTGTTCTGCTTGTGTCTCACTCTTTATGTCAATTTTCCAGCCTGTTAATTTGGCAGCTAAACGAGCATTTTGCCCTTTTATCCCAATAGCTAGAGAAAGTTGATAATCAGGCACAATGACACGCGCCATCTTTTCATTTTCATGAATTTGTACTTCAAGAACTTTGGACGGGCTAAGCGCATTAGCGACGTACTCTTCAACGCTTTCCATCCAGCGAACGATGTCAATCTTCTCGCCGCGCAACTCGCTGACAATCGTTTGAACGCGAAGCCCTTTCGGACCTACACAAGAACCAACCGGATCGACTTCATGATTGCGGGAGTGAACAGCGATTTTGGAACGGAAACCAGCTTCGCGGGCTACCGAACGAATCTCAACAACGCCATCAAAAATTTCCGGCACTTCCAATTCAAAAAGACGCTTCAACAATCCTGGATGCGTGCGGGACAAAATGATCTGAGGACCTTTGGTCGTATTTTCCACTTTCGTGATATACGCTTTGATCCGATCACCTTGCTTGAACTTATCTGTCGGCATGAGTTCTGTTAATGGCAATACGGCCTCAACTTTCCCCAAGTCCACATAGATATTACGTTGATCCTGACGTTGTAGGATACCTGTAACGATATCTTCCTCTTTGTCAATAAAAGCGTTATAAATCAAGCCACGCTCCGCTTCGCGAATACGCTGTGTCACCACTTGCTTAGCGGTTTGTGCAGCAATTCGACCAAAATCGCGAGGTGTCACTTCAATTTCAACGATATCTTCCAATTGATAATTCGGATTAATTTCGCGAGAAGCATGCACCGAAATTTCCAATCTTGGATCTAGTACTTCCTCAGTTACCGTTTTACGGGCATATACCTTAATGAGGCCTGTATGGCGATTGATATCGACGCGCACGTTTTGTGCGGTGTTGAAATTGCGTTTATAACTAGAAATCATCGCTGCCTCAATTGCATCGATAAGTAACTCCTTCGAGATACCCTTCTCACGTTCAATTTCCGACAGCGCTTCGATAAAATCCGTGTTCATTTGAACTGAGTCCCCCCCTTCAATAAGTAACGTTCACTAAAAAACGATAGCAAGACGAGCACTTGCCACTTTAGTGAACGGAATGATGACTTTCTTTTTACCGATTTCGACTACGAGGTCTTCCTCGTCAAAAGAAGTCAGTAATCCTTCAAACTCTTTGGAACCGTCAATCGGCTCATACGTGGTAACAAATACGTGACTGTCCACAGCCCTGTGATAATCTTGAGTTTTCTTGAGCGGACGTTCCGCTCCTGGTGATGAAACTTCCAAGAAATAGGCATCAGCGATCGGATCCTTCTCATCCAGTTGAACACTTAAGTATTCGCTGATACGGCCGCAATCATCTATATCAATTCCGCCTTCCTTGTCTGCATAGACACGAAGGAACCAATTGCTGCCCTCTTTGACATATTCAATATCCACGAGTTCAAATCCATTTTGTTCAATGAAATCCTTCAGCATGTCCTCAATGACGGATTTGATTTGTGCTTGTGTAACCACAGATAAATGTACCTCCTAAAATTGACTTTCCTTTGTCGTAAACCGAAAAGTCCTATATCAAAATGTAAAGAGTGGGTTTCCCCACTCTTTAATCACAAGATGATATCCTCATTATTGCCAATAAAAATTATACCATAACCATTCTTTGCATTACAATAGCAAACTTGTTAATCATTTTCACTTGACAGCTAATTATTTCTTTCATCAAATCAGGCTGATCAGCGGCCCTTTTTAGAATAGGGAAAGTTGATTGGACTCTGGAAGTCCTCGGAAACAACCCATTGTACTCAGCATCTCAATGACCGTTTTCGAAGCTTTGGAGCGATTCTGGAAATCTTCAATTGAAAGGAAGTCTCCCTCTTCTTTGGCAGCGGCAATATTCTTAGCCGCATTTTCACCGATACCGGACATAGCAGCAAACGGAGGAATCAGTGAGGTTCCATCAATGATAAATCTCGTCGCATCCGAGCGGTAAATATCAATCGGCTTAAAGCTAAATCCACGTGAAGTCATTTCTAGCGACATCTCAAGAATCGAAACCATCGCTTTTTCCTTTGGCAGCGCTTGGAAGCCTTTCTCTTCAATTTCTATCAGCTTCTTGAGAATCGCATCATACCCTTGACATAATAATTCAAGATCAAAGTCCGCCGCACGAACACTAAAGTAAGTCGCATAATAGGCAATCGGGTGATAGACTTTGAAATAAGCGGTACGAACAGCAGAGATGACATAGGCCGCAGCATGTGCTTTTGGAAACATGTACTCAATCCGTTCGCAGGATTCAATATACCAAGCCGGTACATTGCAGCGCTTCATCTCATCCTTCCACTCATCTGTCAAGCCTTTCCCCTTACGAACACTTTCCGTAATTTTGAACGCCAACCCTGCATCCATTCCAGCCTTATAGATTAAGTAGAGCATGATATCATCCCGACAGCCGATAACTGTCTTAATGTTGCATATCCCTTTCTTAATCAGCTCCTGAGCATTGCCTAACCAAACTCCCGTTCCATGAGACAATCCGGATATTTGCAATAAGTCAGCGAAAGAGCTCGGCTGTGTTTCCTGAAGCATTTGACGAACGAATTTCGTTCCCATCTCGGGAACCCCATAAGTCGCAACAGGAGAGCGGATTTGGTCCGGTCTTACATTAAGTGCTTCCGTCGAATTAAAGATACTCATCGCTTTCGCATCGTTCATCGGAATTGTCGTTGGATCAATCCCCGTCAAATCCTGCAGCATCCGCATCATCGTCGGATCGTCGTGTCCAAGAATATCGAGTTTCAGCAAATTGGCATCAAAGGCATGATAATCAAAATGCGTTGTCATCCATTCCGAGTTTTTATCATCTGCCGGGAACTGCACCGGTGTGATATCATCCACTTCCATATAATCAGGCACAACGACGATACCGCCGGGATGCTGCCCCGTACTTCGTTTAACTCCTGTACAGCCCGAAGCCAACCGACTGAGCTCCGCTCCGCGCCACTTCGCGCCTTGTTCCTCTTCATACTTTTTGACAAACCCAAAAGCCGTCTTCTCCGCCACCGTACCAATCGTTCCTGCACGGAAAACACTTTTCTCGCCAAAGAGCTCTTTGGTGTAATTATGGGCTACCGGCTGATATTCTCCGGAAAAGTTCAAATCGATATCGGGAACCTTGTCCCCTTTGAACCCGAGGAACGTTTCGAAAGGGATATCATGACCGTCTCCCTTGAGGGGCCCCCCGCAATTCGGGCAAATCTTATTCGGCAAATCGAATCCACTCGGGACACTACCGTCCAGGAACCATTCACTATGCTGGCAAGCTGAACAAATATAATGAGGAGGCAAAGGATTAACTTCCGAAATCCCTAACATCATCGCAACAACAGAGGACCCTACAGATCCCCGTGAACCTACGAGATAGCCGTCTTCATTGGACTTTTTGACTAGACGCTCGGAAATAAGGTAGTTGGCAGAGAATCCGAATTTAATAATCGGAACCAATTCTTTTTCCAAACGAGCCACAATAACCTCCGGCAATTCCTCGCCATACATGTTCTTAGCGGTTGTATAGCAGGTTTCACGAATCTCCTCGTCCGCCCCTTCAATAATAGGGGTAAACAGCTTGTCCGGGAAAAGTTCAATAACTTCAAACCGATCCGCCAAATCATTGGTGCTGCGAATAACGACCTCAATCGCCTTTTCTTCGCCCAGGAATTTAAATTCTTCCAGCATCTCTTTGGTCGTACGGAAATGAGCATCAGGCTTCTTCATGGCTTTCAGTGGACTAAACCCCGTAATGCCGTTAATCGTAATATCCCGACACACTTTCTCACGAGGATTAAGATAATGAACGTTTCCTGTCGCTATAACTGGTTTGCCTGTTTTATAACCAATTTCACAAACACGGCGCACTGCGTTCTCTAAGTCTTCGACACTGCCTACAAGGCCTTTCTCAACAAGATGCATGTTATAGCTTACGGGCTGGATTTCTAAAATGTCATAAAATTCGGCCACCTGTTCCGCTTCTTCCACTGATTTATTGAGAACAGCCTCAAAAAACTCACCCTTTTCACAACCAGAAGTAAGAAGTAGTCCCTCTCGGTGTGCGACTAGGAGACTCTTGGGTATGGTTGCCGAGCGTTGCAAATACTGCGTATGGGATAACGAAATAAGTTTGAATAAGTTCTTTTTGCCAATGGCATTAAGCGCATAAATACAACAATGAAACGGGCGTTGATTCGACAAATCTTTACCTACGTAATCATTCAATTTAACGAGACTCGTAATTTGTCGATCATTGGCCTCGTTAATTAAATGATAAAGCACATAACCCAAAGCGATGGAGTCATCTATCGCACGGTGATGGTTGTCCAGACCGACTTTAAATTTATCAGATAAGGTGTTCAAGCGATGATTTTTCATTGAAGGAAAAAGAAATCTAGCCAACTCAAGCGTATCAAGAACCGCGTTGGTAACTTCCGGCAGACCCATTCGTTTCAAATTGGTTTGCAGGAATCCCATATCGAAACGGGCATTATGCGCTACTAGTACAGCATCGCCAATAAAATCAACGAACTTCGGAAGCTCATCTTCAATGTCAGGCGCCCCCGCGACCATATCATCCGTAATATTCGTTAATTGCTGAATGTTATAAGGAATCTTCTCATGTGGGTCAATAAACGTTGCAAACCGGTCAATTTCTTTGCCATCCTGCATTTTAACGCCAGCAAGCTCGATAATTCGATTGTTCGTTACAGAAAGCCCTGTCGTCTCCACGTCAAAAATGACATAAGTAGCTTGCTTCAAATCCAAATCGCGGCCGTTCATGACAATAGGCACCGAGTCGTTAACAACATTGGCTTCTAAGCCATAAATGACTTTAATGCCGTGTTTCTTAGCAGCTTTACCTGCATCAGGATAACACTGAATATTGCTATGGTCGGTAATCGCAATCGCTTTGTGCCCCCATTTGGCGGCCATTTTCACGTATTGATCGACAGAAGTCAAAGCATCCATCGTACTCATGTTCGTATGCAAATGGAATTCTACACGCTTCTCTGCGGCGTCATCCATACGGTCTCTAGGCGGCATTACTTCTGTCAAATCGTTGGGAATCATGACCAATTCAGGAATTTGCATAAATCGATCATACTCAACCTTGCCGCGCGCTTTAATCCACGTCCCATTCGCAAGAAGACTGAGGATTTTCACATCGTCCTTCGTTTTTGCAAATACTTTCATCGCCAAGGAATCGCTAAAATCAGTCAAGTTAAAGGTAAACAACGTATTCCCGTTTCTTAATTCCTTAACGTCAAGACCAAACACCGTTCCCTGAACCGTAATTTTCTTCTCTTCCTCTTGGATATTCTTAAGCGGTGTCGGCACCTCTTTAATTTCATAGCCCATCACGAGCTTCAAGTCATCCGGCAAGGAAGATTCTACTTCTTCTTCCATATCAATGGACATCATAATTTCCTGCGTAATCGTCTTCTCGCCCTGCTCGCGCTGCTTAGCAAATTTCTCATACTCGGCTTCAATTTCCGTTGAGTCGCTTATGGCATACTTGACAGTCAGCTCAGTTTGGAAGAAATTATGAAAGAAATTCCGGATAAACATATCCATATTTTTTTTCTTCGCCAGTTCAAGCCCAATTTGATCGAGCATCACGAGCGTTAAGGAATGCCCTTGTACATCGACTTTTGCTTTGGTCATCCACCCATTAATCGAGGCAACCTCACGCTGCAGCCATTCCAAAAATAAACTCCAGTATTCTTCTACCAAATCTGCCGGTTCTGCTTGCTCAAACTTCCAAATAAAGCGAATCTTCGCGATTTGAGCGAACTTTTCTTGAATCATTTTACAAAAAGAGCGGTATGTGTTCAAAGGCACCATTTCATTTTTCACCAAATAAAAGGTCCAATCGCGATTCTTGCGACTGATCTCCACTTGGTCAATATAGCCTTCTGCAAAAAATGAGCGCACCACATCGGCTGGAATCTCGGCTTGCTGCATCAAAAGCTCAAAGCGATTCCGTTTATCAGCCAAAATACTCATGAACAGCCTCCCCATAAAAATACGAAGGGCAATGGAATTATTGCCTCCATTTGCCCTTAGGATTGTAATTAATAGCTTCGGCCAAAAACGACCGTATGTTTAGCAGCTTCGCCGCAAACGAGACATGTTGATTTCGTTTCTGAAGGTGTGAAAGGAATATTGCGGCTTGTCGCACCTGTTTCTTGCTTCACGTGCTCTTCGCACGCATTGGAACCACACCAGCCAGCCAGCGCAAATCCGCGTTTCGTCTCCAAGAACGTCTTGAACTCTTCAATAGAGTCGACAGCGATATAATGCTCATCACGGAACTGCTTCGCTTTATCATACATCTGCTGGTGAATCTCAGCAAGTAAATTTTGAACTTCTTGCACAAAATCAGCTTGCTGCACAATTTTCTTCTCTCCGCTTACACGAGAAACCAAAACGACTTGCCCATTTTCCATGTCGCGAGGTCCTAATTCAACACGAATCGGTACGCCGCGCATTTCATATTCATTGAACTTCCAGCCTGGGCTTTGATCCGCACGATCGTCTACTTTAACTCGAACGCCAGCTTTCTTGAGCTCAGCATACAACTCATCCACTCGGCCGATGACTTGCTCCCTCGTTTTTGGAGGCCCAATCGGAATCATAATAACCTGAGTTGGCGCAACTTTAGGCGGCAAAGCCAAGCCGCGATCATCGCCATGAACCATAATCAGAGCACCGATTAATCGCGTACTTACTCCCCATGAAGTAGTATGTGCGAATTGATGCTGATTCTCACGATCCAGAAACTTAATATCGAAAGCAACTGCGAAGTTGGTGCCGAGGTAATGGGAAGTCCCGGCTTGTACCGCTTTGCCATCCTTCATCATCGCTTCGATTGAGAATGTATCGATTGCACCAGCAAATTTCTCAGAAGGTGTTTTCTGTCCAACGATAACTGGAATCGCTAGGAACTCCTCGGCGAACTGGCGGTAAACCTCTAACATCTGCATCGTTTCGCGGCGCGCATCCTGCTCATCTTCATGAGCCGTATGACCTTCCTGCCACAAGAATTCGGTTGTACGCAGGAACGGCAATGTACGTTTCTCCCAACGAACTACGTTCGCCCATTGGTTGATCAAAAGCGGCAAATCACGGTAGGAGTTGATCCACTCCGAATACATGTGTCCAATCATCGTTTCGGAAGTTGGACGAATAGCTAAACGCTCTTCGAGCTTCTCCCCACCGGCTTCCGTAACCCATGGAAGTTCAGGATTAAAGCCTTCTACGTGCTCTTTTTCCTTCTGAAAAAAGCTTTCTGGAATAAAAAGAGGGAAATAGGCGTTGCGGTGACCCGTTTCTTTGAATTTGCTGTCCAGCTCGCGTTGAATGTTCTCCCAAATTTCATAACCATCCGGTTTGAACACGATACAGCCCCGAACCGGGGAATAGCTCATTAAATCAGCTTTCTTAATGACGTCTATATACCAACGGGAGAAATCTTCCCCTTGTGGTGTAATCTCTTTCACAAACTGTTTATCGTTTGACATAAACCCTCCCAGATCATTAGAACTATCCCTTAATCAAGCGTAAAATATCATTATACGTTACAGCCACCATCAACAGCATGAGCAGTGCAAATCCAACAAAGTGAACCATGCTTTCTCGGTTCGGATCAATGGGCTTGCCGCGCAGTGCTTCCAATCCCATAAATAGAAGTCTGCTTCCATCCAAAGCTGGGATCGGCAGAAGGTTAAATATCCCTAGGTATAAACTCAACGTGGCTGTCCAAGAGAGGAAAACCGTTATTCCCATTTGAGCAAATTGGGCAGATACTTGAGCAGTTCTTACGGGACCGCCCAAATCATCGAGCTTAAATTGAAGCGTGACGAGCTTTTGCAGCCCTGTTACGATTCCAATTGTCGTACCAACGACCTGATCGTAAGTGCCCGTTAAGACTTCACTGAAGCTTGCGCTCCTGCGATCACCCGAAATTACAACACCTAACTTACCGGAACCTGCATCCATCTCAGGCGTAACTTGAACCGTTAATGGGTTGCCTGCACGATCGATGATCCAAGTCATCGGCTTGCCAGCAGAAGCTTGAATAGAGGTAACCAGCTTCTCACGATCGGTTCCAATCGGATGATTATCAATGGACATGATAATATCACCTTTTTGCAGACCTGCCTTCTCTCCTGCTTTCCCAGCAACGACTGAATCAAGCTTCACATTCGTGAAAACCCCAGACATAATCACAACGATAAAGAATAAAACAATCGCTAAAAAAAAGTTCATCACTGGACCCATAACAATGGCGATTGCTCGTTGGCCCACTGTTTTGGAGCCGAATTGGCGATCATAGGGAGCAATTTGCGTTTCTGTCCCTTTCGTGACCATCATAGCTTGCGGCTCAATCGGATATGTGACTTTTTCCCCATCGACATCCAAAGTAACTTGGAGCGCTCGCTCCAAATCAATTTGCTCCACGACGCCAAGGATTACATTCGAACGACGGTCAAGTTGATCGAGATAAAGCGATGTCACTTGGTTTTGTTTATTTAATTTAATGGCAACCGTCTGGCCAGGATTGACTTGGACGATTTCTGGATCTTCGCCGGCCATCCGAACGAACCCACCTATCGGCAGAATCCGCAGTGTATAGCGGGTTTCCCCTTTTTTATATGAGAAAATCTTGGGCCCAAAGCCGATGGCAAATTCTCTCACCAAGATACCTGCACGTTTGGCGAAGTAAAAATGACCCCACTCATGAATCGTGACAAGAACGAAAAACAACAAAATAACCTTCAATCCAACTTCTATGGTTGACAAGTCGTAATTCCTCCTTCAAGTTTTCACCAGAAAACTTACCTATGTATGCATAAAGCATAATGTTTTCATTGGAAACCTGCCTTCTAAGCATCCACTTATGGACAGCATGTTCTTAGATTACCATTATTGAACGGCTGAATACAAGCTATGCCCATTTAGCACAGTATACGAGCAAGAAGTTTGAATTAGACTTTACGTTCCTATGTATCCAGATCGCTGATTAAAAAAAGAGCAGAGCCAAACTCGCTGACTTTAGCTCTCAAGTGACCTAGAATTGAATGGATGCCGCACAATCTCTTGACCATAAATCTTGTTCGTGTATGGCATCTAATGAAGGAGTTGGAATCGAATCATGCTTCTGCAAAACAGTCTCAATGATCTGTTCAATTTGCAAAAACGTAATTTCACCGTTCAGGAAACGAGCAACAGCGATTTCATTCGCCGCATTGTACACCGTTGGTGTCGTTCCGCCTTGTTTGCCGCTCTCAAAAGCCATTCGCAAACAAGGAAAGCGTTCAAAGTCCATTTCCCGAAAATGAAGCTTGCCGATCGCAGCCAAATCTAATTTCTTCGTTGGCGTCGGATATCGATCCGGATATGTTAAAGCATATTGTATCGGGACACGCATATCAGGATTACCCAACTGCGCGATGACGCTGTTATCCACAAATTCAACGTAAGAATGGATCACACTTTCAGGATGAATAAGGACATTAATCTGGTCATACGAAAGACCGAACAACCAATGGGCTTCAATCACTTCAAGCCCCTTATTAACCATAGTGGCGGAATCAATGGTAATTTTGGCCCCCATAGACCAATTCGGATGCTGCAAAGCTTGCTCAACCGTCACGCCTTCCAAATCTGCACGTGAGCGATCCCGGAAAGAACCTCCGGAGGCGGTGAGTGTTATTTGTGCGATTTGCTTACGGTTCTCGCCATTCAAACACTGAAAAATCGCGGAATGCTCACTGTCGATGGGCAGCAAAGCAACCCCTCTTCTACGTGCTGCATCTGTTACGATATGTCCTGCACTAACTAAAGTCTCTTTATTAGCAAGCCCGATATGCTTGCCAGCCTCGATAGCAGCCATTGTCGGCTTTAATCCTTGGCTTCCAACCACTGCTGTCACAACGAAATCAGCATCTGTAGAAGCAGCTACTTCCAGCAACCCCTCTTGACCATACAAGACCTTGGTCGCGGAGCTTACTTGGCTAGAAACTTTCTCAGCCAATTCCTTCGTCGCTACAGAAACGACCTTCGGATGAAATTTGTGAATTTGTTCAATTAATAATTGACTATTATATCCACCTGATAAGGCTTCTATTTGAAATTGCTCTGGGGCATGCGCCACAATATCTAGCGTTTGTGTACCGATAGATCCTGTAGAACCCAAAATGGCAATCCGTTTCATCGTGTTCCACCTCACAGCTGCATTTAGTGGGGAATCATTCCGAGAAAATAGATAAATGGAAATACGATCAACCAGCTATCCATTCGATCGAGTACGCCACCGTGACCGGGCAGTAATGTTCCCGTATCTTTAATACCTTTCACTCGCTTATAGGCAGACTGAATCAAGTCACCCACTTGTCCTACAACGGCAATGACGAATCCGAGAAACAAAGCTTGTCCGAATCCGAGCAAATCAGAAGCAAACCAAGCAAACCCGAAAGCGACAATCATCGAAATCACAACGCCGCCTACAGCACCTTCAATAGATTTCTTGGGGCTAATTTGAGGCCATAACAGATGTTTCCCGAGTTTCGAACCGACGAAATAAGCGCCAGAGTCCGATGCCCAAATACAAACAAACACAAGAATAGTCCAGAACAAGCCATGCTCACCCAAACGGGCGGCAATCATGTAATAAAAGCCGAAGCCGATATAAACAACACCCAATAAAATCACCGATACTTGATCAATCGTTATTTTATTTTTGGATGCGACTGTAATGAAAAGCAGCAGGAACATACCCAGCCAAACAACGGCTGACGATGAAAGAGGCAAAGAAACACCAGTTAATTCCCAGGGAATCGTTATATATAACAAAGCAAGCAGTCCTACTGCACCTGTTAATTTATGCTTGGTGAATCCATTCATCTGCATATATTCGCGATAGCCTAGAATCGAAAGCAATACGATCAATCCAGCATACCAATAGCCACCCAAAACCAATAATGTTATAAATAAGAAGCCAGCAATGACTCCAGTAACTATTCTTTGTTTCAAGCTGAATCCCCCTAGATGAACAACCTCAATCGCTAAACCAGCTCAACATCTAGCCTTGGACGGGAGGAAGCTTGGTATGATTACATCCTTAAATGCCACCAAATCGTCTCCCGCGGCGCTGATATTCAGCAATGGCTTGTAAAAATAACGACTCTGTGAATTCCGGCCAGTAAGCATCCGTGAACCAAAGCTCCGAATAGGCTAGCTGCCACAGCAAAAAGTTGCTAAGTCTCAATTCTCCGCTAGTGCGAATCAATAAATCCGGATCCGGCAAATCAGCTGTCAGCATGTAAGAAGAAAATTTGGATTCATCCAAATCCTCCGCTCGCAACTTTCCACTTTGAACGTCACGAATGATATCCTGTACACCAGCAATCATTTCTTTGCGGCCACCGTAATTTAAGGCAAAGTTCAGAATGAGTCCTGTATTATTCTTCGTTCGTTCGATGGCTCCCTCGATTGCTTTAAGCGTAAAATCAGGCAAACCTTCTTTCCAACCGGTCATCTGAATACGAACATTATTTTCGATCAACTCTTCGATTTCAAGTGGAAAAAATTCTTGGGGAAGCTTCATCAAAAAATCCACTTCATCCTTGGGCCTCTTCCAATTTTCAGTCGAAAAAGCATACATCGTCAACACTTTGACACCGATCTCATTCGCCGCCATTGTGATTTTCTTAACGTTCTTCATTCCTGAATGATGACCTGCTACGCGAGGCAATCCTCGTTGCTTTGCCCAACGCCCATTGCCATCCATAATAATCGCTACATGCGCAGGTACTTTGTCTAATTCAATGTCCTTTAATCCAGCAGAAGCCTGCTTATTTCCACCTAACCATTCCTTAACTAGCTTGAACACCGTTGTTCCTCCCAACTAGGGAAAGATGAAAAACCCCCAGCGAATACCCGGGGGCATATCTATCTTATACTTCCATGATTTCTTTTTCTTTAGCAGCCAAAACTTTTTCAACCTCAGCTACAAATTTATCCGTAAACTTCTGGATATCTTCTTGATGTTTGCGGGACTCGTCTTCTGAAATCCCCGCTTTTTCAAGCTTTTTAATATCATCGTTTGCATCACGACGAATGTTGCGAATCGCGATCTTCGCTTCTTCGCCGAATTTCTTCGTCATTTTCACGAGATCAGCACGACGCTCTTCTGTAAGAGCAGGAATCACAATACGAATAACCAACCCATCATTGGATGGCGTTAGTCCAAGATCTGACTTCATAATTGCTTTTTCAATTGAAGTCATGGAGCTTTTATCCCACGGTTGAATAAGCAAAGTGCGTGAATCTGGCGTTGTTAAATTCGCAAGTTGATTTACAGGCGTCATCGCTCCGTAATATTCTACTTGGATACGGTCAAGTAACGATGGTGTCGCACGACCCGCACGAAGCGAAGTCAGGTCTCTTTTAAGAGCACCAATGGCTTTGTCCATCCGATCTTCTGCATTCTTTTTCACTGCTTGTGGCATGATTTAGACACTCCCTTTAACTGTAGTCCCTATTTTCTCGCCAAGGACCACTCGTTTGATATTCCCTTTTTCTGTAATGTTAAACACCACTAATGGGATGTTGTTATCCATACAAAGGGAGGAAGCGGTGGAATCCATGACACCAAGGTTGTTGCTGATGACTTCCATATAAGTTAACGTCTCGTATTTCTTAGCTGTTGGATCTTTGAATGGATCTGCTGAATAAACGCCATCCACTTTGTTTTTGGCCATAAGAATAACTTCCGCTTCAATCTCAGCTGCTCTTAAAGCTGCTGTCGTATCGGTAGAGAAGTAAGGATTCCCTGTGCCTGCCGCAAAAATAACAACTCTCCCCTTCTCAAGGTGACGCATTGCTCTTCTACGAATGTATGGCTCAGCAACTTGCTGCATCGTAATGGAAGACTGCACGCGGGTTGGCACTTCGATATTCTCCAAAGCATCCTGCAGCGCAAGAGAATTCATTACCGTAGCCAGCATTCCCATATAGTCTGCCGTTGCACGGTCCATTCCTTTCTCACTGCCGGCAATTCCCCGCCAAATATTACCGCCACCCACAACAATGGCTACTTCTACATTCAATTCCACAACGTCTTTTACCTGTTGGGCAATGGAAGTAATGACTTCCGAATCAATGCCGTAGCCCTGCTGACCTGCCAAAGCTTCGCCGCTTAATTTTAGCACTACTCTTTTGTAAAAAGGTTGACCCAACTTGTTTACCCCCGTTTCAATGCATGCACCAACAATCTCTTATTGGCTAAAAAAGAAGGAACACCAAGTGTTCCAACTTTTTAAAAATCTATTATAGGTTAACTTGGGACATAACTTCTTCCGCAAAGTTCTCTTGTTTTTTCTCAAGGCCTTCACCCAGACCGAAACGAACGAAACGACGAATGGAGATGTTCTCACCGATTGCAGCGATTTTCTCGTTCAGCAATTGGTCAATGGTTTTGTCTGGATCTTTAACGAATTGTTGTTCCATCAAGCAGAACTCTTCGTAGTATTTCCCGATACGGCCTTCAACCATTTTGTCGATGATTTTCTCTGGTTTGCCTTCGTTAAGCGCTTGGTTGCGAAGAATTTCTTTCTCTTTCTCCAAAGCTTCGGTTGGCACTTCTTCACGACGTACATAAGTTGGGTTCGCTGCAGCAATGTGCATAGCGATATCTTTACAGAAAGTTCTGAATTGATCTGTTTTACCAACGAAGTCAGTTTCACAGTTGATTTCTACAAGTACGCCTACTTTACCGCCAGCGTGAATGTAAGATTCAACAGCGCCTTCTGTAGCAATACGTCCAGCTTTGTTAGCTGCTGCGGAAAGACCTTTTTCGCGAAGCAATTCGCCGGCTTTTGTGATATCGCCGTTAGCTTCTTCTAGTGCTTTCTTACAATCCAACATACCTGCGCCTGTTTTTTCACGTAATTCTTTCACTTGTGCTGCTGTAACTGCCATTGAAAGAAACCTCCCGTTAGTTGTTATTTATGATGCTATGTAGCACACATTGACTCTTTAAAAAAAGGGTGGTGACAGGCTGTTACACCTTCCAACCACCCTTTTCACGTTCCTATAGATTAAGCTGTTGTTTGTTCGCCTTGGTGTGCTTCGATCACTGCGTCAGCAATTTTCGCTGTCAGCAATTTAACGGCACGAATCGCATCATCGTTACCTGGGATCACGTAATCGATTTCGTCCGGATCACAGTTTGTATCAACGATACCAACGATTGGGATACCCAATTTACGAGCTTCTGCAACAGCAATACGCTCTTTACGTGGATCGATAATGAAAAGTGCGCTAGGCAGACCTTTCATGTTCTTGATACCGCCCAAGAATTTCTCAAGACGCTCTTTCTCTTTGCGGAGAATGATAACTTCTTTCTTAGGAAGAACTTCGAAAGTGCCGTCCTCTTCCCATCTTTCAAGAGTTTTCAAACGGTCAATACGCTTTTGAATCGTTTGGAAGTTTGTTAATGTACCACCCAACCAACGTTGGTTGATGAAGTACATGCCGCAACGTTCTGCTTCTTCCGCAACGGAATCTTGTGCTTGTTTTTTCGTTCCTACGAAAAGAATCGTACCATTATCTTCAGAAACGGATTTAACAAAGTTGTAAGCTTCTTCAACTTTTTTAACCGTTTTTTGCAAATCGATAATGTAAATACCGTTTCTTTCTGTAAAGATATACTTGTCCATTTTCGGATTCCAACGACGTGTTTGGTGACCGAAATGTACGCCAGCTTCTAAAAGCTGTTTCATGGAGATAACTGCCATCCCCAATCCCTCCTCTAAAATGGTTTATTTGGTATCCGCCGCCTATCGCATCTTTGCATAAAACTTACCTAAGTAAGCACCATTATGCAAATTGACGGGCGTGAGTTTTTAACACCGTGAATAAATATACCACAACTCAAATCCCTATGCAACCTTTTGTCATGAACGGATTTTCTCACAACTGAAGCGGCATTCAAGTACGTGAACGAACAAAAAAGACCTCTAAAAGAAGAAGATCCATTTGTAAGCATGCTATTGAGCTGTAATTAAATTTGTAACGATTTTGGACATATCCATAACGCCCTCAAAAGAGTGAAAGCCGATTTGAAGCTTCGTATTGCCGCCTTGCTTCTCCAATTCGGTGACGAAGGCTTTGCGATCCGTTATTATGCCTGATTTCATTAATAAATCACTAACCGCAGTTGCATCCAAATTAGGCTGCACATAAAGAATGATTTTGGGGCTGCCTTCAGGGGCAGTCGTTTTGGGTTGATCTTTGGGCTTAGCTGCTGCTATTCGTTCCGCCTCATCCTTCAATTTCTGCTGAACGACCGCATCCAATTCCGCTTGGGTGTACATTTTGGCACTTTTATCAAATACTTGATAGTATTTCGAGGTTTCATCCTTCAATTTCTGAGGATCCATCTCCTCCATCGCCAATTTAGCCTGGCCTGGAGCACTTGCGCGAACAGACATCACTTGTAGAAGCAAAGCCCCTATAATAATGCCAATCCCTATGCCCAATATAATAGAACGATTCTTAAACACGAGCCCTCTCCTCCTGTTTCGCAAGTTGAAGGATCAAACTAACCTCGCCTTTATTCATTCCTAGTTGCTTGGCGATGGCTTCTACACTTTTCCCTCGGTCATGTAAAGCAAATAATTCCGTATACCTGCTTTTCATGCTTAATCCCATATAGATGGGCTCTTCCACGATTTCCTCCGCGGGTACAGGCAAGAAAGAAGCTTCCACTTGTTCTGACTGTATAGACGAAGCGGCAGTGGGCAGATCAGAATTGATTAATTGTTGACTAACTTGCTGATTTACATGTACTTTCGTCAGTTCTTGAGAAAGCTCATGCTTTTGCTTCTCCAATGATTCCAATCTGCCAGCCAGCTTGGCAAGCTCAACTTCATAATCTTGCTTTGTTTTGGAAAAAAGATTAAGCAGAGACTGATTTTGCTCATCCATTTCAGCAGCGAAGTGCTCGATCGTCTCCTCAATTTCTTGAACGACATTGGTTTTGTTCGACAATGCCGTTTGCTCCTTGGGGAGAAAACGGGCGTATACAATGATGACTAAACCTAGAAGAACGACATACATCCACGGCTGCATAGCCATAGGGTTCACCTTTTTCTATTAGTAAAATAGCGCGTTACAGAGATAAATCGATATGATGGCCTTTATAAGGGTGATCCGGCGAATGGTGAGACTCGGTGCTGACGGTTTCAAGATTATTCTTATTCTTGAACTTCCGCTTGGAAGCCTGCTGCTTGTCTCTGCCTTGATCTTTGATATCTGCGCGATCGCTCTTTTCAAGTTTGCTGCTGCGATGACGATCTTTCTCCGTATTCATCAGAGATTGATGCTCTAAAATGGCTTCATCCTGCCTAGGCTTTTGCATGAGCTGGTTTTGCCGAATACCGGCTTCATCGTTTTTGTGTACAGCGAGTTGTAAATCAATGGCTTTAAAGCTCATCACTTACCCACTCCTTCATTTACACGTAGGTACTCATTGTAATATCGCCATCGCTTAATCGGAACGTCATCCGATTCGTTGGATCTTTAATAAATTTCGTATAACGGCCAATCACGATCTTCGTTCCGCCATAGACAGTTGATAAAACTTCAACTTTGGCCTTGTCGGAATCTTCCAAGGATTTCTCAATCTCAAGGATTCGTTCCTTGATCGTGTTTTGTTCTTCCAAAGCTTGCTTTTTCGTATGATTAAGTTTAATCCGCATGGCTACTTTATCAGGCGTTAATTGCCCCGCAGCCGCTAAAGCATCCAACAGGGTAAGCGCTTTATCGGTTTTATCCATGTTTTCCATATAGACGCGATGTTGATTGCGCAAAGTGATCATCTCATTGCGAAGCTCAGGAAGAACACCTACCTCAACAACGGTTGCCGTAGACATCGTATTCCCAATCGTACGCGCAGTTACGCGCTCTCCGGCTTGAATGGTGCCGCCGACGATGAGCCCCTTGGACCCACTGCATATGACAGCCTTGCCAGCTCTGACCGTTGAGTGCATGATACTTTGAGACACTAATAATTCTCCCGCTACTTCAATGGTTGCGTCTTGTATGAAAGAGCTTTTGACATTTTTACCAGCTTTGATATGGGCTTTATTTTGCCCCACAATACCAGCATTAATTTCAACTGAACCATCCGCTTCGAGCTCTGCCGCTTCAACGCCACCTGTAACACGGATATCGCCAGCTGCACGAATTTTGAAGCCCGGCAACACGTTGCCGCGGATAACAACCGTACCTACAAAATCAATATTCCCGATGCTATAATCAACATCGCCATTGACTTCATACACAGGGAAAACGTTGATCTTATCACGATCGGTTCTCACAACCATGCCGTCAATAGCGGAATAGAGGCTCATTTGCTCCGCATCTACAATAACGTTCTTACCTAATTTAAATCTGGCTTCCTTGCCCGCTTTGGTAAACAGCGTTTCACCAGTCACTGCTCGTCCAGGCACACCTTCCGTCGCCAAAAGGCGCTGCCCGATCAGTTGACCTTTTCTTACATTATGTAGTGTTACAACTTCTTTATAATTGACCCTGCCGTCTTCCAGCTCAAGCGGTTTTTTTTCATCTTGATCAAACGCAAAAATATATTTAATAGCGCCGTTTTGTCCTTCTTGTGGCTTCGTACCCGCTGCTATCACTACTTTTTGGTGATAAAACGGTTTTGGATCTGCTGCAATTTGAGCAATAAGCTGCTTATCCAAGCCATACACGATACGATTTTTTTGAATAAGGTCTTCCAATTGACCTACAGTTAATTTGAAAGTGTCATCTATATTGCTAATCAGCAATTGAGCAGACAACTTGTCGTCCGAGACGGAAATACTGATATAGTAATCTAAAGGCATGTTCCTCTCAAGCATGGAATACCACCTTTCTCCAACAAATTTGGTTATGAATCCTGAAAAAGTTGATTTTTAAATCTTCCCAATACTCCTTTTAGACGAAGTATCGCTTTGGAATGTAATTGCGAAATACGCGAAGGAGACAAACACATCACTTCTGCAATTTCACTTAATGAAAGCTCTTCAAAATAAAATAAGGAAACAACTGTTCTTTCTTTCTCTGTCAAACGCTCAATCGCTTTGGCCAAAGAATCCTTTAGATAAAACTCATTGACTTGAAATTCAGGGTTTTTAGCCTTTTCATCAACCAGCAAGGAAAGACGTGTTTCTGAGTCTTCTTCGCGAATAGGATCGTCAATTGAACAAACCGTTGTAATCGAAATATCTTGAAGCATTTGTTGAAAGTCGGTCTCGCTGACTTGCAAATAAGCGCTGATTTCCGCATCTGTTACCGAACGAAGATACTGCTGCTCAAGCTTCTGATAAGCATCCTCGACTTTTTTGGCCTTTTCTCTTACTGAACGCGGAACCCAATCACCTTGACGCAATCCATCAATAATAGACCCTCGGATTCTCCATGAAGCATACGTTTCGAATTGTAAACCACGAGCATAATCAAATTTCTCAACGGCATCAATAAGTCCCATCACACCAAAGCTGGACAGATCCTCTTTCGAAACACTTTTGGGAAGTCCAATTGCAAGCCGGCTTGAAACATAATCAACTAAAGGCAAGTAACTTTCAATAAGTGACTGCTTAGCTGGCACCCAGCCTTCTTCCTTCCACTGCTTCCATAGCTCAAGATTAGCTAATTGCGACTGCTTTTGTTCAATCATCATTTTGTTGTTTCACCATCCTTAATCTTCAGACATTCGCCTTAAAGCACCAGCCAGTTGTTCAGGGTCTAAATTATTCTTGGTGACTAGCTTTGGTGGATTCAGTGGTGAAAATTGCATATCAGCAGCAGTTGAAACGTTGTTGTCGCCAAGATTGGCTTTCATCATCTGGCGTGTTTCATCGTCTAAATCAGGTGTTGTCAGATCAAGCGATTGACCAACAGGCGAATCCTCAGCAGGTAAACTTGGGGCCGTGCTGACTGCAGCATGCTCAGCTCCAATCATGAGCCCTAATACCCACCGAAAACCAAAACTCAATACGAATAAAATAAGAAAGCTATAAACACTTTTGAGACAGGTGGACAGGAATAAGTTATTGCCAATGGATAAAGCAAATGTAAATAACCCTGCTACGGTTGCTACAATGAGATTAATGCGCATGGTTCCAATCATATTAAATTTCCTTCACTCCTAATTGGACACTTCGAATAACCAGTATGCCAGTCTCACTAAGGAACTCTATCGTACGACCGTAATTGGCCCCTGTATCCTCAGCAAGAATCGGAATTTTGTATTTATTCAACATATCTTTACAGGATTCTACATTTCTCGGGCCAATTCTCATCGTATCATTATTTCCAGCAAATGCAAACATCTGCGCTCCACCAGCTAATTTCGCCTCTAGTCTGCTTACCATGGCACCGAGCTTTTCCATACGTGAGATTAACTCAGGAATAGCTGTATCTGCGTATTTAGCAATGTTCAGCGATCCTTCACGGGCAATTTCAGATGAAGGCAGCATGACATGTGCCATACCTGCCACTTTTACGCGGCTATCATACAAAGTGACACCTACACACGAACCCAGCCCTGTTGTCTTCAGCACACCCGATTGGTGTGCAACATTCAGGTCAGCCATTCCTACTTTAATCAGATTATCCTGAATCATGAAGACTCTACCCCTAATGCGGAAAATATTTTGCCAAACGATTCCGGATCAGGAATTAGGAAGAAATGTCCTTGTACTTCATTATCCCCCTCCATAAACTTGGTATCAATGAGCAAAGCTTGATCTCCCATTTGACCAAATTGCAACAAGCCATAACTTAATATTGCACCTGCCATATCAATCGCTAACGCTGGGACCGTCGGCTGCATATTCAGGTTCGTAAAATCAGCCAATGAAGATAAATAGGAACCAGCAAGAATGTTCCCAATTTCATTCAAGGCCGATAACTCAAGCTCTGAGTACTCTTCCTGATCCTGAATATTTAGACCAATCAGATCCCTTAGCATATTTTTGGCAGCATCCAAATCAAGAATAAAAAACATGTTCCCAGGAGCATCGCCATCCACGCGCAAGAATATAGCTAAAACAACCGTTTCCGCACCGCCGACACTTTCACATATCTCTTCGAATGGAAGCATTCGCACCTTGGGCACCAGCATATCAATTGGCTTATCCAATAAAGTAGATAGGGCGGTCGCTGCATGACCCGCACCTATGTTGCCTACTTCCTTAAGAACGTCCATTTGAAAATCGGCTAAATGACTAAATACATCCACAACCTATTCCTCTATTCTTTCCAGCTGTTGAAGTTCATTACGATCCAGAACCTGCTCTAAATTAAGTAGAACTAACAATCTTTGTTCGCCTACACGGGCAATCCCATCCAAATATTTGGCTTTAATGCCGCCAACGATCTCTGGTGGGTTATCAATATTGTCAGTATCCAAATCAATAACATCATTTGCGGAATCTACAATTAAACCAACCTCGAAATCACCAGCCGAAACAATGATAATCCGTGTAGCATCTGTCGTCGGCAGCTCGCTAAGCCCAAATCTGGAACGAAGATCAATAATAGGAATTACGACACCGCGCAGATTGATAACACCTTTAATGAACTCAGGTGCTTTCGGTACACGTGTCATAGGCTGCATTCTTTCGATTGTTCTTACTTTCTCGACTTCCACGCCGTATTCTTCCGTGCCAAGTGCAAAGACAATAACCTTTTTCTCTTCTCCCATTGTGAATGCCTCCTTAGATTTAAATGATTATTTAATCAATGCATTAGGGTCAATAATCAAAGCTACTTGTCCATCCCCTAAAATCGTAGCGCCAGATATGGCAAAAAGTCCGGATAAGTATTTACCAAGTGTTTTGAGAACAATTTCTTGCTGGCCAATAAATTCATCGACCATTAAGGCAACTTGTTTATCGCCTTTGCGCACAACAACGATTTCGGTTTCTTCTTCCAGATCTTCATTGAAGTCAGGCACATTGAACAAGGTGCTAAGTGAAACGAGCGGGATAACCGAATTGCGATAATCCACCATTTTGTTGCCATGAATGTTGCGGATTTGTTGTTTTTGAATCGCAGATGTTTCTACGATAGATGATAATGGGATGGCGTATTTCTCACTGCCCAAACGCACCAACATCGCCGAAATAATGGACAGTGTCAACGGCAACTGAACAGAAAACTTACTGCCCAAGCCTGGTTTGGAGTCTACTTGGACATGTCCGCCTAGCATTTGGATTTTCGTCTTCACGACATCAAGTCCAACACCACGGCCTGAAATATCTGAAATTTTCTCCGCCGTGCTGAAACCGGAAGCGAATAGTAAATTGTAAACTTCCATATCGCTCAATTTCGCAGCTTGCTCCGCCGTGACAAGACCGTTCTTAAGCGCTGTTTTTAGAACTTTATCTCGATAAATACCCTTGCCGTCTTCTTCAATTTCAATAAAGACATGGTTTCCACTATGGAATGCACGAAGCTGGATCGTCCCCTGCTCACTTTTTCCAGCTGCTAGACGATCACTAATGGATTCAATGCCATGATCGACCGCGTTGCGAAGCAAATGGACAAGCGGGTCTCCAATTTCATCAATGACGGTACGATCTAATTCCGTTTCCGCCCCTGTAATGATTAAATCTACTTTCTTATCCAATGATTTGGCTAAGTCTCTGATCATCCGAGGGAAACGATTAAAGACAGAATCCACAGGCACCATTCGGAGCTTCAAAACAATATTCTGCAAATCACTGCTAACTCTAGACATGTGCTCAACGGTTTCCGTTAGATCATTCCGTTTAACTTCAGACGCTAATTGCTCAAGACGCACACGGTCAATCAGAAGCTCGCTGAACAAATTCATAAGCGCATCGAGACGTTCAATATCAACCCGGATTGTTCGACTAGCTACCGGAGCCCCGCCTGCTGCTGGTTTTGCTACAGGTGCCGCCGGTTCAGCCTTAGGAGCACTCTCAGTTGCAACTACTGGAGCTGTTGCAACTACAGCTGCAACAGCAGCTGCAATTTCTTGTCTGGCCGCCTCTACTTCTGTTCTGGGACGGGATAGTTCGGCTAATGATTCCGTATCTACAGTGATGATCACAGCAGAGTGTATCTCAGAAACATTCAGGATCTCTTTTTCAAGAGTTCCTTGATCAACCTTAGAAATGAAATACAAGGAGAACGAACGATCGAATTTCTCCTGCTC
Organism: Paenibacillus ferrarius; assembly: GCF_002027705.1. Taxonomy (GTDB): domain Bacteria; phylum Bacillota; class Bacilli; order Paenibacillales; family NBRC-103111; genus Paenibacillus_E; species Paenibacillus_E ferrarius. Next base: position 233,035 of record NZ_MBTG01000001.1, on the reverse strand, counting down.
AATTTCTTGAACAGATGGCGTCGCTTTTACGATTTCTCCCATTCTCTCTAAAGCATCGAACACCATGTAAGCACGAGCTGCTTTCAGCACGCAGTTGTCATTCACGGTTACTTCTACATAAAAAACTAGAAATCCAGAATCAATCGATTGCTGCAAAATGGAATATTGAAATTCATCCACTTCAATTCCTTTTGTTTGTTCTTTAACTGCTGCAGCCGCTACTGGAGCTTGCTCCGTTATGTACTCACCCGTCACAATGGAACGAAGTGAAACAACAATCGGGGAAACATCTGCTTTTCCGGTCCCACCTTGGATAATATCTTCAACCATCGACTCCAAGGAATCCAAGCTTTTGAAAATACAGTCAAAAATAAATGGGTTCATTTCAATTTTGCTGTTACGAACAAGATCCAGTACATTCTCCATCTCATGTGTAAGGGCTGCAATGTCTTCAAAGCCCATCGTCGCGGACATCCCTTTCAACGTATGGGCGGATCGAAAAATATTATGTACGATACTAATATCTTGAGGGCTGCTTTCTAAACTTAGTAAGTTCTCATTCAAGGATTGCAAATGCTCTTTCGACTCATCGATAAACATGGATAAATATTGACTAAGTTCCAAAACCACACACCTCCAATAGAATCATCATTCAACTTGCTTGCTATTGTTGATCTAATTAAGTACGCATTGAGCTAGTCGAGCAGCTATATCTTGTTGTGGCAGCACATGCATCGCAGCCTGGAGCTCTACGGCAGCCCTTGGCATGCCGTAAACGACGCATGTTTCTTCGGACTCAGCAATGGTAGTCGCTACACCGGCCTGCTTAAGCGAAAGCATGCCTTTGGCTCCATCGCTTCCCATCCCTGTCATCAGTACGATGTGCCGCTTCAACTCACTCATACCAAGCAAGGACTCAAACATGACGTCCACCGAAGGACGGTGGCCAGAACGAGGCTCTTCTTTGGTTAATCGAATTTTGTAAGTCTTGTTGGAATCTTTGTATGCGATCATATGCCAACCACCAGGAGCAACGTAAGCAGTTGCCGCTTGGAGCACATCTCCTTCAGATGCCTCTACGACGCGAATCTGGGAAATGTCATTCAACCGCTGCGCAAGTGATTTGGTGAAATTAGGCGGCATATGTTGAACAATAAGAATTGGGGCAGGAAATCCTGCAGGAATATTAGAAATTACTTGATGCAAAGCCCTAGGACCTCCAGTAGATGTCCCAATGGCGACAAGATGATCAAAATGTGTAGAACCCGCAGCTGTGGTTGCCCTTGGCTCCGGTGGTTTAAGCACTCCAACCTTGCTTCTCTCCAGCACTTGTGAAGCAATTGGCCGAGATGGCAGAGGCTTCTCCTGCAGAGGTTGAAAGGTTCTCATCTTCGTGCGAACTGCCATTTGCAGTTTCTCATGAAGCAATTGCTTCACTTTATATAGATCAAGGGATATCGAACCTGAAGGCTTTCGAATAAAGTCGACAGCCCCCCACTCCAGTGCTTTAATGGTTTCAGAAGCGCCTTCTTCCGTTAAGGAACTAAGCATAATAATGGGAGTGGGCTGCTCAGCCATAATACGTTGAAGAGCATCCAAACCATTCATTACTGGCATTTCAACGTCCATTGTAACGGCATCTGGTCGCAAAAGCTTGACTTGCTCAATCGCTTCCTGGCCATTTTTTGCAGTACCAATAATTTTGTATTGCGGATTTTCAGTTATCAGATCGCTAATAATTTTTCGCATAAAGACAGAGTCGTCTACGACAAGAATGTTATAAGGTGCCATGATGTTCGCCTCCCTTTATGTGCTTATTCGACATGATTTTCAAAAATCCTATTTCAAAAGTCTCATCATTTTATTTAAAAACCCTTTTACCCCAGAAGTTGGGGTATCAATGACGCGATAACCTTTGATGTAATTTTCTACTAATATGTTCAAACTTCTGGATGCTGCTGAATTAGGAAAAGCAACTGTGAAAGGCACCTGTTTTTTTACTGCTTTGGATACAGATACATCATCATCCACAAACCCAAGAGAAGGGATATGGATGTTCAAAAATTGTTTGGCTACCAATGAAATTTTATCGGCGGTTTGCTTGCCTTCCTTCATGTCCGTCACACGATTGATGATTAATTTAAACGAAACATCATGTCCCATTGAATTCACCATTTTGATAATCGCGTAAGCGTCTGTTATTGAAGTAGGTTCAGGTGTTGTAACAACAAAAGTTTCTTCGGCAGCAAGAATGAACTTGAGGGTTTCTTTGGACAACCCAGCACCCGTATCAAAAATGATGAAATCCACATATCCGTTAAGCTGCATAACCTGCTCAGCAAAGTAATCCAACTCTTCCTCTGTTAAGCGGAGCAAATCGTTGAATCCGGATCCACCTGCAATAAAATCTAAATCATTGTAGCCTTTCTGAATGATTTCCCAGATTGATTTTTCCTTTTTGAGAAGATGATACAAGTTGTACTTGGAGGAAACCCCCATAAGCACATCAATATTGGCAAGTCCGATATCAGCGTCGAAGACAAGAACCTTATAACCTTGGGACTTAAGCGTTAATGCAAAGTTCAGCGTAAAGTTGGATTTCCCTACGCCTCCCTTTCCGCTAGTCACGGTAATGATCCTGGTTGCCTTTGTGCCTTTATCATTCTGAATCTGGACCAGGTTCCGCAACCCTTCTGCTTGATCCTTCATGCACTAGGTTCCTCCAATAACAAATCTATGATTTGCCATTCATTCAACTCCGTTATATCATCCGGTACGCTTTGACCATTCGTTACATAGGAAAGCTGAAGAGAGAACTCATGAACCACGTTCACAATTGCACCGTAAGAATCTGTTTCATCCATTTTCGTGAAAATCACTTTGTCCAGCTTGAACCTATTGAAATTATTCGTAATCGCCTTCATATCTCTGTATTTCGTCGTTAAGCTAAGTACTAGGATCGTTTCACTGTTTCCTTGTGTCTTGAGAAGAGAGTTCAGTTCAGATACATACATCTCATTCCTAAAGTTGCGCCCTGCCGTATCCATGAAAATAACGTCGCAGTCCTCTAATTGATGAAAAGCCTTGGATAAATCCTGTGGAGAAAAAACAACTTCAAGCGGGACGTTCAAAATAGTCGCATACGTTTTTAACTGTTCAATAGCCGCAATACGATATGTATCTGATGTAATAAAACCAACCTTACGTTGGAACTTCAATACTTGTTCAGCGGCTAATTTAGCTATCGTTGTCGTTTTTCCGACACCCGTGGGACCAACGAAATGAACAACCCGCGTGTCAGGTGAAATTTGTTTATTTGCAGCTGAGTTAAACACTTGACCCAATTTGGCTTTAACCAACTGCCGCGCGGACTCATCAGTAACAGATTCATCTGCAAGTTCAAAATCGGCTAAAGTTTCATCAATAATTTGACGAACGAGCAAAGGATCAACCTCTTGATCGTACAATCGCTGCTCAATCTTCTGCAAAGGCTCCGGAAGTTTAGTTGCATCGGCTGCTTGTGTCAGCTTCCGCATCATTTCCTTCATTTGCTTAAGCTCTTCAATCAAATGATCATCTTTCTGAATAGCCCTATTTGGTGCATTGACGGATACAGGTGAATATGATTGCTGAGGTGCATAGGCCGGCATTGCTGGAGTTTCGATAGCCACTTTGGCAACAGCGGGCTCTTTGGCAGCGACAACCGAAGCAAACACATCCGGCACATCCGGAAAATCCGACATATGTGCTTGAGATGTATTCGGCTGTATCTGATTTATTGCCGGCTGGACTCTTTGGGGCTGCAGTTGTGTGGGTGCAACTCGCTGCTGCGCGCCTGTACCCGAATTAGAATTGGTAGCATCCATGGCTGCAATAACTTCAATCTTCTTCTTGCCAAATAAACCAAGAAATCCGCCCGTGCGAATTTCTTTGGTGTTCAAAATGACAGCATCCTTGCCTAAATCAGTTCTAATTTTTTGCAGAGCATCAGGCATGGAGTCGACAACGTATCTTTTTACTCTCATAGATTGACTACCCCCATGCTCTGAATTTCTACACTAGGCTCTAATTCACTGTAAGAAAGAACCGGAATATCATGCAGCGTTCTCTCTAGCAGCTGTCTTAAATACATGCGAATCGTAGGTGAAGTTAAGATGACAGGTTGTTGACCAGACTGAATTAATTTGGAAACTTGCTCGCTAACACGATGATAGATAATTTGAGAAGAAGACGGGTCTAGCGCTAGATAACTTCCTTGATCGGATTGCTGAACAGAATCTGCAATTTTCTTCTCCACGGAAGGACCTACAGTAATTACTTTGAGAGAATCCCCTAAAGAGGTGAATTGTTGCGTGATCTGTCTGGATAAAGACTGCCTAACATATTCGGTTAGAATCTCAGGGTCCTTCGTATACGTGCCATAATCAGCAAGTGTCTCCATAATGGTAACCAAGTCGCGCACGGATATTTTCTCGCGCAATAATTTAGCCAATACTTTCTGAATATCACCAATGGATAGCACGGAAGGAATAAGATCATCAACAAGCGCAGGATACGTTTCGCGCACATTGTCGATAAGCGCCTTTGTTTCTTGTCGGCCAAGCAGCTCATGCGTGTGTTTCTTAATAATTTCTGTCAAATGTGTAGCAACTACGGATGGTGGATCTACAACGGTATAGCCAGAAAGCTCGGCGCGTTCCTTGGTTACCTCATCAATCCACATTGCTGGTAATCCAAACGCAGGCTCCGTTGTTTCAATTCCTGTAATGGAATCATCATCAATACCTGGGCTCATTGCCAAGTAGTGATTAAGTAGTAGTTCTCCGCGCGCAACCGTATTGCCTTTAATTTTGATGATATACTCATTCGGACGCAGTTGAATGTTGTCACGGATCCGGATCACAGGTACGACGACCCCGAGTTCAAGCGCACATTGTCTACGAATCAAGATGATACGATCCAGTAAATCTCCACCTTGCTGTGTGTCAGCCAATGGAATAAGACCATATCCAAACTCAAATTCAATAGGATCAACTTGCAGCAACGAAATGACACTTTCAGGACTTCTTACTTCCTCAATTTGCTTCTCTTCAACCATTTGCTCTTCTTTGATCGCTTCGCGTTCCAAATTCTTTTGCATTTTAAAGGCTGCATAAACTAACAACCCAGCAATCGGGAACGTAGTAAACCAGTGAATTGGAGTAAATAATCCAAGTACAACTAATGTTCCCGCAACAATGTACAGCAGTTTGGGCTGTGCCGTTAACTGTCGGGTAACATCTTGACCCAAATTTCCTTCGGAGGAAGCACGAGTGACAATAATACCAGCAGCCGTTGAAATTAATAAAGCTGGAATCTGACTGACGAGGCCATCCCCAATGGTTAGAATCGAGAACGTTTCAAGAGCTTTACTGAAAGACATCCCTTTCATCGTCATTCCGATAATAAAGCCGCCAATCAAATTGATGACGAGGATGATAATACCTGCAATGGCATCCCCTTTTACGAATTTGCTCGCTCCATCCATCGCTCCATAGAAGTCAGCTTCATTTTCGATTTTCTTTCTGCGTTCTCGTGCTTGTACTTCATTAATTAGCCCAGCGTTCAAATCAGCGTCAATGCTCATTTGTTTCCCTGGCATCGCATCGAGTGTGAATCTTGCTGCTACTTCGGCAACGCGCTCAGAACCTTTGGTAATTACAATGAATTGGACCAAGACAAGGATGAGAAACACAACGAATCCCACGACGATATTGCCTTGTGCAACGAAAGATCCAAAAGTTCTGACCACGTCGCCTGCTTCAGCATGTGACAAAATGTTCCGCGTCGTGGATACGTTAAGAGCCAACCGGAACAATGTCGTTATCAAAAGCAAGGAAGGAAAAATCGAGAACTGAAGTGCCTCTTTGGTATTCATAGCTACTAATATAATCATTAACGCTACCGATATATTAATAATAAGCAGAAAGTCCAATAAAGGGATTGGCACCGGTACAATCATCATTAAGACAATACAGATAATACCTACTAAAACCACAAGATCCTTGATTTTCATCAGATTGTACCTCCCTTCTCATTAATTCGTTTTGCCCTTCATCTTATATACATAAGCCAGTACTTCTGCGACTGCTTGGAATAAATCAGCTGGAATGGACTCCCCGATTTCCACCTGAGCAAAAATCGCTCGAGCTAGTGGTTTATTTTCCATCGTCATAACGCCATTTTTCTTAGCAACATCTTTAATCTTGAGAGCTACATAATCGGCTCCTTTCGCAATAACGGTCGGAGCCTGCATGTTTTTGGAATCATATTTCAGGGCTACTGCAAAGTGGGTTGGATTGGTAATAATAACATCCGCCTTAGGAACTTCCTGCATCATGCGCTGCATCGCCATCTGTCGCTGCTTTGCACGAATCTTTCCTTTAATCAACGGATCTCCTTCACTTTTCTTATATTCATCTTTAATGTCCTGTTTGGACATCCTGAGACTCTTCTCGTGCTCATACCTTTGATAAATAAAATCAAATACGGCTAATACGATGAGAATCGCGCCAATCTTAATCCCCAGTTTTAGGGTGAGCGATGCGATAAAAGTGAACGTATTCTCAAGAGGTGTATGGCCAAGTCCTAACAGCTTAACCTTTTCCCCCATCAAAGTCGTATAAACGACAACGCCAATGATTGACATTTTCAACATAGATTTGACGAAATCCATAATTGTTCGCATGGAAAAAATCCGCTTAAAACCTTCAATTGGATTAATCTTGTTGAATTTCATCATCAATGGTTCGCCGATGAACAAAAAACCAATTTGAGCATAGTTTCCAATAAAGGCGATAACCACAACAAGTATGAAGATAGGTGCCAGTATAACTATACTTTGCGAAACTAAGTTCAGGAATAATACTTGAACATTCCCCATGGTAATATCCATGTTCAGTTGATTCTGATAAACATTTTGAAAAATGCTGATCAGCCTCACCTTCATATAACTACCGAACACGAGAAATGATAAAAAGGAAAAAAGTAAGATGGCTGCCGCAGGCAATTCCATACTTTTCGCGACTTGACCCTTTTTACGAGCATCTTGCCTTTTCTTGGCTGTGGCAGGTTCCGTCTTCTCCCCAGCAAACCATTGTAAATCGAGCTGCAAGCGATACGTCTGGGACACGGCTATCCTCCTATTTAGGGAGATGGTTGCTGTGTACCACTAATGAGTTGGAGCAACTTCTCCATGTGATCAAAAATCGTTGCAAATAAATTTTGAAATTGGGAAATTAATTCTGGAAACAGCAAGACTAGCAGGAAAAAACCCAAAATCATTTTTAAAGGCGCGCCGATAACAAAAATATTGAATTGCGGAGCCACCCTGGTTAACAGCCCTAAACCTAAATCTGTCAAAAAAAGGGCTGCTATAATAGGAGCAGCAAGTTGGAATGAAAGATAAAACATTTTGGACAACGATTTCAACAGAAAATCCGATATTTCACCGTTATAGAGATGAGCGAACAATTGGTTGTCCAGCGGCACCCAACGGTAACTTTCAATAATAGCTCTAATCAAGAAATGGTGTCCATCAAAAGACAGAAAAAGCAAGATCGCAATCATGTACTTGAGATTGCCCAGCATCGGAGATGAAACGCCTGTTAAAGGGTCGATGACACTCGCCATGCTAAAGCCGATCTGCATGTCCATGAAGGCACCAGCTGCTTGCACGGCTGTAAAGAAAATATAGGCCAGAAAACCAAGTAAAACGCCTATAAGCATTTCACGAATGATCAACAGAACGTATTCACCGTCCATGGGTATCGGCTTATCCAACCCCATGCTCGCAAAAATAATAAAAGAGATGAATACAGAAAGACCGATTTTGAACATCATCGGCACATTTTTGGAAGATAACACGGGAACCACGACAAAGAATGATGTAATTCGACAAAAAATAAGTAAAAAAATAGGAATAACCTGGAAAAACATGGTCGTCATATCGCTCACAACCTATCCAACGAATTTGTAAAGGTTGTTGAGTAAGTTAAACGTAAAATCAACCAGTGTATTCATGATCCACGGCCCAAAGATTAAAATGGACAGCAGAACTGCAACAATTTTAGGAACAAAAGCCAAGGTTTGCTCTTGAATTTGTGTTGTTGCTTGAAAAACACTTACCATTAGACCCACAACAAGTCCAATGACAAGCATTGGCGCACTGGCTTTCAGTACGGTATATACTGCTTCACCGGCAATTCGAATAACAAATTCCGAACCCATTAAGTAAACCTCCGATATCTTGATCCTCAACCATAGCTTAGGAGTAATGATTTCACAACAAGGTACCACCCATCCACTAGAATGAACAGCAGAATCTTGAAAGGCAATGAAATCATAACAGGCGGCAACATCATCATCCCCATGGCCATTAGCGTACTGGAAACAACCATATCAATGACTAGGAACGGAATAAAAATCATAAATCCCATCTGGAAAGCTGATTTCAGTTCACTAATCGCATAAGCCGGAACTAACGTAGTGATAGGAATATCTTCAACACCTGTAGGTGCTTTGGCTTTGGTGTAATCCAAGAACAGCTTTAAATCCTTCTGCCTCGTATGTTTGAACATAAACTTCTTCATGGGCAGTGATGCCTTCTCAAAAGCCTGGGTTTGATTAATTTCCCCCTTCAAGTACGGTTGAAGAGCTGTCTGATTAACTTCACCCAAAGTTGGAGACATAATAAAAAAGGTTAAAAACAGAGCGAGTCCGATTAGAACCTGATTGGGTGGCATCTGCTGAGTTCCCAGTGACGTACGCACGAAACCAAGCACAATCACAATACGTGTGAAGCTCGTCATTAAAATAAGAAAAGAAGGTGCAAGGCTCAAAACGGTTAACAATAATAACAATGTTACCGTATTTGAAGAGCCCGCGGCAGTGCCTCCAGTACCAATATTTACATTTAATCCTGGAATAGGATTATTAGGGTCCGTATCAGCAGCGGAAGCTGTTAGAGATAAAAGAAACACAGAGATCAACACAATCATTAAGGTAAGTACTAATTTTTTTCTCTTCATTCATCATTCAACCGATCTGTTTGTTTTTGATCAGAAAGCCATTCGTGGGCATCTTTATTTCGGTTTGTCACACGTTGAAGCTTGTCGTGAAATACTTGTTGAAACGAAGAAGTGATCTCCACTTCCTCTTCAATGTCCTTCTTTCTGTTTGACAGCTTATTGAGCCATTGGCTCAGTGTCCCAAACCCCACGCGATCATCCTGTGAGGAAGTCAGCAATTCCGAAATGTAGGCTACTTCATCGGCGTCATTGATCTTATCCAGCAGCTGAATGTTCTCACCGACGCCAACCACGAAGAGCGAATGTCCAATTTCAACAATTTGAATCGACTTATTTTGCCCAAGGGGAACTCCTCCTAAAGAGCGAATCGAGTTCCCAAACATGGTGCCTTTATTTCTCTTTGCAACATATCTGATAAGTACGAAGAACAAAAGAATGATCAATACGAGAAAGAAAATGACCTTGACAATCATTCCAAAAGAATCAAAAGAGTCGGTAGTCGGAAAATCTGATGCTGGGAGACCTTGTCCCGGCTCTGTTTCGGCAAAGCTCGGTGACGCAGTAGACAACATCGCGGCTACACTGAGTAACATCATTGACAGTTGTTTCGATTGGAGTCTTCTCATAATCACATCCCTTTCGGTTTATGTAAGACTCAATCGAACCTAACGGTTTAACCTAGAGTCTTTTTGATAGCTTCGATAACACGGTCTGCTTGGAACGGCTTTACGATAAAGTCTTTAGCGCCAGCTTGAATGGCATCAATAACCATAGCTTGCTGCCCCATTGCAGAACACATGATGACTTTAGCATTAGGTTCAATCTTCTTAATTTCTTTCAATGCTTGAATACCATCCATCTCCGGCATTGTGATATCCATAGTAATCAGGTCTGGTTTTAACTCTTTGTATTTCTCAATCGCTTGTGCTCCATCATTTGCCTCACCACAAACCTCATAACCATTTTTGGATAAAATATCACGAATCATCATTCTCATAAACGCTGCATCATCAACAATAAGAATACGGTTAGCCATGAATAAAGTCCCCCTAGAATTAAATTATTGTAACTTTTGAATTCGTTCCCATTGATTCACAATGTCCGTAACACGAACCCCAAAGTTTTCATCGATGACTACGACTTCGCCTTTGGCAATTAACTTATTATTCACTAAGATATCAACAGGCTCACCTGCCAGCTTATCCAATTCAATAATAGACCCTTGTGACAACTCCAAAATATCTTTGATCACCTTGTGAGTTCTGCCTAATTCTACTGTTACCTTCAGCGGTATATCCAGCAGTAAATTAAGGTTTGTATCCTCTGCATGTGACATCGAACCGGATTGTAAATTCCCGAATTGAACCGGTTGGACATTTACATTACGATTCGGCATCCCACCGTATGCTGCCGGAGGCTGCTGATACATAGGCTGCTGAGGTGGATACATCGGCTGTCCCATAGGCGGTTGCTGATACATTGGTTGTTCATACATCGGCTGCTGCTGTTGTTGATACATAGGCTGCTCATAAACGGGCTGAGCAGACGCAGGATGCGGTGTATGAACCTCTTGCATCGGCGCGGAAGGAGCAGGTGCTTGTACAGCTGGTGCAGCTTCCACCGCAGAATCTGAACCATCTCCACCCATTAGGATCGAAACCATTTCTTTGGCAAAAGGAACAGGAAGTAATTGCATGATGACAGAATCGATAAGATCGCCAATGATGAGTCGGAACGATATCTTAATAAATACGTCCTCATCAGGCAATTTTCCTTCTCCTTTCGACAAATTTAATATGTCGATTCCCGGAGGTGAGATATTGACAAATCGATTAAAGATCGTAGACATAGATGTTGCTGACGAACCCATCATCTGATTCATCGCTTCTTGCACGGCACTGATATGAATCTCACTGAGATGTTCATCCCCGCCCGTACCGTCTCCACCCATCATTAGATCCGCAATAACTTGGGCATCGCTAGTTTTGATGACAAGCAGATTAATGCCATCGAAACCATCCACATAATTAACATGTACGGCTACATGCGGTTTAGGAAACTGTTCTTGCAATTCCTCTTTGCCGATCACCGATACTTTCGGTGTCGTAATGTCAACTTTCTTGCCAAGCAAGGTCGAAAGAGCTGTAGCTGCACTGCCGAAAGTGATATTTCCAATTTCACCAAGTGCATCCTGCTCTAACGAAGATAAATAATCTTCAACTCTTGGAGGCCCGTGATAAGAAGAGGCTGAACTATCGTCCGATGAATGTCTCAATAAAGCATCGATCTCTTCTTGGGACAAATAATCTCTGTTATTCGTCATAATCTTCTTCTCCTTCATTTACGATTTCTGTAATCTGTACAGCCATCTTCCCTTTTAAGGTACCAGGGCTTCCGAGATATTTCAGCTTCTCGCCCACTTTGACTTGAAGCGAATCTTCGACGGATTTATGCAGTGGAATAACATCACCAGCGGTTAAGCCAAGAAAATCACGTATTGTAATTTCAGATGTACCCAATTCTGCAATGAGAGGCAACTTGGTTTTTTCCAAGCGCGATTGAAGTGCTTCCACTTCTTCAGGTGCTCTCGTCTTTTTCTGGGAAACAAACCAGTGATGGACAGAGAGACGAGGCATAATGGGTTCGATGACTACATGAGGAATACATAGGTTAATCATCCCTGTTGTATCACCGATTTTGGTGCTGAGTGAAATGAGTGCAATCGTTTCATTGGGTGAAACAATTTGCATAAACTGCGGGTTGGTTTCAAGTGCCTCCAATCGAGGCTGAATATCAATAACTGTCTTCCATGCTTCTTGCAAACTATCGAAGGCTCTGCTAAAGATACGTTCCATAACAATGGTTTCAATCTCGGTTAAAGCATTAATTTTGGTTGGGGTAGTCCCCGTACCGCCCAACAAGCGGTCCAACATAGCAAAAGCAACATTGGGATGAACCTCAAGCACCATTCGACCCTCTAAAGGCTCCGCTTCAAAGATGTTCAAAATGGTCATTTTCGGGATCGAACGAATAAATTCGTCGTAAGGCAGCTGTTCCACCTGGACAACACTAATTTGTACGAAGGTACGAAGTTGTGCAGAAAAATACGTTGTTAAAAATCGCGCAAAGTTCTCGTGAATCCGGGTTAAGCTTCGAATATGATCCTTAGAGAAGCGTACCGCTCTTTTGAAGTCATAAGCCCTTACCTTCTTCTGCGTATCCTCTTTCTTAAGTTCATCCGCATCCATTTCACCTGAGGACAAAGCAGCTAGCAAGGCATCGATCTCATTTTGCGACAGAACATCAACCATTCGAGTCACCTCCTTTAAGCAAAATCAAAAGCGAGTTATTGAAGTACTTTATCGGTTATCCAAATTTGCTTGATTTTACCCTCATGTAATAATGGGTTTAGTTTGTTCATTAACGTAGAAGTTAAAGAATCGGAACCTTTACTGCCTTCAATCTGGTCTTTGGTTAAATCGCCTAGTGCTTGTACAATTGTTCCTTTAACTGCGGAATCCAACAAGCTGTCAAACTCTGCTTTGCCTTTGGCATTTTCCAATTCAAAAGCGAAGCTGATTTTAATGAAGTTCTGACTTCCGGATAAATTCGTCAAAATATCTTTGATGATTGCCGTGTTGGCTTTGACTGCTTCTGCGGAAGGGGCTTTCGTTGGCTTTACACTGGCAACTGCGTCTTGTGCTTTTACTGCAGGATCCTTGGATTCATTGTTTTTCTCCATAAAGTTCCACAATACAAAAGCAGCTGTCAAAATCAGTGTAATCGCAATTAAAATAGATACAATGAGTATGAAAATTTTGTTCTTAAACACTTACGAACCCTCCGCATCCATGGACTTTATTGTCGCTCGAACTGAGCCAATCTCCTGCATGTAGGTCCGCACTAAGCTTACCACAACCTCTGCCTTTTCGAGAACTGTGATTTTCTTTCCCGTTGTCAAACTGATCATGGTGTCTGGCGTCTCTTCAATCTGTTCGATCAAAATGGCATTCAAGAAAATGGGCTTGCCGTTTAAACGTGTGAGAGAAATCATGTTTCCCCTCCTTCATCAGGATTAGGGGAGGCTAGCTCCCCTACTTCACATTACTGAAAATTAACGTTTAAGATTAACGACTTCTTGCAATACTTCATCGGAAGTTGTAATAATCCGTGAATTCGCTTGGAAACCACGTTGTGCAATAATCATTTCAGTAAACTCACCAGTCAAATCCACGTTGGACATTTCCAATTGGCCTGAAATTAGAGTGCCTGTGCCTGTTTCAGGATTGCCTGGAGCGCCAACTGTAAGAGCGCCATCTGGATTGGCATTGGCAGTCATGCGATACAAATTGCCGCCAATTTTCTCAAGACCTGATGGATTAACGACTTTAACAACGCCAATTTTTTGACCTGTTGCTACCGTTGCACCTGTGGCGTCAACCCCCATAATGTCTCCATTTTGTGAGATAGAGAATGAGACAATGTCATCGGGAATTACGATCGGACCTGCACCTTCAGCACCCATAACATGAAGGCCTTCCGCATTAACAAGGTTTCTGCTTGCATCCAATGTGAAATTACCAGACCTTGTTAAGTAGGGAGCATCTACTTGCGCTGTAGTACCTACAGCGAAGAAGCCATCTCCATTCACACGCAAATCAGTCGTTACATTGGTTGTCATCGCGCTTCCTGGCGTATGAACCGTATCAATGGCTGCCAAGCTAACACCTAAACCAACTTGCTGTGCATTCACGCCGCCACGGTTGTCATCGGCAGCACTTGCGCCTGAAACTGTTTGGCTGAGAATATCTTTGAACATAACACGGGAGCCTTTGAAGCCAATTGTGTTTACGTTCGCAATATTATTACCGATTACGTCTAACTTTGTTTGAAAACCACGCATACCTGAAACGCCTGAATATAAAGATCTTAACATCTATGGGCCTCCAATCGGTTTATAAACATCATGAGCTGCTTCATTCGTTCCACAGCCCCAGGCTTCCTGCACGGTCGAGCCTGTTCATTAAGCAATAACAATTGCACTATCGATTTGAGTAAATACATGTTCATTCATAGAGTTTCCGTCAAGCGCAGTCACTACAGTTCGGTTAGGAACATTCACGATTAAAGCATTCCCGCCTAGAATCATGAGCGCATCTTTGGCGCCTTTAGCAGCTACCTTATCGATCGCTTGGCTAAGCTTGTCCAATTGCTCAGGCTTTAATTGAATGCCTCTCTCTTGGAGTCTAACCTCTGCATGATGACTGAAACGAACAAATTGATCCTGAAGAAGTTGTTGGAAATTAGGAATTCCGGGTGTTGATGCCGGCTGCTGTACAGGTGTTCGTCTAGTAGTCGCAGGAGAAACCGCATTAGGATAAAGCTGCCCTATGGAAATTCTCTCTGTCATTTGCTTTCTCCGACATTCTCAATTTTCTTGAGCTTGTCAAGAGGAATTTCCACTCCCTTCACATTGGCGTATTGATTACCGTCTTTAAATGTGATGGAATCAACGATACCAGACTTTTCTTCAGAAGCTCCAGATGAGTCTATGTCTGTCCAAGTAATGGATTTGCCAATTAACCCTGAAACAAAACCTAGGGATTGACGCATTAGCTTCATTTCGCCAGCCATATTCGTCAATTGCTCAACAGAAGTAAATTGCGCCATCTGGGCAATAAACTCTTTATCTTGCAAAGGCTGCGTCGGATCTTGATTTTGAAGCTGTGTAATCAAAATCTTAAGGAAATCATCTTTGCCCAACGTCGTCTTGTCTTTTTCCTTGTTTTTGGCATTGTTACCTGCATTGATTAAATCTGTAACATTACCAACAATCGGGGTTGTAGCCACTCTTTCACCTCCGCTGCTTCATATACATGCTAGATTAGGCAATAACATCGAAGGAATTTCCATTGACTGCCGTTCGTGCTTGTGCGACACTTTCAATTTCTTGATTAAAATCAAGCAGATCCTCTTGAAAATTGCCGGAACGGTTTTTATTCTGTTGTTGAGATTGACCAAATGCTTGCTGTTGTCGCTGATCTTGGAACATACTGGATTGCATGTTCTGATTTTGCGTTACTTCAAGCTTTTCGACTTGTAATCCTTGAATGAGAAGAGCTTGTCTCAAAGAAGGCAGTTGACTTTCCAGCATTTGTTTGCCAGCTAAGGAATCCGCAGCAAATTGGGCGATTAATTGACCGTCATGCATCGAAATTCTTACATCAACTTGACCTAAGTTTTTGGGAAACAAGGAAAGCTTCGCTTCAGAAAAGCCTCCAGCCACTGTAATCTTCATGTTCTTCAAAACGTGGTCTGTCATTTCTTCTGCAAAATTGGCAGCATTAATGGTTACAGGCGCTTTGGCAACTGCTGTATTCGCGATCTGCGCTTTCTGCAGATCAGCAATCGTCACAATCGTGTTCGATGATACATCCGATTCGATTGGCAGATCCACAAGGTCAATTAAAGCTTCCTTTGAATCCGTATTTGCTGCTATTGTCGACGCGAGAAGAACATTCTTTACAGCAAGCTGCTCTAATTTAGATTTTGGCGCTTGAACAAGTGTGAAGGCATCTTCCACCATTTTCGGCGTAACTGGAAGATTGCTTGCACGTTTGTGATGATTAGATCGGTCGATAGGAACAACTTCATCTTTGTTGCCATCAATCAAACCTGCAGCGGCATCCGTCGTCGTTTTCACACTTTTCGCATTAGATGTTGGACCACTTAAGGACGTCATAAGTTCAGGAAGCAAGGGCTGAATCGTATTCTGCAGATCTTGATTCAGAAACTTCACAATAGGGTTTTCGGGCTGTTGTTTCGTAAAGGAAGCTAGCGTCAACAATGTATTCTGAGCATCCAGGTTCAACGAATCCGCAGTTTGTAAATTCAATGCATTGGGCAAGCTTAATGCTCCGCCTGTTGTATTGTCTCCAAGCGTTTGCAACAACTGCTTTGCGTCTGCGAACCATTTGCTAACTTTTGGGTCTTGCAGCAATTGCTGCGCAAGCGCTGGATTGCTATTCATTGCCTCCAGCAGCATTTCAGGAAGCGGCTGCTCTTCTGTTCCTTGTTTAGGCTGTGGAACAGCTCCTTGAAGCGGCATAACTAGGCTTTGCAGCATCTGCAGCAGCATATCAAGTGAAACCGCTGGATCTGATGCATTCACATCTTCTGAAGGTGAATCCTGCGCTGCAACCTGCCCACCCAATACTTGATTAAACGTATCTGTGGAAGTACTTCCTGTTCCTGTTGCCGCTGTTTTACCATTCGGAGTTGCTGCTGTTTTGTTCTGTGCTGCGACAGCTTTGTTCGCTGTTGGTACTGTAGCTACTTGAACATCCATTTTATTCACCTCCCTTCATGGAATCAACATCCACTATTGAACAAGTTTAGCTGATATGGAAGCTGCAACTTCCTTATTCGCGTCAGAGAGCGATGACATAAGCTTGGATCGGGAGGCATTGTCCATTCCACTTAGAATAGCCAAAACCTTATCAGGATTTGATTTATTCATTTCAAGCAAGACCGCTGAAGCGCTTTTGGGTGTCATATTGGCAAAGGTTTGACCAAGATCTGTTTTGCTGACTGTCGTTGTTGCAGCCTTCGCAGTATCTTTAGTACCATTCGTTGCTAAACGTTCCTGTAAGGCTGCAATTTCTTTGTCACGGACCGGAACAACATCTTTGAGTCCTATGGAAGCTACCGCCGCTTTGGCTGCATCCATTTTTTCGAGAATAGCTCCACGGCTGTCAGATTTCATCATCGAGAAAATGAGGACCATTTCTTTTGGTGTTAATGCTTCGATGATTGGCGCTGCTTTGCTAGGTGTCATTTTGGCGTACATATTGGCTAACTGCGTAATTTGAGCGTTGTATTCTTCTTCGGTTTGCGTCTTCGTCTTCAGCTTGTCTTCAAGCTCAGCCAGCTTCGATTGTGCATCTTTAATCGATTCATCCTTCTGTCCTGAAGTCGATTCTGCTTTTTGCAAAGCCGCTTGTAATTCGGCAACTCGTGCATTTAGTTTCGTAATTTCGTCATCTTTAGATTTAACATTTTGCTCAGCAGTTTGTGTTTTCCCAGAACTGCTTACTACGCTTTTCTCCTTGGGAGCAGGAACGATTGTCCCTACGACCGGTATATTATGTAGTGCCTTCTGAATACTGCTCTTGATATCATAATCAAAAATTGATAACAGCACGAAGAGCAAAACCGCCGTAAACACAAAGGGGATGACAAACCATATCAGAAATCTCTCCAGTGCACTATAAGATGTACCCTCTATGTTTGAATCAGCCATCTCCTCTTCCCCCCTTTACTTCCTCAATACGTTAATCGCTTGAAACGGTTTGTGGCCATTTCATCCAGCGCATCCTGCTCTTTTTTGGCGACAAACGATTGAAATTGGTTGAATGCCTTCTCCCTCGCCTTGGACCACACTTTTTCATCAATCATTCTTTCAGAGAGATGTTCTTGCTTTTTCAGTACAACGTGTTGAGCTTGCTTCACATCTTGATGCTTACGGGCAATTTGTTGATCAACATGATTCATATAGCTTTGCATCGTAAGCATTTGAGAAATCGAAACAGACTTGCTGGTCACATGAGTCATTTCGTTTTGCAAAGATTCTTTTTGCTCGAATAAACCGTATAGATTCGTTTCTTCCGTCCGTAATTGCCCCATTGCCTCAGACAATACCCACTCTGCTTGTGTTCTTTCATTGTTTTTTAAATTGACAATTTGTTGGAAAGAATAACGAAAGTTCATTCAGGACCCTCATCCCTTATAAAATTCATGAATCAAACGTTCTTGAGCTTCTTCGTACGTCAACTTTTCACTTGTCTTTTGCTTCGTGAAATCCCATATGGCCTCAATATTATCCATAGCAATATCAATATTTGAGTTGGAACCTTTTTGATACGCCCCGATATTGATAAGATCTTCCGAATCTTTATATATAGAGAGAAGTCGCTTTAATTGATCAGCAGCTTCCATATGTTCAGTAGGAACAATTTCTTTCATGACGCGGCTGACACTGGATAATACATCAATTGCTGGATAATGCCCTTTATTCGCAATGCTTCGATTAAGAACAATGTGCCCGTCCAAAATACCTCGCACCGCATCAGCAATGGGCTCATTCATGTCATCTCCATCAACGAGCACCGTATAAAAGGCTGTTATAGATCCTTTAGGACCTGTTCCTGATCGTTCCAGCAATCGCGGCAGCATGGCAAAAACCGAAGGCGTATACCCCCGTGTAGCAGGAGGTTCACCAACAGCAAGGCCAACTTCACGCTGCGCCATTGCAAAACGGGTAACGGAATCCATCATCATCATGACATTCAAGCCACGATCTCGGAAATACTCAGCAATGCTTGTCGCAATCATTGCACCTTTAATCCGTATTAATGCAGGTTGGTCTGATGTAGCTACAATCACAACAGATCTAGCCAGTCCTTCAGGGCCTAAATCTCTTTCGATGAAGTCAAGAACTTCTCGACCACGCTCTCCAATTAGAGCAATCACGTTAACATCAGCTGAAGTATTCCGGGCAATCATGCCCATCAGCGTACTTTTACCAACACCGGAACCCGCGAAAATACCAACACGCTGCCCTTTGCCAATTGTTAGCAGCCCATCAATACAGCGCACGCCAACCGAAATTGGATGAAGAACACGGGGACGCGTAAGCGGATTGCCTGGTGTATTATTGGTCGAGTATTGTGCCATTCTGGAAGGGAGAAATGACCCGTCTAATGGCTGTCCCAAACCGTCCAATACTTTACCAAGCAGCTCATGACCGACTTGAACCGTAAGTGGTTTCCCCGTTCCAACAACATCACAACCGGGACCAATTGCATCCAAATCACCAAGTGGCATCAACACGACTTTGTTGCTTCGGAAACCTACTACCTCTGCTTTTAGCGGCTTGTTCGATTTGTGCGGATAAATATAGCAGAGATCTCCGATACTGACATCCGGCCCCTCCGATTCAACCGTCAAACCAATGACCTGCGTCACTTTGCCGTTGACGCGAATCGGATCAATCGAGTTCAAATGCTCTTTGTACTTGTCTGCTTTGGGTAGCGTATTTTCCATCAGATTCCCTCGCTTTGAGTGGCCAATTGTTGTAATGCTGATTTGATCTCTTTCAACTGAGTATCAATTCTGGCATCAATGCTACCAAATGACGAACGAATCACACATCCACGATCTTGCACGGTAGAATCCGGAATAATTTGCAGCTCTGCTTGCGAATCAATGGAAGTAAGTAATTCCTCACGCGCATCTTGTATGTAGGCGAACTGCGATGGTGCAACACATAGTGCGATAATTCCCTTCTCGCGTCTACGTGAGAGAACCGTTTGAATTAAATCAATCACCCATTCAGGGTTCAGCGTCAATTGGCGGCCAATCACCTTCTCAGCAATTGACGTGCTAAGCTCTATGAGAAAAGGTTCTGATTCTTGAATGATTTGTTGCTTAAGCTTATAGGATTGCTCCAAAATTGCCTTAGCCTCAGCCAACATTTCTCCATACTCTTGTCTCAGCACTTCTTCCGCTTGCGCCATACCTTGCTGATAGCCTTCTTCAAAGCCCGCTTGTTTGGATAAAGCAATGTGCTCTTCATCTTGAGCGCGGCGTGCTTCCCACCAATGGTTAATTTCTTCATTTGTTTGTTCACGAAGCGCAGTAGTTTCCTGCATAGCTTGGTGAATTTGTTCATTAGCAAAAGCCTCAGCGTCTTGAAGGATCTGATCCTTCATCGACGTGGCTTCCGTTATTTCCTGTTGCTGCTCGGCTGTTAGCTCATTCAATCCTTCGTTCTGCATGAACTGCAGCGGCAAGATAGTCTCGACTAATTTCTTATCATCTAAAGGAAAGTATGCAAATGATTTAATGATATTAGACAATAATATCGTCTCCTCCACCACGCGCGATGATAATTTCGCCTGATTCCTCTAAGCGGCGAATAGTGGCAACGATTCTGGTTTGAGCTTCCTCCACGTCACGCAAACGAACGGGACCCATAAATTCCATTTCTTCTTTGAACGTCTCCGCCATACGCTTGGACATATTTTTGAACAAGACATCGCGCACTTCTTCGCTTGCCACTTTGAGCGCAAGCTGCAGATCAGCATTTTCGATATCGCGAATAATCCGTTGAATAGAACGATTGTCGATATTGACGATATCCTCGAAGACGAACATACGTTTCTTGATTTCTTCAGCCAATTCCGGATCCTGAATTTCTAGCGAGTCTAGAATCGTACGCTCTGTACCGCGATCGACGCCATTCAGAATTTGTACGATAGAAGCAATACCACCAGCATTTGTGTAATCCTGCGTAACAGTCGAAGAAAGCTTTTGCTCCAAAACTCGTTCTACTTGGCTAATAACTTCAGGTGAAGTACTGTCCATAAGCGCGATACGTTTAGCAACATCTGCTTGCTTCTCTTGCGGCAATGAAGACAAAATAATCGAAGCTTGTTCAGCCTGCAAATAAGACAATACCAAAGCGATCGTTTGAGAGTTCTCATTTTGGATAAAGTTTAAAATTTGGGCTGGATCCGCTTTTCTCGCAAAATCAAAAGGTCTAACTTGCAATGTAGCCGTCAAACGATTGATAATATCGAAGGCTTTTTGAGTTCCGAGCGCTTTTTCCAAAATATCCTTAGCGTATGCTATACCGCCTTGAGAAATAAACTCTTGAGCTAAGCATATTTGATGAAACTCAGATAAGATGGATTCTTTCTCAAAAGAATCAACTTTTCGGACGTTTGCAATCTCAAGAGTAAGCTGTTCAATTTCTTCTTCACGCAGGTGTTTGAAAATTTGAGCAGACACCTCAGGGCCTAAACTGATCAAAAGAATGGCTGCCTTTTGTCGTCCGGTTAACCCTTGCAAAGCAGCTTTGGCCATACAAGTGCACCTCTATTCGTCTACTAACCAAGTACGAAGCAGATTCACGAAATCTTCTGGACGTTTTTTCGCAAGAGTTTCCAGTTGCTTACGCACTTGATTGTCATTTGTTACATTTTCAATATCAATGGTTGGTAGTTCCGCTTTGCTTGCAGCGATGTTCATATCTTGGTCTAATTGCTGTGCAGCTTTTCTGCGTTTGCGAATTGCCAAACCAGCAATAAGTCCAATAGCAAGCGCTGCTAGTGCTAGACCGCCATACATTAAATACTTAGTTGTTGAGGAAGCAAGCGTATCTTTAGGTTTTACAAAAGAATGAGCGAATACTGTAACTTTTTTCTGCAATTCTTCGTCTGTATAAGTAACTTTATTGTCAGCTAGTGCCGTTCTCACAATGTTCACTAATGCACTTTGAACCGCAGCCTTGGTTTCTGCCGTCAAAGAATTGGGATCATCTGCAACCGGCGGCTCGATACCGACATTAATACTTAAATCTTTAACGACATATGGTGTAGAGATAATGTCATTCGTAATTCGGTTAACTTCATAATTCACTGTCTTGCTATTTTTTTCGGAGTTAGAGTTGCCTGATGCGCTTGAGCCCGGATAACCTGGAACATCGGTAGCGCCAGTTCCCGGAACGCCGCTTGTCGCATCTGCTCCCTTGTTTACGTAAGACTCCGTAGCTTCCTGCAAAGAAATTTCCAAACCTTTTTGATCGACTTGGTTTGGCGCGCTTACCAATTGTTCTTTACTTTTCTTTTGATCAAAATTCATCGTGGAGAAGACACTGACATTAACTTTATCCCGGCCAAACATCGTGCCTAACATGTTGTTGATGTTTTTTTGCAAATCATTTCGGAATTGGTTATTAATATCGGATTGGTTCGAGACAAGACTTGATGAAGAAGTGCCGCCAGCTTTGGAAGAAACCAGACTCTCTCCGTATTGATTGGAGATCGTAATATTTTCTACAGGAAGATTCTTCACACTGTGTGATACTAAGTTATAGATCGTATCGATCTTGCCTTGGTCCAGCGTATAACCTTGCTTCATTTGCAGAACAACGGATGCTGTTGCTTTTTCTTGTTGCTGTTGTAAGAACGGACCTTCTTCTGGGAGTGAAATTAACACCTTTGAACTTGCAATTGCTTGATTCGAATTAATCAACTGCTGCAATTCCCCTTGAATTGCGTTCAAATATTTCACTTTAAATTCGTTATCTGTAATACCAAAGGAGCTGCTGCTGCTAAAAGCACCGAAACCTAAGGAACCATTCTTGTTTAAGCCTTGTGATTCTACCCCTAGCTTTACATTTGCTACTTCATTCGTAGGAACTTCGATACTTTTACCATCAGCACTAAGTTTATATGGAATCTTAGCAGTATCCAGATAACCCTTGATGGCAGATGCGTCACTAGGCTGCAATTCAGTGAATGCTAATGAATAGTCTGTCTTGGATAAATTAATACTTATTATTGCGGCAGTTAGAATCAATAAGAACACAGTTGCAACAAAAGTGATCTTTGTCGTTTTACTATATCGATTCCAATATTGCTTCACCTTTTCCCAGTACTGGAGCAGGTTCTCGTTCACTCTGTCACCTCATCGAACCAAAGTTTAGCAGCATCTTGTGAAATCACAGCTGCATCCTCATCATTTCTTGGTAAGCTTCTAGGACTTTATTTCTGACTTGCACAGTCAACTCCAGACCTAATGATGCTTTCTCGGAGGCAATTGTCAGTTGATGTACATCGGAAAGCTCACCTTTAATGAAACTCTGATTCAACTGGTCAACTTGCTGTTGTTGTGTGTTTAAATTCGTTATTGCGTCGTTCAAAAACGAACCAAATCTTTTCCCGAGGTCAGCAGCCCCTTCACCCGAATTATCCTTCGGTTGGACTGAGCTCATGATATTAAGTGGACTATAACTGATTTTGTCAATCATGATGCAACCTCCTGTTATGGTTATCTACCAATTTCCAAAGCCTTCGTAATCATCGATTTGCTGGCATTCAGTGCTGTAACGTTCGCTTCATACGACCTTGTTGCTGACATCATATCAACCATCTCTTTAAGAATGTCGACATTGGGCATATAAACGAATCCATTACCGTCCGCATCTGGATGTGTAGGGTTGTACACCTGCTTCATCGGTGAGGAATCCTCGAAGATCTTATTCACTCTCACGCCTTCTCCAGTGCCATCCGCCATTGCAGACTTAAGGGACTGCGCAAAAGTTGGTTGAGCTTTTGTTTCAAATGAAACTAGTTTTCTTGTGTATGGAACCCATTTGCCATCAACAAACTTCGCTCGTGTTGTATCCGCATTCGCGATGTTAGAGGAGACTACATCCATCCTTAATCGTTGAGCCGTGAGTGCAGATGAACTGATATCAAATCCATTCGTAAGTCTCATTGGATATTATTTCCCTCCTAGCACCGTGCGCATTTTTTTGAATTCGCTGTTCATCTGTTGAATCATTGTATTGTATTTAAGCTGGTTCTTAGCCATCAAAGACATTTCGTAATCCATATCAACATTATTCATGTTGTTATTAATCGCAGTCGATTCATCGGTTTTTATTTCTGTATTTGGCAAATTTGTTGATTTCCCTATAAAGAAATGCCTACTGTCTGTCCGATAACCTTCTATAGAGGGTGTTGATGAACTCATCTGACCTTGCAGAAGATCTTCAAACAGTACATCCGAGCGCTTAAAGTAGGGTGTATCAACATTAGCTACGTTGTTCGCTACCACCTTTTGTCTCAAGGTTGATGCGTCGAGTGAACGCTCCATTAAGTTCCAACTTGGCTTGTCTAACAAAGACATAGTAGTTACCCTCCTTTCTATAGCGTATTTAAATTTTATATTTCAACATTGGAATTGAGTAATCCTTCTTATTTCGACATTATTTTTATAAAAATAATTCGAATTAGTTCCATATTGTAGAAATATGTAAAACCTTTTGTTACATTTCTTATCATCTAAGATATTAGGCTAACTTACAATAAGAAAAAAGCCCTATCTTTTTAACAGATAGGGCTTTTCGATATGTTTACTTAAAGTTTGGTCTTGATTTGTTCAATGCTTTGCATTAATTGTTCATTTAGAATACGGATATAAGTGCCCTTCATGCCAAGTGAACGCGTCTCGATAACTCCCGCACTCTCTAACTTGCGAAGTGCATTTACAATAACGGAACGCGTGATGCCGACTCGATCGGCAATTTTACTGGCTACCAAGAGTCCTTCTTTGCCGTCTAATTCCTCGAAAATATGTTCCACAGCTTCCATCTCGCTAAAAGATAAGGAGCCTATCGCCACTTGAACAACGGCCTTGCTTCTTGCCTCTTCTTCGATTTCTTCCGCACGTTCTCTTAGAATTTCCATTGCAATAACTGTTGAACCGTATTCGGCCAGGACTAAGTCGTCATCAATAAAAGTACCTTCGTTGCGACTTAGAATCAGCGTCCCCAAGCGACTTCCCCCACCAATAATTGGTACTAAAGTCGTATGGATATATGGAAACATATCTTTCATTTGCTCCGTGTAATAGAAGTACGGACTGTCAGGCTCAGCAATTGCCGATGTCTCTTCAATCTTCAACAGAAGATTATTGGATTCAATCGGAAACCTGCGCTCAATCAGAATCGATTGATTCATCTCTAATGAGACAGGATCATTCGTTGTTGCATAGCCGAGGATTTTGCCTTTACGACTGACAACATAGATGTTGGCAATGACAATATCCCTTAATACTTCAGCCATATCCATAAAGCTAACCGCATTGCCTGCTTCTTTTTGCAGCAAGCGATTAAGCCTTCTTGTTTTGTTTAGTAAACTCATGTAACTGCCTCCTACTTACGTCACCATGCACTCAATCATTATAGAATGTATTGACTCAAATCTCGATTTTGTACAATATCGCCAAGCTTATCACGCACATATTCAGGGTTAATTACGATGGATTCCAGCGTAATTTCAGGCGCCTCGAAGGACAAGTCCTCTAGCAGCTTCTCCAGAATCGTATGCAAACGTCTAGCCCCGATATTCTCTGTATTCTGATTCACTTCGACCGCGATACGAGCAATTTCATAAATTGCTTCTTCCGCGAAGTCAACCGTTATCCCCTCTGTTTGCAATAAGGCGGTGTATTGCTTAGTTAAAGCATTTTTGGGTTCTTTCAAAATAGAAACAAAGTCTTCCAAAGTTAAATCGCTTAATTCAACGCGAATGGGAAACCGGCCTTGAAGCTCCGGAATAAGGTCAGAAGGTTTGGCAATGTGAAATGCCCCTGCACCGATGAAAAGCACGTAATCCGTCTTCACAGGGCCATATTTCGTCACAATCGTCGAGCCTTCAACGATTGGCAGAATATCACGCTGCACGCCTTCCCGAGAAATATCAGGTCCACTGCCACCGCGGCTGCTGCTTGCAATCTTATCGATTTCGTCAATAAAAATAATGCCGGATTGTTCAGCACGATGAATCGACTCTTGAATAACCTCATCCATATCGATTAATCGCTGAGCCTCT
Organism: Paenibacillus ferrarius; assembly: GCF_002027705.1. Taxonomy (GTDB): domain Bacteria; phylum Bacillota; class Bacilli; order Paenibacillales; family NBRC-103111; genus Paenibacillus_E; species Paenibacillus_E ferrarius. Next base: position 207,501 of record NZ_MBTG01000001.1, on the reverse strand, counting down.
TCTTGCGTGAGCACTTTCCTTGCTTCTTTGACCGGCAATTTGCGCTTTTTCATTTTTTTGGGCAGCAGGTTGCCGAACATTTCTTGCATGTTCATGCCAGCTTGCTCATTGCCTTGACCTGCGAGCATATCCATCATCGAAGGAGAAGAATCTTCCACTTCAATTTCCACAAGCTCATTCTCTAATTTACCATGTGTCAATTGTTCTGCGATTTCTGCCCGTTTAGAAGCGATAGAAGGGTCAGGAGCGCTTTCTTCCTGCTCTGGTTGATTCTGCCCACCAAACAGCATCTCGAAGGGATTACGCTGCGTCTTGGAACGGGTGGCGCTGGGCACCAACAAAGTGACTAGACGTTCATTCGCTAATTTCTCAGCTCTGTCTTTCACCTTCTCCATGCGTTCAGCTTTCACCATACGGACAGACGTCTCCGTTAAATCGCGGACCATAGACTCGACATCCCGTCCAACGTAGCCAACTTCCGTAAATTTCGTAGCCTCAACCTTAATGAATGGCGCGCCAACCAATTTCGCAAGTCTGCGGGCAATTTCGGTCTTGCCAACACCAGTAGGACCAATCATCAGGATGTTCTTAGGAACAATTTCATCCCTCATGGATTCATCAACAAGATTTCTCCGATAACGATTGCGCAACGCGATCGCCACTGATTTCTTCGCTTTCTTCTGACCTACAATGTATCGATCCAGTTCTTGGACAATTTGTTTTGGTGTAAGGGAGCTGTTTGCCATGTAGGATACCCTCCTAAAAGTTTTGCCTTGAGCAAAACTAATATCGTAAGTATTTCAAATGAAAACTACCAACAACGAAATTACTCGATCTCTTCGACAATAATATTATGATTCGTGAACACACAGATCTCAGCAGCGGTTGTTAAAGCCGCATGTGCGATTTCTTTGGCACTGAGTGTTGGTGCATGACGATACAGCGCTCTACCGGCAGCCAAAGCAAAGCTTCCACCGGAACCTATCGCCAAAATGCCATCATCCGGTTCAATGATTTCCCCATTGCCGGAAAGCAGCAACAAACCAGAAGCGTCCATGACGATCATCATTGCTTCAAGTCGTCTCAATACGCGATCCTGACGCCAATCCTTCGTAAGCTCTACCGCTGCGCGCTGCAAGTTGCCATGGTGTTCCTCAAGCTTGCCTTCAAATTTCTCGAAAAGTGTAATTGCATCCGCAACAGAACCGGCAAATCCCGCGATAACTTTGCCTCTATGTAAACGCCGTACTTTTTTGGCACTGCTTTTCATAATCATACTGTTTCCGAATGTCACCTGACCATCTCCGGCAATCGCACCTTTACCTTGATGACGAATTGCAAAAATGGTTGTCGCATGAAACGTTGCTTGACTGGAATCCATCTTATCTCACCTCTCAAATGGAATCATAACCATGAAGTAAGTCCTTGTGTCCGTAAGGGTCTCCTAAAAGAGATAAACCTCTAGCGAGGTCAAATCGAAAAAAGACCGCATCTAGAGGTAAATGTATGAGGAAACGAATGAAAAATGCCACAAAACATAATTATAGTACCACAGTGAATACCGAGATTACAACTTATTCGACTTGTGTTTTCGAAAAATTCTGAATACTCTCCAACGCGCGGTTAGCCAACTTCTCATATTTTTCCTTTTTGTTCCGAATTCGCTCAGGCAGCTGTGGAAGCAATCCGAAGTTTGCATTCATCGGCTGGAAATGTTTGGCCTCAGCTGTCGTAATATAATTCGCCATACTGCCTAACGTTGTTTCCGCCGGAAGCGTTACACAAGGTTGACCTTTGGCTAATCGTCCTGCATTCAAACCAGCAATCAAACCGGACGCCGCAGATTCCACATAACCTTCAACGCCCGTCATTTGTCCTGCGAAAAACAGATCCTCACGATGCTTGTATTGATATGTGGGCTCAAGCAGCTTCGGCGAGTTGATAAATGTGTTTCGGTGCATTACACCATAGCGAACAAATTCCGCCTGCTCTAATCCAGGGATGAGAGACAACACTCTTTTTTGCTCGCCCCATTTTAAATGGGTTTGAAAGCCAACTAAGTTATACAGCGTTCCCGCGGCATTATCTTGTCGAAGCTGCACAACGGCATGCGGCATTTTCCCTGTATGCGGATTTATTAAACCTACAGGTTTCATCGGTCCAAAAAGTACCGTCTGCTTGCCGCGCTTAGCCATAACTTCCAAAGGCATACAACCTTCAAAATAAATCTCTTTCTCAAACTCTTTAAGCTCTGCAACTTCAGCCGTGATTAAAGCCTCATAGAAAATATTGAACTCTTCTTCCGTCATCGGACAGTTCAGATAGGCCGCTTCTCCTTTGTCATAACGGGAAGCCAGATAAACCTTGTTCATATCAATCGAGTCTTTCTCAACAATCGGCGCTGCTGCATCATAGAAATATAAATATTCTTCGCCCATTAATGTTTTGAGATCAGCTGAAAGCGCTGGAGAAGTCAACGGACCTGAAGCTACAATCGTAATGCCTTCAGGCAGGGTTTGAACTTCTTCATTGCGGACCTCAATGAGCGGGTGATTCCTTAGCGTAGAAGTTACGGCTTGCGAAAAACCGTCGCGATCAACCGCTAAAGCACCACCGGCAGGCACAGCATGCTCATCAGCACATGAGAGAATCAGTGAATCCATTCGTCTCATTTCTTCTTTCAACACACCTACAGCATTCATTAGACCATTGGAGCGAAGCGAGTTGCTGCACACTAACTCAGCGAATTGATCCGTAATATGTGCAGGCGTTTTGCGAACATTACGCATTTCATATAAAGTAACAGGCACGCCTTGACGGGCAATCTGCCAGGCAGCTTCACTTCCAGCCAATCCTGCGCCGATGACTGTTACTCTTGGATAATCTGGCAAAATCGGACACCTCTAATCTTTCATATCGTCTGAATTATCTTCACTAACTTCTTCTTTGTGATCACACTGCGTACATTGAATGCTTACGCCGTTCTTGCTTCTTTTCTCAATCATCATCGAGCTGCATACAGGACATGGTTTACTGACTGGTTTATCCCATGAGACAAAGTCACAAGTAGGATATTGATCGCAGCCATAGAAAACACGGCCCTTTTTGCTTCTGCGTTCGACAATTTTCCCTGTATGGCAAGTTGGGCAAGTGACGCCAATATCTTTAATGATCGGTTTCGTATTGCGGCAATCCGGGAAGCCTGAGCAGGCAAGGAACTTGCCGAAACGACCCATTTTATAAACAAGATGCTTTCCGCATTTCTCACAAATCTCATCGGAAACCTCATCTTGGATTTCAATTTCTTTCATTTCCTCTTCAGCGAACTCAAGCCGCTTCTCGAAGGACGTATAGAACGTATCCAGAACACGGACCCAGTCTTCTTTGCCTTCTTCTACAAAATCGAGTTCTTCTTCCATATGCGCAGTGAATTCGATATCCAAGATTTCAGGGAAAAACTCCTGCATCAATTGAATTACCAGTTCACCAAGCTCAGTTGGAACGAATTTCTTCTCTTCAATCGCCACATAACCACGCTTCTGGATCGTCTCCAGCGTTGGTGCGTACGTACTTGGGCGACCTATCCCCATTTCCTCTAACGCCCTTACTAAACGAGCTTCTGTATATCTTGGAGGCGGTTGAGTAAAGTGCTGTTTCGGTTCAATGCTCTGTTTCTCTAAGGAGTCTCCTTTTGTCAAAGGAGGAAGCAATTTGTCTTCTTCCGTAGTGCCATCATCATTGCTTTCGACGTAAACCTTCATGAATCCAGCAAACTTCATCTTGGAGCCATTTGCGCGGAACACGGTATCGCCAGCTGTTAAATCAATCGTCATCGTATCGAGTACCGCTGAAGACATTTGGCTTGCAACAAAACGCTCCCACACGAGCTTATACAAGCGATATTGATCTTTGCTGAGAAACGGTTTCATCTGATCCGGTTCGCGCAGTACAGAAGTTGGACGTATGCCTTCATGCGCATCTTGTGCGTTGGCATTCTTCTTGGTGTAAAGACGCGGCGTTTCTGGATAAAAAGCTGGGCCGTATTTCATCATAATAAACTCTTTGGCTTCTTCTTGGGCAATCGGTGAAATCCGAGTAGAGTCGGTACGCATATAGGTAATTAAACCAACGGTACCCTCTTTGCCTAAGTCAATTCCTTCATATAACTGTTGCGCAACAGACATCGTCTTGGACGCTCGGAAGTTTAGTTTCCTGGCTGCTTCTTGCTGCATGGAGCTTGTAATGAAAGGAGGGGAAGGATTACGCCCGCGTTCCTTCTCTTTCACTTCTTTCACGGTAAACGCTTCACTGCCCATTGCGGCTAAAATAAGATCAACATCTTCTTGTGAATGTAGTTCCTTTTTCTCGCCGTTCAAACTGTGATACTTAGCTTCAAATACAGTTTTGCCCGCATCCAAAACGACCGTGATCGACCAGTATTCTTCGGGTTCAAAGGCTTTAATCTCATTCTCGCGATCTTGAATCAACTTAACCGCTACGGATTGTACGCGCCCTGCCGATAACCCTTTTTTCACTTTTTTCCATAGCAAAGGACTGATTTTATAACCAACGAGTCGGTCCAGGATACGTCTGGCCTGCTGAGCGTTAACGAGATCTTGATTAATGCGGCGGGGCGTTTTGAAAGCATCCTTAACCGCATCTTTCGTAATTTCATTAAAGACAACACGACAAAGTTCGTCTGCACCAACATCTAAATAATGAGCCAAGTGCCAGGCAATCGCTTCACCTTCACGATCCGGATCCGCCGCCAGATATATTTTTTTAACTTTTTTACTCGCGTCTTTTAATTCTTTCAGGATAGAACCTTTACCGCGTATAGTAATGTATTTAGGCTCAAAGTTACGATCCACTTCTACGCCAATTTGGCTCTTCGGAAGGTCTCGAATATGACCCATCGAGGCTTTTACGATAAATTTGCTGCCTAAATATTTGCCGATGGTTTTGGCTTTTGCTGGTGACTCCACAATGACTAAAGAATCCGCCATGGATCGTCCTTCCTCCCCTCTTGGTTTCAAGGTAACGTCTATTGGCGAGAAGCAAAACTTCGTGATTAGCCTATGCTAAGATGTAAGTAGAACCTGGAAGCTGTTTAATCGCCTTTTTCATTAGTAAAGATAACAGAACTGCATGCAAATGTCCAAACGTAAATTGACACTGCTCTAATAAGCTATCAATCGAGATTGGTTCATTCGACAACTTTCGAAGGATTTCGCCTTCCTCCTCCGTGAGTGTAAACACGGGAAATGGCTTAGCGATCGCCGCTCGATCCTCCGGACTTATGATGTGTTTGTAGTCGTCCAAAATCTCTTCGACCTGTGTTACTAATTTGGCGCCGTCCTTGAGCAGCCTGTGTACTCCGCTGCTCTGTCTGGAATCAATGGAACCTGGAACAGCGAAAACATCACGCGACTCATCGAGGGCAAATTCAACTGTAATCAGAGACCCGCTATCCTCTGCGGCCTCTACGACCGTAACACCAAGCGACAATCCGGCTATAATGCGATTGCGCTGCGGAAACATCCCCGGCCTCATTCCAGTGCCAATCGGATACTCGGAAATAATGACCCCATCTTGTTCAATGTTGCGGTATAATAAGGCGTTTTCACGCGGATAAATCTGATTAATGGCGCAGCCAAGCACGGCAACCGTCTTCGCTTTCCCCTGTAGAGCACCCAAATGAGCTTTACTGTCAATGCCTCGAGCGAGACCACTTACAACGCCGAAACCTGCTCTGGAAAGGGCTGCCGCCCACTCTTCGGCAATCCGTTTGCCATAAAGAGTTGGGGTGCGTGTCCCAACCATACCCAGAAGCCGTCCACTTAGCAAAGACAAATTTCCTTTTACATAAAGAACCCAAGGCGGTTGTGCTGTTTCTTTCAGAATGGCTGGATATTCGTCGTCCAGAAGCGTCAGAATTTGAATGGATTGCTTCATATATATATGAAGCTTTTGCTCTATGAAAGCCGGAGTAAACCGCGTGGCAATTTGTTCTGCGACAGAGGCACGAATGCCCTTGGCGACAATTTCTGCGGACGACAAATCAAACAAATGATGAAGCTCAGGGAAGCGGCTGATTAGTTGATGCATTGTTTTCCAGCCTATTCCTTCCAGCTCATGAAGACCGAATATAATCAATCGATTATCCATAAGTATATACACTCCCCGCTCGAATGACAAATGCTTGCAAATCTAGAAAAACAAAAAACCTCCCAAATCCCTGAAACAGGGAGATGGAAGGTTGCTTACCTTCTTGAAAAGAAGACTATTTTTTTGTGATTACTTTATCCAGCATACCTTTTTCTTCGAGCACGCTAACAAGCGTTGAACCCATTTCGGAAGGTGTCGCTGCGACGCGGATACCGCATCTTTCCATTGTAGCCACTTTCTCAGCAGCTGTACCTTTACCACCGGAAATAATCGCACCGGCATGGCCCATACGTTTTCCTGGAGGCGCTGTTTTACCGCCGATAAAGCCAACAACCGGCTTCGTCATGTTGGCAGCAACCCACTCAGCCGCTTCTTCTTCTGCTGTACCACCGATCTCACCGATCATGATAACCGCATAAGTGTCAGGGTCATCGTTGAAACGTTTGAGGATATCGATAAACTCGGAACCTTTGACTGGATCTCCACCGATACCAACAGCAGAAGATTGTCCAATACCACGAGTTGTCAATTGGTGAACCGCTTCGTAAGTTAATGTTCCGGAACGGGAAACAACACCTACGTGACCTGGTGTATGAATGTAGCCCGGCATAATCCCGATTTTACACTCGCCTGGTGTGATAACGCCCGGACAGTTAGGTCCGATTAGAACGGTTTTCTTGCCTTCTAGGTAACGTTTCACGTTAACCATATCAAGAACAGGAATACCTTCCGTAATACAGATAACCAAATCAAGCTCAGCTTCAATAGCTTCGATGATGGACTCTGCAGCGAAAGCTGGTGGAACGTAGATAACGGATGCCGTAGCACCAGTTGCATTTTTCGCGTCGATAACTGTGTTGAAAACCGGAAGCTGAACAAGCTCACCGTTTTCCAAAGTGATATCTACTTTTGTACCGCCTTTACCTGGAGTTACGCCACCAACCATTTGTGTGCCGTATTCCAGACCGCCTTTGGTATGAAACAAACCCGTAGCGCCGGTAATCCCTTGAGTAATGACTTTTGTATGTTTATTGACCAAAATACTCATGATCTTTTGTTCACATCCCCTATATTATTTAAAACCGCACGGGTTTAATTATTTCACAAGTGCAACGATTTTTTGTGCGCCGTCAGCCATGGAGTCAGCTGCAACAATGTTCAGACCGGATTCGTTAAGAATCTTTTTGCCAAGCTCAACGTTAGTTCCTTCAAGTCGAACAACGAGCGGACGGGAAAGTCCAAGCTCTCTTGCAGCAGCAACAACGCCGTCCGCAATAACGTCACAACGCATGATGCCGCCGAAAATGTTAACAAAAATCCCTTTAACTTGCTCATCGGACAAAATGATTTTGAAAGCTTCCGTAACTTTCTCTTTCGTAGCACCGCCCCCTACGTCTAGGAAGTTAGCCGGGTCTCCGCCGTAGTGCTTGATGATGTCCATAGTGGCCATAGCAAGTCCAGCGCCGTTAACCATACAACCGATGTTGCCATCCAAAGCGATGTAGCTCAGGTCATATTTGGAAGCTTGAATTTCTTTCGCATCTTCCTCTTCAAGATCACGAAGCTCAACGATATCTTTGTGACGGAACAGAGCGTTGGAATCAAAGTTCAATTTGGCATCAAGAGCCATAACATCCCCAGAACCAGTCACAACCAATGGGTTGATTTCGGCAATGGAAGCGTCTTTCTCAACGAATGCTTTATAAAGAGCGAGCATGAATTTAACTGCTTTGTTAACCAGCTCGTTAGGAATGTTAATGGAATAAGCCAGTCTGCGTGCTTGGAAAGCTTGAAGACCAATTGCAGGATCCACTACTTCTTTGAAAATTTTCTCAGGAGAGTGTTCTGCTACTTCTTCAATTTCCGTACCGCCCTCTTCAGACGCCATCAAAACTACGCTGCCAGTTGCACGGTCAACAACAACACCAACATAATATTCTTTTTTAATGTCACAGCCTTCTTCGATCAAAAGACGTTTAACTTCTTTGCCTTCTGGACCTGTTTGGTGTGTGACAAGCACTTTACCCAGAATTTCGCTAGCATATGTACGAACTTCATCGAGGCTTTTAGCTACCTTAACGCCGCCCGCTTTACCGCGACCTCCGGCATGAATTTGCGCCTTTACAACGACGACGGATGTTCCGAGTTCTTTCGCTGCTTCAACAGCTTCGTCAACGGTAAATGCAACTTTTCCGTTAGGAACGCTGACTCCGTACTGTCTCAGGACTTCTTTGCCTTGGTACTCATGGATATTCATTTCCTAAAATCCTCCTATCAGTATGGACTTTCTATACGTGCTATACAGGGGAAGAGTGTAACTTCCTGCTTTGCTTTGCGCACGAAATAAATCTTGCTGCCGGAATTAGTATCACACTTCTTCGCAAGCCCTAACCATTGTATCACTTATTTTCGACAGTTTCCTTATTTTTTTCGTTAATCCATTCAAAGTTTCCTTTCACACTGAAAAACTTTAGCTATCACCTAGCTCACAAAGTTTACTAACGAAACACCTTCTAATGCCATAACGCTTATACAATATTGATAAAAACAACGCAATCATGCCTATAGGACCTCAACTAAAAAAGACGCATTTTCCATCATCTGAAAAATACGTCTTTCTTTAGTTGCCTTTAGTAAAGCGGCGTTGTTGGTGTATTCATCCGCGGCTCTCGCTCTGCTTGTTTGATAAACCTAAGCTCATTGCCTGTGAAATGACAGATTAAACATTGAATGGTTGGTTCAGCCTCAGCTATCGCATCGGGATCCTTGAACTCCGTGATGCTTCCTGAAAGAGCATCCTTCAGAAAAGACTGCTGATAACTTGTAATCACACTGAATTTAATGCGATTGGAACGACAATTGGGACAAAAATATGGTTTCTCCTGCATATCATCACCTCATCTTCCAGTATGTGCATGAAGGGTGTATTTAAAACGTAATTAACACAATTAGGAATTGCGTAATTTTACCATTTTCATATACAATAAGAGCAAATGAATGGATCGATAAGGAAGCACCTTTTATCCTACTCGCAGCTGCATGAGCAATTGCGTCTATTAGAGAGGAAGGTGTTTTTTGGTATGTATGGCAAAGTTATGAGCGCATGCCTCCAGGGGATTGAAGGACAAATCATTGAAGTGGAAGTCGATATATCAAGCGGGCTCCCTCAGATTAACTTGGTTGGACTGCCTGATTCTGCAGTGAGAGAATCTGTCGAGCGAGTTCGTTCTTCTATCAAAAACGGTGGTTTCAGCTTCCCTATGGACCGAATAACCGTAAATTTAGCACCTGCCGATTTACGCAAAGAAGGCTCCTCGTTTGATTTGGCAATAGCGGTAGCCATTCTCATAACGACCAGTCAGATTCCCTTTGATTGCTTTCAGCACACTTTATTTCTCGGTGAACTAGCCTTGGATGGCTCACTGCGTCCTATTCCAGGCGTCCTTTCTATGGCCCACGCCGCCAAAAGACTAGGCATCAAACGCGTTTATGTGCCACAGGCCAATGCAGCGGAGGCTGCACTTATTGCCGGTATTGAGGTGTGCGCCATCAACAACCTCACTGATTTCAAATGCTTGACAAAGGAATCCGAACATTTATATATATTTAATAACATTAATAATAAACATCATAAATTATCGACAAAATCCACAGAGATACAACATTTTGTCGATGATTACGCTGATGTCAACGGACATCACCAGGTCAAGCGTGCTATGATGATCGCTGCCGCAGGCATGCATAACATCTTATTAATCGGTCCCCCGGGAACAGGAAAAACGATGCTTGTGAAACGCATGCCCTCCATTCTCCCCCCTATGTCAGATATAGAAGCTCTAGAGGTTACGAAAATCTATAGCGCCTCCGGCAAACTTGTTGATCGCTCCTCACTTATACGAACAAGACCCTTTCGAGCCCCTCATCATACGATTTCGCCTGAGAAAGTTATTAAAGGGGAGTCTATACATATAGTCACATTGGCTTCTCGCTAAGCATAACATCCTTAATGAGGGCATCTTTTGTAGTATCCATGAATATCCATTCAATTGATGGTATTTTCTTATTGTTGATATCAGTAAAAATGTTAATCCTTTTCAATATTCTTCTTAAAGCTCCGTTTGTGATTTCTTCTTGATTGAAATTTTCTAATGTTTTTTTGAAATTATTGTACCTCAATCTTATTTCATCAACTTCAGTTTCAACGTACTTTAATTTATTCAAATTACTCTCCAAAATCTTCAATGCGCTTTGCTGTTTTTCATTTCTCTTTTTATACTCATCCTTATTAATAGTTCCTTCTGATAAGAGTTCGAAATTTAATTCAACTTTGGCATTAATCTTCTCAATTTCTGCTTCAATATCTTCTATACTTACTTCATCATTTTTGGCATCCATATTCCTTTGAATATATAAATTGATGTTAGTGTCTGAAATAATCGAACTGTTTCGATAGTTAACTATTTCGTCTCTCGCAAAATTGATTAAATCTAACTCTATATAGGCATTTCTGTATGCACATTTCTCCTTTCCATACATATCGTTGCTTGTACAAGACCACTCGTAACCAAGATCTTTGCTTGTCCCATCATTCCGAACATAGGCTTTTCTTTTTTTCCTCTTCATTCCAGAACCACAATTTTGACAGAACAAAAGGTTGGAAAAAATATGAGCGCTACTATGTCTCTTTTCGCCTCTTGCAATCCTCCTCTTTTGAACGATTTTAATGTTTCCCTCTTCATCTATATATTTATCTTTAATATATGAGATATGACCAAATTCCTCTAGTCTTCGTTGCTTCTCTATTTGAACCATATCAAAAAAGTCTTTTTCTATGATTAAAAGTTCTGGTTTATTATGTTTAATCCACTCTTCTTCTGGTATTACTTTTCTTATGTCTCTATTGATATCAGTCGTTTGAGTCATATGTTGAATCTGCAATCCCTTATATACTGGATTGTCTAGAATTCGTGAAATTTGAATTTGACTCCATTGTGCGCCTTTTTTTGTTTTTATATTTTCCTTGTTAAATAGCCGCGCAATCTTTCCATGCCCAAATGCCTGATTGTAGTATAGATCATATATTCTTTTTACAATCACTTTTTCGCTTTCATTGATTTGCAAATATCCATCTATAACATCATATCCAAAGGGAGCATGTCCAGTAAATTTACCCATTTGTTGAGCTTTTCTAATTCCAAACTGTACGATATATGATTTGTTGTTCGATTCTTCTTGGGCTAATGAAGCAAATAGATTAATCATAAATTCTTTACTGTTATCCAAGGAATTAACTTTTAAATCTAAAAAATATACGCCAATTCCCAACTCTTTAAGGTCTTTCACAGTTTTCGAAGTGTCTTCTACTGAGCGTCCAAACCTTGCTACGCTCTTTGTGATGATAATATCGAATTTTCTTTGTTTAGCATCTTTTATCATTTGTTTAAAGGCTTCACGTTTTTTTAGTGATTTACCACTGATACCCTCATCAGCATAACCACCCTCCAAATACTCAAATACATTGTTTTTTCTTGCTAATATGCCGCAATCAACTTTTGAGTAATTATTTTCTGTTATAAAATCAGCAAAAAATGATATTTGATTATGAAGTGAGTTAACTTGGTCGTCACTATCAGTTGACACACGGGCATAATATACTGCTCTCAAATGCTATCTCCACCCCATACATAAGTATTTGATACAATTATAAAATAGGTATTAAAACAAAACAAGCTATGCATGATTGCACAGCCTGAATTTTTGAAAACACCTGTCAAAAAAAGCCTTGTTTTCAAAAGTTAAATATAAACTTGACATTACTCTATCTTCGATATTAATAATATTGTGTTTTGAAATAACTCTGTATATATTTTCTTTGTTAAATTTATAAATTTCAGATAGCATACTGTAGTCCATTTCACTATTATCAGATAGAATCTCTTTCAATAGAGCAATATCTTTCATGTTGTATAAATATGGAATGGCTTTATTGGGCATCTTGTCTCTACTAATATTATGAATTTCACAAATTGTTTCTATAAATTTATCAATCATTTATATAATCACCCCACTCTAAAACAATACTCATCTACGTGATTGTCCTATGCTTCCTTCTCTTTCTTTTTTCGCGATCTTGATTCCGTCTTTGTCCCAAGCTATGTATTTATTTTTAATAAGATATGTAAGTGCTACTGCAAATGAATCTGATTCATCTTCGTTCTCAAAAACCACATCTGGAAACTTTCTCTCGATCATATCCTTGACTAATTTCTTACTTGCGTCACCGCGGATAATCGCTTCTTTAACTGTCTTGGGTGGATAGTAAATTTGCTCATAGTCTCTAAGTAGATAGTTAATAAGTCCGTGTACTCTATATATAACTTGGGTCGAGGTATTGAATCGACTAAATCCACGTTCAATTGTTACAATGGATGGAGGATACTTTTCTATTAGTGAAAGTATTTCTGTTGCAATTATGTATAAGCGTTTGCCATGTGATTGTTTTTGATTAGTTGTGATTGACCCGATATGTATAGGCTGCAAAGCATTTAAATCAAAAATGGTAACCCCTGTTTGTTCCATAGATAAATCTAAACCATATAAATGACTCAATAAATCACTCCTATTTATTATTTTTACTTTACAAGTGAATTCAACATTTACTATCACTCATAGTTTTTTGCACAATTAACTGATTCTCTAATTCTCTTACCTGACTCTTCAAATCCTCAACTTCCTTCGTCAACTCATCTACTAACTTACACTCATTCTTACACATCGTCTTCAGCAACCCTTCTCTGAGCATCTACCATTTTCAATACACACCTATACTCGTCACAGCTCACAGACCCATAATATTCTATATATGAATCTCCTATACGAATTTCTGAATCGCATGAGCAGCAGTTAGAAAATAATTTGGGTTCCTCATCATTTCTATCATGAAATCGATCCAATGCTATACCTCCATGCCAGCATATGTTTTACTAGTCTTATTACCTAAGAAGTTACTAATATGTGGAGTTGCTGCTGAATTAACCGCCTTATCCTTGCTATACTTTAGGTGTTTATCAGCTATGTAATTGATTTTGTCAAACTTATAATTGCTATGTAATTGTGCCAGCGTTTCAAAAATTGAATTAGTGCTAAGAGTGATAGGATATAAATTAGAAGCGACTTCTAACTCAATGAAATACTTATTCATTTTATTTTTACTCTCCTTTATTTCGCTTTCATTCGATCTAATGTAACCCTAATAGAGCCATCTTCACAAATTTCATTAATTAACATCGTTGTGTGTTGCACTGGTGTATCTTTATATCTGGATGGTCTAAATTGTGATCCTCTGCGATAGCCACAGAGAACCAGTTTGTTTCCTCGAGTAAACCAGCTTTTCTCAAGTATTTCTTTTGTACCATCTGCTTTAGGTTGAGAAACTTGTCTATAATAGTGTGCAAATGCTCCATCATAGTACTTTACTGTTACAACTCCATCAACAGTAAGAAGTGTAACTGTGTGTTTATTCTTGTCTTTATCTAAAACAGTTCCTGCAATACATACCAATTTATATTTTGGTCTGCTTCCATTTTTATTCAAATATTGTCCAACAACGATTGGCTCTTCAGGTAAATTATTAAAATTTACGATCCCATATTTTTCGTTATTCACATTCAAAAGTTCATGACTAGTATAATAAAACGAGAGAGAATCCATCTCCCACTTGCTGACATTCCCTTCCGCGTTATCATTCCATTCATTTTCAAACATTTTCTGATTGAAAAGATTTAAGGCAGCTTCACTTGATACCCATTCTCGAATTCCATCCATAATGTTGTCACACTCTTTTTTAAATTGCTTTTCTGAAATAACTGGCATCCCCTTAATAAACTCTGAGATTGAATCATTAGAGAATTGGTCATAGAAGTATGCCGCGGATCTTTCATCTAACAAATAATACTTCTCTTTCCCTTCAGTTTTATAAACTTTTTTAATAACATATTTTCTAAAACTATATAGTTTTGCATAACTTTGATGTTCATCTGGCAGTAATTTGTTTTCGAGTATTGCATTAAAATTTTGCATATTTAATTTAGTCTTTGGTGTACATAGTTTCTCAATAAACATTTTCATAATGGTTAACCGATCCCCAAATGATTCAAAACAGCCAGCTTTAATCAATTGTGCCATTTGTGTTTTTTTTATTAGTCCAGTCAAATGCATACGTTCGTAAAAATCATCAAAGGAATCATAAGGTCTGTTTGTTATGATTGATTGAACTGCATCATCTCCAATTCCAACTAAACCCTTTAATCCGAAAATGATTTGTCTATCTGTAAAGTCAGGTTTGAATCCAAAGTGTGCTTTATTTATTTCTGGAAGACCAATTTTGATTCCATGAGAATGCATCATCCCAATGGCTGCTGCAACCTTACCATAGTTAGTTGATTTATTTTTCTTTTCTTCATCTTCATCTAAATCAGAACCATCATCATTACTAGCTGCATTTACAGATAGTACTGCAGTATTCCAATATAGTGGATCGAATCTGTAATTTAGATTTAACTCTTGTAGTGCAATAACTGAGTAAGCTAAGGTGTGTAAGATAGAAAAGGCATATCCTAACATTCGTTTGATATGCATCCACACATAGTCAAGTAGATTCTTACTAGTTCCTAACGATGTGCCTTTTTCATAGAAAGTTTTTTGAATTTCATCTAAATCTTTTTTTGATCGTTTTGCGATAGCCTTTCTTAATTTATTTGCATCTTTAACATCAAACCCTGATACTTTCGTATCCATTGACATAAGCATTACTGATTCTTGTGTATCTGCTACCCCATTCAACTTAAGAAGGTATCTTTCCATAATTTTTATCTCATCTTCAGAGAGATTAAATGATTTCATCTCTTCATACCATTGTTGAATGTCGTTTTTGAATCTCACGAATGTATCAATTGGTTGTTCGCCATCGCCACTCATAAGTCGCATAAGTGAATTTGCTGACGCGGTTTCTAGTAGGTTTCTAGGCTTTACTTTGATTGCTGATTGATATCCAATTGCAGTCGAAAATTGAAATAAATCTGGGACTGTACCCTCACCTAACATTTCGTAAATTCTGGAGTCTTCTTTTTCAATTACATTTGGATGAAGATAAGAATTAAATGTTTTTCTTAGTGAGCCTTGCCATTTGATTTCTTTGTATTCTAGAAGTAAATCGAGTGTCGTTCTTATCTTGTCTAAAGCCTCGATAGTCAGAAGATCCATTTTGATATTACCTACTGCTTGACTATCATCAAGGTTAAATTGAGTAATAGGTAAACCATTTGGAGCTTTCATCATTGCATTAGACTTATAATAAGGCTCATTAAAAACGACAACTCCACCTGCATGGATACTTCGTTTATTAATCTTTCCTTCAATTTTTAATGCTGTTTCCCTTAAGTTTTCATGTTTGCCAATTTCGTTAATAAACTCAGTAATTGGTTCTCTTTCTTTTTCCTCATTTCCAAACAAACAATCTGAAATAGTCCAGTTTTCTCCGCGTTCAAATGGAATCAAGCTACTAATGAACAAACCCACATCTGAATCTAATCCCAACCCCCTACAAGCAGTCTGTATGGCTGATTTAGACCCTTCAGTACCGAAAGTACATACTTGTAAAACTTTATCTCCACCAAAGTAGTTCTTCAATGCCTGAACAATTCTTGGACGTTTACTTGATTCAGTATCAATATCAATATCTAATGCACTAATATCAGGACGACTTCTATGTAAGTGTCTCCAATGAGGCATTTCAATTCCATACTCAAGTGGATTAATTTGTGTAATACCCAGTAGAAAGCAAATTAAGAATCCACCAGATGATCCACGACCTGAACCAACTAAGCTATTACCTCCACATTCATCATCTTGCCAAATGATATCTACAATCTTCGCTGTAGTTATGTAGTATGATGACATTGTTTGCTTAAGCTGCTGACTAATCTCCCAAAGCTCACCCAGCTCAACATCGATTCTTGTTGTTATTTCGTGAAGTCTTTCTTTGGTAATTGCATTGTAAGGAATATGTTCTTTAAAGCCATCCTCAATCAGTTTTAATATGTATCTATCCTGCTCATCAGGGGCATGAGCCATGTTATTGATATATGTATATTGGTTATACACTCGTTTGAAAAAATGTCTAAGTTGGAATTCAGGTAGTTTGATTTTAGGAATTACTGTTTCGTGCTCAATAGTGTAATCATCGATCATCTGTCCAATAAGTAATGTATTCTGGAAAGCAATATCAACAATATTTTTATCAATGTAGTTCATTCGCTCATAAATTTCTTCTGGAGTTTGAAGAAATGTAGCTTCGTAAAAACTATCAATCTCTCTATCACCATCTTTTGCGTTCAAAAAAGCCTTATGGACAACTCGGTCTTCTGGACGGAGATAGTGAGTATCCGTAGAAATGATATATTTGAGATTATACTGTTCAGCAAGTTTTAGTAATTCAGTATTGCAATAGATTTGCTCAGAAGAATATGCTGGCTGTAACTCAATAAAGAAGTTATCTTGACCAAACACATTAATACACCAGTTAATAAATTCATGTAACTTTTCGTTATGATATCTTACTTTCTCTCGATCATTTTGTGCTTCTGCAAGTTCAATTGCTAGTAAATGAATACAAACCTCTGATCCCAAACATGCTGTAGTGGCTATTAAATGGTTTGGATTTTCCTTTACTACCCTTTCCACAGTTTTTTTATCAGAAGGAACACGAAGCATTGTTCCAGAATAGAAAGAATTATCCCAAGCCTGACTGCTCAAATAACGCATTTGTTCATGACCAATAGAATCTTTACTCATAATTAAAAAATGAGGGAATTTTGTGACTCCTGATTTATAGTTCTCTCTGGTGTCTTCAATATCATCAACCAAATACAATTCATTTCCTAAAATCAACTTAAAGTCTAATGGGATTTTACCTTTCTCTTTTAATTCTCTAGTCTTCTTAATGGCTTGCACATGAGCTGAGACAGATTCATGGTCAGTCAGAGCAAGGCCTTTATAGCCTAATTCTCCTGCAGTGCGGATTAAATCCTCAACTGAGTTTGTGCAATCCAATAATCTCACATTCGAGTAATCTGAGTGATTATGACAGTTAATAAAACACAATAGGTTTACACCTTCTTAAATTATTATTTTTATTTTATTAAGTATATTTCTAATAAAACTTACCTTTCATTGCCTTTTCGGCTCAAAAAAAGCCTTATATATCAATGTTTTTTTAATACGTTTTTTTTGACCATTGCTATTAACTCAATTAATTGCTTGATATTTTTCTTAGTGTTAAAATTATTCTTGAGGTGGATCAATGAGTTTATATATTAATTCATATATTATTGATAATGACACATGGATTTCAGCAGAACTTGTTTACACTTATAAAAACAAGGATAAATATACAGCTTTAGTTGTTCTTGATAAAATCAATGGTGATTTGATTTCGCTTGAACCGCTGAATCATAAAACATTTTGCCTAAAGTTTTATGATTATGAAGATAAAATTGAATGGTATCTCAGAAAAAAGAGAGCTTACTTTTTCGCAAAATTTCTAAATCCTTATGAGGGTTAATCAATGTATTGAATATTTGACTGCACAACTTTAGGATCATTAACTACGGCCTCTAAAATGGATTGCATGACACCTGCACACGCAGTGAAGTCTTGTTTGGTGTATTTGATTAACCTACGCATTGTCGCTACTCCATAGGTTAATTTATGAAGTGCTAGGCGCTTCCTTGATAGATCCCAAAGCGAATATCTTCCACAAAATAGATCTGTTCCATCATAAGCAAATTGAGCAATTGTAAAATCAAAAGTGTCAATTACTGCTTCTGGACTTTCATAATAACCAATCTTAATTAACTGGATGATTCTTGTATTCCCTTTGATATCTAGACAATATGTAATGTGATGCTCAGTTTCTGCTGTCTTTTTAGCTTTTTTACCTTCTAAACTCTTGGCATATTGCTTTAGAATTGCTTCGTTTTTAAAGAATAGATCGAAATCTGAAGATAGTTCGGAACCAATTAATGTTCTTCTTATTGCTCCACCAGCTAACCACATCTCATTAGTGATGAAATCGGGCAACCCCTTTAGAACCGCAAACAACTCGTGATCATCAACATCGTTCATAAATCTAGATAAGAACTCTTTAAAATTATATTTATTCATTTAATACCTCCTAATTTGTTTTAATTCCCCATGGATTGATACTTTTATAGTTCGAAATATAATACACAAATTTACAAATTCAGGCTATAATTGATATTGATAACTACCACTTTCTACTAACGGAGGAACAAATGCCAAGAAGAATACAAGCAAATGAAACTTTAGAGAATAATGAAAAACATGTGATGGTCTGGGGAATCGAAGAATTAAGAAATCTCGACGCTAATACTCAATATGACTTCGATTGCATCGTCAATTACTACGGTAGCCAGAAAGCAATAGAATTAAAATTTAAAATCAGAGATGGTGCCCAACTTATTACCAAGTTTGACTTAGTATTAGGTTTTGAATTGAACCCACAAGTAATTCAAATTCTAATTGATAAACAGCCACTCGTATTATCGTATAGCAATCCACCAACAAAAGAAAATTTAGAAATGGGAGATATCTACTCAATTGTGAAAGAGCATGGTGGTCTGATAATCCACTTAACAGATCCAACAATAAAAGATATAGTCAACTTCAAGAAAATGTCGAGAGTCTAATTATAGACTCTTTTTTATTTTCTTAGGTTCCTATAAAATCTAGTTTTCATTGACTAGCAGTTTTTCAATATTTACTACTTTAAAAAATGATGGTTCATGATCAAATTCTTTCATCCAAACTTCAATAACTTCGCGAATACGATTTTCTAAAATACCCACATGTTCTTGCTTTACATGTCTTAAATATTCCTCAGCAACAACACCAACATCTTCACAAACCCCCTCTGCAACATCTTCGAGGATTCTTTCAGCAGATACATATAAGTTATTCTTTGCACTCTGAATTTGACCTACGTAATTTCATCTGACTTCGCAGCTTCAATCGCTTTCTCTTTTGTATCATGATACTCTCCATACCAAACATCTCCATTAGTATAATTAAACATCCATTGACCTTCTTTAAAACTCATATTGCATTCGCTCCTTTTCCATTAAAACTAAAATTTTACTGTGTCATCCATACTTTAAAATGAAAGCTAAGAATTTTATTAGCTTTTTCCGATAAATAATTTGTTAGATAATTCATTCATAAAGGAGAAGTTTCATGGACATCCCTGCTAATTCAATGTCCTTAGCTCAGAACAATTTAAGTCAAGCTGTTGGAATAAGTGTTCTTAAAATGGCTAAGGATCAGTCTACAGAGCAAGCTCAACA
The DNA here is from genome assembly GCF_002027705.1 of Paenibacillus ferrarius. Taxonomy (GTDB): domain Bacteria; phylum Bacillota; class Bacilli; order Paenibacillales; family NBRC-103111; genus Paenibacillus_E; species Paenibacillus_E ferrarius. Next base: position 187,912 of record NZ_MBTG01000001.1, on the reverse strand, counting down.
AATGATTCAAATGATGGCACAGAGTGTGCAACCACATTTAGGCGGAAATCTTGATATTAGTGGCTAGTATTATTATGAAGAAGAGAATTTTCTTTCTCCTTCACCCCCTGTCCTAATAAAATTCAAATTTCATTTAATCCTTCACAAACTTTTATGAGACAAATTACCTATAATAATGGTAAAATGTTCCTATTAAATTTGGAAGGAGGAAATACTTTGAAAAAACTCGTTATTACATTACTAACAATGGCACTCGTATTAAGTTTTGGGACTTCTGCATTCGCAAAAACATCTGTAAAAGGCTACACTAAGAAAAATGGTACACATGTTGCTCCACACAATCGTACTGATAAAGATTCAACCAAAAAGAACAACTGGAGCACTAAAGGGAACGTAAACCCCGAAACTGGTAAAAAAGGCACTAAAAAAGCAAGCTAATACATAAGCCGCTGCATCCTTTGCAGTGGTTTTTTATTTAACTCCCGATTGATAATTGATACATTTTTCGATATGATTATTTATCAAAGGATGGTGTCGCGGTGCTAAATGTCAAAATCTCAATTGATGATGGTAAAGGTAAGAAAGCAGAGATTGAAATATCTGAAGCAGATAATTTAAGTAAATTGGTTATTATAGATAAAGTGTTCAGACTATTTGGGATAGACTCAGATGTATTTGAAATGGTTGATACATACTCTAAAATTGGTGATGCATATAGTTCATTTTTTAATGATGTGCAACCAATTGAGCACGAGGTAATCCATAAAACAGATATAGATAAAAATGAAATTAGAGAACAGTTAATACAAGGTTTAACTGAAGATAAGATTGAATTAGAGAATACATATAAAACAGTTGATGATCAGCCTGACTTCGTAAGAACTGGGATCAAAATTAGAGATGATGGTACAAAATTATACAGACTACATTATAAATGCCATGCATGTTGGAATAAAGGCAACCATTGGGTTTATGAAGGTTCTATAAGGACATGGTGTCATAGATGCCAACATGAGCTACCAGTTTCCCCTGCAAATCCAATTGGACACTTAACACAGGACACGTTTGGAAACTTTTATGTTGCTGGCGATTTTAAAGACAGGAATGTCTGGAATAATTCCCGATGAAATTAATGTATTATTTCTTATTCATTCACGTGTCGTCCGACAGTCCTTACAGTAATTCTTAAACTGTTTACCTGTATCTTTAAATGTATAGCCTGCTGCCAATGCTCTGTTCATTCGATTATCAAAACCAATAGGATATGCGGATTCACATAATTCAGTCTCTTTCTTGCAATCATCACATATAACAATACTCTTATAGGTTATTATTTCTTCTGTTCTAAATGCCACCTAAGCACTTCCTTTTTGATAAAATGGAGCATTTATTGTGTTGCTATAATTTAAAATTAGCTGCTATGAGTTTTCTTAGGAACCAGAATAGCGGAAATAAGAATAGTGCAATTAAGCAAACAGTGAATTTGCTAATATCCATTTTCGAATCCCTAAAGTCTACTAGGTAGAATCTTAATGTTACAAAACCCATCATCATATAAATTGTTATAACCCACTTAATAATTTCCATTCAACACACTCCTTCCCAATAAATGTCGCCTTTCAATTGCTTTTGTTTAATGCTAATGCAATCAACTCAGCATCTAACTTCTTTAGATTCTCAGCAATATAACGCTCTTCGCTTGTATCAAAAATAGAGTAGTTTTCTTTTGTTAGTTCCCTGTCTACTTCGTATCTATCATATTCCAAAGTAATTCCTCCCCACAAAAATGCATCTTTCAATATATTTCATTACAGCGGTTTTTGTATTGTGTTTTTATTTCGTGTGCCTTAATAATGAGTCTTCCTTCTAGTTCAGAAACCATTTTTCTTGCATCGCATTTTGGACAATAAATATGCATTACATCTTCAAATCTCCCAACTGGAATTCCACATGTTGTATGGTCAACATATTCTTCTCTGGACTCTAAGTCGAACCATTCGTGTTCACAGATTTGCTTCTTTTTTCTCCAAAGCAAGATTTATTCACTTCCTCTCCCTAATAAAATATTCGATTTATTGGATCTCTTTTGTTGAATATGTGTTGTATTCACCAGCAATAATCTCTAAACAGTTCAATTGATATCCAAAGCATACTCCACCATCGATTCCTATCTTACCTTCACCAAAATAGATATCTGGTTTCTTGTGTAGGTTAATCGTTGGGGTATGACCAAAGACTATAGTCTTGCTAAATGGGGTTTTATTAGCTAAAAAGATATCTCTGATCCAAAGGAAGTTTTCAGTAGGTTGAGACTTCCAATCTTTTTCTGTGTAGTATGGACTTAATCCAGCATGAACATAAATGTGTGATTCGTCTTCATGGTAAAATGGTAAGGAGTCGATGAAAGCAATATGTTCATGATAATGTCTTTTAATGAAGTCTTTTGCTTCTAGATATCTGTTGAAATCAAAGCCGCTGTGATTCTCAAACCAATTTAGCCCACAATAACTTTCAATTGTATTAATCCCACCATTATGTAAGAATATATAATCATCTTGGCCATTGATGGCATCTAAAAACATTTGATCATGATTGCCTCTCAGGGCAACTACTTTATGATGTTCAACAAGATTTTTAACTGTCTCAATAACCTCTTTACTTTTAAGCCCTCTATCCATATAATCGCCAAGCAAGATAAGCTTATCTTCTGCTGGGTCGTGTTTTACATGTTCAAGCAATTTCAAGAATTTAGTGTGACACCCGTGAATATCACTAATTACCAATGTTCGTCTCAGTCTAATGCATCCCCAATCTTCCAGTAATGTTTGCACTTTTCGATGTGCGAGTTACTTTAACTCGATCTGATGCAGCAATCATTTCGTACAACTCTTCTGTAAATTTTATTTGTATATCTTCGAGTGAATATTTTTCACCAAAGTTAAGATGAATTGATCTAATGTCACCATTTCTAAAACATCGATTTATTAATAACTTAGCTGCCTCAGTGTACTCCAATATTCAGATCCTCGATTCTTTTGTATGTTACTTTGCCGCATAACTCATCGTAACGAGTTCGAATGTCATTATCATGTGGGAATACAACCTTAGCAATTTTAAAGTCTCTATATGTATCTTCGTATTCATAGAATGCTTGGATTACTCCACTATCTGAACTATATATGTTTAATTGACTCCTCATTTTACACATCCTCATTCTTTTATTTTTATGTTATAATCGACTTAGAAATAATGACTAAGAAGTTTATATATGTATGAGCTAAAACTGTAACGATTAAGCTATTACTCTTTTTATAAAACCAACAAAATACCATACCTACTGCAAAATATCCTAGAAATAATTGAATACTTAAGTGTGCTGCCGCGAATAACATTGAGCTAATAATTGATCCAATCCAAAAATTGCATCGTTTATCAAGTGTTCCGAAGATAATCTTCCTGAAGATCAACTCTTCCAATATAGGTGCAAATAAAACGGCTGATACTGGTATGATGGGAATATTAAATAATTTCATTGACATGTTTGCTATTTCTGTGTTGAAAAAAAGTTTAGCTGCAAGGTTCAATCCTGATTGTAACAAAACGGCGATTACAAAAGCATTCCCAGCCAATTCATATATAGAACGTTGTTTGAATATTGAAAGATCGAACTCCTCAAATTCTTTCTGATAAATATACATAGCCAATGTTAACATGATTAAAGGTGATAATGTGATAGTGTAGCGGCTTTGCCATATATATGAGACTACGTTAATTAGAGTAAATAATGTTATGAAAATTAAGTTTTTATTTTTAATGCGAAACCAAGTCCTTTCCAAATTCCTCTTTATTGCTATGTATGACTCTATCCCAGTTATGTGGCAAATAATTTTTCAGCTTCTTTTCGTTATCTTTAAGTTTAAACTCAAGACTTTCTAGATGTGATTTTAACGATCTAATTTGGGAAATTTCATACTTAGTTCGTCTTCGTTTCAGTAGCATTTCTTGCAAAGTCTTTGCAATCTTGTAGCCATCTGATACATCAAAAGTCATGTCCTCTAACTCATGAGTTAGGTTTGAAATTGCCTTATCATGAACTGATAGTTCCTCACTCATTATTCCCAATTCGCTCTGCAATTGCTGAATTTGATTTGATAATGATTTGTATGCATAACACATTTCCTTTCCCTCCTTTGTAAAAAAAGATGATATCTTGCTTTCAGGATATTATTTCCTTTGGCTTGATATCATCTTATCACATCTATATTATAATGTACACTGTTATTTTTACTTTATATCTATATTGCTACTACCATATCAATCTTTGGATGATACTTGTAATTAATAAGCTTTATATCGTTCAGTGTGAAATCATAAAAGTCTTTAACATCAGGGTTAATCCATAAATCTGGTGCATGATATGATTCTCTGTTCAACTGAGTTTTGACTGGCTCAATGTGATTTTCATAGATGTGTGCGTTATTCATATAATGATTTAGTGTGCCAACTTTTAAGTTTGTGACTTGGGCAATCATATGTACTAATACAGCATATTGGGTGAAGTTAAAAGGGATTCCTAGTCCGACATCTCCGCTTCGCTGAACTAATGTGCAGTTCAAATGTCCATTTGAAACGTCCCAGATCGTCTGAAACGCACAGGGCTGAAGTGCCATGTCATCTAGGTCATCTAAGTTCCATAGAGTCATAATATGCCTTCTGGACTGAGGATCGTTCTTTAATCCATCAATAAGTTTATCGATCTGTTTGTACTTGGCAATCTGATAACCGTAAGCTTTACCTATGCTACCATCCTCTCTCATCCACTCATCCCACACTGTGACACCCATTTGCTGTAATCCGCGAACATCATTACTCTGCATAACGTATATCCAGAATAGCTCCTTTACAGCCGTTTTAAAAGGTACAAATTTAGTTGTGAGAATAGGAAATTCATTTTGAAGATCAAACGTAAATAGTTTTCCAAAAAGTTTCTTGGTTGGGATTCCTGTTCGATTATTATCGTAGTAACCGTATGTTAAAATGTCTCTTACTAATTCTAGGTATTGCTTATCTGCTTGAGTCATTTATATCTCCCTTAAATTCGATTATAAAAGGAGAGTGAATGAACACTCTCCAGTGATATATATTATTGTGCTGATTCAATTTGCCGTTGGATCTCGGCTTCGAGAAATGGCTCAGGTGGTTGCCATGTAGGAGGCTTCATAACCTTCCCAAATTCATTATATCGCGGCTTCCCATCTTCCCATAGCTTGCCCATGTTTGCTCCATGGACAATTTTATATGGTTCCTCTGGATCAACTCCCATTTCAGTAAAGTTGCCATTACCAAAATAGATAATATCTAAGTTCGCATCTACTTGTGCAGTCATCACATCTTCAGGGTACTTCTTTTCAAGTTGTCGTTCATATGTATTTTTCATATTGGCAAGCAGCTGTGCATACATTTCTTTGAACGCTTCATCACTTTGAGCAGTTGCATGAATGAGTTCAATTACTTCCTCACACACCCAAGTAGAACGATTAATTACTTGATCCTTGGACAAGATAGTGGGTTTATTTGGGGCAGCTAGGTTAAATGCTTTATGGAATTCTGTTGTCATTTCATAATGTGTTATATTTTGCATTCCTTTGAATACTCCTTTCATTGTAAACTTCACACCATACAGTGGTTACTATAGCTAGAAGTTTGTGTGAATAATTTTTAACTTATTTAATGTATTATGCTTCACAATTAGAACATAGTTTATCTTTACTGAATTGTTGTGCTGCGTTTGTGCTGTGTTGGTAGTACAGAGTTTTGATATTGTTCTCCCAAGCGAACAGATACAATCCGTTAATATCTTTTGCAGACATTTTTGGATTAATCATCACGTTCAGCGACTGACTTTGATCTAGGAACAATTGACGGGTAGATGCTTGATCCAATACAACGTACTGATCAATCTCACAGAATGTCTTAAATACTTCTTTTTCATTATCATTTAAGAATTCAAGATGCTGTACAGAACCGTCATTGTCTCGGATACTATTCCATACTTCTCGTGTATCCTTATCATAAGCCTTCAGAGCCTCTCTCAAGTATGGATTCTGAATAGTTACTTTAGCTTTTGCAACATCTTTCACGTAACAGTTTGACCATACAGGTTCAATGCTTTGCGATACTTGACCCAAGATAAATGCAGACGATGTTGTTGGAGCAATTGCTGTCAGTGTGGTATTACGGCGACCATAGCCTTTAAGCAGATCGGGCTCACCAAACATAATGGCCAATTCCTTAGATGCGTTGTGTGCTTTTGTTTGAATGAAACTAAAGACACGAGAATTTAATTTAGAAGCTTCCAAACTTTCAAATGGAATCATTTTAGATTGTAGGTAAGAGTGCCATCCCAATGCGCCTAATCCTAATGCACGATTAGTTTTTGCAAAATTATAAGCCCTTTCCATAAAGCTAAATGCCAGCATATCCTCTTTGCTTTCGGAATCACGCATGTTTTCAAGTTTTTCTATGAAATCAGTCATGACTGCATCTAGGAAGAACACCATTGTTTCGACTGCATCCGTGTCTTTCCATTCGTCATAATGCAAAAGATTCATCGATGACAAGTTGCAAACAAACGACCATTCATCGTTGCTTGGTAATAGAACCTCGGAACATAAGTTGCTCGCATAAATTTTTAAGTTTTTATCCTTATAAACATCAACTGTATTTTTATTAACCGTGTCTAAAAAAAGGATATATGGGTATCCGATTTCAACGCGACGCTGAATAACTTTTGCCCAAATAGCGCGTTTGTCTGGATCTCCTGCGATCATAGCTTCCATCCATTCATCGGTTACAGTTACAGCATGAGTCAATTCTTGAATAGGATTGCCTTCTGTGCCAATCCTCAAAAACTCTTCAATGTCTGGATGGTCAACTGGAAGGTATGGTGAGAAGCGTCCACGCCTCGTGCTGCCTTGACTAACTACATCTGTCATCTTTTCAAACAGTTCCATAAAGTGAACAGAACCCGAAGATTCTCCGTTGTCTGTAATTGATGCTCCACGATGACGCAACTCACCAAAATAACCTGATGTACCACCACCAAACTTACTCATCATTCCAACTTCAGATTGAGTGTATAGGATTCCCCCCATATTATCGGGAACAAATGAACCAAAGCAACTAATAGGAAGTCCTTTATCATTTCCGAAGTTTGCCCACACTGGAGTGGACAATGAATAATAACCATTTTCCAGATATCCATAAAACTTATCTGCAAACCCTTTAATGCCGAGAAGTGATTCTGCTGTATCTGCAATAATACGAATCCGTTGTTCTGGTGACTGTCCTTCAGTCAAGTATCCACGCGATAAAAAATTCCTGCTATTTTCGTTTAACCATTTCATGTAATAATATCCTCCAAATGTTTTATTAAAATAAATCGTCACCAGTAATGCTTTGTGTTCTTTTACTATAATTGATTGAGCGTTTAACGAAGAAATCCACATGTTTTGTGCTGACAATTTCAGTATCAAACCAGTCAGTATCTTCTAGAAGTTTGTCATTGGTTTCAAATATACGCGCATAACCAATGCTCTCCAGTGAGTTGTTCAACCGATTTTTGACAAACTCTTTAACAGTCTCTTTTGGTAAAAAGTCTAAGTCACCAGATTCATAAATCCAGTCAATAACGATTTGTTCTGATTCATAAGCTTCTTTACAGGCTTGAATTACCATCTGTCCCATGTGATCATCAAACCATTCAGGCTGTTCGCTGCGAATAATCTTGATAAGATCAATACCGAATAGACCGTGAATCTGCTCTTCTTTGGATGTTGCCTCAATAACATTTGACATTCCCTTGAAGATGTTTTTGTGTTTATTGAACGACATGATGATTAGAAATTGTGAGAACAGAGATACGTGTTCAATGAACAGTGAAAACAGAAGAATTGATAGAGTGTAATCTTTATTGTCCTGAGTTTTCGCTAGTGCTGCACCTTTTGTCAAATAATCCACACGTTGATACAACGCAGGGATTTTATCAATCTTCTTGAATTCGTCATTCAAACCCAAGATTTCAAGCAAATGTGAGTAAGCATCAGAATGTCGTACTTCACTTTCAGCGAATGTATATCCAACTGAACCTACCTCTGGTTTAGGTAATCGTCGGAACAAATCACCCCAAAAAGATTTAACCGCAACTTCGACTTGAGCAATTGCAAGCATTGTATTCTTAATTACATTTCTCTCTACATCTGATACATTAATCTTGAAATCTTGAATGTCTGACGTATAGTTGAACTCGGTGTGTAACCAATAAGAATGCTGAATGGCTTCTTTATATTCAGAAAGTTCTGGATATTCATATGGCTTTAAATTTAAGCGATGTTTGAAAATATCAGGTCGTCTTTCTTGATTTCGTTTTTCGCGGTAGAGAATATATGCTTTTGCTGTAGATTTATGTTCTGATCTCAGTAGAACCGTTTCCACTAAATCTTGAACAATCTCGACAGTTAATTTTTCATAATCCCCGTGTTCTATTAACTCAAAAACACCTTTAGTTAACCTCACTGCTTCTGAGTTATCAAATTCTCCTGTTTGAGTTCCTGCTTTCTCAATAGCACTTGTAATCTTCTCTACATTAAATTTAACTGCTGTTCCATTACGCTTCGTAATTAAGTTTGGCAACCCCATCTTCTCTTCCTTTCAAATAACACATTATGTATTTTACTTGTTACATATGAAAGTACAGCTGTATCGACTACTAGAGCTCATAGTTGTCTCCAAAGTCCACTAAATACTCTTCAATTTTATTGTTTAGATTTCTTAAAAACTCTTCATCTTCATGTAAAACATTAACTAGTGCTTCAAGTTTTTCACTATCCAAACTGAGTCTATTTTCATCAATTAAATTTTCTAATTCATTTTTAATAACCATTTTGTAAGCCGTTCTAAAATCCATGTAAGTTTGTTCTCCTCTCAAGTTGAAATCATAATATCCACTTGCCAATTTTTCATATGTATTTACCACTTCAAAACTCCACCATATTCACCAATTACATAGCCTTCAGGCAAATCAACAATGTCATATTGTTCTAGTAAATGCTCTTCTTTCAATGCCAATGTCTTGTTCAGAATCAATGTTCCAATATCATTTTCATATGTATGGACACTATACCCAAATCGCGAATATTCGACTGTTCCAAGTTTTCCTGTTTCCTTCTGCTTAACAACTGATCCAGTTTTAAGAATATAAGTCCCTCCTTTTATTTACCGATGAAAGACAGCTCTTATTGCGTTTAATTCTCATCAAACCCGTACTGATCACTTGGCTTATTTGGCCTTCCAGTGAACATACACTCATCAGCTTTACATGAACATGCTGAATGCATCCAAACATCACACTTCTCACAGTAGTTAGAGTCATAACTATCGCAATATTTTACAGTTGGCATCTCGTAGTATTTCATGCCTTTCGGGTAGTTGCAATTACACATCTTTTGCTTCCCTTCCGATGAAACTTGAAATTTATTGACTACTCATACTTCTTCTTCAATTCCTCAAGTTGCTTTCTTTCAGCTTCTTCTTTCCATTTAACTATTATACTTTCATAATCTTCATCAGCCTTTTTATGCTTAGCGTTAATTGCCTCTAAAAATGTAGCCACATTAACCTTGTAACTAAGGTCATAGTTAATCTCAACTTCAATGATCTCCGCATTCCCATAGGGATATTTAACTTTATTCCAACTGGTAGTAAATTGAGTCAAATGGCTCTTTAGGTGTCCAATCGTAGACCAAGACTTACCTTCCTTTGTCCAAATATCATATGCTCTTGTTCCACCTCTAGAAAACAACCCTGTTTCTTTGTCTCTAATCTTATAAACCTTATGTATAGTTTGATTCATTAGTCCACCAAATCAGCTTGAAGCTCATCGAAAGAATTACCTGAAGCAACATCCACAATGCTGATTCCTTTAGAAAAATGATGCCTTAGATTTTCATCGTAAACTTTTTGATAATATTCTAATTTAGAGGTGAAATTTTCACACTCGTTGATAATGATTTCATCCCTCTTAAATTCCTCCATATGTACCTTTACTCCAATGAATCGATGCCCTAATGTTGAAGCTGTATCAAAAGCACTATTTAGAAAATCAATATGCATATTATGTCTCCTCTATTTTTTATTTTTATTGCTCGAAATAGTCATTATTAATATGATCCAAATACACTGGAAGACTACCCTCATCTTGTAGCCATTCCATACCAACACTATTAATTGTTTTGAATTCAACATTAAATGTTGTGTAGTGCTTCATTTGATCCACTAGTGTTTTACGTTGAATTGTATGTTCTTCCTCAATTAATTTCCCGTCATAATAAAGTCCTTCCCAGTCATCGCCTGAGACAAGAGTTAGTACTTTTTCTCCCATGTAGCTCTCCTTATGAAATCAGTGTTTTATGGACTATTTAGTTAATAATAGTTCAAGTAACTTTCCTACTTTGTTAAGTGTTTTCATTGCATCATCTTGGTTAGTAGTCTTAGAACCAAACCTCAGTTGAACATCTACAATTAAACTTGTTGGAGAGGTTTCAATGTTTTTGAAATCAAAACTAAAGTCATCATAAAGTTCTTCGTTTCCAGTTAAAATTTCTTCATAAATTCTATTAATCCAGTATTCTTTTTTTTCATTGCTCACAAATTAATCCTGCCTTTTCTAGTTATATTCAATTGAAAGAACTGTTGTATTGGCTTATAGCTACGACATCTTACTGAGCATTTCCTTTAATGCGGCTCGTTTACCGTATTCATACCCATGGTCATACCCAAGTTCATACGCATCATCAAAATTTCCACCTGAAGCATCACACGCGTTAAAATCTTCATTTGTTACTTCTTCAATTTCATCAATCTTCAATTGTACTTGTTCCAAAAGCAACGCGATTGTTTCTTTCATATTTTCATTTCTCCTTTAATAATTAATTTGCTTTGAAATTATTCTCTTATAGTGAATCAACTGAATACCTTTTTACATTTTCAGTAACAGTTGTAACTTCAAACGTATCAAAACCTAGTCTTCTAGCTTGATCTGCAATGATATCTGGTGAAGGTAGCCTATCATACTCACCGCGTACAAACTTAGCTTGCTCACCATTCTCGGCAACGTCTTCAGCACTACACATCTCTAATTTGTAATATGTATGATTCTCTTCGTCGTACTTATATGCCACTAACATTCACCACATTTTTTGACTTCTTCAAAGTGCATGTTAAAAAATTCATTTAGTTTATCAGTTTCAATTTCTTTAATGATATGCCGTTCATTTTGATCATTGACAGCTCTAATAACTTTCTTAAAACTCCATTGATCTTTAAGTTTAGCTTCATATCCTTCGTAAATTTTACCCTTAGTGAATGCTATGTAATTTTCCTCTTGCATCACTACATCCTTGATGCAGAGTAGTTGCTGCTTATTCAAATCATTTCCTTCCCTTCTATTTCATCCAACTCAATATTAATATCATCAATTTTCTTAGTAAGATATTCGATGTCTTCAGAAATACGTCTTTCATCAGCCCTAAGATCTTCTCTATCTCCTAGAAGTCTTCCGAGTTCTTCCAGCAGTTCTCCATGTCTAGTCATGTGCTCTCCCTTCCCAATAAAATGTAAATTTCATTGGCTTTTCCAATCAATATGTAGTATCTATCGAAACAGATATACACTACATATGGTATTTCAAGAAGCAATCATTTCCCAAACAGGCATTCCCCATTTGATTTTAAAGTATAGTAGACAAGCAAATGCTCCGATAACAAAGCCTACTCCCAATATTCCAATTATGATGCCTACTACTTTAAGAATTGCTTGTGTAGCTATATCATCAAAACCGCCCAACATCATCTCTCCTTTCCTTTTCAAACATGGTTTTATTCGCTTTCACTAATGAACTTATTTGCCTCTTCTTCAGTTTCAAATGAATCTACAAATGTCCAATGCCAACCAGCTATCTCATCCCACGCTTGTTTAATAACGTTGTAAGTGCCAGTTTCATGTGGTGATCCTACATCGATAAATAATTCTTTGCTCATATTTATTTCCTCCTTCTTAATGATATGGGTATTTCATTTTAGAAATTTGAATGTAACACAATTGGTGCACCAATTTGACTTCTAGACAAAATGGCAACTTTCAGATTGCAGTTCAATTCATCTATAACTTCTCGAGAGTTGACATATAATCGACCAGAAAATGTATGGGAACGATCTTTCACTACAAGGAAAATACCTTCATCAATCTTAGTGAAAACAGTACTTGCTCTTTCTTTCAACTCTGTTATTGCATTTAAATGTGCAGGCGATGCATAATTCATACAATCACACTCCTTCTTATTGTCATTCATTTTGAAATGGTATTTTATAAATGATAATCAAGATTTATGCGTTCAGTTGTTAGCTCATAAAACTTATCGAAACTATCTAATCTAAAATAATCAACCAGACCATTTGGAAATTCAACTTTATACCTAATTGCATTTTTCAACTCAACTAAGCCTAGTACTGTTGGAATGCCACCATTCGATTTAAAGTTGCTGTTAATAATCCACAACATTTCACTATATTCATAATCAGCCGCTGCGTCTTTCCCCAATAAGGGCTTTTTCGGTGCAACATATATTGGATATTCGTTCATTTAGTATTCGCCCTTTCCTAAATAAAGTGCTTATTTCATTTCCAAATTTGATACCATTTTTTCTTAACATGTGCATATTTGCCACAGACAGATTTAATATTTTCTTCTCTCTCTTCCTGTAGCACTAACTGTTTCTTTCTATCGGCTAAGACTAGCTTCCTTGTTTCAAGATCCTGCTCCGCTTTCTTCTTAGATGCTAAATCCTCATTAATTACTTTTTTATCTAAGTAATATAAAATTTTCCCATCTTCTGAATGAGCAACTTTATTGATACAATAGTCCTTGCCTTCAATATGTATTAACTCACCTTTTTTCAACTCTCGTGTGAATTTATCTGTTTCAAATTCGATACTCCATGCAGCATGAGTCTCTTTGCTTACAACAATACCTTCTTCTTCACCATTATAATCAACTGTTATTTCGTAGCTTCTCCATTCATCCCACATTGAACGTGTATAAGATTCTCCGAGAAAATATTCTTTATTAATTAAACTGTGCAATACAACGCTTTTCATCTTTATTCTATACCTCCAATGAAACGAGAATTTTATTTAAATTAGTCGATATAGATAACAACTGTATAAGTTCCATCTTTATATATGCTACTAGAGCCACCAAAATGGCTAAATCCATCATCACAAATCATTGATAGTTCTAATTCATTTAACTCCACACCTTCTGGAATTCTTCCACGATAAGTATTTCGTGCATATCCTGATTCACAAGTATAATCACCAATTAGTTCTTTTTTAGGAAAGAAGTTATATCCATTTTCATTTGTTTTACGATATCGCTCTTTCAGTTTTTCATATGTATCAGTATATTGTTTATGCAGCTCATCATTCTTCTCAACTTCGAAAATGTCTTTAAGTTTCATTTCTTTCTCCCTTCCAAATTACCTTTTATTACAGGTCAACAGTAATACGTTTGACAATTCCCTCTTTATGGTTTTTTAATTGCTCAGGAGCTTCACCAGTAAACATCTCTAAATTTTCTTCGCGTACTCCAATGTAAGGATTGTAAGGCGAATAGTATACACGATAGTAATTATTCTCAAAGTCCCATCCCACTATTTTCCCTACATCATCCCCATTAACTCCAAATACACCATCCATAAAACTTCCCTTGTTCTTAACTACAAAAGTCCCAAGTGAGAATTTCTTTGTTTTCAAGAATTTCTCCACTCTGATATTCTCTTGAGTTCTACGACGAAATTCTTCAACAGATTTCTTCGCAACATGTGCTTCCAGTTCACTCATTTTCATTTGAAATTGTCTCCCTCTTCGATCCCAATGAAAGTTGACTTTCAATAGGTCATTTTGCATAATGCAGTTTTACGTATTCTTCTTTTAGTTCATCTCTTGAGATATTTAGTTTCATTAAGGCGTGTGTAAGTAACTCACTTTCACTTACTTCTGTTCCATTGCAATGATCGCATTCGATTAATGATGATCCATACATACTGTAGCGCTCATGAGTTTTATCGATTGTTCCATACTTTTCAATGAACTCGTCATAGCAGTCTCCACAGTAACTATCTTCACAATTGCTGCATTGCCCATAATGACCAGCATCGGAAAACGTTCCTTCGCAATGATTACATGTATACCAATCTACTCCCATTTAACACCTCTTTATTTTTCATAAGACGTTAAAACTCATCTTTTATTAGTTATTTTCTTTTTCATTAATTTCCCTATTGAGTTTTTTCCATTCTTCTCTGTCAATGAAAAGCATAATCCCCATTTTTCTCGCTTCTCCATAACCAAGAAAATCTGCTGCTGTATCCTCTTCAACAGCCACTTTTAGAAAAGCAGGCTTTCTTTTAGTTGCTCTACTAATTTCCATCAAACTTCCATTGATGAATTGTGCAGAAACAATATTTCTTTCAAGAGCAGTATTGATAATATCTTTAATCGATGCCATAAAATCTCCTTTCTATTGAACACTAATTTTATAAGAAGAGGGGTTTAATCGCCCCAACTTCCTCCAGAGTCACTGCTGCTTGTACTTGACCCACTATCAGATGAACTTGAGCTCGAATAATCACTTGACGAGTGTGAACTTGAATAATCGCTGTGGTGATTGCTGTGGCTATGGTTGCTCGATGAAGGTGAATGGCAACTACTTTTTGAATGGCCACTATGATGTTTACTACTTGAATCATCACAAGCATCTACTGGCTTACTTGAAGTTGAACTGAGATTTTGGTTTAGTGGATGCAATGGACTAGTTAAGTTGTTAGGATTGGTTAGAGAATTGTCAGTTTCCCACTTTGCATCAGGTTGCCTACTTGTCTTGTGAGGAGTAATAACTTCTGTTTTTTTTATGTTTGCTACCTGCTCATTTGAAGTTAAAGCTGGTTTACTTGATGTTTGCTGCTTTTTATAGGTATTAATCATTTGCTTATATTCATTAACTTCTTGTCTTAGTTGCTTATTTGCCTCCCTCAGTTCGGCAATAACTGCACCTTGATTTTCACTCGTTTCTTTGATTTGATGTACGCTAACCATTTGTGCGATTAGCCCAATCAGTAACAAAACTGCAACTACTGAAACTAGAATTAACATATTGCTCATCCCCCAGATATGATTTTTTAAACCTAATGAAAGCCCACTTTTATCGGCTTAAACCATCTTCTAATAACACTACTAATTCTCTTAAATCTCTCATTTGTTCGTATGACATCTCTGTTTCAAAACGTAGGATATAATCACTTAACAATCGGTATGCTTTCTCTACTCTTTCAATTTGGCTCATCGTTTACCGCGGCCTTTCTTACGAGGTGTAAGATCTCCATTAGCAAATCTCTTTTGCATAGGTGACGGTTGACGTAGAGTACTCTTGTCAGGAAAAACTCCACCATAACCTAACTTTTCTCGTTTACACAAAGCATCGAGAGTATTTTCTGCTTGATGACGGATTGTTTCTGTTAGTGGAACAAAAATTTGTTGACCTTTTGAAGTGTTTGCAAATCCAAAGAATTTCGGCATAATCAGTTTCCAAACTCCATTCGTTATGTATTATTATTTTTATTTTATTAACCGATCAAAATATCTTCAATAAAGACTTGATTGGTTTTAATCATTTTTTTCTGCTGAAAATTATAGTAGGAGTTCGTATTGAGGGTGCCCACAGCATTGATACCAGAGAAAATTGGAACCTTATCCTTATATGTTTCTTTGGTTCTAAACTTCATTAGCGTTACATTGCCACAAGAAACCTTAATAGTATCCTTGTTCTTGCCCATAACCTCTACATCATTCACAAATAGATTCTTCACAAGAAACTTACCAAGTGGGAAGTTAGCTCCAGTAATTCTGTAAAACTTGCTGATCTCAATAATAATTGATTCATTTATTTCATCACAATCAAATTCTAAATCATATTCAATCGTGTCTTCGAAATCTAAGTCTTTGGCAAGCTCTTGAACTTTGTTTATAAAAGGCTCAATCTTATCTTTGAAGACCCCGACCCCTCCAGCCCCCAAATGCCCCGCGGCATACATTACAAGTCCTGTAGATTCAAAGAATGATTTTAGATCGAAGCCGTTATAAGAGCGATAACTTCCTGCGTATGTTTTACCTTCTTTTGCGTCTGGTGAGAGAATTAAGCATGGACGTTGGTATTCCTTCGTGATGTCATTAGCAATCAATCCAGCAAAGTTCTTACCAATCTTTTTCTCGTGATCAAGGATAATGATAATTTTTTGAGTGTCATCGATCTTGTGTTGAACAAAATCGGTGTGTTTGATTTGACTCTTCTTACGTTCTTTATTTGATTTCTCTATTTCCTTCACTAATTCATCTGCTCTTGTGTATGTCTTTGTTGTAAGCAACTCAAGACCAAGGCCTAATTTATCCATTCGTGCAACCGCATTTAACAGGTTTGATACATTAAAGCCAATATCTACAGTTGATAATTTCTCTTTGTTTTTGAGACCTTTGAATCCTAAGATTGCAGCCAATCCGATATTCTTAACATTAGATAAACCAAGACTCACAATCGCTCTATTCTCCATTGTTTTCATGCACATCATATCTGAAATAAGTCCAATTGCAGCCATATCAACCAAATCCTGTGAATAATTAACGTTAAATTTATCATCTAATACTCTACATATTTGCCAGATAAGAGCCGAGCAAGAGAGATTTTTGTTGGGATAGGAGCAGCCCTCTTGTTGTGGATTAACTAAAATACAATTGTCATTTGGGTTTTCAATTAAATGATGATCAATCACAATCACATCAATCCCTGTATCTTGAACATGCTTGCATTCTTTTGCTTCAGATGACGAAGAATCAAGAACAATTAATAAATTTGTTTGCTTTGGAATCTCATCTATTACTGTGTGAAGCCCATGTCCACGTGTCCTGCTACCATAAAAATATGTAATGTTGTCAGTAATCTTACTTAAGTAATTGTATAGTATTGCTGTCGAGTTCAGACCGTCACTATCGGGATCGGCCATTATTGATATGTTTTGTTGCCTCGCCACTGCTTCATAGATTCGTTCTGTTGCAGTGTTAACATTCTTCAATAAATTGGGATCATGTAGTTCAAACTCTGTTGGATTGATGAATCTATCAATATCGTCAACTCCATTGATTGCTGCTAATTGCTCAATAATCTCATCGAATTCACTAAATTCTTTTGCAGGTTTTCGTTTTTTCCATTCCAGAATTATACACCTACTAGTATTATTATTTTTACTCTATAATGAACTTTATAATATATGTATTAAACCAAAAGCAACTTTCTTGTTTTTACTGCAATAATACCAGCATTTCGTCTTCCTCTATCATCAATTACATGAAACTCATCATCACCAAACACTTCTTCAACCTTTCCGAATTTCAATTCATATACATTTCCTATGGTTAAACAATTCAAGTCTGGGTAATTATTATTTAAAATTTCCAAGTGTGATGCTTCCTCATAGGATCTTACTTCAATAAAATTATTCAAAATGCTCATCTCTCCCTTATAATGAATTGATTAATCATGCTAATTGTGAGACAATATTTTTACCACCCTTTACTTAATATTATTTTTACTAGTATCTTCATTACCAATGTAACACGTTATTCTATTTTATGTCAATTGTTATTTTTATTTTATATAAGTTTCCATTTTCCAGTTTGGAAATAACGATCTAATCCAATAACTACACCATTAGTAGCCCAACAGACATCTCCCCATTGATTCATTTCTATCTCGCAATTCCTATATGTGCCCATAATACATATAGCTTTATCAAAAGGCTTCATCAAAGCTGCAACCTCTAATCCACTGTGAATATCCATATAGTGACACACCTCTCTCATAAAATAAATCTTTTATTGTATGAAAATGTCTAAGAAACAAGGTAAATCTAATTGTCTGGGAAATTTATTGGCATAGCATCTCTCACCTGTCCAATAACCTCTAGATTGACCATTCCACCATCCTATTTGATATGCAATTAACACTAATACAATGGTAATTGCCCAGTGCATATTTCACCTCGAATACATCTCATGAATCTTTTCCATCACAATTTCTGCTTCTTCTCGATAATAGCCATCTTTATAGATCTCTTCTAGCATAAAAAAACTATTATAAGTGTCTAGCAGCTCGTCAATAGACTGTACTTTTTTGGAAACAATAACTTCTACATGAGGAATGTTTATTAATGTTAACCCTGTTTTGCTGCGAACATCATAATATGTATTTTCAGTTATCTTACCCATGTAAAAGACTGCTGTTGCTTTTATTTTTTCGATCTCAAATAATATGTCTCCATGGTCTTTAACCCTAACTTTTTCACCAAATTTATAAGTACTTGGTTTCATTTGCATCACTCACTTTGAATATTTTTTCTTAATTCTATTGTACGAGTCTAAAGCCATCTCTTTTAAAACATTATGTAATGTATCTCCATCAGGGATATTCTTCTCAGTAATTATCCATAGCTTTTCGCGGTCTAGATGTGGAATTAATGTAGATAGGTCAGTTTTTAGGTAGTCTTTGACCATTGCTAAAACAGCTAAATCGCGTTGAATTGGCTTCAAGTATTATTCAACCTCTCTTTGAATTTCTTTGATTGCATTAGAAGCAATCCTGACAACGTTATATTCATGCCCACTGATTTGGCGAAAGCATTGATCCGCACACTCCTGCAAAGCTTCTATAAGTTTCTGGTTTTGTTTTCGTAATAATTCATTTTTCCCCAGTACTTCGGATGCCAAGCTAACTTGTTGTACAAACCCTTCTTTGGCTGCTTGATGCTCATTAAGAAGTTGCTGTAAAAGTTTTACGCTAGACTGTTCAATAGTATAACCATCAAATACTGTACTTAAGATGTCTGGTATTTCCTGCAATTGCTCTTCTGTTAACATTTAATCCCTCCCATTAAAACTACTCTTTTAATGGTTTTATAATTCGAAATCTTCTCTTAGATAGTCAGTGAAATTATGAGGAAAATAGTACCCCTTCTCATCCATATAGGCTGTTGTTAAATATTTACTTTCAACTCATCTAAAAATCTTATATCTTCGAATCACACTTTCCCATTGGTCACCGCGGATACTTTCGTCGTCATATTCTAATTTACCGTCTACATATAAGGCCTGATGGCACCCATGTGGATCTCTAACCATTTGAATTAAATGCATTCTATGCCCCTCTCTTTTACTCTCTTTCCATTTCAGCAATCATATCCTTGTAATGTTTCCAGTCATGTTCAGAGAAACAATTTTTATAGCTTGAAAGATAGTGACAGTCACCCTCGATAATGTCATTCAATGGAATGCAAATATAGTTCTCTTTCATGACTACTTCCAAGCCTGCATCCTCGAATATAAAACTACCCAAAATCTCCACAAATTTTTTTAAGTCGTGGAAATCAACAAAGACTATTGCGTATACTGTCTTATCTTTATGAAATCCCTTAGTGTATAAACCCGTCTCATGCTCCTTTAGAAAATCGTATAAATCCGCATTAACTTCCACTTACAATTCATCCTCTTTCAATGGTTTTCTTTTTTTAAACCTAGAATCCAATTCGTCTTCTTCAAACGGCTCAATCTCACCAGATGGGAAACGAACATTATACCAATTTGTTCTATGCATCATGTTTCTGTAGCGTTGCTCAACAACACCTTTTTGACCGAGTAGATGTAATATAGCATGAACATTAACATCTAAGTTTTTAAGCAATCTGACTGTTTGACCTTCTTTAAACAAGTACTCTTGCTCTTGTGTCATTGTATGTATCCCAACTCTCTTGCGAGTAGTTGGATTGCTTTCATATCTTCTTCAGGGTAAGCCCAATGAGCACCTAGTAGCCCACCGTAACCATGCTTCCCATTCGAGTGTGTTCCTTTGACAATGAAGTATCTGAAGTCGTTGACTAACCCCCATAATGTGCCACCATGACTAAACCCTTTTTGATCATAAAATTGTTCATACGGGTATATTCTGGCTCCAGTATAATCATCGTAATAAAACAGCGTTTTCCCAACTTGAGTAAAATGGGCATAACCATGATGATTTGGTTTGTAAAAAAAGTTCCTACCTCTATTACCTATCTCTTGAATAATTCGATTAACAATATCAATTCTATTCTGTCGTTCAACTAATTTACTCATTGTCTTCTCCTTATGAAAAATATAATTTACTCTTTAAGTAATGATTCGATCTCTCCAATCTCAAGCTCAATTTTCTTATCGTTTGATAGAAGTTTATCCAATTTAGCTTCCATTGCTTTAAGTTTATTCTCCTCGTCCTTACGATTTAGAAATTCAAGTTTAGCCCTCAGATCAGTCATCCAGTCCACAGCATTATATCCAGTAATCACGTATTCATCTAACAACCCAAGATCCTTTGCAGAAAGGATATATGTATTTAAATTAATCATCATTTGAATAATTTGCTCTTTACCTAAAACTTGAATATTATGACGAATACCATCTAACTCAATTGAGCAGTTAGTAATAGGAGTAAACTTTTTAGACTTATCAACCTTTGCACGTTTTTCTTCAATTTGCTTTTTAAGTTCTAGAATTTTGTTATCGTTATTATTTACCATGACGTAACCCTCCGATATAATTTTCCATTTTCCAAATATTCATTTTTGTAAATTGGCTCAAATTTATTGAAAACTTGTTCAATATCACCAATTGGAAATTCTTCATATCCTTTATTGCTAATGTAAGTGCCTTGTTTATAGTATTCTTTTTTGTCGTTATTGAAATGAATTTCTTCTTTGTTATATCCACTAGTTCTTAAAGTAAATCTTCGGTTATAAGAATATGAGTCGAGTTTCTTTTCTGATACAAATTCTTTAAATTCATCAAGAGTAAATGGAACATGCTCATCTTTTGTCTTGTCATAATGTGAATAATCTGTGCTTCGTTCTAGGTATTCAAACAACTCTGCATAATTATCAACACATTCTGTTGAGGTAGTCTCAATAAACTTGTCGCCTAAAGACTTAAGTGTTAACATGCTTAAATATTTGTTTCCGTCATATCCTTCTCTTACCCCAGTAGTAAAGAAATAATATTTACCCTTATTCACATTATGATTGACGTAATTGTATGTTCTGCCATAATTTCCATTTCCATTTTTTACTTCAACTCGCTCAGATTTAGTATCCTTCAAATCAAAACGCCCCATATAAATATATTCAGTGTTGTCCTTGGACTTATATGTCCCCCCAATAACCAATTCCTTTGATTTAACATAATTCTTCTCGTGCAGAATTTTGTTAAATTGTGAAATCTCAATATAGTCTGGTGAACTGGTTGGTATAAGTAGCAGATCTTTACCATCGAAACCGTAAACAAAATCGCCTTCAAGTCCCTTACCTTTAATCGAGTTTGTGTTCTCTAGGATGTAGAGTAAATTTGAGATGCTAATTTCAAATTCGAAATCACGCGGATCATAAACACGAACATAAGTCTGTCTATGATTCCATCCTGTACTATATCCTCCTGCTTTTTTATTTAATACAAATCCTGATGTCGGAATATTATCATGGATTACATTGTCAATCGATTTATCTCTCCACCCATTCCATGATGATTCTTTTCTTAAGACGCCTTTTTGATCGAAATAAATCACATAAGCTAATTTTTTTGTATATGTATCAGTTCTGTTTTGAAAGCCTGCATTAATTTTTTCTGGAATAAAAATATTAGTTTTCATTCAATCATCCTTTCAATTTTCCTATAAAATTCGTGTTTTATTGCCTATGCCAACGTTGATCTTCTGCCGTATGGTCACATATGCGACACGTGATAAGAACTATACCGTCATAGTCTCCAATGCACTCTATGTAGTCTTGATCCTCATTGCCGCATGTTGTGCATATAATTTTAAATCCCTCAAGCTTAGCCATATCAATCACATCCCTTGAAATCTTTGTTTTATTGACTAAGATCAGCTAATAGCACACACTTACAAATCGCTTCCTCTGCTGTCTCACAAGAAATGCCACTGTCATTAAATATGCTGATTGCAATTTCATTTCCGCGATATTTTACTGCCTCGATATCACATGCGTACCAATCGAATCCTCCATTTTCTCTGCTTTGTGGAATCACAGCGATACCTTCTTTTTTTGCTATATTCCAAGCAATAGAAATATTGGTAGAAGGTCGAAAATCATATACCTCTTTTAACTCATCCATAGTTACTCGATCACCATTTGCCCAACACGCTTGACACCTACTGGAGGTTTCAAGATCCTTAGTCTCCCAACCACAGTCTGGGCATGTGTGAACCTCTCGAATATATAAATCCTCATCATAGTATTTTTTATAGATGAGACTGTCTAACTCCTTACCTGCTTTTAAATCTAAGATGTAGTCTAAGTCCATGTTCGTCCCCCCATAAAATTCCTGTTATATTTCAAATGAAATAGCTGCTTTATTGGATTTTGCCGTCCCAACTTTCAAACCTATTCTCACCATTTTTCTTACTTAATTCTATGTCGATGTTCTCTTGTATTAATCTCTCATACTTGTTAACTTCATGACTCGCCATAGAAATTAAATCATATTTCCATTGCGCTGAATTATACCGTCCTTCAAAATATCCGCCAGATACCATTTTTAGCTTTTCTTTTCTGAAAAACCCTTTTACTTTAATGTATACATTAACAATGTGACACCAATCATCTTGTTCTACATCTACTAAATATTCCTTGCCTGTTTTTGATATTACAGGGTACTTTTTGTCCTCCTAATAAAAATGATATTTTATGGACATTATGCAGCCACAGCTAGTGTTTTTAAAATTGAGTCATATAGATTATCCTTATTTTGAAATTCCATAAGTCCAAGCTCTCTTACAATTTCTTTTAAATTTAACAAGACAAACTTATAGTCGTTCAAATCTAAATACTCATCTAAATCATCACGCAATTTACTCTTATCAATAATTGATCTATCAATATAAACCTTATCATTGTCTTTGCAATATATAGCTACTGCATCTGCTTCAATACCGTCGAATGTCTTGTTTAATACATCGATACAAGTTTCTTTTAACACCATTAGATCCCCAATTGAAAATACATTTCTGGTAAATCCGACTACGCGGCTAATCATATCGAATAGCATCAGTGCTCTTTGTTCTTTGGTTGTAAGTTGAGTATTGGTCATCGTTGCCTTGATCAATGTTTTTTCCTCTAATTCAGATATGTGAACTACATTTTGTTCGTAACCCAACATTTTCAAAACATTACTTTCAAATTTGTTCCTAGAAACGATAATTCTCAACCCATAATGCTTTGCAATATTGAATCTTTTCTCTTGTTCAACTACTTCATCAAAACCCAACCAAAAGACTGGCTCTTCATCAACAATAATATGCTTTCCTTGTCGTTCCTCAGTTTCATCAGAATTAATTTCAGGCCTCTCTATACTACTATCCGAATATCCACCATAGCTTCTAGTACCCTGTGCTCTTGGAGCTTTATCTCTTACTTCCTGTTCAATCAAAACTTCAGAAAAATGAGATTCAGATTGTCTAGATGCTTCAGATCTTACGAAAACTTCGTAGTCGTTTAATGACTTGATATCTGAATTCTTTTTCTTAGCTAATGCAATGCCATTCAAATATTTAAGATCATCTTCATTTTTAGTCTCAAGGACAAGAAATGTCATTTCATCTTTAAGTTTGCTCTTATCTGCATACTCACTAATTGACTCTAAATGCCTTTCAATTTCTTTCTGAGTGCCTTCAAGGAAACTCCTATTGGCTAATTCTTGAATTTGTTTTTTAATTTTTTTAAGAAAATCTTTGTATTTTTCATCTTTAATAATGTCTTTTCTGTCTGGAGCAGTTAGGTTCAACGTTTTATCTGTGATATGTAAGTCACCTTTGATATAGTAATAACTGTCAACTTTAGTTACAAAACGACCCTTATAGAACACTTTTAAATCGTGACTAAACCCTGTATTTAAAGCCACCCATCCTTTGAATGTTGGATCATCTTCAATCTTACTCATAAAGATGCTACCATCGCCTTCAGTCAACTCTTTCTTTGGCTGCAATTTCCCATCACAATAAACATCTAATTCATGTATGTATTTGCCTAGAATTTCAACTCGTTCACGAATTACATATGACCCAACTTGATTGAAATCAAAATTGTTTAAGACAAGTTTAAAACCGCTGTACGTTTCCTCAGTTTCTTTAATCTCAATGTCCGTATTGTTGCTTTGAATCATATTTGCCACATCAAAGATGATGTGTTTATTTCCTGAGAATACTTCGATATGATCACTTACGGTAATGTTACTGAAGAACCCCATTCCAAATGGCGATTCTGTTTTCTGAACATCTTCATCCCACTCCGACTCAGCAATTGAGAATAATGCTTGAGGATTCTCTAATACTTTTCCATTGTTTTCAATGGTCACTTTCTTTGCATTGTAGTCAACGGTAACATCCACTCGTGTTGCTTTAGCTCGTTGAGCATTCTGAATATCTTCGTCCAAGAATGACAACTTATCTTTGAATGTGCTTTGACGTAGTAACTTGAGCTGATTAATTACATTCACTTTTACTTCAACTTTATCCATTTGTCCTCCTTAAAATCCTCATGAGAGATATGTTTTATAGATACAAAGGTAGCCAATCACCGTGTTTATCACTGTACTTTATCTTTAGTGCTTTTAGCTCCTGAATTCTTGCCCACATTTGATTAGCAAATACAAACATATCGTCAACAATATATTGCTTCCTTTTGTCTTCTAAATCCAAAATACGCTCATCTACAAACTCTGTAATACTCATTTTCATCACCTCATGAAAGTTATCTTTTATCATGCATGTTGATTCATTCATACTCATCTTCATTATTTTTATCTATATAAATTCGTTGTTCTGTTGTCAACGAGTAGTATTCTATGATGTCGTCTACGTTACTAAATTGCATTATGATCTAACTCTCCTCATCTTCATCATCATACTCTTCAAACCACGCTGACACAGTTTCGCATTTTGGACATTTAATTTGCACCCATCTAGAATTTTGATTCCACCTATAATGATGCCCACTGCCACATCCAGTGCAATGAATATGTCCTTGTGTGTATGGCGCTTTATGAGCACCGTCAATCACATAAATAGGATACTCTCTTCCATCTGGATAACCTTCAGGTTTGTATGATATTTCTTCTAACATTATCTTGGGCTTCATTTTGTACACTTCCTTTTATATGATAAAATCTACATTTTATTCGATGCCTAAAATTTGCTCAAGAGTTACCCTTGTAACTGTTCCATCCTTTAACTCTACAAACATGCCTGCGTCATCACTGTTGATTTCATATTCAACTCCTAACTCATCAGCCACTTTTAAGAATCTATCCAGATCCATACACAAAACTCTCCTTGAATTCAATATTTTATTTGCTAACTCCAATAGCAAACTCGAAATCATGCTCTACATCATCAATAATATCTTTTAATAAATCGTTCGGATAAATTCGATACTTTCCTTTATTGAAAAAACTTTTATCATATTTGTTTGGTTTCTTTCCAGTGATATTAATAAAATCTTCTTTATCAACATCAAAACAAAACGACTCATGATCCCCATTTTTAATTCCTTTGAACTTGAACGTTTTCACTTTAACAGCCCCTCCTTTGAAAACATACTTTTATTTGCTTCTAGTCCTGTATTTCTCTAATATTTGTTTAGGTGGTGAATACCGATCCGAGTATAAGTGAATGCATACTGCATCAATTTCTTGTAAATATCTCATTTCATCCCACTCTTTTTATGTTATCAAAATGTTTTTATCTGCTTCGCTCTCTAGTTGAAACCTATGTAAAATTAAATCAA
Source organism: Paenibacillus ferrarius (assembly GCF_002027705.1). Classification (GTDB taxonomy): domain Bacteria; phylum Bacillota; class Bacilli; order Paenibacillales; family NBRC-103111; genus Paenibacillus_E; species Paenibacillus_E ferrarius. Next base: position 161,871 of record NZ_MBTG01000001.1, on the reverse strand, counting down.
CAATCGAATCTGCCATGTTCTTTACTAAACTAAGTCGCGTATTTCGTAATACTTCATATTCCATATAACCACCTACGTTAACTATTCCAGTGATACTATAATCTCCCGCGGCAGGTAGATCTTTTTTTACTCCAGCTCCAGCTTTTATTGAGCCTTTGAATACTCTTATATTCCCAATGCTTGTTACTCTGCCTAAGCAAGCATCAATAGCAATTACTAACTTATCGCTAGGTAGAATCATAAGTGTATCCATTAAATTCATTGCATGAACTGGATCATCAAGTGTTCCATAAACATTTGTGTAGCCTAGATCTGTCAATATGCTGCCAACCATGGGGGCTAAAGAGTCACCCGTTGAGCGATCTGTCCCAATACAGAGATATACAACGTCTTCATTTGTGATTCCATTAGGAAACGTTTCATAAACTTCCTCTAATAGTGATTCGAAATCCATCCAAACACCTACCAATATGTATTATATAATTTTTACTTTATATTAAATTCGTTATCTGATTTCTTAGATGTGATACATACAGCCACTACAAGCAAACCAGAGATAAAACCGACAACAGCGCTTGAGTAACAGGCTAATGCAAAATAGATAATCATCTCCTCCTTCCCATGAAATTGTCCTTTCATTTTAAACAAAAGGTGCTACACTTTGACTTAAGAAACTGGAATTTCTTTCTTGTCCTCAGTATAACACCTCCTATATTACAATTCAATAGTTATTTTTACTTTATTAATCATATTATTCTGTATTGATGTCTATCCTCATATAACTGTTTAAACGCTTCCTCTCCTAAATCTGTGGGAGAATGTTTTTCATCTGCTGAAAATACCTTTCTACCGTCCCACATAGCGAATACAGAGCGGGTATTGCCAAATTTCTTGGCTTGCTTCTTGATGTCTTCTGCAGTCTTATCTTTGTCATAAGCTAAAACAATTTTAATTTCCATTCCTAGACTTTTTATTAATTGTACTTGAAACTCTGAGATGTCTCCACCACCTATTGATAAGCAATTTCGAATCCCAAATTGAGTACTAAGCCAGCTTGTTTTCTCTGCCTCGTATATGATAACTTCCTTTGCCTCAATAATATAATACATAGCTCGGTGCCAGTTGTACCATTCATACATCATATTGAAAGGAATCAAATATAGGAATTTGGGGATGTTTTTTAATTCATATTCAAGCTCTAAAGTTCTGCCTTTGACAGAGATAATCTCGCCAAATTGATTATGTATTGGATATATAAGCCGTTCTGATTGAATATCGAACCCAATCTGAAACTCCAACTGTGTTTTATATTCTATTCCTTCATCCAAATACTTAACATGAGGATACATAACAAATTGGCTAAGAATTGAATCATCGAAGATTTCATTTTCTTTAATTTGATGTTTCTGTTTGCTTCGTTTTCGTTTTAGATCGTGCAACCACCTTAAATGGTCTTTTTTGGGTTCAGTTCGAGCGAACCCATTTAAATATTCATCATAACCTAATTTTTCACACAGCCATCTTTTCGATTTAGGAAGACATTTATGTATAGAATTATCATCATAACAATCAAAAACTATATATGAAATCAAATCAAAAATATCTATATTTGAAACGCTTCTAGTACGTATGCGGCATGAAATGTTTTCGTTTTGGTAAGCCTGTACTGACCTTGTACTATCACTGTTAAACTTGGGTGGCAACATTGCTTCAAATCGATTGTTTTTAAACTTTACTTCTTCACATTCCATTAAATTTAATATTTCTTTTAAACGATCCTCTTCTAGAATCCTCTTCTTAATATCCGTTAAGTCATTATTCATCTTGCCTCCTCCACCTAAGAAATAGAACGAGACATCATTTCTTGGACTACTTTGTAATTTTGGGTAATCCTATTTATATGTATAGTATCTATTAATTTGTATGACATAGACTCTTTTGCTATATAACCCATTTCACAATTACTAATAATTTGCGAGAGAAGGTAACTCTGTTCTACGTCAAATGTTATGGTATACTGTGGATTCTTCCATTTTTCATTGTACTTTAAGCCTGTATTGAGATTGAATTTATCATTTATTATTTTCTGTGCATAAGCAACTTCAGCTAAAGTGAATCTTCCAACTGATAGTTCATAGCTAGAATTTTTATTTTTGCCCCTTGGTTCATATTTATGTCCATCATCTAGAAGCCAAATCATCATTGAATTTGAATTCAAATTATCCATAAGATCATATCTGGACATCTTATAAAATTCATTCATTGCTACAATGTATTTTGTGTTAAAGGTAAATTGAGATTGACGTTTATGTCCATCTTTTTCATTCGACCTATCTTTAAATCTTAACTCTCTATGATTACATATATCCTTAATTAACTCAAATTTCATCTGACAATAGCTTTTTTGATTCTCAGCATGTGAAACATTTAAAGAAGTCGAATCATTTCGGTAATCAAAACCACCGTCACCTAATGCACTCCCAATAATCAAGTCCTTCTGAATTTCACTTAAAACATGATTGATTTTATATTTATTATTAACTAGTCCATATTGTCTCAAATAATACTTAATATTGTGAGCTGCGTATCCATTATATTTTTCTGCAATCTCTTTAGCGGTTAATCCCAGTTCTAAGTATAAATGTTTTAGGACATCTTCTTCTATCTTCATTCTTGGACTCTTCAACATGCTCCTCCTAAAACATTGTATTTGACTTACGTTCCATTTGAACCCAAGCCACCTCACGAAAACTATTTATCCCATAATTCACTTCGTACAAAATTTGTTCATCAACTCCACCATTTCTATTCTTAGCTAGAAAAAGAATCATGTATGTCTTGTCAGGATCAAGTCTGTATAGTTTTTTATGCCATTTCCCGTCAAATTCATCTTTTTCCCAGTTATAAGGTTTTAATTCATTTTTGCAATCTGGAAACTCATCTGAATAAAGCAATCTTCCCATCATTACGACAGAAGCAACCTCAACAATCTCAAGCGATTTACCAATTGCACTAAGATCTAGATATCGATATTCCTTGCCTATCTTTAATTGAACTGTTGCAAGCATTCCCATGTTATTTGCTTCAGGTTTGATTGAATCAAAAATCTCTTGCGCCGAGTTACTAAAAGCCTCCCACCTTTGAGCTTCTTTAGATGAGCTGTCAGGTTTGAATGTGTCTAAGATTGCATAGTTAAAATTTAAAGGTTTCATCATTTGAATCCTATTAATAACATCCTCGACTCGATACTTCTTTAGGTCGTAGAACTTAATAAGATCCCTCTTCTGCTCATTCAACCAGTCTTTTGCTGCATTTAACTTTGACATAGTACTTTCGTCAAATGATCCCTCTGTTAATTTTTCCCTATTAATCGCTTTATTCAATATTTTTGATGCGACTGTAGCTAAGATAAGGTTTCGTGATTTCCAAACATTCTCCTCATTGGTAAACATCAAACCGTTCTCTTGATTTTCAACCAAAGATAGTACGAATTTCTCCATTGATATGGAGCTCTTGCCCACTCCACTGCTTAGAACTAGATACATTAACTCGCCTTTTCTCCAACCTTTAATTTTCTTACTTAGCCGCGGGGAATCATGAAGCGGTAATCCCATGGCATCGCCTTCGTTCATCTTTTGGATAGCTACATCAAGATCATCAAGAAGATTGTATTCAACGACTTCTCCGCAATTAACATGAGAAAAGATTTGTGAAGTTTTATACTGAAAATAACTTTGTAATTGCTTCAAAGTCATCTTTACAAATTTATTCACTAACTCTTTTTTTGCTACATTAATTAAGCCCTCATCCTGAAATGATCTTAAACTTTCATATTTTTGAATTTCACTAAAATGATATTCGTCGTTGCCATTATTCTTTTCACATTCGTCCATAAGTTCTTGTACTGTATTGAAGCCACCGTACTCATTATAGTAATCAAAGTAGGACTTCTTCCCAGTCTCAGCTGGCTTCGAGGTAATAAATGAATAGACTGAAGCCTCATCGAAAGCTCTTATTCCTCCATCGAACATTTCTTTACCTATGTAATAATAGAAATACCAAATTTTCTTAGTAAAAGTCTCTTTCTCAATTTTATGTGACTTATATTTCGTGATTAAATTTGGATTCTTCCAAAGATATCCGATAAATAATGACTCATGTGGTTCTGATGGTAGAACAAATTCCTCAATATGTTTTTTTTCTTCTATGACCCAACATCTCCATTTTTTAGATGAATGCTGTAATATCTGATTCATCTTTTTTATATTTTATATTACTTTTACTTTCTAACGACATGTCATTTAATATTGGTTGCTGTTCTTGCCTTTTTTGTTTTTCTGCCTGTTTGTGTTTCTGTTCTCTTCGCCGTGAAGCTTCACTAATTTTTCCATACATGATCTCAAAGCAATAATGCATTGAGCTTTCACTATATGGTTCAATTAATTTATTGGCTAAGTTCCACTTTATTGAACCATCTCCCAACAAGTATGCATCCAAGATTAACTCATATTCGAAACCGCACTTATACTGCTTTATAAGTTTACCTGATTTTATGTAGGTACCATTTCTCAATTTCTGCAAACGAGTAATGAATCCTTTAGGTATCACAAGTGCGCTATGTATTTCTTTAACATGATTGTATAATCGATCCCAATGCTCATTCTCTATACACTTCTTTTCATATTCAGGTACACATGAGAGGTGAATGTTCTTATTATTTAATCTAGTCATATTTTTTTTAGTGCCATAGTTTTGACACTGAAAACATTTTACTTGCGCTCTTAAATCTTTATCGGTGTTATAAGCCTCATAACAGTTAACATGTACATATCGGTCTCCTATAGACTTCATCAGCACTTTTTCATCTTTAATATCACACCATTGACATTTAACAAGTCGTCCGATTTATATCACCTCCGTTTCACTTCACATCTCATTTTTTCTTGCTAAGCAGTAACAACAACAAAGTGTAAATAATAAAGCTAAGTGCAACAACAGCAAATCCCATTGTAATTGCTACGAAGATTCTGTCTGGGCTTAGTCCTGTAAAGTAACTTAATCCCATAACACAGAGGACAAATACAAAACAGAACTTCCAAGATCTCTTTGCGTCTCTCCAAATTTCCAATTGCAGTTTTAAAAATCCACACCAGTGTTTCCTAAACATTTTTCACCACCTTCATTCCAATGAAAACTATATTTCATTACATTTCAAAAACATAATTTTATTTTTAATCTCTAAATAATACTTTAGTGTTTAAAAATTTTGAGCAAAATCCCTTAACTCCAATACAATTCTTCCATTATCGTACACATCTAAAAAGAACTGTCTGCCATCAAAATGATCAAATGTGTAGACGTAGTATCCATCATCAAATCCACCGATTTTACCAAAAAAAGTGAGCTTTCCCCACTTATTGAAATAAACTAACGCCTCTTCATGGGAATTAAACTTTGGTATCCGCGATGTATCTACATTACTTTTTTTCATTGAATTCTCCTCCAAAAAGAACACTCGTTCTTATATTATACACTTGAAACGTGGCTTCAGTCACGTAAATATGATATGATATTAGAACAAATGTTCCTTTAGAGGTGATTTAAGTGAGTAATCGTCCCACTGCAGAAGAAATCGATAAAGCCCGTGAATTAGCATTACTTGAAATACTTCGAGATATCGTATGCAATAACAGAGATGATTTAAAGTTGTCTTCAATGACATTAAAATCACTTTACGTTTCTACAACGGATGCTGTTATTGATGATATCAACAATGACATACGAAAAATTAAACTATTGTTGAAGCAATCCGAGGCTAATTTATCCAAGGAGCGTTCAAATGAAAATGAATTAAGCTATGTATTACATTGCCGCGGATACACTGAGAAATTTAGTATTCTCAAAGGAACAGCCAAACCTGAACTTGGTGTTTTACTGAAGAAATATGTACAAAAAATTGAAAAGTTACTGTTTGAGATTGGTAAGAAGTGATACAATTTTTCTTACCCCTCAATACGATTGTAACACCAACATTTATTTTTGTATATGTTATTTTTACTTTATATATTAACTAATTCGTAAATGCTTTTTGTCTGTCACTAATTCTGCCCCTTCAATTGTTTTGCCACCTTTTAAAGCAGCAAGCAAACCCTTTGAATCAATAGTATCAGGTTGAGGCACACGGTAAGCAACTGGTACTTTTTTCTCATCCAAGATTTTCACAGATGCGGGGTTTGCTTGTAGTCTAACATTGAAATTCCCTGCTTTTACTTTCTCAATTTTATTAACTTCCAACACTGTTTGAGTGTAACTCTTTAAGCCATCAAATTTGCTCTCAAGATATTTTCGTTTCTGAGCTAGTCTCTTTTCTTCTTCTTTGTAAGCTTTAATATCGCCTTCAATATTGCGAAGAAACTTAACAATATTTTCTAGCTTATTTTCAAGTCCATCTTGCAATGAATCTAGAGTATCGATAAACATTTGCAGATCATCCTCGGTTAACTCTTCGCCTGAGTCTAAGGCGTTTTCCACCATTTGATTAAAAAACTTGTAGTCTTCAGCAAGATCGTATAATTTTGGCATATATATTTTATCTCCCTTGTATATTTATTTTTATTATTCTTTGGATTCGCTATTTTTAAAAACCATTTCTTCCCCATTTTTGCCTGCATTATAAGCAATTATCATAAGATCCGTAATTCTATTTACATCATTAAAATTACGACTAATTGTGTTGTCTTCAGACTCACCATCATGAAATCTTACTGAAGTTATTCTTACGTCATCTTGATACAATTCAATTTCATACGACTCTTGATAATAAACTTCATCAATACTATAAGTTTCAATAATCCTTAACACGCACATCTCTCCCTCAATCTATTTTCTTTGATTCTCAATAAACTTCTTAATTGTGATTAACTCTCTCATGTTCATTTTATTAAGTAATTCAGTACACTCATCGATGAGGATGTATAACTGTTCCTCGAAGTTTTTTCGAAGAGAGGAAGGACAATCTAATGTATTTGGAATAGCTTTTTCAAAAGCTTCTTCGCTGTCAGTACAACATTGATCATTATAATTCCAGTAACAGTACATATTGTTACAACTCATTTAATCACTCCTATTTTTCCCAATGAAAATCTCCTTTCATTACGAATTGAATAACTGCAGCTCTACCCTTCTCTTTTGTAGGCTTGCTATTTGTTTTTCAATTTCCTTTATTTGAGCATTATTCTTGTCTTCTTTATAAATGCCCATATCTTTATCCCATTGTTCTTGAAGCAACCACATATCTCTCTCATGTCCAGTAAAATCTTCGCCTGCCACATTTGAGATCTTCTTTATATTAAATGATGGTGCATTATAATCGCATCCAAGACCACAGCAGTCATGAATTGGATTATAGCCCTCATCTTCAGGTGTGCATTGACAATAACCTCCCCACATCTGATTAGAGCTTAGAACAATATCGTAGTAGTAAGAGCCCTCTTGCCAATTATTAAAATGAATGCTAATGACACCATCAGTGTAGCCGTCTGTATTATCTACTGTATAACTAAAATAGCAATTGTGATTTTCGTATGTATGAATTAGTTCTGTTAATTTATCTTTATGTTGGTGTAACGTATGAAAATATTCGCAAGCATTAAACTTTTGCTCTTGGCTTTCTTGAATCATAAACTTCTTCAAATCATTAAAAAATTTATCCATTTAATTTCTCCTTTTCTAATTTATCTTAAAAGTTGAACTTTATTTGGTTTTAATATCGAATTTTCTCTTAATACTCTCATAAGTATCGTTAAAATTATATTGTGATACATGAATTCCCTCTTCGCCACAATCTTTGCATATCCAAGGTGTTTTTGGTGGGTTTGTTGCATAAGAAAGACTAGAAAAAACTTTGTTTTTATGTTCGCAGTTGCTAATTACTATCATCTCCTCATAAAAGATTGTCTTTATTGGTATTTAAACTAGTTTTTCAAACTCATACACTACACCAAGAGCTCTAAGACATTTTTCAAATCATCTTATTATCTTATGTTATTTTTTCTTGTATCACGACTTTCGTACAATTCGGAATCTTCTCCAACAGATTCCTTAGCGTATCCGAGACATTCTTATATGTATTTTCTCTTATGATTTCATTATTCATGATCTCATTTTCGACTGATTTCCTTAGTTCACTATATAAAAATTGTTTATCTTCTAAGCTAAAGTTTGAACGGAACAGACCTAACTTAGTATTAAATTGTATTTGATCGAATGGTATATCTAATGATATCATCTGCATCTGACTTTTACTTAGTTTCAAAAATAAAGTCTGACCATAAACAACCACATCTTCATTATGTATACTGGATAAATCGATTCCTGTTTTAAAATATGTTTGAGCTATAATTTCCAATGTTCTATTACCAAGGTAATCTTTAATAGATCCATGATTTTGAAAAAATGAATCTGAAACTATGTACGTTTTTAGTCCATGTGTATCCAGCCCGACTAATTCTGACTTACTGTGTATGGCCTTGATTACAACATTCTTATCAATTACATCAGCCTCTTCAATATGGTTTAAACCTGTATACGCGTGGTGTACAACTTCTGGCTCGACGCCTCCACCAAGATGTAAGTTTGAAACAAAATAGGTAACTCCAGTGACAACGATGATTGTTGCGAATAATTTGCGATGTTTATATAGGTGTTTGACTATCAAATCCTTTCACCTTCTTTATGTTTTTTGTTTTTGAAATACTCATCTCCTGAAATTTCCTTGTTCGTTGCTCTTCTACATCTCAAGCATCGACTCAACGATCCTCTGTTGTAAATTTCCGCTTCAAATCCCTCAAAGCTGCACGTCACACAATGCTCAGTTTTATCAGCAGGGTCAAAGACATTCACTCATTCCGACAACTTTAAAATATTTACGAATCCACTTCTCTTCAATATCCGCTAAATCTTCTAAAACAACTCCCCCATTGGTTACCGCGGTAATCTCTAAACGCTGACCTTTTCTGAAATTATTCATACAGTCTTCTAGGGCTTCAACAATCATTTTTGGCTTATACTCAACAAGATGTTTTGATAACTCGTCAACTAACTCTTGCGCCTTACTCATAAATTCTAAGCTACCTTCTTTAATTTGATTGATAACCTTCCAAACTTCTTTATCGCCATTAGTGATGTATTTGACCATATCTGGGATATCAGTTTCATTAACAAATTTGATAATTTTGTTCAACTTTTCACCTCTTTTTTTCTAATGAAAGACAAGTTTCAATGCAAAACTTTTTCTAGAAACTTATCGATTTCTTCATCTTCCTCAACTTTGTTTCGTTTCTCATCTTTTGTTTGAGACACAATCATTGTAAAAGCATGATTGCCATATAAAAAACTTCTCTTAAATACTCTAAATAGGCAATTAATCTCATCTAGATCTGTCTCAATTATCAGCAAATTTTTTCCGTCATTTGATGGTGTACAATAGACTTCATCTTCGTCCCTAATCATCAAATCAGGGAAATCTGTACATAGTACATCTATTGTGAAAATATCAAATTGGTTTAATTTATGAAGTCTAATCCCTCTCATTCCTTTCCTTATAAAACTGCTGTTTTAACTGATTTAATATTTTATATCTCATTCCTCCGCAACGATACAGTGAGTAATTTCGATTGTTACTGTGGAATGAGGTGATAGAAATGGAAATATTATTTGAGAAAAAATCTACTGGTGCTTTCAAGTTCCAATTTAAAGTGAGTCCTACAGTTATGGCTGTAATCATCGGGCTGTTTTTATAACAGCCTTCTTTTTTCTTAATAAAATCCATCATTTATTTTCCTTAATCCATTTACATAATGCTTCCCATTCAATACTGTCACAATCGAATTCATTAACTCCCAGATGTTTTGCATACTTAGGATAATAAATTAAATGTCCAATCCCGTATGTTCTTCCTCTATCGCTGCACTCTTCGCAATCAGTGGCAGGGAAATTAATATAAGTAATGTCCCCTATAATCATGGTTATTTTTACTTTTTTATTTCTGCCTCCACATACATAACACATCTATTCTCCCCCAATGAAATCATCCTTTTATTGAATAACAATATATCCGTCTTCTTCGTTTATTCCATCAACGTCCATCTCAGTGCCACCATAATCCAGCATTACATTGGCATCTTGGTCACAATCTTTTAGATGTGCAATTAATTCTCGAACAGTCATTGGTTTATCACCCTTTCCCATGAAACTTTTATTTTATTAAAACTGAATCGGTTCATCTGAACCGTTGTACCATGTATAACTTACGAATTTCCAATTTCTATTCCCGAATCTTTCGCTTAACTCATTAATCTTAATTTGAAGTTCTTGAAGAGTTGTAGAAATGCTATGCGAATCATCATAGTCTGTAGAGTGTCCTAAAACTAAATCAACTCCCCAACGTTTTTCATCATAATCATAAACGGGAACAACTTCCCCAACCTTTTCTTTGTAATAGAACCACTCAACTGATTCATCATTTCCATCAATATCATCTGGTTCACGGAAACCCAAGCCTCTAAAAAACATGTAGGCTTCATTGTACTTATTGCTTCTTAGCTCTTCAATCTCAGCTCTTAATACTGTTTTTGTCTCGTTGCAGCTCATTCAGATTCCTCCGTTTTAAATAATTTTCTAAATTAATTCTTCCATTCCACGCCACAGAACATGATTGTCTTCAACCAATCTAAAATAATTATCGCTATCTTCATGTTGTCTGCTGTTGAGTAACTCAACAATATAATTCCCCCAATAATCATTGAGGTTCTCTGCGATCAAGTGATCAGCAATGTGCTCTCTAGCATAATTATCAACTTTAATGATTTTCATTTATAAACTCCTTTGTTGATGAAATCGCTTTTTATTTGTAATTAGTAAGTCCCCTACAAACTACTTACCTCCCTAAGAGCATCAACCATAATATCTAGACATTCAGTTGTTACTTCATGATGATCAAGCGATTCACCGCACGCACAAGAGATTTGACCTCCGCACTTATTAATATCCATTACTAAATCCTCCTTCACACACTTTCCTCCTCTAAGGTGATTAATATTGTATTCATTCTAAAAATTCCGATACAAGTTCCATTTCATCCGTGTCTGTAAACATCTTTTTCAAGTTCTGCTTTAACATACTTGAGGTCATCTATTTCATTTCTCACATCACGAAGAACAATGTTCAACCCTTTACTCTCTGGAAGTTTTTCGTAATCTGAGATCTTCCATCCAAGAATAAATAATTTATCATTAACTGCTTGAAGCAATGAATATTTTTGCCTATTGTCTAGTTCCATATGTAACCTCCATTAATATTCAACAAATACTTCCTTACCCTCAGAGAAATCTTTTAATGCTGACCAATAAGCCAAATAATCTTTTTGAATTACTGCAGCTTCCTGAATGCTACACTGAAATTCTTTTTTAATTCTGTAGCGAGTGCCGTGATCACCATTTCTCAAGGCCTCTCTAGTTTCAAGTGATAGCTGTAATACCCATTTCTGAGTTTCTTTCTCAAAATCATCTGATGTCGCTTTGCGAGAAAATTTCAAGTTCTCACCTCCATTTCAGATAAATGTGTGGTTTCATGTGATTATTAAAATGTATAAACGAAATAGTTTTCAGGAATTTCATTATAATAATTTGGCAAATTTCCTCGTTCTTGCAACCACGCATCGCCCTCGTCATTTAGACTATGAAATTCAACATCGAGAGTCTTATATTTATTCATATACCCAACAAGAGCCTCTCTTAGAATTTTATGATCCTCGTCAAACATCTCATTGTTTAAATAAAGACCTTCCCAATCGTCGCCTTGAACTAGTATAAATTTATCATTATTTAGCATCTGCCATTTCTCTCCAATCTAACTCCATTTGTTTCTCAATTTCCTCAGTCCACTTCCAAACTGGAACATACTGTTTAATCTTGCAGATATCAAGTTTTTCACATCCATCACAGTCGTGCATTGATGATGCAGTTCCAATGGGTTCATGTTCATTGCTTCCTCGATTAACATATCGATTACAGCCAGACCAAAATTGTCCGTCCCAAAGATCAATTGAATACTCATCTTCTTTAATTCTTGTAACAACTACTTGATGATCTTCAAATTCAAATACTTTATGTATATGTTTTGATTCTTCTAAATCAACTGTACAAAAGTTAACCATACTTTCAAATTCATCGGTATTCTTAATATTAAAACTTCCATAATAAAATACACTCATATTCTTATCCCCCTATTCCCGATGAAAGCGCGATTTCAATTGCCTCTTATGCATGTATCATATTTAATTTAGCTTTCTCACCCTTTAGTTCTAATGCCTTATTGTTGTATGCCTCTGCCGCTTCTATTTCGGTATGAAATCCACCAATTCTCATGTTCTTACCTTTGTGACATATCTGTGCAACCCATCGATCATCAACAAAACAAACACCTATGTATTGCGAAGATTTATTTTTAGCCATCCTATGTATCTCAAATTCATTTTCGCTCATTTCTAGTTTTTCTAGATCGTTCAATTTTGCAAACTCGCCATGATATTTTTTAGCATACAGGTTATATGCTGAAGCAGCGGCTATTTCATTAGAAAAACATCCAACTGTAACATTTTTATTGTCTACATTTAATCTGGCAAGCCAACACTGATTTGCTTTATACCAATAGACTCCTTTGTATTTCGAAGTTGGCTTTCTGTTGGCATAAGTTTTATTCTTTTTTCTATTCTTCATGTTCTCTGGATGTGTACATATTCTAAGATTACTTTTCTGATTATTCGACTCGTTCCCATCAATATGATCTACTACAATATTTCTCCCCAATTTCTCGGGTAACACTAATAATTTTTGAAGTGAATTAGCTCTCAATCCCATTTTCTTGTATTGTTTCTTTGGTGTGCACTGGACATATACGCCTTCCATTCTTAAATTAAAACAATTAATTAGAAACAAGTAGTCATCATCATCGACAAGAACATCATTCCCATCAACGACTATTATTTTCACGTTTCGCCTATGCAAACAACGCTGCAATATCTTCTAATACTTCTTGATCATCTGAAGTAAATGTAATTTCATCATCAGATCTCAAACCCAATGTAAACAGCCCAAGGATACTTTTAGAATCGACTCGAATATGTTTTTTGCTAACCTCTACTGTGCTTGTAGAGTGGCCTGCTGCATGAGTAATTTTTGAGATGAATTTGGTATCGATCTTCTCCGTAAGAACCTTAACTTTCAGAATATTTTTATTCATTTTCAATTCTCCTTTTCTAATAAAAAATTAGTTTGATTGGGTTTTACTCTTAGTGTTGAATCAAACTAAATGCAGTCAATCCATAACGAACATCATTATCAATTTCATCTGTACCAACTACGCATTCTCTCCCACTGAGACACCTTAATACAGTGCCTTCAGGCAAGCATCTCAGTAGCCAAAGTGGAACCAAGTAATTCTCACTATTATCGGAATACTTTCTGAATCCCAAGAATTTAAGTTCGTCTTCTGTTAGAAGGTTGAAATTTAATTTCTTCAACTGTTCTTGTGCAGTGTTATAATACCTTTCCAAATCTTCGTGACAGAATTCTGGACTCCATGCAAGCCAACTCATTAATGATATAAGTCATTACATTTGCTACATCGATTCCTTGAATATTCATTAAACAACTCCCTCTGCTTTCCAATAAAAATCTGATTTCATCGGTTATTTTTGATTCTGCAGTTTAGCAATCTCAACTTGTTTATTATTATCAGAAACCATTCCAACTGCAGTGCATCCTGCCACAGCAAAAACAATAATTGCAATTGTTAGTCCTACTGCCCAATCTTTCATCTGTTTTTCCTCCCTCATATTCCCAATGAAAACTAACTTTTATTGCTATTCGTCATATGCTCCATCTGTCTCAGCATCGAAAATGTATCTCATAATATCAATTGTCTTTGTCAATTTATCATTAGGAAGACAGTAATCAAATTGTTTATATCGGAATTTTTGTTGATCAACGCTTAACCGATTCATGATTGTCTCTTCACTATCTCCACGCTTTTTCATACGATTAACCCTAGTGTCTTCATCTACATTGAGATAGATAGAGATAAAATTGATATTCTTTACGTTGCTTTTAAGATCTTCAATTCCATCTGGATCAACCACATAAACATCACTCTCTGCCAATTGAGTTCTAGTTGTAAAGTAATGATAATCATTAAACCAACTATAAGCAGCAATCTCATTCTTCTCACGAAAGGCATCATAATCAACATCTGAGCAAAAGATATGCCCATATTCATCTTTCTTCCTAGCTGGTCTCGTTGTATAAGATTGAATTGCTTTATAACCGTAGAATCCAAGCTCACGAGCAATTTCAGTTTTCCCTGATCCACTCTCACCAAGAATAAGAAAAATCGTTTTTTTCAAATATTTTCAACTCCTCTTAGAAATTGATTTTATTTTCTATGTATTTCTCAATCCTCTTAACATCTTGAACTAACTCTTTTAAAGTCGCCGCGGTAGATTCTTTAACTTTGAGGCTTAAAGAAATCCACTTTGCACAACCTTTTACTGTCTGAAAGTTGGCTAAAACATTATATGTCTCAACGTCTCTGTTCAACTTCTTATCAAATCTATATCCTGTATACTTTACAACTTGATATCCATGTGTATCTGACTCAATGAATAAATTCGGTTCAATTTCGACTTTCAACTCTCCACCACGCTTTCCTCATATTTTTGCTTCCATTCACGAACGCGTTTCAAATATGTATTATCATCAATGTTTCTATGTTTTAAATAGCTCTTAGTACCACTGATTCCACGGTTATAGCTTATTACAGTCAGTGCAAACATATCTTCCTCATCGACACCTTGATCTCGCCAGTAGTCTCTGAGTTGTTTAAGGTAATGGATTGAGAAACGAACATTTGTTTTCGAATCCTTAAGATTATAAGTTTTAATTCCCATCTCATCAGCGATCGCTTTTGCCGTTGGAGCATGTAACTGAAATAACCCATAATCCGATGTTGTAGAAACAAGCTGAGTATTAAAATCAGATTCAACTTTAGCTAGAGCCATCATCAATTCATAACTAAGATTATTTTTCTTCGATTCCTCATATATGTAATCGAGCAACGCACTCGGTAGACGGTTATCTACATCCTTAATGTATGGTCGCTTTTCTTCATCATAAATAAATAAATATTTATTTTTATTATATTCATACTTTTTAATAAAAGCTGACTCAGCAATTGGCATTGAAATGTATTTTTCAGTTGTTTTCTCTTCCTTTACAACCGTCTCGATTTGAGAACAAGCGACTAATGATAGCGCAAGAGCAGTTATAAGGGAGAACTTTGTAATCGGTCTCTGCATCGTACCTCCTGAGTTATAGTTACTGCCTAGACGTTTTAATTTCTAGGCAGCTTATTGTAAATCAATCTTCTTTTCGTTTAATTCTTCATCATCTTAGAGATCTGAGTTTCCCCAAACTCAGATACGATATAATATCTCTTTCGTTGGGATTACTTTGCAGGATCACTTTCAAGCTTTTTAATGAACTCAAGAGCATCGTTAAGTGCCTTTACATCCAACACTTTCCTGTAGTCATGCGTACCCGATTCCTTGAAAATTTTTGTGAATTCTGGAATAATTACTTTCTTAATAGAAACATTAAATCGATTTGTTTCTTCAGTGATACTCTCAATAAGTTGAACAGCTAGCAACTCGGCATTTTCAGTCTCTTCAACGCCTTCAGCAAACCCTTTTGCTTTCTCATCTGACTCTTCTTGCTGTACAATTTTTAATTCCTGAACCGACTTGGTTGTCTTCTTTAATTGTCCTTTAACTGCATCTTCAAATACTTTCAGGAAGTTTTCAGCACTATACTCAACTGGTTCCGTTGGAAGATCCGTATAGCGTCCACCAGCAATTGAGATATATTCAGTTGGACGAAATACCATAACTGTACGAGTTTCGTGAAAGTTACTTCCCTTTTCCTTATTCTTTTTATCTTTAATATTGTCAGTCAATTCATTCCCTGATTTATCCATTACGACTACTTCATTAAACAAGCAACAAATCAAACTAGCCTGAGACTCAAAAATCTTTTTAGCAGTTGCATGCATCATCAGCTCAACAGAATTGTATTTCATACCATTATATAGGGTTGTTTCTTTCTCCTTCGTCCACGCCAAAGAGCAAATTCCATATCCAGCGTTCCTTAGAGCATCAAATGGTTTTTTCATTTCTTCGTAAAGCGCTGAATAACCGTTCTCTTTGTTATTTGAAACATCGCCAAGCTCCTGTAAAGAAACTATTTTGAGAACTCCATACTTTTTAGCACGATCTCTTAATAGCCATGCTGTTGCCGCATCAACACATCGGTCAGCAGTATCCACTCCAATTAATTTTACTTTACGGCCTGTTTTAGCCTCTTGCACAAGACCAGAAACGATATCTTTTTTGAAGAATTCCCAGACTTTCCAGAGATCTTCGTCTGATCCCTCTTCATGGACAGGAATGATATTTTCTAGCTCCCATGTTTCATAACCGCTCTCAAACGCGATGAGCATTGCTTCTTCTGGATCAGTATAATGTAACTCCGTTGCCTCTTTCCATAGCCTTGTTTTCCCTGTTTTATATCCTCCGACAATCAAGGACATAATTGAGTGAAGCTCAACTTTTGGTGTGTTAGTACGAACTTTATTTCTAAATGACAAATATATCTCTCCCTAATTTTATTTTTATTATTTATTAAAAAATTAAGCAAACGGGTCGAATTCCTCATTAGTGGCAAATGGATCAGTTTCCTTTGATGTCTCTGTAACAAAAGGATCGTTCGCTTGAGTTGAGACTGATTTAGTGACTTCTTCTTCTGTCAATAGGCCGCGCATCAATGACTGCTTAACGAAGCCAGTAACCTCAAGTCCCTTCTTGTCCCCGTTAACAACTCGTTTTTTCTTTGTAGATCCAACATCTGTCCCAACATCATTAAATGGATCGTTTTCTTCCATGCTGCTCTCAACATCTACATAAGCAAACGTGGCTCTATTGTTATCTACTCCGATTACTTCAATGAAATCCAGTGGATTCAGTGTCGCAAATGCGTCCGCAAGTGGCTTACTTCCATCAGTAGTTTCATTATAATAGACAGTCATTTCTACATCCCGCGGCTCTGATCGTTCTTTGCCATAAGAAAGGAATACGCCATTTACCTTTGTGCTTTTATCTTCTTCTTGATATGTACTCTTGATTCCAATTTGCATATTATATGTATTTACTTCAACAAAATCAGGAGATTCAAAATCACACACATATGTAATTTCTTTTCCTTGAGATTTGATGACTTCCAACTTTCCATTTACAAGCACTTTTCCATCAATAATTGGATTCAAATAGCCAATTTGACGACTTACACCCTTAATTGTCTGCTGTTGTTCATTTTCAAATTCATAAGGATTGTACTTGCCTTTAACCTCAACCCAACCATCTGTTACTACAATTTCTTTTAATTTATCAATTTTGTCCCAGTCTGGATCAATCAAGTGATAAGTATCGTCTGGATATTTTGATTTATCAAACCGATCAGCCCATGCTACCTTGTCAGCTTTCTTATGCTTGCTGCTATATGGATATGCATAAGGTTGTTCTTTCCCTGTTAACTTAACTTTGATATCATTACTCAATGCAGTTTCAAGGATGAATTCCAATACCTTTTTCTTGCCATCTTCTTCGAGTCGGAAGTATGGAACATCTTCCCAACTATCCGTACTCTCATTTTTATTTTTAACTGGTTTGATTTTACCGATGAAATGGTTACTATTTACAAATTCTTTTCCTGTGTGGTATTTGCCCTTATTAATTTTATACTTGTTATCTGCCATATGCATTTTCAATCTCCCTTATATTAAATTATTTTTACTATATAATATATTCTGGAGAGCGAGGCGGTGCTCGATCAGTTATTATAGATCATCACAACCTTTCGTTGTATGTTTATCTAATCACGCCTAAGCGTGTTATTTTAGTGGAGCCTATCGGACTTGAACTGATGATCTTGAAATTTATTTATCCATCTAAGCTAAGGCTCCTTGTGGCTCATTAATAATATAACACACGATTATAATTATGTATATAGTTATTTTTAGTTTATAAATTCTATTGAAATTCGTCTTTCATCGGAGTTAGACAAAAAAATCATAAATCACATTTTTTTGTCTAACTCCGCATTTAACCTGACATTCTCTCGCAACAAATTCGCGTTCTCTTCCAATAACTTTTGTACGTCTGATACATCCTTGCCAGAAACCCAGCCATACAAATCGTCTCTTCCTTTATACTCTTTCAACTTTTCATGAATAACCCAACTAATGTGCCATTCTTCTTCAATATGGAGTATGGGCATCTCCTCCAATACGGATTGCTTAAACTCTTGGAACTTCTGATAGTCTGACATTACTACAAAGTCGTATGGCTTTTGTCTTAATGCTTCATCTGTTAAAACAAGAGCGAATCTTGGCTTACCTAGTTCTCCAGCATAATCATATTCCCAATGTGGATAACTCTTCGATTCATCGGGAAGCATTGTTCCATAGATTCCTCCGAGAATGAGGATATATACATCGGATTCATGAATCCATCTCTTAATCGTTTCCATTGGACTTTTCATAAAGAATGGCTCTATCCCAATTCCAGCAGGAATGTGACCAGCGTTAAGAACAGCTTCTACAGCGGCTTGACGTTCTGCAACTAGATCGGCAAAAGTAGACGATATGAAGACTTGTAGTTTTTTTCTCATAGGTCACCTGTATTCAAGAAAAATATTCTAAATAATACCATTAGAGCACTGCATCTGTCAATGAAATGTATGAATTGTATTTTCACTATCTATTTGACTTCGCTTCCCCTTAAAATATGAGATTCATTTTCTATATCCAAGAAACTACCAATCGCGTTCACGAATGGCTACTTCTGTATCTATATCGATACCAAAAAAGGCTAAAATATCTTCAACAGTTTGTGCAATTGATTCTCTCGCAACTGTTTCAATTTCGCTGTCATTTTCGTCAAACTCTTCTGCTAAATCATTGATTGCATGGATAGCGAAATCAAGCTTTAATTGAATTTCTTCGATATCTTGATTTCCTTGTTCCAAAAATTCAACAACTTTAACTAGTTCAGCTTTTACTTTATCCACAAGAAAATTAGGAAAGTATCCATCGATATACATATCTTTTAAATATACAAAGTCAGAACTTAGTTTTTTCATGAAATGCTCCTCCGATAGTATGTCTAGCATATGAATATTTTACCACATACACTTTTTTCATATCAACAAAATAAAATGTACTTTTTATTTGATTTTACCTCGAACTTCTATTTCCAATATAGTCCAGATTATGCTATATTTTTTGTTATGTATTTGAAAGGGGATAAAGTTTTTGAAAAATTTAAAGATAATAGTGGTAGTTTCTTCAATCGCTTTTTGTCTAACAGCATGCAGTTCTAAAGAGGTGACATCCACGACTACAACACAAGTAAGTGCAGCACCAACAGTAAGTAATAAACCAAGTGAACAACCTAAAGCAATAGCAAGCTCTGCTCCGCAGCCGACTCCATCTCCTACACCACAGAAAGTTGATAATTCTGGTAAAGAGAATGAATTTAAAGTTGCGTTAAAAAAGTATGTCGATGAGAATTTTGGTATTGAAGGCTACAAAACATCTTGGTATGATTCAATTATGGATTATAAAGTGAATATTGGTGACTCCGAAACCGCAGTCACAGTGATTGTTAAATCATCTACAGATCCAAAAAAAGCATCTAATTTTAACTCCCTTGTTCTTGGTTTTGTGAATGATCAAACTCAAAAGCAATATAAAGCTCAGAGAGTTATAGTCATAACAGAAAACAATAGCACTCTTTCTGATAAACCAAATCCAATTAAGTCATAATTCACGTCTCCCTCATTGGGAGGCTTTTTATATTAAAATGCACGTTTCATAATAATTTTGCATCTTCACATACTTATTTGTACTTATATGCTAGAACTTCCCTAATTAATGGAGTAACTGCAAAACAATTATCAATTTCAGTTTCATCTAGTACTGCCCAATATAAGATTGTGTTCTTATGTATAAGAAACTCTTTTAACAGATTATATCTAATTTTTGTCCATACAAGATCAGGCTCATTGCCTATTGCTAAGTAGTCATCATACGATGATATAATCAAAGCCATAAGTCCAAACTGTTCATTTTCATTAAGGGCTTGATTTTCGTAAAAATTTATAAATTCCAACACTCTCGACGAATCAGCTGATTCAAGTTCCCAATCTTGTGAATATGGGTGAAGGGCAGGTAAATTTAACTTCTTGACAAGATTTTTAATAGTTGCTCCCGTGATATATAAAGGACTCATATCCTCCATAACAATCCTCCACTCTAACAATGCAAAAAATCAAATAAAATATCCGTTTTATTTCTACCTATAGTCATCATAAATTTCAATGTAGTATTTATTTTCATCGGTTACGCCGATAATAAACTCAAAATCAGCTACTATGTCACATTTATAAGCATTGAGCGCATTAAAAAGTTGAGAGAGTGTTTCGAGTTCAATTATCACAGACTCCTTTCCACTAATACTCAAGATGTCCTGCGCACCCTTTCCAAAACATTCGAGAATCCGCCCGTACCTTTTTAAATCTCCAGAACTGGAGTGTAATCTAATCTCCATTTTTAGTCTCCTTTCCCGATGAAATCTCAGTTTTATTTCAATCCCCTTACATCTGTTTCGTGCCATTCTTTGTTGTCTATTCTTTGAAACCATACATATGCAAGCTGATTATTGCCATCTACTTTAAAGCTAACAGCAACAGTAGCAGTATCTTTTTTCAAAGTGCTTGCAGTTTCATGTCCCTCTCTAATGTCTGGTTCCCCTACTGAACTGACTGCGGCTTTAGGAAACATCACTTCAATTTGAGTCTTTGCTATTTTTTTTAATTCTTCGCTCTCTTTCTTGTCTTTTATTGACGAAAAGATGAAGATTAAAATAATCGCAACTGCGATTATGGGAAACAAGATAGCCATACTTTTCTTTTCATCTGCCGTTAATGGTCTGCTCATGGTTTTTCAATCCCTCCTTAAAACCTCAATTTTATTCGCTTTGTACTCCGTTAAATTTTCTACAAAAGCTCTACCACTTTAATAAAACTTCTCTTTTATTGAAAAAATCATTTACATTTCCCTTCTATGATTCAATAGCCAAGTATACAATTCTGCATGATTGAAGGTTTCGTACATGACTCGGTGATCGTGCTTAAGTCCAGTGTAATAAGTAAACTTTATATTCCCACCAATACTTGTTAAAGCCTTAACCATATCCTCTGTTCCTGAAACAGGGACAGTATCATCGTCTATACAATGAAAAGCCCATATAGGTACATTTTTTAGTCGCATAGCCTTATCTGGATCAAACCATCCTGAAATCGGAACTACAGCTGAAAAAAGTTCTGGTGATTTTAAGGCAAAATTCCAAGCACCATTTCCACCCATGCTAAATCCAGTTACATATATTCTGTTTGAATCAACCCGATAATTCGTAATTATTTCATCAACCAAAGCTAAGACGGATTGACTCTCTAATATCCAATTAGAGTTGGATGGACATTGCGGAGTAACTACAATAAACGGGAAGTCTTGTTTGCTCTCCGCCATCCAAGTAAGTCCGTAGCCATCGAGCATGTTAATATCCTCTCCGCGTTTTTTTACGCCGTGGAGAAACAATATTAATGGATATTTGTTATCTTTTTCTGATTCATAATCGTGTGGTAAAAACAATTGGTAATTGACACGAATATTTTGAGGTGTTTCTTTGTATAACGTATAATTCTTAACTGTCATTTCAACTTATCTACCCCTTAACCAATTCTTAATAAAATCCATGTTTTATTTCTTCTTGCGTATAATCCAAGGCAGGTAAAGAGCAACCATAACAACTCCAATTAAGATAAACATTACCCAATCTCTATCTCCAACAGGCTTTGGAAACCATCCCAAATATTTAATAAGTGAAGATACACATAAATAAAGAAGGAACATACACATATGTACTACGAACCTATTCAATTGTATCTGCCCCCTTTCATATATAAAATTGCTCTTTCATAAATTAGCGTTTTCCATTAATGAGGTTCTTGGTGTTAAAAAATGTCTCTTGAATTATTTAAATGTATTTTTGATCGGAGGACTAAAACTGTAGCTTATTATTTTTATGCCAAAGTGTTCTTGTAATTGCTCGGCAGTGAGTGGAGTAGCATCAATAACAGTTACATTTGGACGTTCACTATAAGTTTCAATATATTTTATTTGTGGCTTTTCAGAAGTCGATCCTGTAGGATCACCCATAAAAAATGTTGCAGAGCCGTAGTTGTAGTATATTTCGATCTTTGAATCGATTCTATTGGGTTTGATTATTGAACGAACATTATTTTCACTCAATATAGTAATCCTTTTTGTTCCGTTTTCTAAATGTTCCTTCCACATTCTCTCCTTATAGAACATTTCACTGTCTACAGCAATTTTATCAAAATCACAAACAACGGTATCATTCAGCTCAAATGTTTCTCCGTTCAATTCATACTTAATTGAAACTGAAATTCACCGTGTTTTATGGCTGGCGGCAATGGGTTGAATATCAAAAAGTAATCTTTGGTACTATCACAAGAACTATTACAACAATAATCAGTGCTATGACTGTTATGCCGATGATTACACCTTTATAACCTTTTGCAATTTTTTTCATATATCCCCCGTCTCCTAGAAAAGTCCTAATTACTCAGTTGTTGACCCTCATTCAAATAAAATCGTGCTTTCATTGCAATAACTCTTAAATTACTTTTGGGTTGTTAGCCGAAAAAGATTTGATGTATGGAAACTCCGCAGATTCAAACTTGAAGTAAACTTGGTCGTCTCCCCAATCTTCCCAACCAACTGTTTCAGAGTGTCGAACAATCGAAACATGGTACCTTAAACCATAGCGTTTAGTCCGCAGTTTTATATAATTAGAAAGGTCATATAGGTTGTTTGGGCTAACAGTCAATTTATTACCTTCAAAAAGTTCCTTTCGACACAATGATGAAACACTAATTTCGTAAACAATATCCCCCAGATAAATCTTGTGAAATTTCTTCCTAATCCTCTTTTTCATTCCTTCACCCTTCGATAAAATCATTCTTTCAACGTAGATTATATATTACAATTACCATTGAAACTTCGATTTTATCGTAACACTAACCATTCGATATTCTCATTTAACATCTCAACTTTTATGCGTAATTCCAACTTTTTTTATTCGTATAGTCACCCCATGGATTTTCTCCATAATAAGCACCGACATATAAAACCGTGTCGTTCCTTATTATTAGTTCCATGCCATGCTCTTCTTCCCATTCACAGTCTAACTCCATATCAATTACAGGTTCAAGGCCATTTTGAGGATCTGGCACTGTTAAAGATTTCGGTTTAATGAGAGTCAGAACATCAGATGGCTTATTAAAGCCTATTTCATCTTCTCCAATATCGGACAAGAATTCATTACAGTATCTTATTGCAGCTAGACAGAATTGATTGATTACTTCATCATTTAATGAGTTTAGATACTCGGCACATATATTTGCATACTCTATCATTAATTCATCATCTATTGAGACTTCAATATTACGATCAAATAATGAAAAATACATTTCGCCCACTAATCCATATTCTGTATTACGTATATTTTTAATCATTTTTTCAATCTCCAGTTCCTTTGAATGATTCATTTCATTAAAATATAACTGAAACGTCCACTTCGTCCCATATTTCTTTTAAGAGCTTACCATCAATTTTTCCTTTTGCGAGCAATTCATTTGTGTCAACAAACGACTGATAATCAGAATAAGACTCTGACAGATACCAACCATCCTTGTTATTACTTATTGAATATTCCCTACCTTTAAAATTGAAATGGAGTTCGTGACCTATCGCCAAGTCTCTTTCAAGGTCTTCATATGAATACGACAATTCTATTCACCATCCCAACCAATAAAGCACTTAAAAACCAGTTGAAAGACTCGTTTTAATGGACACTATCTTCACAATGTTTCTCAGTAATGTTGTCTAGTATAGCGCCATCATACATGGCACATCTCTTCACACCCTTGTCGTTTTGTAATTGCTCGCATTCCGAGCAGGTCTTAGCCTCCTCGACTGGTTTAATCACTATTTCTCACCCACCGATGTAAAGAATATTAAATTGGATAATAGATTAGTCTCTCCATTTACCATGTTCCTGTAACGTCTCTTTCAGATGTTTATGTAGGTTTCTATGCTGCCGCGCACTTCCCTCTTTATCATTAATTGTTGAAATAAAATTTCCCTCCGAAACAATATGGATCGTATGTCCGTCGTCATCCTGCCAAATTCCAACAACAAGCGCAAGGCCATTCTTTGATTCCCTTACTTCCCCATCCTTAATTGGCTCTCTCATTTTAAACAACACCTCTCCTACAAAAGAATTGTTTTATCTCCAGTTTAAATTCGTATTCAACTCAGAATCATTAATGAATTTGTTTATTTTCCATTCCTGATTTTTCGTGTCTGAGCTAGGATTATAATACTTTAAAACAGAAGCTACAGAAACCAAATACACTCTAATTAGTCCTTGTTGATCAAGAACAAAAGAGAAGTATCCGCTGCAATTAAAGTCTTCGCAGGCTTTATTAATATTCTGCAAATGATTATACGGTTTAAGAACCGTATATCCAAAATTAGTTTCATTTGGTTTTCTACTTCTAGCTTTAACCGAGATCCCCATTCTTTTTCCTTCTTTACTTGCAATTATATCTATCCCGATATGCCTTGCATGTATGCACTCATACCCTTCTTTAGAAAGCCAGTACATAGTTAAATGTTCTGCAAAATCTCCTGTGATTTGTTTATGATTACCACTGTACACCAGAACACCTGCCTATCTCATTGAAAGTATTATTATATGACCTAGTTAAACACCCAATACTTTCGAGCTTTACCAAATGCACCAGTTAATTTATATTCAATATCATTTTTTACACAAAATTCCTTGTAATATTTCTCAATTTGCTCGTTTTCATAAGGCTCTTTTCCAAGAATTTTTGATATTTCTGTGTTTGTGTCTCCACCATACTTATCAAAATTCAGGATGTGATTTTCATACAAATTGTCGATATAGCCAATAAATCGACTTGGAGAGAATAGATGATTTCCATTGTCATCAAGCGTAACAACAAAACAAATACCTTTTTGAATCAATTCTCTATACTGTGTATTCAACTTTTCAGACCATCTGTAACTTTCTAGAGTTTCAATATTTTCTCTAATATCATCCCATTTTTCAACTAATCTCATTTTCAACTAACCTCCGCGATTCATAATAAATTTTTGTTTTATTTCTTATCTCTATTTTCATATTCAGATACGAAACTCTTAATTTGTGTTTCTAATTCTGGAGTCATTGGACGAATTAGACTTTTCAAAAGTCTTCTAAATTTAATATTTAGCTTGACTAAGATGAACAAAAATACGAAAAGCAAGATATTCTCTACAATAAGTACAATTTGGTTTAACTTTAAGAATTGCAGTCCCACATTCAATAACACTGATAGCACAATAGTACGATAAATCCACGAAGAATGCGTTAAAAAATTAGTTGAGTAGCTTATACGAATTCCTTTTTTTGTAATTAATAAGATTAAACTTGCAAATAGCAAAATCGCGATAGTAATTTCGTGATGATAATCCTGAGATACCCAATATGAAATACTATTGTTTATGATGATATAACTTAATGTGACACTAAAGGAAAATATCAGATGTATCTGCCAGAAATGAGGATGTCTCAAAGCAGTAAATGTAAATATTACAGCAGTCAATGCAATGACATTTTCCAAAATTCCAAATTGAGTGAGCAGCCCCAAAGTAATAGGAAAAATCAATTCGATTATCCCCACTTCAAATGCAGACTTTGATTTCCCAAATTTATAGAATCCCCTCATATAAAGAGCATTCAGAAAAATGTAAATTGTTATGCCTGAAATAAATTGGATCACTTGACTTACCCCTACTCCAGATTTCGTGCTAAAAATGTTACTTCAACCAAACATAATACTCTTCTAAATTCACGTTATAACCAATGTCGCTAAATGTATATGCTTCGGTCTTTATATCAATTGAATCAACGAATTTGAGTGCATAGAGTTGTTCTAGTGACATGTCGCGGCTATACAATAGGTCTCCATCAGTAGCCATAAACATAACCTTCAACATCACGACACCTAACTCTCATTTAAATTGTTGTTTTATCTTATTTTAATAATTTCTCTGCAATAAAGCAGGCTATGTTCATAACTTCTAATTGAAGTTCCTCATATTCTTTGAAGTGACGTTTTCTGGTAACCTCGTCTTTCTCGTCAACGTCTTTCATAAAGGTGTCTTCCCTGTACTTCTCGAATGCTTTCTTTTCATTCTGATATAGTTCTAACAGCTCAAGTAAAGTCATTTCAGATCTGTTCTTCATTCTGGATTCACCTCATAAAATTATCTTTTTAAAGTAAAAGTTTATCGCCATTTACAGTAACGATACTCTTATTGTTCTTTTTGAAACGATTCTCAATTTCCATAGCCTCAATTGCATTCCTAGAAATTCTGCTCCAGTCCTCGATTAATAGTGTCTCGACATTCGATTGATACATATTGCTCAGAATAGACTCGAATTTCTCTTGTGTTCCATGTGCGGAAGCACCAACTTGCTTGTAAATTCCTTTAATCATCAAATCATTCTTTACAGCAAAGCTTTTGCATGAATCAATTTGTCTATCTAGTGAGACATTTGCCTGTTCTTGGCTTCCAACTCGTGCATATATCACAACTTTTTCTTTCATGTCATTTCCTCCATTAACAAATTGTGTATTAAAATTCAGGTTTCATTGGTTGCTCAATCAAGTCCAGAAAAATCACCATAATATTTCAGTCTCATTTCTTTTGCAAATGCTCCTGCTTCATGAGGATCTTCAAACGTAGCTATCCGTTTATTTCTTCCTTCGACTTGAAGTTGAACAACATATCTTCCTTCAGTGAAAGTGACATTTCTATAACCTGTCTTGTTATTCTTGTTTTTACCTTTTCTATCTTTTGAGTTATTTTCGTTAGAAGTTCCAATCAAATTTGATTTTCTATTATCTAGAGTCTGCTTGTGGTCTTTATGATGAACATAAATATTGTCATTTTCAACAGCATTTAATATATATCGATGCAAATATAAAGTTTTATATCGCGGCTTACTATTCTTTCCTAAATAGATGGAAGCTTGAGCATAATAGCCATTAATTTTCGGGTAATATCCCACAATCCAATGATAATTCAAATCCAATAATCTCGGCAAATCTTCTGTGTCGATAAGTATTTCAAATTCATGACCTTTTCTATTCTTATGATAGATGATTGTTGTGTCATCAAATGTTTGATAGTCGTTAAATGGGGGTTTTGGTATAGCTATGTCTTGTTGCTCCCTTTCTTTTGGTAATATTAGTTACTATTTTATTGGAAAATAGTTAATTTCAATCAATTTAATTGTGTTTTCAATTTGTTCTTCGGTTGTCTCTGTCCCTTGAGCAGCATCTACAATAACATCTTGAATTGCACTTCCCCCATTACTGTCATTCTCATCTGTACCAATAGTATCGATCCCTTTCGAAACGAACCATTCATCAATCTCATTTCTAAGTTTGTTCGCCTTATGAGAATGTTTCATGTATTGTTCTATTTTCACTTTAGTGTGACTTGGCAGCTTACTCAATGTAACCACCCCCTAAATTGTAAATTCCACCTTATGTAGCCTTTTTTCAATCATCTCAAAAACGGGCTCATCAAAAATTGCAGAGGGCTTGTATATCAAAATTTTCCAATGTTTATCATCAATCTTGTGCTTACTATATATTGGCATGTTAGACTTATGCCAGAGCTTTTCATATGCTTGTGTGTAATTATTCCAGTTGTAAGAATGTATGTTATCGTTACAAGAATTACAGAACATATCGCCAATATTCCAAAATCGCTCTCCAATTGGAAAGCAGTCATAAAGATCAGAATCAACTACTGTATAGTTGGGTAATCCACCCAATGACTTAGTCTTTTCCAGTGTGATGGAGCCCAATACTTCAAAGGGATTTCTTTCAAACTTGATCCCACTTATTCTTAAAGCTGGCTTATTACTGTCTGGGACTCGAATTGTATAATTTCTCAATCTTCACACCTCTCTTTGCAATAAAACTATCTCTTCATATCCTATTCTAATCAATCTGCTCTACAACCCAACAGATCGCTACTAGCCCTATATTTAGATGTCATGTACTCCTGCAAGTTCATCCATTTTCTTCTTCAAAATAGAAAATTAACTTATAGCAGCCTGCTAAGCGGCAATAAGGCATGATGCAGATATCCTGCCATATGGTATTTGTATTTACGAACTTCTAACGAAGATACTTCAGTCGTAAAAGAGACACTCGTTATTTCCCAGAATTCTTGCCCATATATTTGATAACCAATATAACACGTATCTCCAAATTTTATCTTAGTTACATTTTCTGACGGAATTACTACGTAAGAATTGTCTTTTGTTTCATTAAAAAACCAACCCATTATATGCACACTCCTTGTTTTATTAGAATGAAACTATCCTTTTATCTGTATTTATAATTATCAAGTGCACTCTCCAGAATCCTAATAGCCCCTAAAGGATCATTCGCTTGCTCAATTAGGTTTACAATGGTATCTCTAATAATATCATCATCAATCGCGGATTCTCCGAAATTATTCTGAATCCAAGTTTTAAGTACTGCATGTTGCTCTTTGGCTTTTTCATGATACTTTGCGGAATTCTTTATAGCTTCCTGTATTTCATTAGGAATATTAGTCATTATCTTTTCTCCTTTGTTTATAAACTATCTATTTCATTTGCCTCTTTCTGTCTGCTTGAGCTTTTGCTATTTGAATAGCTGCTTGATACTGATACTTCAAAAAAGAATTCCACCTGTTCGCGCAAGCACTTGTTGTTCGTCCGATCTTTTCAGATACTTCTTCGAACCCCTCTTTAAGTTTTCTATTCTCTCTTATGCTACGAAGAACCATTTCGGCTAAATTTAAATCATCCATCTCAGTCCATGCACTCGTAGAATTCTGTTTATCCACGTTAATAAATGATCCCTCATATTCCCATCCATTCGAATCAACCCAGTGTTTAAATAGGCTCTCAAATTCTTCTTTAGATACACAATCTCTTGCATAGTGAAGTACAGCTTCCAATCAGGAGAATACTTTGTAACATGGCTATTGTTTTCAATATAGAATTTTAATGCGCTAGTTTCTCTCTCGTCTTGCCATACCTCAAAATATTTTCTAGCAACACTTTTCACTTCATACTCCTGAACTGGTATATTTCCAGACCTAGCTTTGTTGTTGATAGGCTTTAAAAAGACTTTAGTGCCAATTTTTAGTTTCGACATTGGAATCAGTTCCTCTCTCTTTTAAAATTAAATATAATAATTGCTGTATTGTTATTCAATTATAATCGATACAATGTAACACTATATTCAGCAAAAACCTCACCGATAATTCCATAAACCACATTCCAGTCTGCTCCACCGCGGTCACTGCCTATTTTAAAGGGCAGCGCCACACTAAGACCATTTTCTACAGCAAACTCTTTCAGACTTATTAGCGCGCCTTTCAATGCTTCCTCATCAGTATATTTCTTACCATCTCCACCAAAATTGAACTGCCCAAACAAATTAGCTACATATTTTCCAACACTAGTTTTGATAACCTGACATTCACCCAACAATTCAATTTTTGATTTCCCTTTAAACTCATTTAAATATTGGTCATATACTTCTGGATACTTATTGCGGATTACTTTAGCAATGCCTGAACCCATTACGCCCATACAATTTACTTGATGTGCAATAATGTCTTCTTCAGCACTCAATAGGTCTCCCTCAATTACCTTAATAGTCATAAATCTTACACCCTTTCTCTTGTCTTCCATATTCCCATGAAACAACGATTTCATTTGCTTAGGCACTCTTTTAGCAGCTCATGTATTAATTCAGATCTGGTACTTCTGGTGAGCACATAATTGGGATCTGTTGTTAAATTGCCTCTCCAGTTGCTCTGAGACACCTTACTCACTAAGGCAAAAAGCATATCTCCATAATAGCACTCAACTAATGACCCATCACTTGAGTATTTTTTATATGTAATCTTCTTTTCCATACGTCTCCTCTTCCAATAAATGAATGCTTTTATTGTCTTCCGATATTTTCCTTCTCTGTAATGTAAATATAACACAGCAGCATCTCATTATCAACTATTAATTTTATTTTTACTTTATATATTAAAAAAGCTGCCTATCTAACAAGCAGCTCACATGGTTTAAATCTCATGAATATTCTTTTCTTTATATTCAATATCTATGTAGTCATAATGATTTAGTATGTACGAGTCTCCGTTTTTCGTTTTAATAGAGACTGTTTCAATGTCGCATTCATGTAAAAGATTGCTCATTAGATCTTGCAAATTCGGCGCTTTTTGCAATATGTTAAAAGGGATAATAAGTGTGCCATCTACACTATATGTTGTCATGTTGTAGCCTCCAAGCTTTAATGTTTACTTATAATTGCGAAATTTGCAACCATAAAAGAGTTAAAAAAAATAATACAGATTCATCACAATTAATGAATCCTTAGTAAAATAGTTAATAACAGACCCCCTGTGTCAATAAATTAAATCGTAATCATCACCCATACTAAAGTGCAAAAACATCGGTGAGTTATCTTTTATATTATATATGTTATCACATTGAGTTGCGCGCCATCTATAAGATCTATTTCATGATTTATTGTAAAACAAGTTATTTACTTCATTTTCCATTTGTGTATGTCTGTAGTATAATGTCGAAAGTTATAAAGTTTGTCTTTATATTATAAAGTGTTTCTTAATGAAACAATGTATATTTTTTCTTATTGTTGCTTAGTGGAGAATACAGAGTATCATCCTCATTATAAATGTTCTTATCTTTGCCGAGCTTTCTTTTAACTACTTCTATACTTTTAAACAAAACTCTAACACGAATGGAGCTTTCATCAATTACATCATCAAAATAGACGTCCCCGTAGAAACTGTTGTATTTTTTTACTTTTGTCATATTAACCAATATGGACTTATCCATTTGTATAAAATTTTCATTTATCAGAGAAGAAATGTCTATATTCTTGTTAAATAGCTCATATGCACCTTCATGAGTATAGAACATAAACATATTCTTTTTATATTCATTTATATATAGCACTTCATTCAAATCAACCAACACTATCTCATTTTCTTTATTCACAAAAGATATGTTTTTCATTTGACTATACTCATCAATTATTTCCTTAGTTATATTGTCTATCTCAATCTTGGTACATTTCATTTTTAACTTCTGTTCTATAATATTGCTTATCCAATCTTCAAATTTCATATAATCATCCTCCAATCTCAAACTTATAATTCGGACTCACATCGCATTTAAACGATAATGAGTCCCAGTATCCTATGTAATTACTTTTGAAGTTCTAGTGGCATTTCGGGCTCATGAAATATAGACACACAAGCAGTTGTATAATAATCTGCAACCATGACAACAAAACTAATTACTCCTAGTAGGGATAGATATTTTTTCATTTGTAACACACCTCCTTATTGTTTTTCAAAGAGCGATGTACAATCTAATTAGCATTGCCAAATTGCTCTTTGTCTCTTTTATTATAAAAGTAGAATAATATAATGTTAAAAATTAATACGAATATCAAAAATGCCATAAAAGAGTATAAATTTTTGTTTGAGAGTAACATATATAGGCTTACACTTAATAACAGAATCGAGATAAAAGAAATAATTGCTAAAATTTTGTTAGTTGTTTTAATTTTACTTTTTGTTGATCTGAACTTATCCATAAAACCGAAACCAGAATTTAAATTTCTTATTATTGCTGAGACAATGAACACAATTAATGAAGCCGTTAACTGAAGAGTAAACGTTGTAGTATTGTGTGTGCCTCCTAGATCAGAAATATCAGCAATGGCATAGTACTGAAGAATCGCAAAGTAAAGAGCTTCGATTACATTGAAGAAAATAAATCCAAGAGCATTAACAAGAATAGAAAATATAATGCTTTCTTTTATTAGAACTTTAAATAAGACAATTAATATAAAGAGTTGAATTATTGGTGCAATGGTCTGTAAAGGTAGTGAATCTAATACGCTTGAACAAAACGATAATATAAGAGATAAAATAATCACTTCCCTCTTATAGTTGAGAATATTGAATCGAAATGTAGCCATAGTTAATATTATTAATGAGGAAAATTCAATAGATGAAAAAATGAATGAGAATAAATAATTCATATCGGTCTACCAACTTTCTTTAATCTATAATATTCCATCACGACAGATACCGATTGAATAAACATTGCTATTGATAAGTGTTCCATTTTTAAAAGTACAATGTTTATCACGACCATTAGTAATGAAATCATCTTCATTCTGAAGTATGCTTTTCTATTTTTATATGTATTTACTTTAAATGTTGCTGGTGCATATACTAAAATCGTAATAAAACTAACTATGTCAGCCGCGCGCAAGTAATTATCAGGAATATAATTTGGTAAATAAGGAACCACTAAGATAAGACTTGTAGATAGGATGACACACCAACCTGAAGACTTTAAATGTAACCCTCCAGACATTTGCCTAAGTAATGCAGTAAAAATAAACAAAATCATAAGTTCTTTGAATAAGTCTAAAAAAATGGAGGAAACTAATATTAATGTAAAAACCAATATTAGATTAATAATTATCTGTAAACCATAAACTAAAGTGTTATGTTTATGTTCTTGACCTATGGAATTATTCACTAAATAATCTGCTATGTAGTTTGATAATCTTAGAACCATTATCTTGGCTTCATCTCACCCTCTAGGACTAATTTCTCATATCTCCCGTCCCATTACTAATATACCATGATATCCCAAAATACGTCAATAATTATTTTCGTTATTTTTATTTTATAATGAAGAGAACTCCTAATGGAGCCCTCATTCAATATTATATACTTTTCTAATTGTATCTATATTTATAAAGTCTCTTTTATAAGGCATAATCACATACTCGCCATTTAATTTCCTGATATTAAATTTACTTCCTATTTCGTCTCCGCACTGTTTCTCAATACTGCCATCTCTAAGATAATAGTCTTTGGCAATTTTGAGCATACCAGAATATTTTATATTCTTAGGTGAAAGATATGGTTTGTCTAACATGTCTGGATCGCCTAATACTGCCAATCTTCTATGGACTAAAAACTTATCTGCTTTCTCAAAAGACTTTAATTTACCAAGTTTTGTGCTTTTGACCACATAATCATTTTCTACTAATGAAATCTCCGCAGATCCTCTGTCACTTTCAAAAACTCCATTATTCTTTTGGTATACAGTTTGATCAAGAGCCTCTTGAATCAACTTCATGCATTTTTCACTAACCTCTAAAATTCTTGTTGATTCATCTGAGTCTGTCAAGAGTAATCGATTATGGTTAAAGTCAATATTCTTTCTCTGCAGGTTAAGCAACTCATCAAGACCTGTGCCAGATGCACCCTCAAACATTAGTTGGATAATAACAGCATCCTGTGCATTTTTGCATTCTCTAACAATGTCGTCAATTTCTTCTTCACTAAAAATGGTTTGTTTAGACTCATCAATAAAGCTTCTAAAATAATCGTCATCCATAATAATTGTTAAGGGATTTATATTTGTTTTTCTAAGATTTTGTACATTAGCCCACTCTATATAAGTATTTATTGCTTGAATATTCATTCTAGAAGTACTAATTTTTGAAGCATTTAAATATCTAAAAAATCTCTCTAACTCTGGTAAACTAAAATCATAAAGATCTTTATCGTACATCTCCTCTAGTCTGCTAACTCTCCCTAAGAGTCTTGAACACAACTGATGGTATGTTGTATTTTCTGAAACTGTTTTGAGAAATCTCATTTTTTGATACTCATTATAATACCTTAAATCATATATCTTATTTTTAGTCATTCTTATTTTCCTCCATCAATTATGAGCATATTCTTTTAGATTCAATGATTCAAAGTAACTAATTATGAAAGGTATAGATTTCTTACCCTTAGAAAACAATCCAGAGAAATCTGATACTTCTTTTGAAAAGTTTATGTTTTTAATTACTTCTTCTAATTTAATGATTGGAATATTCTCATCCCTAAATCTTCTTGCTAATACCACATAGCCCGCAAAGACATACTGATTATTAATAAAACTAGTCTCACGATATTTATTTTGATTTAATACAAACTCATCTTTGAAAGACCCTATTAAATAATTAAAGAATTTTTCAAGATATTCTGATACTTCTATCACATCTTTTTGACTTTCCATTTTAAATTGATGATCTATCGCTTCTGATAAAATACTAGTTGTGGTTAAATGATTTGCTAAAGTACTCAACCTTTTCTCTGTAGAAACTTTTCCTTTTAAATCAGATTTATATTTAAGTTTTTCAACTACATAGTCGCCAAACTTCTCTTTTTTCAAACTTTGAACTCTTTCCTTGCTTACTGGATGATATGTGTTGTATTGTCCAAATGTTTTTTGTGCCTTGTCAGTATCGAATGACTTGATGGCAACTTGAAACACTTCCTCTGTCTCTGGGTCATTCTTAACTGTTAGAACGGAAGCTTCTAGTCGATGAAAGCCATCAGTAATAGAAATTCGTGCACCTTTATTTATCTTAAGGGTTTTCGTTTTGTTATTATAGTTCAATGCTGTAATCTCATCAGAGTAGATATTTAAAGTAATAGTATCAACAATGTAGGTTCCATTCAGTTGATGCTCAGATATTTCTTTTACGTGCTGCTTGTTTAAGTCTGGTGTTGGAATAACTCCGTTTTGTTTTCTAACGTATTTAGCACTCCGCTGAGACTCATAATCATAAATGATGAGTCCTTCATTCTTCCAGTGAACTAAATCGGTTATTTTAATTACAGTAATGTATTCATCAGTTTTTGCCATAAGTACATTTTCAAGCGTAATAGGCAATATTTCTGAAGTTTCACCATTAAAGTACTCATTGTTTAAAGCATAATCAATTTCTTCTGGAGTGTAATAATTGATAGGGCTTATTCTTATTTCACCAGAAACATCACAGACAGCATTAGCAACAATACACAGTAATGTCTCATCAATTTTATTTAATTCTTGTAGCCCTCCTTTGGTTAAGTCTGAAATTGTCCCTAAGGCAACCCTGTTATTAACAAAAAGTTTTTCATCAATTTTCGAAATGTCTTTTCGGTTATGTTTTATTTTATTCAGTACTTCTATTAACTCATTTTCTAATTCAATGCGATCTCTAAACATATATCACACTTCTTTCAATATTATTTCCATATTAACAATATATCACATTTATAATAAAAATAAACTACAGCCTATAAACAAATGCAAAAAACTTCACAAACACATTAAATAAATAGCAAAGTAACATGCTAAATATTATGTATGTATTATGAAGAGTTTATTTAAAAAATCTATGTGTGTATACTGTGTAGAACAATGAATATAAATTTTATTCTATTAATTTTTTAATTTTCTTGTATAGCTCATTAAAATCTGTAGAATTAGGGAGGTTGTTTATTGATTCAATGATCTCACTTTTCTCAAACCAATTTAATTCAGATTTAATTTGTATTACTTCATTGGAGAACTTTTTCTGCCATAAGTTTAAATAAGAAGATAAGCTAATATCATCTTGATCATAAATAGTTCCAAGAGAGTTATCTGCAAAAAAACATGTATTATCAGTAAAGACAATAAATCCACTGAATGTGTAAGAAACAGTTTTTCCAACTAGATTTTTAGTAAGTACAGGAATACCATGCTTAGTAAGTATTTCAATTTCAAATTTACGTTCTTTTTCAAATTCTAATTCGTCAGTGTCCATATTTATCCCCCCAACGTATTCTGATGAAGTAAACTTCTAACTTTTCATCCATTAGTTCTCGATAAAACAGTTATTTATTTACTCTCTGCTTCATCAATTTTTTGTTTCAGCTCAATCCAACATTCTTTTACCCATTCTTCGGGAGAAGCACCACTAAAGGCTTTGAATTCATTTCCATTCTTCCTCATAATAACTAATCCATCACCGATTTCAGGGCATCTCCATCCTTTGTAGTTACCCTTACCTTGATAAAGAAGTTTAGCTTCTTCTTTAGTTAGCTCACCATAAACAAATTTGTGAAGTTCTTGTTTATTCATTCATCCGACACTCCCATTGAAATCCGTGTTTTAACCACTTTGTAATAAAGCATTAACTAATAATTCAATGAGTTCTCTTTTTTCTTGGGGTAGTTTTTCTAGATTTTTAATAAGTCTATACAATGATGGATCAATATCATAAACTACATCAGTATCATCTGTCGAAGTATATCCAATTACATTCATCAATTCATTATATGGGTATCCATAGCCATTTGAATATGCTTTTAAAGTTTCTGGTGAGGGTTTTAATGGCATTCCTCTACTGTCAATTCCCCGTTCCACAAGCATTATATAATTATGACTTAGGCCAGTTTTGCTGCTTGCAGCTCTTAAAGAGTCGCTGCCACGAATACTTTTGAGTAGTTCACCAATATCCACTTTTTGCTCCCATAAAATCAGACTTTTAACGGATTTCTTCAATAATAATTTGACCATCAAGAACTGTATTATCTTGAATTGAAGCAATAATTGTCAATTTCCCATCAACCTTAAGCGCAACTTTTTTAATAACATCCACTTCGCCTAATTCAAAGTTGCCATAAAGAAAGATATATCTGTATTCCGTTTGACTCAATACTTGAGACATAACTTCGTTAAGTTCCATTTCCAACTCAAATGAGTCATTAACGGTCTTTTTGCTTCGCTCAATTGTCCAGCTCTCTTTTCGATCTGGCAACAACATGGGAACATCTTGACCGTATTGTATGAAAAGACTATTGTTAGCACCTTTATGAAACAACTCCATGTACTGCGACTTCCTTGACTTTCCTCTAACTAAAGTTAAATACATTATATATCTCTCCTTATAAAATCTGAATTTTATTTAGTTTCTGGTTTTAAGTTATCATCAAATTTCCATATTAAATCTAATGCTCGTTAATAGCCGCGAAAACAAATCCATTTTACCCAATATTATAACACGATTGGAGATCATTTCCTCTCGAAATATATTGTACCACTCAGTCGCTATTTATTCAATATATATTTTATTTTTATTATATAAACAAAGAAGAAATTATCTTTCTTCTCTAGACTTCATTTTCTCAAGCATGGGATCAATTGTACTTTTAACAATATCGTTCATTTCTTGGCCAATTGCTCCCGCTGCTTCCCAGCTAAACATGTGCATCCTATCGTACTTATCTTCGATCATTAAGACTATTTGCTCAGAATTGTCCAATGTCAGTGCTACTTTATGATGTCCAACACCATTTCCCTCAAGATAATTAACAAATGCATTACTCAATCTTTTAATACTTAGCTCTGATAAGTCCAGAAATCTCATGATCAGACCAACTTTCATACGATGAAATTATTCTTTCATTGGCTTGAGTTTTAGTTCTCTGTATAGTGTTAATTGTTTTTCAAGAAATTCCTTTTCATCTTTACTTAAATCTGAGAAAGTAGTTGTTTTATTTCCCCCTGTATTTCCAGTAGCACTAATCAAAAGCATTTGCATTTCTTTAGTTGCTGTACGAATGAAACGACTATTTTCAAGCAAAGGATCGTAGTCGTTCAATTTAAATAGGGGAAATATAATATCTTTTACAAAACTGTTTATTTCACTATATAGCGCTCTTTGTAGTTCATTTAGTTGAATAAGATCATCTGTCAAATTTAAACTCATATAAGATTGTAAACCAAGCTGATACATTAAAACGTCAATCATCATTGATGATTCATTTTTAACCGTTTTTTTTTCTTTTAGTAAATCTATTGATTCTCTAACTAAAGGAAGAAGTTTGTGGATCTCACCAATTCTATTAGTT
The DNA here is from genome assembly GCF_002027705.1 of Paenibacillus ferrarius. GTDB lineage: Bacteria > Bacillota > Bacilli > Paenibacillales > NBRC-103111 > Paenibacillus_E > Paenibacillus_E ferrarius. Next base: position 123,615 of record NZ_MBTG01000001.1, on the reverse strand, counting down.
CTTTGAATTAACTCAATTGGTGCTTTTTCGAAAAATGCTGAAATAATTAACTTATCTTCGTTAATATTCAACAATTTTGCAAGAGCCTTATTAGTTATTTCGTTAGCTGGAGGTACTTTTCCATTTTGCAACTTACTTAAATATGATTTATCAACAGATAGTCCTTGTTCATTCAAGATTTCTGCTAATTGTCCTAAACTGAATGAAGATTTCTCTATTGCTTCTTTTAAAAGATCGGTATATTTCATCATTCACACCACCATCAATTTAGTTGTTTAAATAATCCTACGTTGATTATTGACTACAACGAAATTACGTAGTATATTATGTACAACAGTTGTTGTTAAAATATTACCACATATTTTTTTTAATGACAACATGAGTATTTTAGAGGGGGGTGAGAAAATGAGAATAGCCTATTTGCACAAAACAAAAAACACCCCAGAAGAATTAATCTTAATAAATCAAGATGACAGAGAAATCTCCCCAGATCACACACTGGCATCCATAAATGATTTAAATGATTATTCTAGTGTAGGTGTTTCATTCAATGATTTGATTATAAAGGTAAAAGAAGGGTTCTGTAAATGGTATTATTATGAATTTACAGATTCATGTGGAGAAGAAGACTTCAATTGCGGTTATGAACTTATAAATACATACTCAATATCTGAACCTGCTTAGTCAGGTTCTTTTTTATCTCCACGTATATTGAACGTTCTTATCCATAGCTAAAATCTCTTCAATGTCTCCAATTTGAATAACAAACTGTTCTATATCCTCCAATTGAAAATGAGGTACAAATGCTTCTCCGCGTAGTTTATTAATTCTACTCTTAACTGTGGGAATATGAATACCAAAATATCCCTCTTTATCCTTATTCATCACTAACTCAGTAGAAGCAACGCTCAGACTGAATGTATCATCTAAGATATCTTCCGCTCTTTTTCTCTTAAATGGAGAATTTACTGGAATATAAATATAGTTTTTAGACCAATCAAAGTTACCTTTACCGAAATGGATCAACATATGCATTGGACATAGCATATCATTGAAATAATCGTAAGTAACAGAGATTTTTGCCATTATAGATCTACCACATAGCTTTTTACTTGGCCTTGAATAAGCACTTCGTTTAAATCATATGTTCTAGGAAGTATGTTCTCACTTTTATTTGCTGCCATTAAAATTACTTTGTTGCCTTCGTAGAAAACTCTTTTTAGTGTAGCCTCTTCATTATTAATAATAACTACTCCTATTTTTCCATTCTCTACATTACTCTGCTTTTTCACAAGGACTTTACATCCATCAATTATCCCATCGTCAATCATTGAGTCCCCTTTAACTTTAAGATAAAAATATTCACCATCTGAGATAGAATTCTTTGATGTTATTTCATATCCAATCACATTTTGTTCTCCTAGGAAGTCATAACCAGCTTTTATTTCACCATAAATGGGTATCTGAATAAAACTATCATTGTCCACTCTATTATTGATTCGATTTACACTTCCAAAATTTTGCATCAGTTCGTTTATTTTATCAGAGCTACGAGTTAGAGACTTAGTAATGATGAGGTTATTAATGTTGTTCTCTTCGAGATTTGCAGCTACTTCAGCGCGCGCCAAAGAATTTCTAAGATCAACTATTTCTATTAATTTAAATTTGTCTTTATCATCAAGTAATTCAAATTTCTCATGTAACAGTATCTTATAAAATTCTTCTTTTCTGTCTTCTGGAATTGCAAAGAAACTTCGATAGTGTTTAGATAAGATACTTTCAAAGTCCTGATCAGTAATTAATTTCTGATACATATCAAATATAGTTTTTAAAATATTATTATAATGCAAATCATTTAAATCTAATTCATCATTTATAGGAACATACTTAATGTTATTCTCCCCATATTTACCTTTTAACATTTGTTTTATGAACATTGATTTACCAGAACCCACTGTCGATTCAATAATATAGCTCTTGGGTACATAACCTGCCAGAATATAAAGATCTTCTTTATTTAAGTCGAGAGTGTTTGCGAGATTATCGATAGTGGCTTTTTCTGGAGAATGTTCTCCTCTCTCAATCTTACTTAAGTGAGAATAACTAATTCCTGTAATCTCTCCCAACTTTCTTAATGAGAGTCCTTTTTGGTTTCTTGCTAACTTAACACATTCACCAAATGTAGCTTGCAAACTCTTTGTAGCATCTGAAAGGAATCTATTTGAAGCAGACAGATCTGATTTTACCATTAGAATTCACCTCTATAAATCATATAATACAACACAACATAACGCTTGCACAACACAAAATAACATGCATTCAAGTCGGATTATGTCGAATATAATTAAAATGTTATTATCAATTGACACAATGTATGTCTGAGAGTATTATAGGTTCATAGGATCACATATAAGTCAGAATGGGAGGTCAGAGAATGCACAATAACAAAAAAAGGATTTTCTTAATTGGACAACTACAAGCTTCAAGTACATTTTATGAAACAAACACAGCAGGTTTGAGTAATGAAGAGGCAACTAAGAAAGCACACAATGATATTAATGAAGAAGCCATAGTCAAAGCTGAACTTATTTTACATAGCGTAAATGGAACAAAATTTAATCTTATATTGACTGAATTCGCACATGAGTGGATCTCAGCTCATGATGACGTTTAAATAGAAATTCCTCTTTATTACAAGAACCTGCCATAGTTAATCGGCAGGTTTTTCAATTTATCACCAATTTTCTGAATCAAAATTTCTTCTTACCTCCCTATTATTACTATGTGTATCAACAATCCTATAGCCATCAGCCAAGAAACAAGATAATGCCTCTAATGAATCACTGTATCTTTCAGTTGGAATCCAAGTTTCACTTTTGGTACTTTTATTGTAGTTTCGCAGCTTTTCTAAACAATATTGTTTGCTCATAAGACCAATCCCTCCTAAACTCTTCATAATCTAAGGTGACTGGTGGCATTTATAGGGGAAAATCTAAAGATATCAATTGCGTAATTAGCAATCACAGAATTATCTGCATATTATAATTGCGAATTTCGCAATTGTCAACATTTTTTTAAAAGAAATTATTGTCAACATTCTATTAACAACTATATAATAAGTGCATCGTTATTCTTCCAATGGATAGATAGGGGATATAGATGCAAAAACGCAGAATTATTAAATCTAATTTGAAAGAGTTATTAATTAAGAACGGAATTGATCAAAAGGCACTACATAAACTAACAAACGTAAGAGAAGCTACAATTGGTGAAATGGCGAAGGATGAAAATAAGACTTTTTCTCGCGAGAGTATAAACGCCATAATAAAAGCCTTAGATATTAAAAGTATTGAGGAATTGATTTCTATTGTAGAGGAATCAGAAGATAAAAATAGTTAAACTAAAGCTCAGGTATTTAACCTGTGCTTTTTTAATTTCAAAAAATATATACTGCAGCATCAAGCAACTTAAACAACATACTTGAAGAGTCTACATTAGTAGGAGCTGCATAATTAGATGCAAACACTGTGTATGATGAATCACTGAATGTAACCACCTTTTGAGTCCACAAAATAAATCCAGAGTGTATAGATTCAAATAAGGTCTCTGGGTCAATGAATCGTCCGTTTTTATCTACAGCCGCAAAATGCAAATGTGCCCCAGTGCTATGGCCTGTATTACCACTAAGACCTAGCAAATCACCTTTGATTATCTTGTCGCCAGCATGAACCTTGATTTCATTTAAATGTCCCATGATGTACTGTCTACCATCATTCATTCTAACAAACACAGCTTTGCCTAGACCTGCGTTCCCATAATCATGAACCTTTGATATTACACCATCCAGAGGAGCGAAAATAGGGCTGTTTATGGTGCAATAAAGGTCTATGCCAGTGTGAGGAGTATGATGAACACTATCAATACTTCCGTAAGGGGATGTAACAGCCCCTATTGGCACCTTAATAGAAAAAGTACTTTCAGAAAAACCCACTAAACTCAATGTTTTTCACTCCTTCATTTCCCATAAAAGAAGACTTTTATTTGGATCTCAAATTGAAATAATCCACTATTTCCTCTAATCTCTCTTCATCCATTTTATTAAAGTACTCCTCTATAGACATATCAATTTCAGTTCCAAGTGTTTTGCAACAATTCACATAGTGATTCCAAAGAAGTGCTTTAGAATCAACTTTTTCTTCAAGAAAGTTAAAGTAATTTATCATAGCTATACTTCCTCTCATGAAAGGCTTTTTCCATTGGGAATTTATATCTCAATTATTATTTGATTTAGTCTTTCAGATGCGCTATAGTTACACTCCATGATTCATAATAAAGGAGGAGTAATAATGACTTTTTTGGCTGGGCAAGTGTTAACAACAGATAAGGATTTTGAAACAGCTATCAAGATCAAAGAGGAAGTTGTTGCTTATCAAGGAAATCAACGACTTAGACCAGTTTCAACAGTGATTCAATATAACCATGAGTCTGTTAAACTAGCAGATGGCACCACGATTTTAAGAATCGCAAGCGTGATTCGTACATTAAGCGACGAAGAGAAATTACCGCATGCAATGGGTATAAAAGTATAATATATGGGGGGATTCCCCCTCTTATTTACCTTGAAATACGAATTTAATTGTCTTCTTTAATTTTCATTTCCTTTTGAAGTTGTTCGTGTAATTCTGAGATAATTCTATCTCCCTCATCTAATATTTCACGAACACAAGCAAGTTGATCGTCGTTTAACATCGATTATACTCCTTTTATCTTACAAACTCTCCACTGATACAATTCCGTCTAAACCAACTACTGGCTGCATCTCTTTCATCGGATCCACCGCTGGAATTAGACATAATTAGATCATGAATAAACGCTATAACAATCTCTTGGGGATTTGTTTTATATTCATCAGCAAGATTTTCCAATTCTTCATAGTTTTCGCCAAGAGTGAGGTATAGTTCTTTCTCTAGCTTAGTCAATTCAACAACATCTACTGTTTCAACTTCCTCAAAAGCAATAAACTCATCTAACCCAGCTTCTTTGTCATGCCACCAAAATCCAATTGGTGCGTCACCTTTAAACACAATTTTCTCAACTTCACCTTTGAACAGTTTGCCTAACGCTGTCTTTATTTGAACTTTATCTGTCTCCTTAAACTGATCTTCGTATTTCACGATACAATCACCTCACAGTATTTTTTATAAATTTCATCAATGACTCTCATCCCATGTGTTCGCGGCTTTGTTAAAAATACATGCTTATTACTGTCCATCAACATCAGTAGCTCTCGTTGATAGAAGCTCAGAGGTGTTTTCAATGTGGACTCAGCGAATTCAATAATATTCACTCAAAATCTCTCCTTTACGCTGTAATCTGACTTGATTGCTTAAGTTTTTCAATAATCATAGATTGTAATTGTTTTATGTAATAGACTTCTGCTTCTTTACTGATTGAATCTAAAGTAGTTTCAATATCTTGATGGTTATTAAAAACAGTAACCTTATATCCTGTTCCTCTAGTGAGAAAAATAAAAGTTAAATCATCTTTATCATTAATAAATCTTCTTCTAATTGAGTTATTCAATTTCTACACTCCTATTCTTTTTTATAGAGTCAACGAAGCACCAAACAATTCCAACAAATGATAATCCACCAAAACAATTAAATATGATTGAATCAACAACTGAAACCGAGTTCATAATATCACCTCATTTATTTTTATTAAATTGAAGTAATCCATTTTTAAAAATCCAATTTTCTTCAGTCATCTCAAGATATTGATGTGTAACTGGGCAAGTCGCGTAAAATCTCTTTCTTGCTGCAGTAATATCTGAGTACTTTAAACTTTCTATTCCAATTTGCTTACCTAATAATTTCGAATGATAGTCAACATAAGAACCATTGTGTCCTGTCTCAGAGATCCTTCTACCTTCTTCATACCCCCAGATAAAAACCTCGTACGTTTTATCTCTAATTGTGGCTTTTAAAAGGCTAATCTGTTCCCATGTAAGAACATGTCTGGATTCATTGTCTGAGCTCTCCTGCAGCCACACAAATCCTTCAAGCGGATTGCTTTTACGTTCACCAATTTCTATTAAATATTCAAAGAACGCTTTCACTGCATAAGCTTTATTATTTATTGTTTTATTTGAGAATGTAGACAAATATTCTGAAACATATTGATCCCATTGGGCTAAGTTGTATTGCCTGAGTTGAAGTGGATTGCTACTTTTTAAACGATAAAGAAAATTAATTAATGTGCTTCTATATGTTAATCTAGTCGAAGGCTTAAGACTGTCTAGGAACTGATCAAGCCTTAATCTTGTTGTGATACTTAAATCTCCATGTAGCTTTTCTAATTTTGTAACATCGTTTATCATCTCCATTTCCATTTGATTCATCTTTTAATTCACTCCACATTCCATTAAGTTATTTTTATTCTTTTAATTTCTATTTGAGTTTCGAGCTCTTAGAACCTCATAAAATTTCTCCTCAGTACAGTGCCCACTATATATCAAGTCTCTTTTGTAATTCCACCAACCCTCAACTTTGTCCATCCAAATGCAACTCACTGCTCGGTCGTATTCTTCTTGTGAATCTAAGCATGGGGGAAAACCTGATTCAAAATTCAATTTAAACCCCTTACACTGGGTTTCTAAGCAATTTTTTTGAATAGCTAATTGATTTAGATCGCCATCTAAGAAAAATTTCATACTGCAGCCTCCCTCTCTCAATAAAATCACTCTTTTAACGGCAATCTTGGTATTCAATTTCACGAGCTGATACTAGCCTGTAATTCAAACCTTCCTTAATTGCTTCGGCTTGAGCAAGTATAATCGCTTCATACTCAGTGCCTGCAGTTTGAATTGATATATAACCAACAAGTATGACTTCATATTTGTTATTTTTCATCTGTTTCAACCTTTGCAGCATTCAAAATTTTGTATTTCGTTTCTAAATAAATTTCTGTTAACTCTTCGTCGCTGCGGCTAAACAATTCCTCTTCGCTTTTGACTTCATACATCTCGCAAAGCTGCTTCAATGCTTCCTCTGCTTGCTTTTGTGTAGGTTTGGATATCTGTGATAATTCAAAGTACCGATTTAATGAAGCAAAGGCCGAAAACTGATTTGATGTTTGATTTGACATTTCAATTCCTCTTTTCATTTATATTCTTTATTTTTATGTAATTAATACTGTCAAATGGTTTTTACATCTACATACTACAAATGCTTTACTGGAAAATCACCATTAGAACCATATCTATATCCTTCCAGAATTACATACTTAAATTGACCAATACCAGCTGTGAATTCATCACCCTTGCAAGTCCATATCTTCCCATGATTCTCAAGAATGTTAGCTTCATCACATGAATGCATTACCACATGATCGCCTTTTTTTAATTTCAGTTTGGTTCACCTATCTCAACATTTAGATAAAAGTCATATTTTATGTTAATTTTCAATTTTCCAATTGTCACGCAAGATTTGCTTGTTTTCATCCATCGTCCATACCCAATTATCATTGGCGATAAATATAAACCAATCACGTCCTGCAAATCTCCAGAAGAATAGAAAATCCAAGACCGTCGGTTCAATATCCCCATGATAAGTGTCCTTTAGTTGTTCAATAATTGGCTTTGTCATAAACTCACCTGTCACCTCCTCAATAAATAAAACTCACATTTCATTGTTCAATTCTATTTTTCAATAACTGCAGAATTTCTTCTTTTCCACCAATATCTGAGCAGTCAATTATATTAAGTTCTACTTGTTCGAGATAAAAACGATCATTCATACAATTGTTATAATTTTCAAATGTAAAGGGCATATTTCCGTTCCTGTTGCGACTTTCAGAATGATTGATCCAACACTTCAACATAAGTTTTGTCAACCAGTGACAGCCTTCATATAAGCTCTGATATTCCTCTCTCGCTGATTCAATTGACGTTAGACCGACATTATTAAAATTGTAATAACCTATTCCCATATCAGTTTGCAACCTCCCACATTAATCATTGAAAATTCCTATTCTATTTCCGCGGCAAATCACGAGAGAATACAGCTCCACGTTTAGGTGCTGCAACTTCTTCTGGAGTAATACCTTTGCTGACAAACGCCAATCTTCCTTCATCAAACCATTGTCCATCTTGAGGCTTTCCACACTTATCAACTGCAGGCTCACAGTAATACTGGTTACAATTATGAAGATTTTCCATGATCACAAGTGCTTTTCCTTGAAATCCTGACACTTTGTCTTTTACCTCTGATCCCAATGGAATGGCAAAGATTCTATCATAGTCGTTTTCACAATCTGCAGCATTAGTTGCATCTAGAATTTCAATCCTTGATTCATCGAAGTATTCTGTTTTTCTTGGAGAACCATCTGAACCAAGTTCTTTTGGAGCTAAACCATATTGAGCACAACCGAACAAATGAGCATTACGAGCAATAAGCACACCTTCAAAACCCGATACAGAATCTTTAGCAACAACATTTAGTAAATATTTAAATTTAGTTTGCATAATATTTAAGCTCCTTTTTTATGTATCTTAATTTTCTGAAAATCCCATTTAAAGACTTATTTTATAGCCTAGCTTTTCCTGTTAAATTCCATCTGCAAAGAACATATACTGTTGTAAATATAAGTAATCCGATTGATGCTTTTATTACTGAATCCCAATTTCCAATAAAAACATAGGCAGCTAATTTACCTATAAAAATTGCTAACAAAATTCTGCCTATCAATATATAAATTTTTGTGAAATTAACCTGTTCTTTCATTTTCTTCACTCCTTTTAAAATACTTCTTTCAATAGCAATCTTTCCAATCTTCTTTTAACCACTTATATATTTTATCAATTCTATCTACTGTGTAATTTACATTTCTTTGACTGTACCACTTTTCAAAATCATGATCGTGCTTACTGGAATTACAATTTAGACAAGAAGGAATACAATTATCAATTTTATTACTTCCGTTATGAATCACATGCTCTCGATGCAAATCTATTTTTTGTTGTTTCCCAGCGTACTTTCTATAATGATTATCAATAGTAAGCCACAATAGGCACAGCAGTTTTGAAAATAATGTTTGCAATATATCCATTGTTTGTCTGTTATATCATGTTTTTTATTTTGTTGCTGTTCTCCATAAATCTTTAATTTATCTTTATTGTTATTGCGCCACTCACTCATGTATTCTTTTGCTTGATCTTTTTTATTAAACTCCCTACATCTTTCTAACCTTACAGGGTTTTTACTTGGCATTTTTGATTTATTTAATGCTTTATATTTTTCAGGATTATCAATTTCCCATTTTCTAGATTTTGTCTTAGCGCATGACTTACAATATGAATCATAGGAATCTTTACTTGAGTTATTTAAATAGAAATTAATGCTGTTCATTAAATAATAATTTTCACATATCCTACAAATTTTGTGCTTCTCGCCTTCAATGATTTTATATCTTACACTATCATCAATTTTCTTTTTTATGATATCTAATCTCCTTTGTCATTTAAAACTCCCAATACAAGAATCCTTTTATCGCACTTCCCATCGATTTGTAATGTCACCACAAACCCACTGTTTAATAAGCAAAAACATAGCATCTTCAAACTGTGCTGGAACTAGATTATTTACCTCGTCGTAATTTCCAGTTGCATAAACTAACTCATATCCATCACCATAAAAAGCCTCAACAGTATACATCGCTTAACACTCCATTTCTAATAAAATATTCATTCTATTGTGTGTTTTTTCTTTAATTTATGGCAATAAACACATAACACCTGCAAGTTGGAAATGTCGTTTATTTCTTGCACATTTGCATTATCTGGGAAACTACTTACTTCTTTAATATGGTCTACTTCTAATACATCAGTAGGCAACGGAACCCCTCTACTAGTTAGTTCACAGTTTGTATTCATACACACTTTACCAAAGGTCTTAAACGCTTTCTGACGAAGCCTATCATGATGATTACCTGTTCTAGCTTTGCATTTTCCACACTTGTTACTTCCATCTGAATCATCAATCATAATGTTACAGCGTTGAATTTTACATTTTACAATTGCCATTTGAAGTAGCCACCTTTTCAAAGGATCATTTTATTTGCTTATTAAATAATTGTTGAACTAATTGCCCTCTAAAGTTTGGATCGTTCCACATAATTGCCTTTCTTTCTTCAAGCTCTTCTTCAACTTTTGCCTTATCTTCAGTAAGAGTTTTCACTTTCTCTTGTAGTTCATTAAAACCCTTCATCAATGTCAAGTATGCTTCATCAAGAACATCAGTTTTATTATTTATAATATATTCCTCAAGTGTTTCTAGAGCTTTTTCCACTGTCATAGTTCAACTCATCTCCCAATGAAAATATAGTTTCATTACATTTCTGCCAAAGTCGTTCTACATTCTTCCATCAGCTTATGTAGTGCTCTTTTTTTAGCTCAATTTCTGGTGTGTCTGGTGTGCAAAATACGAACACCTTAACTCTTATTCCACTATAAGGCAAATACACTTCAACTTCTTTGCCGAACATTAATTTTCACCTCAAATTATCTATTTTGATTTTTTTAGTGTAAAACTTTAACTTGTGTAATTTTGTGGAATTCTGTAATCTGGTACTTAACACCAAGTTTGTTTAAGCAAGTGATCCATGCGTCCAACTCGGCCTTCTGCTTTTCGTTCCAGAAAATCATTTTAAGATTCATATGTATCAACCTCACTTATTATTTTGTTATTTTTATTTTATAATATTTTTACTGTCTTTGTCAACGATCAATTACCTTAAAATTTATATTTTATTATATTTTTATGTATCCTGTATGCCCTGATAAGTATTTATTCAATTATTATGTACTATGTATTTTTTCAATAATGTCATCTATGCATTGGAAATCCCAATATGGTATTCTAAGCAACTTTATTCCTTTAATTTCGCAATATTCATTTTTTATTTTATCATACTCAACTGTTTTTTTATGGAGGCGCCCTCTTTCATCTTTAAAGTGATAAGGATCATCGTATTCAATTATGTACTTTATATTTTTATTATCATCATAAATCGCAAAATCATATCTCATTGGATAATCTTTTGGGCTTCTCAAATCAGAAAAAGAATATTGGAATTTGTATTTTATATTTCTCTTATCAAGAGCGACCATTACTTCTTTCTCGCCATCAGTAGAATTACACTTTGGACAACCGCTTTTCATATTAGTTCTACTCTCGGGAGCTGCTTCCCACGACCATGAGCAAGACGAACACTTCCACCAAACCTTCTTTGCACTACTTTTTGTAATGCTATATGGTGTAGCTCCTATATTTAACTCATGATTCCATTCTCTAAGAAGTTCTGGATAGAAAGTAGCAAGACAATTCGTTTCATTTACTCTTGATCCTGCACAATATGGACAGTTTTGTCCAGCACTGGCTCTCATCGCAACAGGCATATCATATGAGCTTGTGCATATTGGACATAGCCACCATGTCATTTTTAATGAACCAAATGAAACATTGTCGGGGGTTATTTCACTATTCTTAGTTGGATGCCATTCTGAGATTAAATAAGGGTGCGTAGTTCTTAAACAATTCGTATGATTTATTCTCATTCCTCTGCAAAATGGACACCCTCTATCCCCTAAAGTTCTGTGCTTAGCTGAATCGTCCCATATGTGCTCTGGGTTATCGCGGCATATCCACCAATACATTTTATCAGAACCATAACTAATTTTATCTGGCGGCTTCTTATTTAATACAGGATGATATTGAGTTGCAATTTCAGGGAATCTTTCTGAAAGAGACCTACCAATTTCTAACTCTTTCTCATCATTTATTCGCCTTTTGTTTATTGGTCTAATATCATTAACTTCTTTAATTTTTTGTCCAACACATTCGACTTTATCACAGCAATCTTTAGCAATATATTGTCTCCCTTTAATTAATGTAACATAACTGCACGGACTTTCTCCAAAACAATAATCACAAATTTTTGTTACAATAACTTCGCTTTTAATTGGTAAATCTTCGATTTTGACATATATCTGAGTTCCCTGTACAAATCCATATGATCCCCACTTATCTCTTCTTCTAGGTATTTCATACTTTAAATTCTCATAGTGCTTAGTATGTTTTCCGTTTAGTGTTACATAAACACGGGTTTCTTTAATCAATCAAACATCTTCTCCTTTTTATTTTCATATTATGTAATTAGCCCATACACTTATTATTTATAGTGTTGGGCTTTAATTTTATATTTACATATTAATGCGATATATTCTATAATTTGCAACAAAGGCACTTCCCTTTTGTCTGACTTCTTTTACAATTCTTGCTGCATCTGAAATTTTCCATTCCAAAAGTTTCTCAATCAAGGTGTCTTCAGTGTAAGAGCCTTTTCCAATAATCATAAACGACATAATGTTTTTCCTCCAATAATTATATTTTTATTATGTAAATCATTCTGTAACTGGTACTCTCTTTTATTTTCAAATGGACTGACCATTCCAAAATTAATCTTGATTGCGTGTTCTATGTCTTTCATAATCTCACTATCTAATTCCGTAATTTTGCAGATTAACCTACCTTGCTCTATACATTTTGATTGCTCACACAAAGCCACTGAATTTTCTGCGAGTCCAAATTTATTAGAATCCAAAAAAACATGCGTTGGGAGCCTCTTCTTCTTTACTTGAGATGTAATTGGAATCACTTGAGCTATACTTGATCTGCTATTACCTAAATTCGTCGAGCAGCAGAGAACAGGTCGAATTCCTGACATTTCTGATCCAATACCTCCATTAATATCTGCTAACCAAACTTCACCATACTTTACTTTCTCAATCATCTTTCTCAACTCCCTCATACTACTTAAATTCGTTATAAATATTATATAAGTTGATTTATTTTTATCTTATAACTGTATTATATACTAAAAATAACGTTTTACAAGTAGAACTAATGTTCTTTTTCTCTCCTGTCAATAGGCTCTTGTACCGCATATTTGGTTATTGACTAATCTTGGTAATTTATGATATGGAAACCAATGGTAATTTCACTCTACTTCATTAATACTCCAGATATCCTCAACTGTAACCTCTAAAGCTTTTGCAATCTTCAAGGCTGTCCTAATTTCAAATGAATCATTCTTTTCATTAGCTATCATAGTGCTATCATAGATATTGAATTGTATATTGTACATTCTGTGACATATACTTATGTGTCGAATATCTCAAAAAACCTCTCATATGAGAGGCCTTTTGAATTTGATTTATTTTTACCATTTATAAAACATCTATGTATGCAACTATTTTAAACATTGGATAAAACCATTTCTTCACTTTTGAATTCCCATATCTCATTAACGGGTATACCTAAGGCTTCAGAAATTATAAGTGCTGTTTCAAGCCTTGGGTCTGCACGCTCATTAGCAGCAAGCGATATTGTAGTTCTACATAGTCCAGACATCTGCGAAAGTCTTGTTTGACTGATTTTAGCTTCTGTCATAATTCCTTTTAGATGACATTTTATATTGCTTCTGTTCTTAGTATTCATACTTGGTATTACTGAGTTGTATGTTCTTGTGTCATTGTCTATCGTTTCGTACCAATATTTTTCTCGTTCAGATAGTTGGCTCTTTATTTCAACAATTTCCAGTCTTTCGAATACAAAATTGCTTTCATCATATATATTCCAATCATCCTGAAGAGCTGAATTGAAATGCTCATTGTTGCGTAATTTTAGTTTGTGTTCATGAAATCTACCCTCAATATTTTTCGAACTCCCTATGTACGATAAGCCATTCAGTTTATTTAAAATCCTGTATACTCCATAATTATAATCAGTCTTGGGTTTTAATTTTCGAATAATAAGTACGCTCCTTTGATTTTTTTATTATGCAAACAGTATGTATTTTTTTATTAGGAAACTTCCTATTTACACGACCCTCCCCATACAATCTTAGCACGCATTTATATATTGGTAAATATTTATTTTTATTATTTATAGAATATGCAGAATCCACCTAAAAGTGACTCGCGTATTCCTATGTGGGTCTTTTATTCATGAAATTTGAATAAAAATAGTAACAAAGGCAAGAATGCTAACATTAATATATTAAAGTGGGTGACTGAATGAAAGAGAAAAACCGAGAAGATGCTTGGACTGACAGTCATGATTCAGTTCTTGCTGAAACTGTATTGCGACACATTAAAACAGGAAGCACACAACTTGCTGCATTTGAGCAAACTGGATTAAAACTAAATCGTACCGCGGCAGCATGCGGATTTCGCTGGAACAAAGAATTAAGAAAACAATACCACAACGACATTAATGAAGCTAAATTGTTCAGGGTTAAACAGAAAGAACAAAAGCGAGAAGTGTTTGTGACCTTTTTGAAGACTCAAGAAAACAACGGTAATCACTATCTTGATGCTTTTAATCAGATCATTAAGATTGCTAGGGAACAAGCTCAGAAATTTGATCAATTACTATCAGAAAATGCAAAACTTAATTTTGAGATTATGGAGCTCAAGAAACATAAAGAATCAGCCAACACACAAACCATCAATCGAGATTTTGGTGCTGAAGATATTCAAGCTTTTTTAAAGATAATGAGTAGAGCAAGAAACTTAACATCTTTGGATTTAAATGTATAAGACTCCCTTACACTCCACATGATAACATTACACCAAAAGATAGGAGTTGGCTAAAATGGCTAACAACAATACATTAGTAGTTCCACAAGCAAAAGCAGCTATAAATCAAATTAAACTCGAAGTAGCTCAAGAGCTTGGAATCCCTTTTCAACCAAATGGTTATAATGGAAACCTTGCTACACGCGATGCAGGAGCCATTGGTGGCAACATAACCAAAAGATTGGTACAAATAGCCGAGCAACAACTGACAGGCTTCAAGCGCTAATTCCTTTGATGTAGGAGCAAGCAAAAAAAGACTACAATCACCATTTCCTCCTCTGGTGATCTGTAGTCTTTTCATTATTCATCTGCAGCAGGATATTCTTCTTTAATCTGTTCAACAGTTTCATACTTACTTGTTTCAAAAACAATCTTAGCAACAGATTTGTCTGTTTTATTTTTAACTACATGTCCATAAAATTTACCATTCTTTTGAAAAACGAACATTGTTTTATCTGGTTCTTTTTGAAGTGTGTATTTTTCGATCATTCAACGCACCTCCAATTAATCTTTATTTAAGAGTAAACAAAAAGCCTCCTTTAATCAATAGGAGGAATTATACTTATAGGAATTTAAATAAAACTTGCATTTTATTGGAGACGTTAGAAATCAAGTTTAATAAACTCATTAGGATATTTTTCTTTAATATATTCTCTTACATCAATATCAATTTCGAAGTCTTGTGGAAGAATATCATATTTCTTCACCAAATCAAGAACAGAGCTTTCAGGGAGTTCGCAAAGTATTTGATCAACATTATCAGATCCATCAAACGCCACATGTAATTCCAATTTACCTGTTTCTTGTGCATCTATAAGTACATACTTCTTTTTTTTAGTCATACTCTTTCTCCTCACACTTTATTAAACACACAACAAATCATGCCTTGCTGATGATTATTCTCATAGCCTCTATAGCATAATCATCAGCATATTTTTCGAAAGGATGTTTCCTATAAAGCCTATGATATTCCTCAAACTCATCACTTTGTTTGGCTTTTTGCAGTACAATATGAAGCCCCATTTCATTTGATATCTGATTATAATCGTCCATGTATTTTTCTCCAGATTCACTCCTAATTAAATAATTTTCATAATAATATTTCCAATGTCCTTCTTCGTGCAATAATGAAAAAGTTGCATCAACAAGTTCATTAATGTTCTCGATTTCTGTATTTTGAATGATCATTGATTCAATTATTTCAATAGCTACTGAAAGTTTTTTACTCGTTCGAGCGTTGCTATAACTATCTTGAATGGTGACATTCGGAAACCAAACACCGCCTTGTTGGTTTTGTGTAGTAAATGGAGACATTCTGAAAATATAGACACCGTCATTCAGGTCAACCAGAAATGGATCATAGGCATACTTAGGTGTTTCTGATTTTAAAATAGTACTTGCTAACTCAGTAATAAGCAAATCTATCAACTCCTTTTTAATAAAAATAGATGTTATGAAATAGCCATTTTATTGACTCCTAATTAAATCGAATTCACGAATAATTTGATTTCTCACTGAATTTTCGTTTTCTAATGTTATTTGTTTAAAGGAAGAATACTCACTTATCCTAAGATCTTGAATAATTCGTAGGAATGTTGTTATTGGATTTTCCTTATATAAAGAAAAGATGTCTAAGATTATCCTATACAACTCTATTGGAGAAAAACTCCCGTTTGAGATTGTCAAATTTCCAGCATCAATTTCATTATAATGAAGAATACTAACCATTCGCCTTACTACTATTTCGTTTTCATCATATATATTTGAAATCCTCATTAACATGTTATTATTTAACAAATCCTCAGTGTGTAGGTACAAATGATCCTCTGTTTCAGTAGTACTAATCCCTTTCAATCGAAATAACAATTCCATATTAGTGAACCCCATTCTAAAACTCCCCTCCATGTCCTATTGAAACAGTCATGTTATTTGAATATTTTTTAGTTTAATAAGTTCATTTTCTAACTCTATGATCCATTCTTGCTTCTTCTGTTCTGCAAATTCTACTAGAGGCTTCTTTTTTGTGCAAAAATAATACACCTCATTGTATCTAGTAACTTCTTCCGTGATTGTACTACTCAAATTCTGGAAAACCTTTCTTAAAGGCTTAATCTCAATCTTACCTTCTGTTTTGTTTATGTAGAGATTGTACATTCATTTTCCTACTCCATTAAAATAACCCATTTATTAACTCATTGACTTCTTAATGTTTGCGAGAGTACTTATAGAAACATTGAACGTCTCACTAATTTGTTTCTGTGTTAAATCTCTTTTTACTAAATGATAATAAATTTCCTGTCGCACTGAATCAGGAATAGCTTTGTGGTAGTTTAAATCACCGATGTTTGGGTATGCTGCTTTTACCATCTTATCGATATTTTGGCCAAATGTGCGATATGGAAGTCCAAAATACCTTTGTACGATTTTCAAAGTAATCTTTTCACGTATATCATTTTCATTCCATTTTAATTCCTGTTCAAAAATGCGCTTGATCTCTTTAATTGCTTCATCTGGATCTCGTTTGACTTTGCTCTTATTATCAAAATCACTTCTCTTGAAATCATATTCTGGGAGTAAGCTTTGAAGCATTGGTAATATCCCACCATTGGAAATCGTTAAGTTAAACCATACCAGAACACGCGAAAACACATAGTTATCCCATTCGATATAGCGCGGCTTTGTAATATCTGCTTTGTCAAGATTAAGGCGAGAGATTTCAAACAAGAGTGCTTCTCTTGCAGTTTCTATTGTCCACTCATAGCCTCTAAAATCCCATTCTTTTATGCCTAAATCATCAAAGGCATCAGCCATTGCTTTTCTTAGTGAATCTTGATACAGAATAGCAACTCCACCATTTAGTTTTGCCTTTTTTAAAAGTTTCTCACTCATTTTCGTAACAATATCATCACGGTTAAAATTTAATAATTCAAGAAAATAATATCTAAGACAACGATGTAGATTATCGTACCCACCTTTGTATGGAGACCAAGTTTGACTTGGAAATGATTTAATTTCTCCGCTTAATCTCTTTTTATATAAATCAATTATTGTTTCAATAGCAATCATTTTCTCACCCAAATATTTTCAATTTTTCCTTGTTAATATTCACTCCACAGAGAATAAAATCCTTTGCCAACTTCACAAAGTACATCATCATCCTCATCTGGTTCTGTACCATGCCATCTAGCAATTGATAATACTTCCCCTTTTAAAGTTTCGATTGTGATGTTTTCTTGTGTGTAAGCAATGCCATCAAAAGCTAACTCTTGTGCCTCCAGCAAGTGATTAACTTCTACCTCATTCTTAATTCCAGTGTGATAGTTAATAATATACTTTTCCATTTTCAACAACTCCTCATTTTTCAATTTTCCAAATACTGCTTCCATTCCTTCTTTTGTCACTACCCAATCTCTTCCTAATTTTCTTATCGTTCCTTCTGGGAAATTAGTTATTTTCTTTCGTAAAGTTGAGTCATCAATCTCCCACTTATTCACTGCATCCTTAGAACTCATAATTCGAGGATCATTTAAGTTAATTTTATATGCCACTTAATCACCTTGTTTCAGGTTTCTTTTCCTTATCTTGCCTTAATTATATCATCACGCATACGTGATGTCAATAATATTTAAATTTATATATTTTATTTTTATTATATAAAACACAATGAAATCAACTTCTTATAAAGAAAAAAGTAAGTAGTAATATTGCTCTCTACTTACTTTTGTATACCTTTGGCTCTTTATCAGCAAACTCATGAACCCAATCAGGAATTCCTTTTCTAGACTTAATCTGCTTCCATAGTTTTGTTGTACATAAATCTGTGGCTTGATCGATTTCATCTTCGTGGCAGCTTAAAGCAAAGCCAATTCCAAACCCATTGAAACCACTAATTTCCCTAAAATCATTTGCAATGTCCATTGTTTTTCTTTTTCTGTATATTATCTTCTTACGATCAACTTCAATTTGAATTTTTTCTTCTGTGTCTATGAGTATTCTAATTTCTCTTACGTTTACTGAATTAGAGTAAGTTCTCTCACCATGAAAATCAATTATATGGACACTGACATCATAGTATTTAACACAATTGTTTTCATCTCTATACCTTTTATCAAAAACATCAAAGCTTTTTAGCATGTTTATATTATTCCTTCGAGTAGGATTTCTAATATTATATCACAAATTCAACAAACACAGGACTTCTCAACTTACCATTCTTAGTCCAATTTCTTGTTTTAATCTTCGCCATGATCAATGGCTCCATGTATGCGAAGTTCTTATCCTCTTTGTACACTAAACGCTGTTTAACACTGTTTAAAGCCTTCTTGTGTTCAGGTGTTACACCAAACTCAACTACACCCACAGGCACCTTAGAGCCGCTTGCTGAGTCTATTGACACCAATAAACCAAAGTCATTCTTCCTATAGCCAGATATGTAGACATTGGCATAAGTCCAGTTAATTACCTTCAACCATTGTTTGGATCTTTTATCTATTTCATACTTTGAATTCTTACCAATTGATTTCATCACTATGCCCTCAAGACCAAGTTTACTAACCTGTTCGAAATATTGTACCGCGTCACCTTCATACACTTTTACTTTTGTATATCGTTCAGTTTCTGAAAAAGATTCCTCTAGAAGTTCTTTACGTTTTAGCAGCGACAAGCTGGTTACGTCAATTCCCTTGTATCTAATGATATCAAAAGCGCAAAATGTTACTGGTGTTTTATCTTTGTTTGATAAGAAACGAGCTGACATTGCTTCGAAATCAGGTTTACCTTGATGGTCTGCCACAATTAATTCGCCATCCAATATTGTACCTTCTGGCAAAGGATGACTCTGCAGCTCAGGAAATTTATTTGTCATATTATTATTGTGTCGGCTGTAAACATAAAGTTTTTCCACATTGGAAATAATACACCTAAAACCATCTAATTTTAATTCAGAAATGTGATTCTTAGAATTGAAAGGTTTATTTTCTGGAGCATAAGTCAATAGCTGTGGCGAAACAAACATAATAAACACCTCATACTAATTGTACAATGAGGTGTTTAAGATTTCTTTAGGAGATTGATGGGAATATAAATATTACAAAAATAGCAGGATCACTAAAGATGTTACAAAAAAATAGGATTTTCTCAATTGCAAAAAATAAGTAAAACTTGGCATTAAATTAATTGAAGCAGCAAAAAGTAATTTAGCTCCAATGCAGAATAAGAAAATCCAAGTTATCAACTTTTGAAAAAATATAAGTGAGCCATACATAAAGCTTATTTTTATTTCACTTTTATCTGACTCTGAAAAAGTAGCCGCATTCTCATTATGAAATTCAACCCCTTCAACAAGTAAGGGACTCCCACAATTACCACAATACTTTTGTAAATTGTTATTTTTTGAGCAAGTAGGACATTTTATCATATGGATACCTCTAGTAGTCCACAGTTGTGTGGAATTTGTTATATTACAATAATATACAAATTCTAACATTATTCGCCGAAAATTTCAGTAATTATTTTTCTGAAATGTACGATATTGCCTATGAAAGATACATTTTATTAAACGTTTTGAAAGAAAAGATCAAAAAATATTATTCTTATTTATATAATTAAACCTTCTCACTACCGATTCATTTGTTCTAAGATTATTTTATAAAGTGAGTCAAGTCTAATGATGGACATACTATTAAATTCATCTTTATAAGTCAAAGTTCTAACTGCAATATTAACTCCGAAGTTTTTGTCATGCCAACTTTTATTATTTGTTACTTCATATTTGACACCTATATATGTAGGAAATTGACCAATTGTTGGGTCAATAATGTAATCTTCATATTCCAACCACGCATGAGTTCCTTGTTTGCCTATCCTGTGTTTCGCAATATAAGTAGTCAGAATTCCTTTTTGAAATAAAAAATATTGAAGTAAATCGCAAGTGTCACCACAACAACCACGTGGGAAATTTCTGAAATTCATGTAATAATTATATTGAGTAAAATCAATTTTTGAAATAGCAGAGACAAATTCTTCAGTTAATCCTTGAATATCCGCTATCATTAATGGCCTCTCCTTTAAGATTGAACTTTTATTGGGTTAATAAATAAAAAAGTCCCTCCACCAATCATTGACGATTAGTGAATGAGGGATATTACTTCGTTGACTTTTGTGCGATTTTCTTTTCTATCTTTTCAAAACCTTTTGTATCGTTCCACATATTATCAAATTGCTCTGAAAAAGTATTAGCTGCGTCACTGTTTCGGATAACCATTAATACTTCATCGTTCGTCGTGGAAGCTGCTTTTGAATAGTTGTAAGATCCTGTTGTAACAACCTGCTTATCTGCAATGGTCACTTTAAGATGCATAAGTCCACTATGTTTGTTAACCTTCATAGGGATATCTGAGCTTCCTAAAAGTTTCAATGCCTCTTCTTGTGTCTTACCAGATGATTGTATTTTGTCAGTAATAATCCTTACAACCACTCCGCGTTTCTTGGCTTCTTTAATAGCCGCGACAATATCAGGATGAGTTAAGCTATAGATAGCGATATCCAAGGTTGTCTTTGATGAATTGATTACATCAATCAATGCCTTCTCTGGATGCTGATCTGCTTTAGTAAAATAATACTCATCGTTTGCTTGTTGCTTAATTGGAGCCTCGGTTGGTTTTGGTGATGCGGAAGCACTTAATGAAATTGGAGTTTGAGTAGGTTTAGTTGCTACATCTATTGTCTTTGGCGTTGAGCTGCAGCCTGTTAGTGCAATGACACTTGCCATTGTAATGAGGAAAGTAATATTTCGCATATCCATAATTCTCCTTAACTGTTATAAGAACAGTATCGCACGAACATGCATTTGTATGCAAATAGAAAAAAGCCTCACAAGGTCATATCAGACTAGTGAAGTTTCCATATGTTTTTCATTCTCCGCATCCATTGCACGTTTTTTTCATACAAATATCCTCTATTCACTTTCAAATTTATGAAAGGCCTCTCCAAGTAAATTTTCAAGTGAATCTCCAAATATTTTTTTATTTAAGTTGTATGTAGAATGTGAAGCTCCCCAAGTCTCGCCATTCTTAATCAATCTAAATGAGAAATGAAGATTCCCATTATAGTCTTTTTTTATTGAAATGGTTCTTTCTTTCCCATCTAAACATAAATAGCTTTTTAATTGAACTTCAGATAATTTGTTGGTTTCTTCTATATAATACTTTTCAAATTCCAAATGTGAGTTAACTATTTCAACTTTAGTGTCAAATGCTTGTCGTTCTTCTCCGTCTTCGTTCTTGACAATTACTCCTGTTTCGACCCTATTTGTTTCCTTACTGGTTGCTGTAAAATGATCTACAACTACACCACTGAAGTCCTTAAAACGACCACTAGTAATAGTTACGTTAGTACCAATTGCAATTTTACTTTGAATCATAGAGGCACCTCCTGTTGTTCATATATTACCAAATTCTTACTCTCAATAAAACAACTCATTTATCATACTAGTGAGCCTTGAGTAAATCTCTAAATTCTTTCGTAGTTACTTTTCGAAAACCTTCTTTTTCAACAAACATTTTCGCTTGTAGTTCTTTTACACCTTTATACTCACTTTCAATTTTACCTATTCCGCTCACATCAGGACAATTGATTTCTTTCACTGTCTCACAAATAATTTTCTTCTGGTGGTTTACGTATAGATTCATAAAATAACCGCCTCCTATATATTAACTCGATAATGAGATTATATCACATAATATTTATGTATGTAAATACATATTTTATTTTTATTATTCAAAGTGGAAATCCTTCCATTACTATATCGACATGGCCGAATGGATCATATTTTTTTGCGCTTTGTGCATTTCATCATAGGCAGCATCATAACCCATAGCATAACCCACATCTTCAAGACGTTCAATCCAATCATCATTAGGACATTCAACCTTGGATGCATATCCCTGCCCTTGAACGATTTTATTAATTTCTTCACAAGTAGCTATCCAAGCTTGATTTGTTTTTTCAACCGCTGCATAATAAGCATTGATTGCCTCTTCTGTTGGTGTTTTATGTTGAATCAATTGTTCCGTTCACTTGCACTGCCGAATCCGTAACGATTATCTGCAGTTCCAATCTCATATGTATTACTTTTTTCGTTGTATGATTCAACAATACACTCGTACTCTTTTTTATTGCCGCCAACATAAATTACAACAGATCCTACAGACTTAATACCGTTCAATTTAACTAACATGTATATCGCCTCCATGTATATCTTATATTTATTTATTATACACGTTTATTTATATATGTAAATACATTCTTTATTTTTATTATTTAAATTATTAATCTTTCCATTACTTCCTCATCATTCAGGATCTCACTATACTCAATGAACAACCTATCAGTATCAATGGCCTCTAAGCTTACATAACCGTCCTCTAGCTCCTCTGAATAGTCCCTCTGTACAATTGCATTCATTGCCGCGGAATCGCGCTTTAGAATGGCGTTGTGAAGCTCCTCGCTATATATGGCCTTCAGCAATATGAAATCGTTTAGTTTTAGCATTAATTAATCTCCTTTATGTCACCTAATAAAAGTGAGGTTTCATTATCTTACTTGTAAAAGAAATATGTCATAATCCGAATTTTACTTTTTACTGTGCATCATATTTAAGTGATGTTCGTGAAGTCCATTTCCACAATTACGACCATCATCTTTCCAAGTATACCAGAAGCCTCGTTCTGTTCTTTTAATGCTTGTAATAACGTGCATTGTGGTATGCCCTCCTGCCCAATTTGCAGACACTGTATCGCCTACGCTATATTTTGGTGATGTGATATCATCCATTTTAATTTCCTCCTAGAATATTTTCGTATGGTCTAGCAACAATTCCAGCAAGTGCGCTAATAATTTCTAATTCATGCTTATTCCGTTCCTCATTTGCCATATGTTCAAAGTCTGGATGATAATAAACCTCTGGTTTTCTCTCTTCTTTTTTCTTGTGTGCTAGATAGCCAGTTTTTACAGCTGCATTTAATGCTTTTCTAACTTGTGAAGATAATTTGCTCACGACTTGAACACGTGCCATGCGTACTTTTTCGACATTCGCCTGATCTGCAGTGAGTTCGCCACGTTGTACCATATCTATTAACCATTCAATATCATTTTGTGTAAGTTTACTCATTGTTATCACTCCATCATTTTTTATTTTTATTGCGATGAAATCCTGCTTTTATTTGCTATACTTTTTTATGAAGCTAACACATTTTCTTTTTAAATTAATTAAATCAGCCTTAGAAGCATGTTCAAAGTGTTCTGGCTCTTCACTCATCAAATCCAATTCGTGTTGTACCAAGAAAAGTAAATCAGATATAGAAGTATGTTCCATTGGATCATAAGTAATTTCTTTAGGCATTGCTTTTAATGCTTTGTCAATATCCATTTACTATTTCCTCCCTAGCAGCGTAATCTGCCTTATATCCAAGGATGCGTACCAATAACTTTGAGAAACTGAGCATTCTTCATATATTCTTGAGTTTGTTTACTATATAAATTTTCATCCTTATAATATCCTCTATCAAAAAAACACCATCTTATTTTACCATCACTACAAAGAGACGCGTAATACTGTTCTTTAATATCTTTGAAATGTAAATTCTCAATTTCATTTTTATTCAATTCTTTAATTACATCACGGTAACAATATGTATCCATTGTAATTTCTCCTATTAACTATTGAGAAAAAATTCAAGGGGATCTAAATCCCCTTATTATATTTACTATTTAATATAATGTTTGTATGTTCCTAATTCATGGTTTATTTTTATGAATTTACCTTTCTTATCTTCATAAACCTTATGTCCTTCAGATTTCATTACAAACTTCATTGGTACTTTTTCACCTTCAACAATATTGTACCATTTGATAATTTTGTTACTTTCAATATGTAATTCATATGTTCTAAGCGAGGTTTCAATTTTAATAATTTCCATTTCAATCGCCTCCGTATGTGTTACCTTATGTATATATAATATCAACCTTTTACGTTGGAGTCAACCCTTTAAGTTGAACTATTTAGATTTATTTTGTTTTCCTTTTATGGTATCATTTAGAACAAGCAGACAAGGAGGAAAGAATATATGGATTCGAGAATTGAATTTGTTTTAGAGAAAACATTAGTTGAAATTGGTATTACTAAGAATCAATTATCTGTCGAGGGTAAGATCCGATCCAACACTGTTACTGAGATAGCAAATGGATCAGCCAAACAAATTAAGATTGAAACGCTGCATAAAATTATTGATACTTTAAACTTCTTTGGTCAGACAAATGGACTTAGAGTTTTCACGGAATCGGATGTTATTAAATATTTACCTATAGAACACAAAAGACAATCCTGAATGAATAGGAATGTCTTTTTTTATTTATTAAATATCCATTGAAATCGTTCGTTCATTGGCTTATAAATTCAGTTGATACAATTTCTATATCTGAATCTGTTGTAATATCTCCAGTGTACGTTATAACAACGTGTAAGCCTCTGTATGCCTTATTTAGTCTATCTAGTGTGTTTGTATCCAATGAGCACAATGATTCAATTTCAAGCATCCAACGGCCTTGAGAAGGTGTATTATCCTCAGTTGTAACCGCGTAATACATATGGTCATTGTTATCATAGTACACATAATCAATTGTAGTCGTGACAGTTGTTTCGTTTGATGCTGCAAAGGCTTGAGATGTGAAAAGTGAAAACAGGATAAGAGTTAGGATAAAGATGATTAATTTTTTCATTTATGTTGTGCTCCTTTGGCTTTATAATGGTGTGTTGTCGATTTGTGTGAATGTGTACTTTTGTGCGATGTGTGGGATTTATATGTAGAGTGTGAAGATCTTGCAAAAGTTTGAGTCGAGAATGAAAATAATAGGATAATGGTAAACATAATTGACAATGTGATTTTCACTTTAACATACCGCCTTATTTTTATTTTTTATAAGTTGCATTAGAAAAATTCCTTTTTAATATTGAACAAACTCTGAGAAATCTTCATCTTCAAGATTAATATACCAGTTGTATAGGCGTTTGATTATTGTAATCATTTTAAACACTCCTTATATGTTATTTTTATACTATTATGCTATTTCATAATCACGAATTAAAATATTAGCAATTTCACGGTCTGACATTTCATCAATATGAACTCCGTCAAATTCTCCATCACCTTCATACTCAGACCATGCACCATCTTCTGCTAGTTCAATGAGAACACGACGAAGCTCTGAGGATGAGATAGAGGAATAAGTAAGACCAGTTGCACGGTTAACGGATTTTAAGGCAATGGACATAAGTTGTTCAGTTGTCTTTTTCATGAGTGAACACTCTCCTAGTGGATATGTATTTGGTTAACTCTTTATAATACATATTATACGGATTAAATTATTTAATGTCAATCATTATTTTTATTTTATAAAAATCGCAATCTGTTATTCGTCAATGACTCATGTGATAATTATTATAGTTTACCTAGGATACTGTTGCATTGTTCTGGTATCTCTTACAAGTTTGATTTAACGTATCCACTTTTCAACGAATCACCAGAATATAGTGTTGGATCAAATCCTGCCAAGGTTGAATATTTTTTTACTATGTCTGTAACTGATTGACTAGACAATCTTGTAAAAACAAGATCACTCTTCTTGATTGAGCGAAACAGCGAGTCGCTTTTTATCTTAGAATTTTTGATCCAGTCTTGCAATGCAACTATTGTACAATATTCATTATGTGAGTACATAACTATTTTTGAAATATATGCATTTTTAGTATTGTTAAATATTTTTATTATTAACTCTTTATCTGTAATCTCTATATCTTCTACATTAATTGATGTCAGTTCACTTATTCGCAATCCCAATGAAAAGCTTAATAGAAGAATTGCCTTGTCGCGTTTCCCTGTAAGTGTGTTTACATCAATTGAATCAACAAACTTTTTAATATCTTCGAGTGTTAGATGATTAATAGGTTTTTTCTTTTTGTTCTCATTGAATTTTTCAATATCCTCATTAAGAATAATCCAATTATCATCTTCATTAATTTTAATTGTCATTTCTTCATGGTATAATTTATTGTAATCACTATTGAATACAGGCTTCCATTTTCCGATATAGTACATTTCCTTAATGTTCATATCTATTCTACTTTTTAAAGTTATGTACTCAATTGATTCTTTTTGTTCATAGCATTCTAATTTTAAATGACCACTAAAACCAAAATGCACTCCCATTCTATTTTTGATTGGCTGGACAGTTTTCCCAACATAAATAACTTCTCCATTCTTGTTTATAAATCTATAAATATAATAAGTAACATTATCCTTCTTATTTTCTCTTACTCTTCTCTTTCCTTCTAATTCGACCATTTAAAATCCCTCTCTTATTTTTATTATTCTGGTTGCCTCTCTAAGTAACTGAGAACGCAAACCATTTTTAGTATCATTTAATAATAACTTTATTTCTTCAAAAGTTAACTTATTAAAAGCATCTTGATCTATTTGTTCATCAAGTAATAATCCAGCACTCTTTTGAACGTCTTTAGTCTTGTTTATATAGTGTTGATAAGTAGTCTGTATATTAGAATGGTTTAGCTGGTTAGAAGCCGCTACAAGGTCTCCAGTTGTCTCTAGAATGAAGTTAGCTCCATAGGATCGAAAGGAATGGAAAACTATTTTTCTTTTGTCATTGATATTTAATTCTTTTTTTAATGTTGACATCATTTCCCAAATTGTTTTAGTTGTTACATGGAAGATCTTATTATCTTTATATCTTTGAAAATAGCCGAGCTTCTTAATTTCTAACAGTTCATTGTAAAGATTAACACTTATGGGTTGGCTAACTTCTTTATCTGTTTTCTTCTCAACAGTATTTACAAAGTAACAGTTCTGTTGATCATTCTTCTCGAAGTTATCCCATGTAAGATTTAGTAATGTATCTTCACGTAGACTAGTAGTAGTAGCTAATCGAATAAGACAATACTTCTCATACCCTTTAACTTGATTTAATACGAGTTGTAACATGGCCTGTAGTTCTTCTGGTGTAAGATAACCATATGATTTACTTTTATTTTTAAGCTTATCAATTTGGAATACTTCAGTATCAATGCCATGTTTAGTATCATATCTGTTGCGCTTAAAGAATGAATATAAAGACTGGAGTGATGCTAGCTTGCGGTTAGATGTAGCGTTAGAATGTTGCTTGTCATTGATAAGGAAGTTACGGTAACGTATGATATCCTTATTCTCATAGTGTAGGTCATTGTGCGTTAGCTGCTCAATAGATGGCTTATTCATGAATGAGAAGAATAGTTTGATATCATGCATGTAACCTATACGTGTGCCTTCGCTGAAACGTTCGTCATTTATGAACGTTAGTATGTCAGAGTATACTGTGTCAGAGTTGAAACCTATAACATTTGGTTGAGCAGACATTGTGAAGCCTCCTTTGTGATATGTGATAGTATATGATATGGATGTGTTTACCGTTCATATATAATATAACACGGTTTTATAGTATTAGTCAAATGTTATTTTTATTATATATAGAAATGTTGTGTAGTGTGAATATACATCATTGTATAAGTAGACAAGGCGATTAAGATATATAGTTAAATTTATATACTGTATAGTTGCTAAACAATGTGTTAAAACTTCAGATCATTGTTAGAAGACGATTTAAACGTCAGACTAATCCCATTAGTTTTTATAGGTTGAATTGCTCTCATGTTCACGTTGATCCTGACGTAGCAACATACCTTAACCCGTTCTCATTGTACATTTGTATCCTATTTCATAGATACCTTAGAACTAATATTTCATAGTATCTATAAAGCCTTATTTTATGCGTTTTATTGCCTATATGGGGGTATATTTACAACTTCAATACTTACTTAAAGTAAGTATTGCGCCGCAACTCATCTCCATCGACACTCATTCTGCTCACCAAGCGATACCACTTTTCACCTATTTTCCACTAAATTTTAATCGAATATGCTATCGATACGCTATCGCAAGATCCCCTATATTTCAACGTTTTCTCCTCATCTCATTTTCCTCTAATCTACCCTCAAACTCACCTTTCCCCTTATATCTTGCCTCTCATGTCACCTCTAACCCTTATCTCATCTACCTTTTCACGATATAATCCAATCTCAATTTACCCTAATCGCCTATAAAGCCTTACGTATCAACACTTTATTCTCTTTTCACCCACACTTACGATACAATAAATTTCATCTCTCGATTACTGTCGATACATACCACGGGGGATACTTTTACATTGAAAATCAAAATAGGATGACCATGTATAGAGCCATCCTTAAATTTTATCCAATCCTTACTTATATATAATAACGGGATAGCACATATTCCCATCTTCATTAAGCAAATCAGGAATACTCAACGCTTCCTTTAACTTATTATTCAGCTTCTTTCTCTTCAATCCATACTTCTCCAGCAATTCACCAATCATTCTCTTCATTTGTCTATTCTT
Source organism: Paenibacillus ferrarius (assembly GCF_002027705.1). Taxonomy (GTDB): domain Bacteria; phylum Bacillota; class Bacilli; order Paenibacillales; family NBRC-103111; genus Paenibacillus_E; species Paenibacillus_E ferrarius. The sequence goes on along the minus strand of NZ_MBTG01000001.1, from coordinate 94,394 downwards.
ATATGTATCCACTTTAACTTCCAACTCAACGTAATCCAAGACTTCTCTTTCAGTTGCCCATCCTCTTTGAGCTATAAAATCTCTTATTGCTTTATCTATTTCATAAGCACTATTATGACTAAGTTCTGTAATTTTCTTCTTCTTCAATTGGGGATACACTCTATTTGCTTCTTCTTCCCCAAATGTTCTATATAGCAATTCCCATCCCCAAGCACTCATCGTTAAATGGTTATCATAAAAGCTCTGAGCGTACCCTTCAGCCCTTGTCATAACCTCCTCGGAAAATGATTCAATCATAAAAAAGGAATGCATATTCATCACATCTCTTTTTTTATTTTTGACTAATTCAAATTTAGCCTTTTTTAATAAATGTTTTGGTACTTCATCTTCTTTCAGTTTGTATAGATAGCACATAAATGCGAACAATCCTATACGGTCAACTAATCTTCTTGGATCTTTCTGACTGCACAAATTAGCAAACTGCTTCATTGTTGTATAAAACAAAGGTAATTTTTGATCTTCTTTGTACTGTTCTGGAGGTAAATTGTCTTTTGCTAAACTTAAAAATGTATGAAGATTTTCTAAGTATGGCTTCATCAATTTATATTGCACTGGGTACTCATGTTTAAAATCATCACTTCTGACATAACGCATATTCTCTTCAATAATTTCTTTCTGTTCTTTCTGCCAATCTGTCTCGTGATAATTTACCTTATAAACTTTTCTTAGGAATCTTAGAGCTGAAACCTTATCGCATTTCAATAGCCTTTCAACACACTTCATAATTGTTCCAAATTTAAACGTACAATCTGTACTAAAACATTTATACATATAATGACCAGTATCAGAATTTTGAAATATATTTGCACTAGGAGTTACATCGTTATGAAAGATACAACTAAAGTAACCTCCAGATGTCACTCCTAGAAAATCAGATAAATTTTGCTTTTTCACATAATCATAAACCTCTTCATGCGTATGTACTCGTAATTCATTTGGATTTAATACAGAGTGTAAGGAATCTAAATCCATCCTTCTAATATAGGTCAAATTGCTTGATTTTACAGGCTTATTCACATCAAGGGGGGATAATGTGTCCATGTAAGGAGTAAAGTGTTTTAGATCTAGTACTAACGTGGACACATTATCCCCATTATAATTATTTTTATCTTTATCTACGTAATTTGAAACTTCAAGTCTATTATTATAATTGATTGGCATAATCTCAGTACCACCATAGAACATACGAGAACCATCAGAGCAACTCCGATCAGCCATAGGATACCGAGATAGTAGCTCATTCATAATGTTGCTAAAATCATTATAGTTGGTAATTACGCGGTCTAAAATAAACACAACTCTAAATTTATGATGTTTGTCAGTATGGTTAAATGTTTTATAAATAAAGGCAGCGTTATCTTTAAATTCAATTAAAGCATTCTCAATAGTCATTCCATCATCGAAATCTAAGCATATAACCTCCTGAGACGACCAACAATTAATTGATCGTCTCAGTTTACCATTTACTTTTTTGTTTATTAAAGCAGGAATGAATGTCTTCCCTTTTAAAATTTCATTTGCTAATTGTTGCACTGTTACTTTATTGGGATGATTCAAAATTCTATAGTTAATTTTCCTGACTTCTTCTTTACTCGGCTTACTTTTATATTCAACTATATCTAACAGTAATTCCACATGATTCCCCCTTATAAATTTATTTAATTATTTTTACTCTGTTTTCAACATCCCCATTAAGAATGTATGTCTCTTCAAATTCTCAACTTTTCTCATCGCAAAATTAACGGTTTCAGCCTGACATAAAATAACTGCCTCATCTACTGCCCTTGTAATTGCGGTATACAATAAGTTAGCATTTGCTTGAAACTTATGACTCTTATCCAAAATTACAATTACTACTTTTGCCGAACTTCCCTGACTCTTATGTTTGGTAATACACCAACTATGTAGCAATTGCTTGATGTCATCCAAAGGAATCCTGATCGTATCAAAATCAAAATCAACAATAATTCCATTCATATCAATTTGAATGTCATCATTATTTTTATCCTTCTTCCAATCAGTGACAATATCTACAATAACACCAGTGTCACCATTAACAATCTCAGCAAGTTCATTTCCCGTGTTCATGATTTCATATGTATTCTTTGTGTTAATAATGTAATCGTCTATCCTAAAAGTACAATCATCCGTATATACAAGTTCTTTCTTATTATCATTTTGTGGATTAACAATTTCTTGAATAGTCTTATTTACGGCGAACGTTCCAAGTTCACCCTTTTTCATTGGAGTAAGAATAAGAATGTCTTCAGGTCTATACTTTTTAAGAAACTCCTGATAATAATGCTTGTATCCGCTTGGCATCCATTTCTGCTCAACAGAGTGGAACGTTAAGTTTTTTCCGAATTTAGTCATCCCTGTAAAGTCATCATCCACAAATTTCTGGCCTTTGCGGATTTTTGTGGCGATGTCTAAGATTCCTCCTTCACTTTGTCTAAATACTATATCTAACTTTGTAGTTGGAATTTCTCCGCTGCTCAACATGTCGTGAAGCAGGTTTCCGCATTGTACGGAAGGTATTTGAAATGCATCTCCGACTAATAGTACTCTTACTTGAGGATTCATCATTTTATTAAATGTCATCGATGCAATAAACACATCCAACATACTGACCTCATCTATAATCACGAAGTCCTCAGTAATCTCAATAATATCCTTTTCCTTCTTATCTTGACCGTAACCAATAGCCTTGTGAATTGTCATTGCTTTTCTATCGGCATAACCAGATAATACTTTCGCGGCCTTACCAGTTGGAGCAAGTAGTTTATATGTATATCCAAGCTGTTCGAGTAAATCAATCAGTAGCTTCTGCAACATTGACTTGCCGCAGCCTGCAAATCCTACAAGGAGATTGACACTATAGTTTTTGATATTATAGAAAAATTCCTTTTGTTGCTCAGATAATGCGATTTTATATTTCTCTTCCATAGATTGAATAAATTTTTCAACATTGAAATCTAACTTCTCAGAATTCTTCAACCATCCTTTCATTTTTCTGGCAATGCTTTGCTCAGTTAAATAAGTGCCATTCAAAGCAATGTTTTCACCTTTAGCAATAATTTCTGGATTTTCAGCACTTAAAGAGCTATTTAATTGATTATGTATAAGTTCTGTATCGATTTGTAACAATTCAAACGAGTTTTTAAGCAGTTCTTTAAGAACTATGTATGTGTGCCCTTTTGATTGCTCTTCTCCAATCGCGTGTTTTATACCGCTAAGTATTCGATGAGGATCATCCAAGGAGATTCCCATGTTTCTTGCAATTACATCTGCTTTCTTAAACGAGATGCCATTAATTCTAATGAGGACATACGGATTCTCTTTAATCTTCTGAATGGCAATGGTGCTGGAACCAAATTCATCAATTAACTTTTTAATGGTGTCATATGTAATTCCGTATCTTCCTAGTTGACTGAACAAATCTTGAAATTCCAAATTCTCAATAATTTTCTGCCTGATTCGTTGGTATGTAGTTTCTCCAATACCTTTGACCTTTTTGTACTCGAAATCATCATTTTTAATTAATTCAATAACATCTGCATCTGGATACACCTTATATATTTCACCTACTTGCAACTCAGTTAAAATAGCCTTAAGATAATCCTTCTGGGTTTCAACTGTTTTGGGTACATCCTGATAAATCGAATGAACTAGGTATCCGAACCCATACTTCGGATCATCCACACCCTCTATTTCAGCTTTGTGTATCAAACCCAATTCCAGTTTTGGCATTTTTCCTTTAATTGTGAAGTTGTAGTAGCTACTTAATTGAACCTTTTCTTTTTCTTTTGTTTCCGCGGCATAGATTCCAAACGATGTTGTATCAGAATAAAATAACTTTCTTGTCGGTATCAGCTCAATTTCAATATAACTATTAATAAATATACCATCTCCTAATATGTTTTTTTATTTTTATTCAATACCCAATAACTGATTCATCTTTCGCACTTTCTCAGGAGCCATTCCAGTCTTTCCCTTTATATATAAATTCACCATTGCTCTAGTTACACCTAGCTGCTTTGCAATCCAACTTTGTTTAATCCCCTTTGAATCAATAATTGATTTATAATCCATTCTCACCCTCCTTTCTTTACTACTGTTAAGCACACAATAAAAAATAGTGGAGCAAAAATCATGTCCCACTACAATACTAACACCATAAATATATATTGTAAATAATTATTTTTATTTTATACTAAAGGATTTCATCCCCAAAAGTCTTCCATATCAACATCGTGCCCCATACGTCTCAGTGCCCCAACGATTTTCCGCATTGTATTCTCGGTTGGATTAATATTAGTTTTTCCTTTGCACAGCAGCGAGATCCCATCTCTCGATAGTCCTGAACTATCTTTTAATTCTTCCTGAGTAATATCGTTATTATCCAAGAACTTCCCTAGTCTCGAACGATCTTTACCTAATCCGAACATATGCATCCATCCTTTTGTTTTTTTAATTAGGATGGACAAACTATTTGTTTTTTATACTAACTTTTGAAACAAGCATTGCAAACTTTCCGAAAAAAGTACAAGTAGACCCTATTGCTAGGGACAAAATGTCGAGTTTATAGTGAATTTATCGAAGCAAAGATATTATCCACTTAATATAAATCGCAGCAATAATCGTATAAATCACAGATAGATACTATCTAGATAGGAGGTAAGTAAAAATGCTAACTGTAGGTGCTGATATTGGCAAGTATCGTACAAAAATAAAATGGAAAGGTGGCGTACAGGGTCATTTAAGTAAGATTGCCACTTATAGAGAAATAAAAGATAACATTCAATTGGATGATAATAATCTAATCATTGAATACAACAATCAGATGTACTTTGCTGGAGATTTAGCAGATCGTGAGGGGCAGAACTTTCTTAATTCGGAGGATATGGGCAAATCAAATCTTGTTACACATTTGAATCTACTCGTAGAACTTTCGAGGTTGCCCTGTGACGTGTTTAACCTAGTAGTAGGGAATCCGTTTGGAATCAACACTAAGAAGGAACGAGAGAACCTTAAGAACCTACTTTCAGGATATAGAGAATTTAAAGTAAATGAAAAACCTTTTAAACTCCATATTCGAAATGTCGGAGTTTGTCCTGAAGGTCTTAGTGCTTATTATTCTGATGCAAACTTACCTGATGATTGCAACATATGGGATTTCGGCAGCTCTACTATTCATGGCATATCAGTAAGAAAGCGAAAACTTATTGATAAACGCTCTAAAACCTTTGAGTTTGGATTTGAATCAATGGTTGATCATGATTGTTCCTCATTAATGCTTTCACTAAAAAATCAAATGGAAAAGCGATGGAATGACAGCACAAGTAAGAAAATGCTGCTTATTGGAGGTAAGGCACCTGATATGTTCAAGTATGTTCGAGATATCTATCCTGAAAGCAATCCAACCATCCATAATAACTACGAATATGCCAATGCAATAGGAAACTTTGCACTAGGAGAGAGAGCATATGGATAATCAAAAACAAATTTGCCTGCAGGTCGCCTTGAATCCTGAGAACAAATCGCATATGGATTTATTGGAATGGATAGACGAAGAAACAAAAAATCGTAGCAGCTTTATCAGGGAGACGTTGTTTTTAAGAAAAATGGGTATGATAGGTAGTGCGAAGAGTGGCTTTTCAATGGACACAGTTCAAAATGATATAAGTGTCGATGATGTAATGAGCATTATTAACGTGTAAATGAGGTGAATACAAATGAAATCGAGAACTGGAGCAAAGCTATTGTTGTCCGCGGCAACTATCATTGTTTATGTTGCATTTCCACCATATCGTTATTGGGTAATGGGAGCATGGATGGTTTATAAAATAATAGATCATGGAAAGATGGTGAAACATAATGCTAATCAGAATCAACAACGCTCCGCTTGAAGTTGACTCATTTGCACAAACCTACATTGAAGCTTCAAATGAATTAACAAAAGTGATTACACAAAGCATTAATGTAGAGTTGTCTGTTGGTGGCTCACATCTTATAAGTGCAGACATGAATCCGATAAATGCACCACATTACATTATCAAAGCAATAAATCATTTAGTTGATTGGATTTTTTAACAAAAAGGAGAGTGTACTTCATGGCACAAACATTAATTAGAGAAATACTAGAAATTATGAAAAATGGTAGAGAACCATATTTAACAGATGATGGATGGGTGGAATTCTGGAGAATTGCATTAGAAGAGGAGCAAAACGCGGACTTATCTGCTTAGTCAAATAAAAATAATGGAGCGTGGTCGATATGAAAAATGTAAATATGGTGGAGTTTTTGATTGAATTACAAAAGCAAGGCGTTAATGTTTATCTCACACCGCAAGGTTTTGATAATATTCTTAACACGGTAAAAGATCAGGAAGTTGATTCTGACACAGAAAAACAAGTGGGTTAATCCGTATTCCCCAATCCCCTACTCACCTAATTACAAACAAACCGCCATTTTTCAGCCCCTTCCCCTACATATCGATCCCTATATTTTGGAAAATTGGCGGTTTAAGGTTTTATTATCCTCATTTCCTCCAAAACATTAGCCACCCTAACTAACTCTTCTCTAGTCAATCCAGTCTTCATCTCAATTTCAATAATATTTTCTTCAAATTCTATCTTCCATTTTGGTTTCCCAATCATTGTGGTAAATAGGTTATTAAAAAACATTAAATCACACTCCTTTTTATTCACTTAGAATGCTCATATTTTCGGTTTGTATACTCGGAGGTGTTTGGCAATGGAAACGGTAACTACAATTGCGGTTATAAAGTTAGGAATCAAGATATTCATTTTTATAGGTGGCGTTCTTGGAATCATATATGTTGAAAATCTTATAAATAAGAAACCATCCTTCAAAAAGAAAGGAGGAGGTATCCATGAAAACGATGCTCATAGCGAGATCACCGTCCGTTGATATCAAACCACTAGAGTTAAGACCAAGAGAATACGTAAAGATAAATTTTCTTGCCATTCTAGAGAGCGAGGTGAAATCAAACCCGAAGCAAGCGAAAAAGTTCAAAAATCTACTTTCCACAACGTCAATGGTGTGCTTGTCAATGTTAATGCTTGCAGATCCAACAATGGCAGAAACTATGGCTCCCACTCCAACACCACCCAATATAGACCCAGATTTAGTAAATACGCTGATCATTCTAATGTTGTCAGTGGCAGGATTGGGAGTGCTTGCTTCAGTTGTAGCCTTGATGCTAGCAGGAGTCTGGAAAATGTTTTTTGGGGGCTCTTCTGCAGATCAATGGCGACAGAACATTTACAGAGGATTAGCCCAAGTACTTCTCGCACCAGTCAGTGTTGCCTTGGTAGTTGGACTCGCAATGCTGCTGTTCTCTACGATACCAGCCTTTCATCCTCTCGTAAAACCAATTCAAGCTTGGTTTCAAATGTAACTAGGATTGCAGGCTTTGCATCTATTCCTTCATTCTCCGATATGATCTTTAATCCAAAGGGATTCATTCCGTTAGTAGCAGAACACAAAGATGAAATTGTCTCTGATGTGATTGATATAGCCGCTCCTCATTTCTCAATATCTGAGTGGCTAGGCATTAAATCAAAAATTGCAGAAATTGCTGATAATTTACATCAGCAAGCACTCTCAACACCTGATACAACAGATGACAAAATTGATTTCACTAAATTTCTATATGACCATGTGAACGCAGCGCCCCTAACTCACTACGCCCCTGAATGGTTTAAAGAAATTATCTTATACACAGTGGCGTTAGTAAATACTTCAACTCACAGTGCAATTCAATGGGGATTTAAGTCTGTCTATCAATTTGTATGTGATGTGGTGTTAATGACACCAGACTGGCTTTTCGAAGGATCTTGGTTTTCGGATGCAATTATTAAATTCACAACAGTGAATGTATCTCTTGTGACTATCCTTACGATGATTCAAGGAATAAAGTGCATATTTAATCGCAAGCACACATCCATGAAAAACATATTAAAGAGATTTCCTATCGCTTTATCTGTTTCAGCGGCCACACCACTCCTCTTCACGCAAGGTATTAAATGGCTTAACAAACTTACACATTTTATTACTGGTTTAGCTGGTGGGGAGATTGCAAGTAAAGATGTTGTGAGTATTTTTTCAACTTCAATAATGTTTGATTTCTTAAACGTACTATTAATGATCATTTTTTTAATACTTGTCATAGTACAATTCTTTCCCTTAATTACTTTTCATGGTCGTAGGTGGTTTAATATTCTAATTCAAGGCATCGTAACTCCCTTTTCAATGAGCTGCTATGTATTTGATGATACTCGTCATTATTTTGATACTTGGCTGGTATCTCTTAAAGACACTTGCAAGAAACAACTCATATATGCAGTATTTGTCTCATTATTGGGGATAGTTTTATTTGCAACTCCCAATCCAACAACTGCTACAGGGGTGATTTCAAAAATGATTTTAGCAATTGGTGGTATACACACACTCGCTCATCCACCAAGTGTTCTGACACAGTTAGCTGGAACAGATCGTGGCAGTGGAATGCTAGAGTCAGTTAAAGATATGAATAGTAAAAGGATAGCTGTGTGGAATAAAGCAAAAAAAATGAAAATCAAAAGTGAAAATGTAGCAATTAAATCCGCAGGAATCTTGGGTAATGTTTGGAGATGGATGAATAAATCTTAGGAGGTTGTATCATATGCTTACTGCTATTTTAATATTAAACGCTACTGCCCTATTGACCAATACAACTGTTGTAATAATTATTCTGTATCGAATTGGTGTAAGGGTGTTTAAAAATGAAATTAAACATCTTTAATGCGTCAGTTGACACATCTACTTTCATTTATGGTGATCTCACATTTGAATATGCTGAGTCCCTTCTATCTTCATCGGAGGGGACTCTTGGTTTAGAATGGCTTATTACAAGGCACAGGGTAAAAAAATACTTGTTCTCACAAATGGAGGACTTGGAACTAGAAAGAAAGCCGAAGTTGATGATTCAAACTGATCTAAAGGAACTATCATGTTATTCGTTGAGCAGTTATAAGCCAATATGTTTTCCTTTTCGTATGCAACTAGAAGAGAATATCATGAGTTCGATTATCAAATATACGGATAAAACTTTAGCTGATGAAAAGATCATCATTCAAATAATATTGAAGAAGGTTCAAGGTGTTGACTGGCAAATCGATTCTAAGCTCCAATACCACAGTTATATTAGTGGAATTGAGTTACCAACTAAGAATAAAGTAGTTAGGTCTATCCAACATCGTATACTCGAATTCCTACAGAATAAAGAAGAGTTTTTTGGAAAGAATCCCATGATCGAAGGAGCCGAACAGAAGTTCACCGAGGTAGGATATGAGACATATATTAGATTTGCCATATATGGTGGAAATAAAGAAAAGAGAAATCAATTAGCAGCAAAGGTTAAGTTAGGTTTTTCAATAATGAATTACTCGAACAGTTGGATTATGGGAATTCCGTTGAACAAAAGCAGGTTTATTAGAGATATAAATTTGAGGAGAACTCCATTTGTCCCAACACAGTTAATAATGTGTGTTTCAGAACTATTGCCCCTCTTCTCTTCGTTTGATGAAGAAGAGAAAATTGAGCAACTGATGGTTGCGCCAGAGGAAATAGAGACAAATGAAAATTCTCATGTTTACGAAATATTTCCTAGAGGTGAGAGAGTTGTAAGAGAAGATGATAAAAATGTAGCACAGAGATTCAATAAAGCATTTAAGAAATTAAACTTGATAAAAGACACCCAAATAAAAATTAACTCTATTCAACATGGATCAACTGTTCGAAGAATAAATTTCAATTTACCTGAAGGACTTAGATTATCACAGTTGCAAAAGTCTATTCCAGATATACAAACCGAACTCGCATTGAGTCACATTAATATAGAACAAGGGAAAGAGCCATCAACAGTTTCGGTTGTCATTCCCCAAGATGTAAGAGAAAAAGTATTCATCAGAGATTGTTTAGAGAATCCTGAATTTCAAAAATTCATTAAGAACAGTGAAATACCTTTTATTGCTGGCATTGGCTCCGATGGTGAGATTATTTATGATGACTTGACTCGGATTCGAAATTTGCTTATTGCTGGATCTCAGGGTTCAGGTAAGAGTGTGTTCCTGAATTGCTTATTAGTTATTATGATGTTGCTGAGATCGCCAAAACACCTCCAAATGCTACTTATCGATCCTAAGCAAGTTGAGTTGGCAGGCTATAGAAAATACCCTCATGTGATGGACGTTGTAACTGATAATAAAGAAGCATTCCTTTCACTTGTAGCAATGGTCGAAAAAATGGAGGATAGATATACTCTCCTCGCTAAGAAAGGATATAAAAATATTCAGCAGTTTAATAAAAATGAAAAGGAACGCCTCCCCTATATCGTTATTGTCATTGACGAATTAGCTGATTTGATAATGACAATGCCAGCCTTAGAAAAACAAATAATATTGTTGGCACAAAAATCGAGGGCTAGTGGAATCTATCTCATTGTTGCAACACAAAAGCCTCTCGCCACTGTAGTCACTTCTCTCATCAAAGGAAATATCCCATCTCGCGTTTGTTTCACTTGTGCTGATGGAACGAGTTATAAGGTTGCTTTAGATGAAGTTCCGAAGATGCAACTCTTAGGCCGAGGTGATGGACTACTGAGTTTTGAAGGAATTCAAGGATTAGTGAGATTCCAAGGTGCATTGATTGGCAGAGATGACGATGAGCAAGACCGAATCATCGAGCATTTGGCAGGATATTGGAAAGGAAACTTCAAGAAAGAGACGCTTAGTATAGATAGCGAGGCGGCACCTGAAGATGAAGATATGACTAAGTTGAAACGAACCATATTGGAAAGTGGAGAAACACGTGTAACTGTGTTGCAGAAGTGTCTTGGTGTGCGCTCAGAGAAAGTAAGCGAAATGATGATGTCTCTCGTTGATTTAGGGTGGTTGTTGAAGCATAGGTCTAAGGCAAAAGGCTATGAGATGGTATTAAGTGAGGATCAGAGAAAATCAGAACTTGCCAAAATCAAATGAAAGCAATCTTTCATTGGGAGCTGTGAACTGCAGCCCCTTTTCATTTTATAAAATAAAAATAACATTGACATCATTTGTAAATTCGTGGTAAGTTATTAGTGGGAGGTGATTAAAACCGTTTTACTAAAAGAAAAAAATAATTACAATAAATAGTTAAAAATAAAAATAAAAGAATAAAGGAGTTTAAATGATTAAATGAGAAAGAAACAACAACGAAGACAGGGATCTTCTATCTATACTTGGCAGGATGGCTACTGGGATTCAATAGTAGATTACAATGGAGAACACTATAGTTGGGAAGAATGGAACGAGGTAATTAAATGTAATACATATGATGATAGGTTATATTTGGAAGATTTGAATGATACATATGATGATGAGTTGATTATGTTGAAGAATAATACATATGAAAAATTGGAAATTAAATAATTAACCATTAGAGGAGGATTCTAATATTGACGGAATTGAGTAAGCCTGTATATATACCTTCAATTGAAGGTAGTGACATATTTAATTATATGTTTAGAGGTAGAGAACTTGAACTTAAATACATAGGTATGATTCCTTCGAGTCTCGAATTGAATAAGCTTATTGCGACAGGATTAAAGTTATCACCAAAGAAGGCAAATGGTAAATTAATATCTTCAGATATTATAAATGTAAAGTTCAAACAAAAAGTACACTCTGGCAATAGTCTCATTAAGAAATTAACTGCAAAAGTACATATGCTCGACGACAATAAATCTGACTATAAACAAAAACTGAGCGAATTCGTTCAATTAATTGAGTCACAAATTAAAGAAGAAAAGTGGCGCGAAGTATCCTATAGTGAATTAAGGAAGAAACTCTACACAGAAGGATTTATTTATAATGGTGTAAAATATGTTGTTTACAAAAGATCTAGTGCGAAGTCGAGAATTGGTCAGTGTCTTTTTATTAAAGAGAAATTGTATGATCCTATGATTAAATGGAGTCGCATGAACCTTGAATTTAGAAACAGGCCACAAGCAGATGAAGTTGATTTCCCCTCTCTTCTCGCCTATGAAAGCCTTGTTGGATCATCAATTGAAAGCACAGTAACAATTCATCCAAATAATATATTGATGTTAGAAGATGTTGAAAGTAAATTTACTCGAATTTCAAATGTTGTTCGTACTGGCAAAGATGGGTACTTAGACAGTTTCACAGAAGAATCAGAAATTAGAAATAGTTTATTTGACGGAGAGTCACTTCTCGATGCTATGTATTTTTCCGATGGTAAGTCAATGATGTTGCTAAGAAACCATATGTTTAAAAGTGCCGCATTCAACTGCAACATACAGGAATTCTTAAGGTCTAAATGTCCTAATGGCATTAAATACGAAGACTGGAAACTGCAAAGCATGTTTAAAGGTGAAAAGGTATTCGCTAAAGACATCCATCTTATAACAACACCGAGTAGCCTTAAAGCTTTGAAATTCAACAAAATAGTAGGATCTCCCAAGAAGATGTGGGATTATTGGAAGAGAATTGTTATCAAGGATAAATGTGTGTTCGGAGTATGCAAGAATGAAAAAAAATCTAAACTTGGATTCGGAAGTGATGGAAACATAATCCAGCAGACTAGTTACCAAATGTTAAATTCTCTCCCTATGACTAAAGAAGATGTGGCAAAATTTACAGAACTAGAGAAAGAATTTATAGATCAATTAAAAAACAATGATGATTTCTTTGCTGCCTACATAAGAGATAATGCTAACGATATAAATTGCAATAAAATGTTTGCAGATTTGTATGAGCATAATGACGAAATATCTCAGACGAAAATATTCAGAAAATTTAGAACAGAGATAATAAATGGACATGTAACGCATATTAAAAACGGCAAGGTTAGACTCCGCGGAGATTACTGTGTAATGCTGGGCAATCCCATGGAGTTCTTATATCATGCTATAGGAGAACTCAATATAAAGAATCCAAAATCTTTGGCCTTGAATTATAATGAAGTATATACCACAATGTTCGACTTTAAAGAGATCACAGGATTTCGAAATCCGCATACAAGTCCAAGCAATGTTCTAGTTGCAAATAATATAAACAATAAAGATATAGAAAATTATTTTAACTTAACGGACAATATAGTGTGCGTTAATGCTATAGGATTTCCCCTTCAAGACATATTGTCTGGATGTGATTATGACTCAGACACTGTGCTATTAATTGATAACGACCACTTATTGTCTATCAGTAAAAAGCTATTTGAAAAGTATAATGTCTGTATAAACAAAGTAAAAAGTAGCAAAAAGAAATATAAAGTTTCTAATGAAGATATGGCTATCATTGATAACGAACTGTCCAACAGTCAAAGATATATTGGCAGAACAGTAAATACAGGACAGTTGTGTATGTCGAGGTATTGGGACTTGCTGAATAATGGACACTCAGAGAGCGAATTGATTGGACTGATGAAAAAAGTGGATGTTGTTACAGTACTATCGGGGATATGCATAGATCTTGCAAAAAAAATGTTTGATATCAATATTAATAAAGAAATTGATTATGTTAGTAAGACGAGTGAACTTAAAAAAGAAAAACCTCTGTTCTGGAAGTATGTTAGTCAAAATAGAGATATTGAAACAACAAAATATGATTGTCCAATGGACTTACTCTTCGAAGAAATGACAGGACTGAGTTACGCAGATCGGAAAAATGACATCCCCATAAAAGACCTTCTCGTAAATTATGATATCAAAGACAGTCTTCGCAGGCAGGAGTCGAGGGTTTTTAGTTATGTAGAGAATATGGTTTCTAAAATTAACAATACATATGCAAGCAATCTAACTGAAGAAGAAACAGACAGAAGGGTTGACGATATTGTCAAATACTATAAGTTTTATATTGATAAACTTAAAATGAGCAATGAAACGATGTATGCAATCTTATTAAAATTATCAAAAAACAAGAAGGATAAAATTGCATCTAGACTTCTAAGCGTATTGCATGCATCACATAAAAACCTGTTTTTATCAGCTTTTTCATCAAAATTTACACACTTATAAAGTAAAAATAATAAAAAATACCTTATAAACACTAGGTTTTCAGCTATCTACAATCATTGCCATATGATAGTGATGCTACATGGTTTATTAATATCATATAGTATTTAACTGAAATACGAAAAATACAAAATAAAACAATCCAAAGGGAGATATTAAAATGAACAAATCCGAACTTATCAATGTAGTAGTAGAAAAAACAGACATGACTAAAAAAGATGTTACGCTTGCACTAGAAACAACCTTGGAAGTCATTACTGAGACTTTAGCATCTGGCGATTCTGTAAAACTTGTTGGTTTCGGAAATTTCGAAACACGTAAACGTAGTGCTCGTAAAGGGCGAAACCCTCAATCAGGAGCAGAAATCGAAATTCCTGAAAGTAAAAATGCTGCATGGAAACCAGCAAAAGCAGTCAAAGACGCGGTAAATAAATAATAAATCATTCCTTCTATTGTACATATTCAAGCCCACTGATAGGGCAAACCCAAGAGGGCGATCACTTAAAAGTGGTTGCTCTCCTCCCCATTCTATTTACCTGAGAGGTAATTGCCTATGAGAAGAAAAATTTATGTTTTAGACACGAATGTCATCCTAAATGACGCACTAGGTATGTACTCATTTGGCGAACACGATGTAGTTCTCCCTTCTGTCTTATTGGAGGAAGTAGATAGTAAAAAGAAACTGATGGATGGCATTGGACTGAATGCAAGACACTTTTCCCGAGAGTTAGACAAACTACGTGAGCGAGGAATGTTGCATGAAGGTGTCTTTCTTGATAATGGTGGAACTCTTAAAGTTGTAATCCATAAACCTGACTCTGTAGTATTCGAAACATTTTTAGATGATAAAAATGACAACGCAATTATTGCAGTAGCTCACCAACTAAAAGAAGACAATCCAGATGCAGAAGTAATCATGGTATCAAAAGACACATTGGTTCGCATTAAATCGGATATTGTTTCAGTTAGGGCTGAGGATTATCAACATGATAAAGTTGTTTCTTCAGAAGATGAGCTATATAAGGGACTCAGCACACTATATGTAGAAGATGAAATCATTGACGGATTCTATAATGATAAATCGGTGAAAGCCAGCAAGGAGTTTAAGGACTTTCCAGAAAATCATTCATTCATTTTAAAATCATTTGATGAACGGAAAAGTGCTCTTTGCAGAAAGATTAAGAATAAATTGACTCCTCTCTACAACTATAGTGAGAAAGAACAAGTCTTTGGGATTAATGCTCGTAATGTTGAACAAAGACTGGCTTTGGAACTATTGCTTGATGACTCTGTTCCTCTAGTTACGCTGTCTGGCAAGGCAGGTACGGGTAAAACCCTTATTGCGTTAGCTGTTGCGCTTAAAAAGACATTAGATGATCGTAAGTACACACGAATCCTTGTAGCGCGTCCTGTCGTGCCAATGGGCAAGGACATTGGATATTTGCCCGGCGAAAAAGAGGAAAAACTTCGTCCATGGATGCAACCCATTTATGATAACTTAGAGCATTTGTTCAATTGCAAAAGTGAGGCTGAGTTAAATAAAACCCTCACAGGATATGAGGATGTTATTAAAGTTGAAGCACTAACATATATTCGCGGACGCAGTATTCCCAATCAGTTCATTATTATTGACGAGGCACAAAATCTAAATAAGCATGAAGTTAAAACTATCGCAACTCGTATTGGTGAGGGCAGTAAAATCGTACTCTTAGGCGACCCTGACCAAATTGATTCGCCTTATTTAGACAAGTTTTCCAACGGGCTAACACACATTATTGAAACCATGAAGGAAGTAAAAGAAGCAGGACATATGACATTAAGTAAAGGCGAAAGATCTACTCTCGCTCAACTTTGCGCGGATATGCTTTAAAAAAATAAAAATAATTTTAGGGAGATGTTTTATAAATGGCTAAAAGAAATAATTCGGTTTCATTCAAAGGTTTACTTGATGTCGATAATATGACTATCACCGAAGAAACGAAAGATGGGATTTTTGTTTATAGTGTTCTTGAAGCATTGCGTGAATACGATGGTAAAGAAGCAACCTTCTCACTTAAAGAAGATACATCTATTAAACCATTAGAATCAGATGGTGAGGAGGAGTAATTTGAATGACTTCTCCTTCCGACGTCAAACGAAAGCAAAATGAGTCTCCAATTGACTACAAATACAGAATCTGTCGTGACCGCGAATTGCTCGGCATTGAAACTTGGTATGATGTAGCCAATCTCCTTAATAAAGAGTTTGAAGCAAATTGGACTGAATCTACATATCGCAAATGGTTTACTAATTTTCAAAGTGGTGTCGAATATAGTAAGTCTCAACTAAGCAATAATGAGTATTTGCAAGAAATCGAAGATAAGACACTCGAACTTGAGAAAAAGACTTGGCAATTTAGAGATCAAAAACGTGAGCGTACCAATGCTGTGAGAGCACAGGCACGATTTGAACATTTGAAGAATGAAATCGACAAATCTATAGCAAGCTTGAAGAATGAAAAACCACTAAATTTTCAGACCCCTCCCTTCCCTTCTATAGTCAATAAAGGGAAAAAAGCTGTTTTATTGGTAAGTGACTGGCACTATGGAGCCGATTTTAGTAATAGCCTCAATACATACAATCCTTCTGTGTTTCGCTCTAGAGTTGAACAGTTGACAACAAAAGCACTTACATATGCCGAACGTAATAATGTAACAGACTTAGTTCTTGCTAATCTAGGAGATCAAGTTAATGGGCTGATACATGTTTCTTCTCGTGTTCAAGCATCTGAAGATGTCATTAGACAAACTCAAGTAGTGTCAGAGGTATTGGCAGAAATGACTGCTAAATTCTCTGGCATTTTTAATACAGTCAAAGTGATTAACATCTGTGGAAATCATGCTAGAACAATCGGAAATAAAACTGAGTCTGTAATGAAGGAAAACTTTGAAAAGTTAGTTCCTTGGTATCTAGAGTCTCGGTTGAAGGATTTTAAGAATGTTGAAATCTTAATTGACGCAGACGGATATTATATCGATGAGGTTGAAGGTGAAAAGTTTGTTTATGTTCATGGAGATTTGGATTATGTAAGTTCTGCTGCGAAAACATTGCCGCAAATGCTTGGTATTATACCTAAATTCTTGTTTTCAGGACACATTCACCATAACCATGTAAAAGAACATGGACGTACAACACATATTGTTTCGGGCAGTTTAATGGGCGTAGATGATTATGCAATCTCTAAACGTTTCTATGCTGAACCTATGCAGAAATTCTTGATTTTAGATGGGTCAAATATTGAATGCTCATATGACATTAAAGTGAAGTGATGATATGCCTAATGGCCATAATATCCCAATAAATGTTATCCTCTTACCTGACTTAATTGATGAGTATGAGAGTCTTGTTGACGTTTATGTGGAAATAATTAATGAATGCAAATCATCTACAGAAGTTCGCGCAGCATTAAAGATGATTGTTGAAGAAGCTGAAGAGTTAAACACTAAGAAAGTGTTTGTTCACCTTATTCAAAGTTTGGCTGAATTAATGGACTACAAATTGAAATATTAAGATGGCATGTATGCCGTTAATGGCAGACCTCTACCCTTCTATATTCAGGAGGGATAATTTATGGGATTTTTAATTATTGGTTTAATTGTAGGAGTAGTCGCGGATAGATATGTGCTTCCATTGTGTGATATGTTGCTTGAACTTATTAGCCAATGCGCAGCTAGAAAGAGTACTTCAATTCAAATTGATACTAATCTTATGTCTCTAGATTATCAAGAGATTGCTGATCAAGGTGGCAACCTGTCACCTGCTATTGGCTTTTTAAGTGATAAACAAGACGAAGATGAGAATTTGCTAGATGAGGAAGAATACCTCAGAAATACAATTGGGTTTATCAAATAAAAGTGTAATTTTATAGGCTTCTCAAAAAAGAGAGCCTCTTCTAAAGTAATCGATATTTCGGAAATTTTATAAGGGGTTCTCATTAAAATAAAAATAGAAAGATGTGAATAATTTGGAACTCACTCCTCTAGGATTTAAAAAACCAGTTAGTTCAGATAGTGCAGATTTGAGAGTATTTGTTGGTGAGAATATGGATTTACTAGATATTTTAATATCAAAAAAAGAAAAAGAAATTCCTAAACAACCTACTCCTCCAACTTCACCTAAAACCTACGATTTGTGGATTGACACAGCATCTGAGCCATACTCATTTAAAATGTACAGTGGATCTTTATGGGTATTAGTAGGCGGTAGCGGTTCTAGTGGTGCGTCTGGCAAAAGTGCATATCAAGTCTGGCTAGATTTAGGAAATACAGGAACACCTCAACAATTTATTGATTCTTTAAAGGGAGCGCAAGGAATTCAGGGTGCTATAGGTTCACAAGGTATTCAGGGGCAAAAAGGCGACCAAGGTATCCAAGGACTTAAAGGAGATCAGGGGATTCAAGGGATTCAGGGTATTCAAGGATTAAAAGGTGAACAAGGTATCCAAGGATTACAGGGAGTTCAAGGCCTTTCTGGAAGTGGTGGTTCAGGTAGTTTAAACCTTAGTACGTTCATCGTCAGGGATACATGGACGGTTACGGGAACTAAAACCCTATCCCAAAAGGCAGATCAGTTATATGTGAATAATACAGGTACGTCAGATTTAACTATTTCGGTTAATGGAATAGTCATTCCCATTAAACCATTAGAAAAGTTTCTCGACCATTTTGATGAATTCACACAAGTTACTATAACAGCATCCAGTACATTTGAGGCAAGAGCGGGAGTTGGTACTGCTGCTGCTACTGCTGTCATCAAAGATTGCTTCATTGGATCAACTACTGTGACCAATAGAGCGATTCCATCCTCGTTTGGAGTTGTTGTATCCAATGATGGAACAAGCTCTTTAACTTATACTATTAATGGAAACACAATCGCTGTTTCATCTGGAGAAGTAGTAGAAAACAGATTCGACTCATTTACAGCAATCACCATTGCTACTACTGTGGCATTTAGATGTTATGTGAAAGGTGCTCCTGTAGCCGTTACCATTCCTTTGGTTCCAACTGGACTTACTGCCACGGCAGGGAATGGTCAGGTCACACTTAACTGGACAGCCGTCAGTGGTGCAACATCATATAATGTATACCGCGGTGGAACTAAGGTTTCCAACCCAGCTACAAACACTATTACAGATAATGGTCTCATAAATGGAACGGCTTATTCTTACACTGTTTCCGCTGTGAATAGTGCTGGAGAATCGGCTCAGTCTTCTGCTATTAACTCAACTCCTCTACTGGCAATTCCAGCAACTCCTACAGGTTTGACCGTTGTTTCTGGCGATGCTAAAAACGTGGTAACATGGAATGTTTCGTCAGGGGCAACCTCCTACAAACTGTATCGAGATGGTACATCAATTGGCGCACCATCAACAAATGGACTCACAGATACGGGGCTTACTAACGGGACTTCTTATGCTTATAAAGTGTCTGCAGTAAATGGAGCTGGAGAGTCTACTCAAAGTGCAGTTGTTAATGGTACCCCATCGGCGGCGCCAGCTGGTAAAATAAATGATGCTTCATTGATTCTGTATCAGGATAATCCAGTTACTAAGCAAACTATTCCAAGTCCTGACACCTATTTCCACAACGCTGATCAATGGACTGTATTTGCTACGATCAAACCTGTAGCAGGAGCAGCAACCCATCTATTTAGTAGGGTATCCCCCACAGCTGTAAGATTTGAATACACTTATGATAACCACTTTCAATGTACCTTAACTGGGAAAATAGGGCAAGGAGCTGGATCAGCTAATTATCCAGCAGCTGTAGATCCAACGGCTCAGACGGATTTCAATTCCTATCACCATGTGGTAGTAATGAGAGATGCAACCAAGATTTACATTTACGTTGATAATGTTTTGGCTCATTCAGTGTCCAACATTACATCAGATTTCTATGTAGACGGATCTACATCCCCTTTAATGTTCGGTCAAAACAGCTTAGGTACTCAACCTCTGTTTAAAAATATGGGATATTACAACAGAGTATTAACTACCGCAGAGTTAACTCAAAACTATAACGCCTTAAAGTAGGAGGTATGACAAATGACCATTGAAAAACCTAGCGGGTCAAGCTATGTTCCATTTAATAAGACCACTTTGGACAAGATTGGCGAGAGTGGAGGATCCATGACCTTCAACGGGTCAGCAATTGGTGGTGGAAGTAACAGTACACCCACAAAGCTGATCGTTGGTGGAAACGTAAAATTTGCAGTAGATTTCACAGCTAAGACCATATCATTCACAACCTATAACATGTGGACACCAACTGTTTCCTTAACGTTAAATGCTGGAACTAAGCCTTTTACTGCTGAGATGGGAATTACTACCTTCTATTATGTCTGTTACAATGCAAACACGATAGAGTTAGTAACATCGGCAAACATTGCAGCTTATGCAGGCTACGTGGCATTCGGAATCATGAACAACAACGTCTTTCCATTTTCCTACCCGCTTAACCAAATTGGGGTAAGAGGTGGAACTATATTTAACCGAACAGATCTGAGCATCGGGGAATGGACACTGATTGGAGACAGTTTAACTCAGGGTAACTCATGGTGGAATAACGTCAGAGAGCAATATTACATTCCAATCGTTACTAATCTGGCAGTGTCGGGAAAGAGAATGTCAGGTGCTTCAGGTATGTGGTTGGATAAAGATACTGTAACTACAACAACTGATCTCGTTACTATCATGGGTGGTACAAATGACGAATCTGCTACTCGTGGTACACTTCAACCAGTAGGATCAACATTTGATACCAACACCTATTTTGGTGCCTACCAAACGCTCATAGAAGGTTTGCTGACTAGAATCCCTAAGCTGAGAATCGTCTTAATGACTCCACCGAGAGCATGGACTGATACAACAGGCACAACCTTGAGAACAGCTCTCAGAGACATAGGTGATAACGTCAAGTCTATCGGTCAGGCATACAACCTGCCTGTGATCGACATGTATAATAATATGGGATACAACGAGAAAAACCAGCAAACTTACTTAACGGATGGATTACACTGGACATCCGAAGGAACAAAACGTGTTGGAACCTTAGTATGTGGAGCTTTAAGGCAGTATTACGGATTATAAAGGGGTGGGATGATGGACAGTGATTGTTAAGAAACCATCTGATATAGCAGGAGTTAATGGGAAGAGTGCTTATGAACTTTGGTTAGATGTGGGAAACAACGGAACGTTACAAGACTTTTTAAATTCCTTAACTGGGCGAAGCGCTATTTCTTATCTCGTAGAGCTTTCTCGATGGGGAATAACCCAAGGAATACCTGCTAAACCTTGGGTTAATGCTCATTACATTACAGCAGACAATAATATACAAGGTATTAATAATGCAATACAGTGGGCTTATAGTAATGGCTATAGGCATATCGTTATGCCCACTGGTTCGTACGCAATTTGCTATCCTAGAGAAATAGTTATCGATAAAGATTATATGACACTTGACTTAAATGGTTCAACTTTTCAGGTATTGTACTCTTCAGACTCTAAATCCCCATTTGATACTGTATCGGGATCATCAAACTTTTGGGCATGGCCTTCCCCTGCTCAAAGCTTTGTGTTTGTATCAGCTCATAATTCTCACATTATAAATGGAAAGATTTTTGGGGAAAGGTTGCACAGAAGTTTTACAAATCCTTCTGAAAGAGCAATTGAGTGGACAACAGGAGTTCAATTTACGATGGGATCGAGTCATTGTTCGGTTAATCATTGTGAGATTGCGCATTTTATGGGAGATTCCATTGGATTTAAGCCTACTGCTCCTGCTGAATATGCTGAATTTGGATTAATTTTGACAGTGAATGATCTTGATAAAAATACTGGTGCGGTAATGGCAGCAACGGGAAATACATTGGTCACTCAAATGATTTCCATTCCTACTGGAATTTTTAATGTATTTTCAATAACTGGTCAAGGATTCACACGACCGACAGGACTAATTACAAAAGATGTTGGGGTCTACTATTACAGAGCTGACAACACATTCATTACGTCTATTCAGAATCAAAAAATTTATACTCCAATGACTATTCCTTCGGGAGCAGCAAAGTATAGGTTTTTGTTCTATGAAGAAATTGATGCAACTCGCACAATATCATCTCAACTAGCCATACATCTGAAATTCGGATTAAATCCACATCATAACTTAGTTGAGTGGAATGAGATTTATGGTAATCATCGTGGAGGGATACAGCCCGGTGGTAGTGAAAATATCATACAATATAACACTATTCATGATATTGGCACACCACTTGCAAATGGTTTAGATATTTACGGTAAACCACTTTTCAATGATCCTACACGCTATGCTATTAATCAAGAAGATTTCTTCGGAGATGCAATTACAATTCGAAATAATCTGATATATGGTTGTTTCTGCGGAATTCTATGTGGTATCTACAATGCAACTATCGAAAACAATCGTATATATAACGCAGGAAATGTTGGGATTAATCTCTACACTATGCTAAGAGGTGTAGTTACAAACAACTTTATATGGAAATCTACTGCCGCTATTGGTCTAATGGGAGCTCATTTCTCAAATGCGCATGTCGAGATAAGTAGCAATACAATTGTAGGCGGTAATGCAGGTAATTGGGTTGGCGATGGTGGTTATCATGTAGTTGCTGAAAAGAATACTTTGATTGACGTTGGTAATTTCTTCATGTCGCTGAATGACAACGATATGCACGTTTTCAGAAATAATCATTTCAAATACAATAGTTATTATTCGGGTTTTCCAACCATATCTGTAAATCGAATGGAAGGTTGCACTTTAGATGTAAGGGGAACAAATCAAAAGATAGTTACAATTAATAGTTATACATTAATTAATTGCTCTTTTTCATTGGCAAATTTAAGGATTTATGGTCGCGACCCAAGCAAGAGAGAAAAGGTTACAATAAATGACTGCAAATTTTCGAATTGTATTCTGGAATCTAACGTTGCTACTAAAGCAGTTAAACTTCTTGTTAGTAAATGCAAACTCACAGACACTACATTACGGGTAGCAAATTTAAATACTTCCGAGAACCCCTCTATAAATGTAACAGATTCAGATATATTTATTAAAACCATTAATTTTCTTGGTGATCCTCAAATCAACACGTCTAATGGTTATGGTATTATTGAGCTTGAGAGATCCAATATCGAGATCTCTAACACTACTGGATTTCAATATCTGATTAAAAATAATTACACAGTTGTACCATCAACTCTCTCTTTTTCCATCAAAAGATCTAACTTGAGTTATACTGGATCACCTAATCTTGCTTTTGTATATTATAGTCATAAAGGCACAATGAAGGAATTTATATCAGCCAGCAATAAATTTCTTAATATGACATTACCTGCAGAAGATGCTGGATATTTTATTGGATATGATCCTCTTATTGAAAACAAAGCAGAACCTTCATCTGGCTATTTTCGAGTAGGACAGACGATTAATAACGTAGCTCCGACTTCTGGGGGATACGTGGGTTGGGTTTGTTTAACAACAGGAACAGCTAGTTCAACTGGTTGGATTGCAGCAACTGCTTATACGGTTGGGCAAATTGTCAAATCCAATGGAAAAGTATATTCTTGTACCGTAGCTGGCACAAGTGGCTCAACACCACCAAGTCACACATCTGGAATGTCTTCGGATGGTGGAGTTACATGGTTGTTTATTGATACACTTGCTGTATTTAAACAATACGGAGCGATATTGATATAATTTCATTAACTAACTCCTTTAAAAATAACCGCTCCTTATCTTATTATTTATATCTTTGTTCTTTATAAAGAATGTGATATTATGGATATGGAGGGATTAATAAGGAGGGAATTTCAATGAGTGCCGTAAGTGTTGTCGTTCCTATATATAATGCAGAAAAAAAACTCGATAAATGCATTAAATCTATTCTCAATCAAACATTTAAAGATTTTGAATTAATTTTAGTGAATGATGGATCTAATGATGACAGTTTAAAAATTTGTCAGCGGTATTGTGAGCAGGATAATCGAATAATTTTAATTAGCAAACAAAATGAGGGTAGTATTGCCACAAGAAACAAAGGAATCAAAATTTCTAAGTCTGAATATGTCATGTTTGTGGACGCAGATGATTGGATAGACAAAACAGCTATAGAAATACTGTACAACACAACTATTAAAAGTGATGTAGACATTACAGTGTGTAACACCTATAAGGTTCTAGGTAATAGTCAACTAATAAAACAAAAGAATACAAGTTGGTTTTTTAAATTAGACAAAGTTTATGATGGTGAAGAAATAAAAAATGAATTAGCAACTGCTTATTTACATGGGCATCCATTTCCTGCAAGCTTACACGGAAAATTGTATAGAAGAGAAATCTTAGAAAAAAGTGGCAAGTATTTAAATCGAATTCACTTTTTAGGAGATGACCTTTTCTATAACTTGGAAATGTTTTTAATTGCAAAAAAAGTAAAAGTTATTGATAAACCTCTTTACTACTATAGACAAGGTGGGTTCACAAGCAAGTATATGCCCTATTTATTTGATGACACTATTAGTGGATATCAGATCCAAAAGGAAGTAGTGGAAGAGCATTTTCACGACAGTCGAGAAAAGCAATCTTATGGAATTTGTATCATGTTACTAAACTCATTTAAAACTTGCTTGGTTAATTTATTTAATAGTCAATTAAGTGATGTAGAAATGAAAGCACAAATAGAAAAATATGTATCTGACAACAATCTAATTGAAAGCACATTTAACAACGGATCGATCAGTTTTTTTCCGAAAGTTTATTTACATGCCATTAGGAACAGAGATATAGAATTCCTTTATGATTTAGGATTGCGGCAATATAACAAGACTAAGCCACGTAGGTATTTATATAATATTTTATCTAGAATCTCATAATGAGGAAGTGGAAATAAATGGATATGTTTGATGTGTCAAATAAAGAAGTTGTTTACAATAATAGAACGTACATCATTATTGAAATTCTTTATTCTGGATACGCGATTGCAATAGAAAAAGATAGTGAGTTTCCTACTCAACCAGTGATAATTCCAAATGTATTAGCTGTGTAATAAAATTAACGATAAAACTACAATTTCATAGGAAAGTGTAAAGTTCGAGCATCCGACATTTCGGGTGCTTTTTAGTTTGCACTTTTGTGTAAACCATTTCGGTGGAATTGTCCTCATTTGAAAGGACATGTAAAGGTGGACTTGATACTCCCTAGAGAGTTCCGTCCACTGATCTTATTTCTAAATACGGGAGAAGGTGTAAAGAGTGGTAATACAAAAAAAAGAATCAAATGAGAAAATATATAAGCCATGCTCTAGTTGTGGAACACCTAAAACACTTGATCAATTTTATGTTTCAACTAACCCAATTGATTCGCATAAACGTGTCAGTATTTGCAAAAAATGTGTAAGCGATAATGTAGATGTTAGTAGAATCCAATCAGTAAAAGACATGCTCTTGCAACTTAACAAGCCATTTATTCAACATCAATGGGACTCCTCGGTTTCAGAGGGCGAAAACAGAAATAAAAATCCATGGGGCATGTACATCAAATCGATTTACTTAAATTATAGAGATTTAACTTGGAAAGATAGCGATGATGCTATTCATCTCAATAAAAACAATAAAGAACAAATAATTCCGAATTCGCACTTTTCATCTGATGATACACAAAGAAAACTCAATGTCAGTTATGATTTAAGTCAATTAAAGAGTAAATATGGATATGGTTATCCAGATGATGAATATTATCTATTCGAAGATAAGTATCAGCAATTAAAAACAAGCTTTCAACTCCTTACTACTATGCACGAGGAGTATTTTAGAGAGTTTTGTGTAAATAAAGTTAAAGAAACTTTAGCTAAAGCAAAAGGTAACTTCAAAGAAGCTAAAGAATGGGCTGCAATGGTTAAAGATGTAGCTGAAGCAGGAAAACTTAAACCGTCACAGATGAGTAAAGCGGATTTGTCGGGTGGATTAGATACATTTGGCCAACTTGCAAGAATGGTTGAAGAAAACCATGAAATCATGCCCCTTCTCCCCCACTTTACTGAGCAACCAAAAGATAAAGTTGATGTGACTTTGTGGTGTTTCATTAATTATGTTCGGGATTTGAAGGGGCTTCCTGAGTGTGAATATAAAGAAATATACGCGTTTTATGATAAGAAGAAACAAGATTATGAAAGTCAAATGAGTGATAGTTCCTTTGGCAATGAAGAAGATGATGTAAGTGGCTAGTCATAATAATTTTCAAAGCGATAATTTCAAACACAGTAGAAAAAGCTCCCGCGTGGGTGATAATCCTGATTTTAATTCAAATGTTAAATTGGATGAACTAAAAGGAAGTTCTTTTGACAGAAATTTAGACAAGTGGATTCAATTTATTCAATGGAGCAAATGGTTTCCAGATCTATTTTACGATCTCATCTCACCAGAAAAAGGTGGAATGAGGCTAGATTTAGACCAGAGAGTGTTCTTGCGCTCGATGAGTCGCTTTGTCAGCACATACGGAGTATTCCCCCGCGGCTTTGGGAAAACGATGATTGAGCTAATGAGCATATATCACACTGCGATTCATTTTCCTGATATAACGTTGGCCATGAGTGCTCAAACTCGTGAGAATGCTAGTTCCATTAGTGAAGAAAAGCACAATGAAATTATTAAATGGTTTCCGTTAATGAATAATGAAATTGTAAAATCAAGTTTTTCAAAAGATCAAGTCGAAGTCATTTTCACATCGGGGGCAATCTATACTGTTTTAGCGAATTCCCAGCATTCAAAGGGACAAAGAAGACGTAGGCTCAATGTTGAGGAATCTGCGTTATTAAACAATGCCCTTTTTAAAGATGCGCTCGAACCAGTAGTAAACGTTCCTAGAAGGACTATTGGTAAGCTATCCACTATCAACCCTTATGAGTTAAATGGCATGATCAATTACTTAACCACTAGCGGATATCGTGGGAGCGATGAGTTTATTCGTCTGATAAACATGATAGATGAGATGGCAGAACTAAAAGGGAAGATGGTTTTAGGCGCAAGTTGGGAACTGCCCTGTCATTACGGAAGAGGAGAAACTAGAAGCCAAATCCTAGCAAAAAAAGATGACCCAACAACGAGTTCAGTGTCATTTAGTCAAAACTATGAGTCGCGTTGGGTTGGAGCAACTGATGGTGCGCTAGTTAGTATTAATAAGTTATTAGAATTGAGAACAGTTCCTACTGCGAGCATTCAGCCCCGTAAAAATCGAGAGTATTTTATAGGTGCAGATATTGCACGTTCTCAATCAAACAATAATAATAAATCGGCATTTGTTGTCATTGAAGTTGAACGATCTTCAAACGGAAAAATCAAGACAGCGACAGTTTGCAATATTTTCGTTCCACCCAATGGAACAAATTTCAATGAACAGGCTATGTTTTTAAAGAGGCTAGATAAGCATTATGGTGGAAATGTAACCGTAGTTGATGCTAACGGTATTGGTCAAGGCGTTGTTGAAGAATTAATGAAAGAGACCATTGACCCATTGCAGAACGACCCTTATGAAAGTTGGGATACGCTTAATACTGACGAAATTGCTCAAAATAATTCTTCACCTAAGAAGATATTTAGTTTAAAGGCTCAGGGAATTCAGACTGATATTGTAACAAATTTTATTGATTTTGTTGAAAGTGGTCGATTGAGGCTATTGGTTCCAAGTAAATTAATTGAAACTAATGATAAAAATAGAGTCAGCAAAGATAATGCGCAAATTAAAGCTGCTCACTATCAAACAGATCAACTAATTGATCAAACAGCAAATCTCAAGCTTGTTCAAAAACAAGGTGGAAAATTAAGTGTAGAACAAGTAGCAAAAAAAACAGAGAAAGATATTTGGGCAGCACTTGCTTATATTTTGTATTATCTAAAACACTACGAAGATATCAAAAAAGATGATGAAGAAGTTGATATTTTAGACTATCTCTTCGTTTAGTAGTACTATGTCTCAAATGAAAGTAGGTGATTTTTTGGACAAAGATAAAAATGTAGAAATGAATAATGAACTTCCTGACTTGTTGAATTATGCTCTTGAATATGCGAAATCGATTAATAGTGCTGCAAGTAATTCTATTTTTTACAATCCCATTTGGCAGAACGAACTACTTAAGAATATCAACATGTCTCCTGCTAAATATGACCGCAAAACTGTAGAAGAATTAATTTCCAATCCAAAGTCAAACGAGAAAGCATTACGTGATTTAGCACAATACCTTGAAAACTACATAATGCAGTTCAATCGGCTTGTTCATCATTACGGTTCAATTCTCACTTTCGATTACTTTATTGAGCCTACAAATGCTGATGCTGAGGATATGAAATCAAAGGCATTTAAGAAGAGTTATCAAAAAGTTTGCGACTGGTTAGACTCTCTAAATCCTAAAATGGCCTTTCCTCAAATAACCAAAATGTGCATTTTAGAAGATGCTAAATTTTACTATGTTAGAGAAGTAAACGATAAAACAATGCTTCAAGAAATGCCTAGCGCCTATTGTAAGATAGTTAATAAAACAGAGTTGGGGTATCAATACGCTTTCAATATGTACTACTTTATGCAAATGGGTGTCAATATCGACGACTATGCACCTGAATTTGCTCAGTACTATTTAGATTTTATAGATGGCACTGATAAAAATAAAGGCTACATGTACTGGGTAACTCTTGATCCGTCGAAAGCGTTTGTATTTAAGTTTGATGAGAATAGAGCAGGTCAAACCCCACCACTGATGGGGTTATTTGTTGATAGCGTGGAAATAGCAGCCTACAAGAATCTTCTTAAAACGAAAACACAATTAGAAGTATGGAAAATTATCTTGAATAAAATCCCACTTCATAAAGACGAAAAGAACGGGAACAAGAAAGATAATTTTGCTATCGCCGCTGACACCGCGGGTAAATTCTCAAGCTTAATGCAGTCTACTATGCCAGAAGGCGTGAAAGTGGTTACTACGCCTCTAGATTCTGAAACTATTGATTTTTCTGACTCACAAGGTAAAAACGATATTGTTGGAATTGGTCAACAGCACTTTTATGAGTCGTCAGGTACGTCTCCTGTTTTATTTGGTGAGAAAAAATCAAATGGTGTGGGCATCAAAGCATCCATTCAGACGGATGAAAATTACGTCCTTCATATGTATCGTATTTTTGAGAGATTTGTTAATTTTAAACTTCGCGAAGTATCTGGACGATTTAGATTTAAAATCACATTTCCTGATATCACAAGATTTAATCAAAAGGATAAATTAGATGCTTATATACAGGCAGCACAGTATGGCTTCCCAAGACTTTTAGTTGCAGCTAGTCTTGGTTTAACTCCATCCCAACTAGTTAACTTAACCAATTTCGAAAATAGTCTAAACCTAGATTCGATTATGAAGCCCTTGCTTTCGGCGCACACTCAGTCAGGTAAAGATAAGAGTGGAGCACCTAAGAAGTCTGACATTACCGATGATGGTCAAAAAACAATTGATAATGGTTCAAACTTAGATGGAATGCGAACATAACAATACTCTTCGGGAAGGTGGTGAAATTAGTTGAAAGATGCTATAAAAAAGTCAATGCCAGTGTTATTTCAAAAGCTTAATCATTATGAATCATCTGAAGAAGACATTCGTTTCCTTAAAGTGAAAATATGGCTAATGCATACCTTAGAAAATCTCAATCATTCTTACTTCTCAAAGGAAGTTGTGGAAGCAGCAGTACCCACACTTGCAAACACGCCAATATTAGCTTACATCGAAGAGAACGCTGATGGCGATGAAGACTTTTCAGACCACCGTCAGGGGTTAGTTAAGAAAGATGGTAAATACAACGTTAAATATTTTGGCTCAGCAATCGGTGTAATCCCAAGTGAAAATAATGCTCAATTTGAAGACCGTCTATGTGACGATGGAGTTACTAGGTCATTTTTGACTGTAGAGGGTCTTATTTGGCGCAAATTTGATGATCCAGTCGATATTTTAACGAGAGACTTGATTAAGGCAGAATCGATGGAAATAGCAGATGACTATGAAGGCGAATTTAAAGAAGACGGATATTTCCATTTTAGTAAATTCAGTTTCTTTGGTGCATGTGGATTGGGATTAGGTGTTAAGCCTGCTATGCAAAACGCCACTATCGAAGTTCAATTCTCTGAACAGGACTTCGCTAAAGAAGTTAATGAAAAAATGGAATGCTTTAAAACAATATTTACTCAATCTCTGCAACAAATAGAAAGTGTTGTTGCGGAAGAATTACATGAAGGAGGTAAGAAATTGGATAAGGTTTTAGAGTTACTACAAAAATACAGCTTAACAATTGATGATTTGTCCTCTAAGAGTATTAATCATGAAGAACTATCTTTGGATGAGTTAGAAGCAAAAATCAAAGATACTTTTAGCGAGTCTAATCCAAAGAGTACATTTTCTTGGTCAAGTGAACAACTTGAAGATGAACTTCGTAGAATTGTTAGACAAAACAAAAAAACAGACTCGTGGGGTTATGAATACTGTGATGAGTATCTTGTAGATTATCTCACTGAAGAGAAAGTAGTCATCGTTTATAATTACGAAAAATCTACATATTTCGGTTACGAATTCTCAATTAATGGTGACTTTGTTTCCATTAATTATGAAACACAATCAAGATATAAAGACGAGTGGAAGAAAATGGAATTGGCTCAAGACACTTCAGAAGAAGTTTTAGAGTTTAATTTTGTTCCTGATGAAGTTATGGAATATAAATTAAAAGTTGCAACAAAAGAGGTTGAAAGTCAATTCGAACAAAAGCAACTCGACTTCCAAAAAGAGATTGATGAGAAAACTGATGCACTACTTGAATTAAATCAGAAGTATACTGCTTTAGAGGTAGAATTAACAAA
This sequence comes from Paenibacillus ferrarius, assembly GCF_002027705.1. Lineage (GTDB taxonomy): Bacteria > Bacillota > Bacilli > Paenibacillales > NBRC-103111 > Paenibacillus_E > Paenibacillus_E ferrarius. The sequence goes on along the minus strand of NZ_MBTG01000001.1, from coordinate 63,310 downwards.
ACTTCAAGAATTTAAGTCTTCATATGAAAATAATGAAAAACAAGAAAAAATCAACGAAGCTTTCCAAAAGTTTTCTAATGTTCTTGATAAGGAAGAATTGGAATCCTTCAAAGAAAAAGCAGGTCATTGTGAAAATGCAGATGAATTTATTAAAGATTTGAAGTCTTTTGCTTGTGATAAACTTCTGGCTAAAACAAATGACAAAAAAAGCGGACATATGTTTGTAGGAATTCCTCGTGAACTAACCGAACAAAAAGAATCCGATGATGACAGTGTTTGGTCAAGGCTAAAAAATAAAAATAATAAATAATATAAAAAATAAGGAGATGTTTTATTAATGTCAGCTTACGTTACTTTAAACAAAATGGCAGGTAATCAATTGGATACTTGTGTAATTTCGGTACAAAACACAGTCGATATGGACAATGGTAGTCTGGTAGTTCTTGGAGGAGTTCTTGCAGGTAATCCAGATATTCGCGTTGTTGCAGCACCAGTAGATGTAACAAAAGATGAAGTTGTTCTTGTTCAATCGCCTGAAATTATTGAGGTTAACGGATTACGTGTACCATTGACAGATGTTACACTGTTTACTAATGCTAAAAACCGTCCTGCTCGTGCTTACCGCCTTAAAGTTGGAGATACATTTACAATTACTGACGATGGAATCGCTGGCACAACAGTGCTAAATAAATATGTTGTTCCCGTTAACGCTTCTATGAAACCTGCTGTAGCCGCCGACTTGACTGGGCTAACTCGTATTGCATTTCAAGTTATTCAAAAACTTACTGTTTCAGTTGGTTCTGCTCGTGTTGCCGCTACACAACTTGAAGTTGTAAAACAAGCCTAATAAAAAATAAAAATAACAAGGAGATGTAAATTTAATTATGTTACACAAACATTTTTCTCAACGCTTCACTAATTTCTCAAAAGATCAAAAAGATATCGTTCAAGCAGGTGTAGAATTATTTTATCACTGGAAGTATGAAAATGCTAAACCAGCAGAAAGAAATAAAGTCGCTAAGTACAAAATGTACTCTGAAAAAGAAGGTACAACATATCAAGAGAAACAAAAACTATTCTCCGAAGCGCTTGTTAAACAAGCTATTGCTTCTGCGTATCTTCCAGAAGGTTTGGAATTCAGCAAGTCCGTTATGATGGGTCATCCGAATGTTAAATTTACAATGTTTGCTATCATCTCTGAAATTCTTGATGTTGTTATTCCTGATACAGTCCTTGACAACTTCTATCAATTCGCAGACGTAAAATCTTCTGGTTGGGGAGACAATTTTGTATGGAGCGTTCCAAACAATGACCTTTTTGTAGTTTCTAAGCTTGCTGATGGCATCCGTAAGGGCAATCGTCAACGTTTGGTTGGTACAGATGTTATTCTTACTCCAGTAATGCGAGAAGTAACTATCGCGGAAGATCTTTACCGTGTAATTGCAGGTAAAGTAAACTGGGGCGATTGGGTTAATCGCGTTGCTCAAGCAATCGAAACTCAAATTACTATTGATATCTACAATTCCATTTTCAATTCTTACTCTGCACTCGGTACTGCTTACAAAGCAAATGGTGCATTTGCTCAAACGACTTTCAATAATCTAGTTCAACTAGTAGAAGCAGCTAATCATGGTGCAAATGCTGTTGCATTTGGTACAAAAGTGGCTCTTTCAAAAGTGGTTCCAGATAGCCAATATCTAACTTTCGGCTTAGGTCAAGAGTATAATGGCGCTGGTTATTTGGGTAACTTCCAAGGTACTGGTTTGTTTAAATTTGATCAACGCGTAACTCCAAATACAGACACTCTTGCCATCTCTGACCAATATCTATTGATTATCGCTACCATGGTAGACAAACTCGTTAAAATCGCGTTTGAGGGCGAGACAATGATTAGTCAAACTGATTCCAAAGATAGCTCTGACAACAGCATTGACTACACAGTTAAGAAGAAATGGGATACAAAAATTATTACTTCTGCAAAATACGCAATGTATCAATTGGCTTAAATTATTCAAGAGAAGGCAAGGAAACTTGTCTTCTCTATTCTATTAAAGGGAGATAATTATATATGGCACCTATTAAAAAACCAGAAACAGTATCCGCACCAACTGAAACTACGGTTGTGACTAAATCTCAAGTCGAGATTGAAAATGAATTTCTGAAAACACAATTAGAAGAAATGAAAAAAATGATTGAGAGTCTTAAAGTAGCAACTACTACATCAGAGACAGTTAATAGTCAAAATGGCAGCTTGTTTATTGATGAGTCTCAAATTGCCATTCCTTCAAATAAACTCATCCCTGTCATGAGTATGGTATCTGGTAGCCTCAATCTTGACGCTAACGGAAAGAGAATTTTATTCAGAGATTTTGGTACAACACAACAAATTTCATTTGAGGACTTGCGCGCTGTCTACAATACTCATCCAGTGATCATTGAAGATGGTTGGCTGCTTATTCAAAATATTGATGTTGTCAAAGCGCTTTATCTCGAAAATAAATACGAGAATTTTGTAAGCAAAAAGTTCATTGAAGACATTATAACTCTACCTGCTGATGAAATCATTAAGACACTTTCTAATCTTACTCAATCACTACGAACAACCGCTATAGACATTATCATTAAGGGAATTTCAGAAAGAAACAATAAATTTTCTGATTTAAATAAAATCCAAGTAATTAGTGACTACATTGGTCAAGACATCAATGAATTAGCAAAAAATCGCTAATAAGAAGAAAGGTATGAGTGGTGAGAAATGACTCCGTACCAAAATATCTACCAACGCTTTGCAATTAAAGTAGAAGATTACACTTTGGACGCTCTTTTTCAAACCTCAATACCTAACTACGAAGCATATCTACTCGGTTGGTTAAAAAGTGCAATTCCAAAGTTTACAAAATGCGTTCAAAATCTAACTGATAGAGATGATTCAGTTCAAGTTTTCAATCAAACTTTATCCGAAAAAGAAGAGGAAATTTTAGCATTCTTAATGCAAATAGAATGGTCAGAAAAAGAAGTAAAAAATGTTAACGAAATGAGACTTGCATTGAATAGTTCAGATTTTAAACGTTATGCTGAATCAAATAACTTAAAAGTTAAAATTGATTTGCAGAATCAATTAATTGAACGTGCTGATGCAATGATAGTTGAGTATACATATGAAAACTTTGACTTCTCTAAGATATGAGGTGTCATAAATGACTTTTTATACTGCCTACAATGCCAAATTAAGTGTGACTGATGCCAATCCAAGAACATACAACATCAACAATACAAAAAGAGTAATCACGAACTCTTTTAAAGATTCTCCTTCTTACTACCAAGTTCGAGTCAACACTTCATCATCACCTTACACAACATCTAACCTTGACTCATGGATAGTCGATGACAGTAAAACTAAGGAACTAAAACAGATTCAACTCATTCCAGATCAACTTCTGCACTTTGGTGATGTATTTACATGGCAAGGTGAAAAGTGGTTAACCACTTCTGTTGACGATATGGGGGGAATCTATTACCGCGGAGCCATCCAAAAATGTGTGTCTAGTTTGAAATGGCTAGATTCTCTGGGGGCAGTTAAAGAAGCTTACTTTGTTCAGGCTACAGAAAATCTTCGAAGTCTTGGCTTGGTAGACGATAAAATGATGGTTTTATCGAATGAGCGAAGAAGTATTATCACACAAAAAAATGTGGATACACTTAAGATCCGCAAGAAACAAAGGTTCATTTTCGATGAAGATAGATGTTGGCAGGTTACAGGTATAAATTCTTTAAACACTAATTTAATTACACTTGAACTTGAAGAAACACTATTAAGCTCTGACAAAGATAATGTTCAGTTGAGAATAGCAGATTATTACATTCATGATTACTCAATTCACATCTCCAATGGTGATTCAGTTAATTTAAGGACAAATGACACTTTGCAGATTGAAATAGAAGTAAAGGATCAAGGATCAATTACATCCCTCCCTCTCTCCTTCACATCTTCTGACAGTTCAGTTTTATCAGTCACAGAAACAGGGCTTATTACAGCTCTTTCAAATGGTACTGCCAACGTGCGGGTTTCATTAACAAATAATCCAGACATCTTTGATGACATACAAGTATTAATAAGTGATGTAGTTCAATCTGGATGGACTTTAGATATAAGTGGTAGCGATTTCTGCAAGATTACTCAAGCTCAGAAATTCCGTGGGGAAGTCAAAAATAATGGTGTGACTGATACTTCTAAATTAATCAGGTGGACATTATATGATGATTCAGGAACACAGCCAACAACATTAGGTGTGATAATTAGTCAATCCGGTCATGATGTTTCAATACTAGCAAATAAGAAGTATACAGGATATGTAAAAATCAAAGGCGTCTGTTATGAAAGTACTAACTTTACAGTTGAAGATTTAGCTACTTTTACAATTGAAGAACTTTCAAAACTTAACGTAAACCAATTAACGGATGTTGGATTCACTGCTGATGATGTAGCTAATTATTCTGTTGAAGAGCTTTCTGTGCGCACTGTTGATGAGCTATTCTCTTTAGGTTTAACAATAGAACAGATTTCATCATTCACAGTTGGAGATTTAGCCTCGTATACTGTCGGTGAATTGGCAAATGAAAAAGTCCTTGTTTCTGCTATGAAACGAATTCAAATTAAGAGTTTGATATAAAGGGAGGTGATGTAAATGTTTACTTTAGAAAACGTTGATCGAATTATTCAAAACATAGTAGTTCAACTATTGCCAAGTCAAAATTTATTTAAATGTTTGAAATACTCATCAGCAGATGCTCTGTCTCAAGAAGATATATCTGATAACGAAAAAATTGAAATGTTTGATCAATCCAATAAGGAAAAAACTAAAGTATTCTTTACACCATTAAGCCCTAATGTCTCAGATACAGCAGGATCTGAGTTGAGGATATATATTAGGAACATTAAACCTAATAATATCTATTTGACTAATGTTGATATTTCTATTCAGGTAATTTGCAGCAACTCTGTATGGAGAATGGACGAAGGAAGACAGAGACCACTAGTAATGCTTCAAGAGATAATATCACAGCTTAATGGCGTAGATATTGGATTTATTGGACAATTATTCTTCGAGAGAGATATCAGGATTATTCCTCACAATGACTATTATACAGGATACGAATTGATACCTTCAACGAGGTCGATCTAAATGAGAGTGTGGGGAGATCCATCTGAATTTTTAGGAATAAAGATATATCCAGCAACTATGGAAAACTGTGAATCATTTTATGAATGTGTTCAATGCTTATTATTTGAGAAAAACAGAATACAAGACATTCAGGTAATCAAGATGAGCTATCTTGATTTTTTGTTTGCATTAATCAGGCAAAACAATTCTTTATACGCCAAATTGGATAAATTGCTCTCTATAGTCCTACAAAACCAGAAGTATGACTTCACCTATGAAGACAGTAAGATCGGACTTCTTATTGAAGGCGTCAAACTGAATGGGTATGAATTCGAGGATATTAAGAGAATCATTTTACATCAAAATCTCATTCAAAACCGAGAAGATTTCTACGATGAGGATATGGAGAAAGAATTACAAGAAGCAGAGGAATTTTTATCTAGAAAGAATGGAACACCAGCAACATTAGAGGAAAGAGTCGTTGCTTTACATTGTTTATCTGGTAGCTCATTTCAGGAGATAAAAAAGTATACCATCTTTCAATTCAATAAGGCACTTGAACGCTTTGCGATAATTAAAAACTTTGATGTGTATTCTGCTCTCATGGCAGAGAATGGAGCATCAAAAGATATACAGCATTGGCTTAGTCATGTTGAAGACAGAGATAAATATGCAGATGTCATTATGTCAGAAGCTGAGTTTAACAAACTAACAGCTGATGAAGCATTTGGAAAAGCATAGATAAATAATACATATTCATTAGGAGGAATTAATTTGGCAGATAGATTTTTAGTATCAGTTGCAGACGTTATTATGAGAGATCCTAGTAATGACACAATTGTGGCAAAAGGTAAGACGCTTATTAATACTGCTTTCAAACAAGCAGTCACAAACCAAGAGGTTCGAGGTGGGTTTGGAAATGGACTCGCCTTTACATACTCACATGACAAAAAAATCGATGTTTCAGTAGAAGCTGCCAATTTTGAAGTCGGGTATATCGCTCTAAACAATGGTGTCGGAATCTTGAACGGACTTAAAGATTACTTTGTAACAGATGAGCTTGTTACATTAGTTGGTGGTTCTGGTGCTGTAGCTTCAACCCCTGTAGGCTCTGTTTATGTTCAAAAGTCAGATGGAAGTATCTTGACAGTTACTCCTACAGGTAAGAATTTTACGCTTGCTGGTGGAGCAAATTCAACTGTATATGTTTCTTATCAAACATCAACTTCCGTTGACTACATCAGTATCGATGCAGACAAATACCCTAACGCATATGAAGTCACTCTAATCGCTAAGATTTTTGAGGGTAAAGGTCAGGTTGCAGAATTACAAATTAAAATTCCGCAATTTAAAATTTCAGGGTCATTTGACCTCTCGCTTGCCGCAGCCTCAGTCAGTACAAGCAAACTAGAAGGTTCTGCTTTAGTAGATACAAATGGTAATTATGCGACAGTTATGATTAAACCTGTTGGCAATACCGCAGTTAGTTATCAAGCTATCGCTGCTACACCTGCCGCGGTTTCTTTATCTGCTGCTTCCCCTACTTCTCAAATCACAGTATACGGTATCCGTGGCGGTATTTATGCAAATACAGTTGTAACAAGTGGTTGCACATATGTAAGTTCAACACCTGCAACATGTACGGTTGGAGCTTCTACAGGACTAATTACACGGGTAGCGGCTGGTAGCTCAACGATTACAGTTACACATACATCGTCTGGAATTACAGACACTGTTGTTGTTACGAGCGCTTAATGTATTAAATCCATGTTTTAAACAGAGGGCAAGATTATTGTCTTCTGTATTATCACATGGATTTTATTGAGAGAAAGGTGGATTTAATTGGATGTATCAAATTGGAGTCAATTAGAGTCTCAAATAAACAAGATGGTGAATAATACATTAAAAAACGAAGTGGGTACTGTAGTTAAAAATACGATGCACGATACAATTGAAAATGTGACATATAAAGAGTATACCCCTTCAGAATACGTTCGAACTCATGAACTGTCTGACACTAAAAATATGAAGGTAAAACTTATTGATGCAAATACAATTGAAATCACTAACACGAGACATGATGAAGGAGTTGATGTAGCTAGAATTATTGCTACAGGGATAGGTTATACTTGGAGCCAATCAAGGATTTATCTAATGCAACCATTTGAAAGAAACTTTTATGAAGATACAGTAGAAGAACTAAGAAATACACATGAACACATTTATGCTCTTTTCAAGGGCTTACAAAGACAAGGACTTAATGTGCAAAGATAGGAAGGTGATTTAATGTCTACCATCAAGAAAAATATGATTCGCGATAGAGCACCGAAAAGTATTTCCATTACAGATGAGCAATACAAACAAGTTAATAAGGAAAACCGCAGATTAGCAGAGGAGTGGTTAAACGAGTCGACTCACTTATCACCAAACTCAATATCGCAATATAAATCTGCCATTAAAATATTCCTAGTGTGGATTCACGAAACATTTGGAGAGAATAAGCAAATTCACCAAATCAAGAAGAAGGACTACCTCCGTTTTCAAAATAGTCTAATTCGCAGAGGATTGTCTTCAGGTGGAGTAAAACTTAAAAGGAGCTGTATCTCTTCTTTTTGTAAATACATAATCAATTTTTACGAAGAGGAAGAAGATTACCTTACTTTTAGAAACTTTGTGGACGGTGTTCCTAATCCAACACTTAATAAAGTTTATGAAAAAGTACCCGTCTCCGAAGAAGAGTCGCAATTAATTATCAAGCAATTGACAGAAGATGAGAATTGGCAGTTACTTGCATTATATTATTTTATGTATATATCGGGTTGCAGACGTGGTGAAATCGTTCAAGTTCGCAGAGAGATTCTTGATTATGCTCCAGTAGAAGGTAAAAACTATTATTGGACACATAAAATCAGATGTAAGGGAAAAGGGCTTGAAGGTGAGAGCAGACCTATCATGTTTGATGACAAAGCAAGAGAGTATGTTAACAAATGGATGGAAGCGCGCGGAGAAGACGATAATCCCTATCTTTTTGTAACTAAATATAACAAATCGGTAAATCAAATTAAAATATCTACTGTTAATGATTGGTTTGCAAATATCATTTCTGATATTGTCGGTAGACGAGTAAATCCTCACATTACAAGAGCAAGTCGCTCAACTGACATTTTAAATTCAGGTTTAAATATTAAGATGGCTCAGAAACTACTTGGCCACAAAGACTCATCAACAACTGAGAAATTTTATGATTTACGTGAAGATCAAGAGGATATGGGTGGAATTTTTTAAGTAAAGGAGACATTCAACATGAAAGCTAAAATTTATGGACATGAAGTCGAAGGTACACCAGATGAAATTGCAATATTTAAACAAACTCTTGACGAACAACAAGCGAAGTTAACCAAGCCTAAAACATACGAGTATTCATTTTACCCTCCTGTATATATTGGAACGCCATTGAACTGGACTCAAATTACATGTAATACAGATTATAAGTAATAAATACTTAAATAAAATTCACATTTCATTGGGAGAGTGATTAAGTTGCCAAAGTTTGAATTTGACGATAATACATTGAAAAATTTATCCGTTTTCCTTTCAAGGGTCGATCTAAAAGGTGCTGAAGTAAACGAGTTTATGAAAATTATTCAGATTCTTAATAGTCCTGTTATTGAAGAAGCTTTAGATCAAAAATAATTTATATATGAACCTTCCTTATCTAAAAATGGTAAGGAAGTTTGGTGTATCAATTAGTATTCTTTCAGGCTTAAAAAATTAATCTATTATCCAAGGGGAGTGTCATTATGACAAAAAAAGTAAAGCAATTAAATCTTGCAGCAATTAATAACTTGCATAAAGAATATGAGAAACAAACGGAATATCAATTTGGAGAATATGCAATAAAAATTGATGATAAATTTCAAACATCGAAGATGGATAAATTGCTTCAGGAATATGGCGAACATTATAGAACAATTCATTCCTCAACAGATAGCCCTCAAGAAATGGATAATGCGAAGAGTTCCAGCTTAATGTTTATGCTTGTTATTAAGCACTTTACGGACTTACCTTTACCTGAAAAACTAACACTCGAAGAGTTGCTAAATGCGTTCTCAAAAATCGTTAATATTGGTTTATTCGAGATGATTATCAACAATATCAGTGAAGAAAACATGAATTGGGTTAGAGAGAAGTTAGAATTGGGAGCTCAATCTCTACGGACAAAATTGATTGAAATGGATACGATTCTACAAACAATTGAAAGCAATACTAAGAACGATAATATACAAGTTTAACCTAGAAGCGAAACTATTCGCTTCTTTTTTATTTTAAAAAGGAGCGAAGCGAATTATGGCAGGAGACAATAATTTAAGAATTATCATTCAAGCAGCCTTAGATGTTCAGAAATCCTCAGTTACTGTTAATGAACAACTAAGGCAATTATCTTCAAAAATTTCTAATCTCAAAGTCAATGTAAATGTAGATCAACTCAAGAAATCAATCACGGATTATGAACAATGGTGGGCAACTGCTTTATCTAAGGAAGAAAAGCTAAGAGAGCAAGTCTTGCAATCTGAACAAAAGATGCGTAAAGCACTTGATGATAAAAGCTTAAAAGAGCGTGAGCAATCCCTCCAACAAGAACAAAGAATCAGAAGACAGATTGAAGAGAACGCAAGAAGAGATGCTGAACAAACTTCTAAAAAACAACGTGAGATGGATTTAATTCATGGTCGCGCTCTTCAAGATAATGCTAAATTCGATGAGCAAGCTCGTAAAAAAAGCCTTGGAGATCTCGACACTTTAAGCAGTAAATCAAATGCTATTTCTGAGAAAATAAAAGGAATGGCTATAGCATTACCACTTTACTTTGCAGGTCACGCGGCTTTCTCAGCGATAATCAACACTTTCTCTGAAGGATTTAGAGGAATGATTGATATTGAAGCAAAAATGGCTGGGTACATTCAAACAAATGAAAAGTATTTTGTTTCATTCTCTGAAGGTACACATGAAATGAAATTGAATACTCAGAAAGCTAATGAAGAGTCTGAGAAGTTTATTCAGACAACTCATGCTCTGGGTGCTGAAATTGATAATGTGTTGGAATCTGCTCGTTTGTGGGGAAGGCTTTATAAAGATAATTTAGTTGTTCAGGAAATGGTAAGACAGTCAACTCAATTGTCTACCGTTGACTTAGTAAGTCTAAATGATTCAACTAAAATGATGGAAGCAACAATCGCTCAATATGGAGTCCAAATTCGCAATGTAAATGACGCACAAGTTCAGGGGACAAGGATTTTAGATTCTTGGTCATCTGTTGCGCATAATACAATGGCTCCAGCAAAAGATATAGGTGATGCTTTCGAACGTACAGGTAAGATCGCTTATGAAACAGGTGTCTCGTTTGATTTCATGAATGGTTTAATTTCTGCTGGTGTACGTAATACTGCTCTCGGTGGAGCAAACCTAGGGAATATGTGGAAGACAGTTTTAGGTACAATTCGAACCGATAAAGCAGTCAATGAATTGGAAAGACTTGGAGTAGTAACAAAAGAATTAGTAAACGGGTCGGAGCAATGGAGAAAAGCAGAAGACATACTCCTTGATTTGTCAATTGCTGTTACTGATAAAAACTATGACTTAACAAAGTCATATCAAGATATTTCTCGTGGTGTATATCAATTTGCAAAATTAGCAGCCTCATTAAACGCAGGCGACATCTTGCTAGGCGTATCAGCATCTATAAATTCAACTGGTGCAACAATGGATTATCTTAAAATCCAAATGGATACCATTGAAAGAAAATCAAAACAAGTTAAGGCAAGCTTGCTGGATGTTTTCACTAAAGCAGGAGATGATGGACTTAGATCCTCTATTAAAGATGTTCTTGATGTTATTGATCGACTCTTGATAGGTTTAACCAATGTTCCAAAAGGAGTCTATGAGGGAACCGCAGCTATTGGTGGTCTTTTACTTGCATACGTTGCGTTAAAGACGCCCATAACGAGTCTCATTACAGCAATTGGCGTTTTGACAGGAGCTAAGACTCTTGAAACAACAGCTATTGCAGCTAATACAACAGCCAATAACGTAAATATTATCTCGTCTAATGGAGCGACACTTTCTACTGTTCGAAGAACTGTTGCGACTGAGGCAGGGGTTGTTGCACAAGGAGCATTAACCGTAGCTACAAGAACTGCTACTGTAGCTATGTCCACTCAAGCTGCAGTGATGACTGTTGCAACAGCGGGAATAGCACTTCTAGTTGGCTTACTTGCTGTGTATGTGTCGAATTTGGGAGATGCTGAGATAGCTGAAAGAACTCTCAGAGAAGAAAAAGAGAGAGCAATAGCCAAAGAAGAGCAAAAAATTAATCAATATCAAAGACAGATGGAATTTCTTGAGACATTAAGAAGCGCTCATGAAAAACTCACAGAAGCACTAAAAAATCAAAATTTAACTGAAGAACAAAAAGCAACTATATCTGGGCAACTTAAGAAAGTTGAACAAGCATTAAATGAGACTGTAGACGATAGTGGCAAACAACGGATAAAAACAGCGGGTATAACAAAAGAATCAGTCGATATCGAAATTCAAGCTATCTCAGACAAGAGACAAGAAGCAATGACTAGTACTTTAAAGGTCATTCAAATTGACAAAGATGAGACTCAATCAAAAATTACTCAGGCTAAAACAAGGATAGCGGCACTCCAAGAAGAAATTAAAGTTCAAAAAGCCAAAGCTGATCAAGAAGCAGAGTCGCCAACCTATAAAGCTGCAAAAAAAGTAGAATCAATACAATTTGGAGGGTTAGGTGCTTTTGAAAAATGGTATCACAAGAATATCACACCTCTGAATCCATTCGAAAAAGCTTCAAATAGCCCTTATAAAGAAAACGACAAACTTCAGGCAATGCAAAAAGAATCTAACGACTTACAAAAAAAGTTAGAGGATAGCCAAACAAGATTAGACGAATTGTCAGCACAATCAACCCAAATTATTTTAGATCCTAAAAGCGATCCTCTTGCTGGTGCATCGGGAAAAACAAAAAGAGACACAAAAGAATATAAAGATCGTAAAGACTCGTTTGATGAGAAAATGAAAGACTTTCAGCATCTTGTGAATATGGAATCTGATGGCTATAAAGATGCAAAAGGACAACTTACAAAGCTACAAGAAATCAGAGGACAGTTTGAAGATCTCAATGCTGAAGATTTGTATGGTATTGATGAGAATATTTACAGGGCTCAACAGGGAATTGTTAATAAAGCTAAAGGAATTGGCTCAGGTAGTGAAACTCCTTCACCTTTTGATGACTCACAGAAATATAAAATTGATATCTATAAAAATTCGTTACGCGATTTAGATACTCAACTTAAAGAATCTGAATCAGTCATGACTCGTTACAATGAAACATCTAAAGACTATCGTGATGAACTGACTAAACAAATTGGTATCACTCAAAAAAAACAGGAAGCGACGAAAAATGAAGGTGTTCGTCTACGTGCTGATATCACCAGTCTTGAATCTCAAATTGCAAAAACGAGTGACCAAAAGCAACAAAACGCATTGCTTCAACAACTTGATCAAGCTAAAACTAATCTTGCAAGTTTATCAAGCGCTTGGTGGGACTATGAAATTAATATTGAACAGTCTCAGAAAAAACTTAAAGAGTCTCTATTCAACTTTTCTAAGGATTGGATTTCAAATGAGAAATCTACAATGGAACTCATGGGTAAATCAGAAGTTGAAGTTGCTCAAATGGTCTATGAAGCTTGGAAACGTGTAAGTGATAAACGAAGCGAGTATACATCTGAACAACAAGAAGAGATAAATAAGAATCTCATTCAAGCTGACAGCGCTTTAAAGAAGACTCAAATGACCCATTCAGACAAGTGGATTCAAGATGAAACTGACCGTATGACTATGGCAGGGAAATCTGAAATAGAGATTGCTCAGATGGTATTGGATGCTCGTAAACGTATGGCAGATGAACGATGGACACAAGAACGAGGTATTACTGCTCTAACAACATCCGAGCAACTTAAAGCAGATAAGGAAGTCTTTGATGCTCGTAAAAAGTTGGATGACCTTCAGCAATCGAATTCCAAAAAACTTGCCGACAACCTTAAAGATGTTATCAATAAGATAAAAGACGCTTCAAATGATTATTATGAAGGGCTTAAAGAAGCTGAAGATAAGCGGCATGAATTGGTTAAAAAGAACCTTGATGACGAACTGACGAAGTTTGAAGAGAGTATTAGCAATATTAAAAAGGCGATGAATCGTGACGATGACACTGATACTTTTAATGCCTCTTTAGCTAAAGCTCAAAAAGAAGCTCAAGACCTTTTAACCAAAAAGAACAAATATGAGTTAGATGATTCTCTAGAGGGAAAGTCAAAACTTACTGAACTAGAGAAACAATATGCTGATAAGCAAGATGAGATTCAAAAGCTGCAAAGTGACCGAACTAAGAAATTACGGACAGATAGTCTAGATGATGCTTTAGAGACTGAAAAGAAAAAAGTTGATGCTGCTAAGAAAGCTGAAGATGATAGATATAAGGTTGCAAAAGACTCCTTAGACGCACAGAAAAAAGCAGCTGAATTATATTGGCAAAATATCATTAGTGATACTTCAAAATTTAGCAAGCTCCAAAGTGATATCATTGGCGGTCATTTCGATGAGATTACAGGAAAAATGGAAGGTTTCAAAAATAATATCGCTGGTATCTCCGCTTTGATAGGCGATGCTTTAACAAGTGGAATCACAGATAAATTGCAAAATGCTATAAATTTGGTGAAAGCTTATAGTGGAAATCCAAGTGGAGATAGTTCAAATAATTTTGCGAAAACTCCTAATTCTGGATCTAGCGGAAATTCAGGTAATCAACCAACAAGTGGATATTACACTCCTACTTCAGAAAGTGAAAAGAATGCCAGAGATATGATGAAAAAGAATAGTTCATTATATGATTCTGCTGATGAGGCTACAAAGAAACAACTGCACCAATCTAATCAAGGGTGGGGATCATCAATTGGAGCTACCTACAGTAACGGTACTTGGTATAAAAATGGTCTCCCTTTGTATCATGGTGGTGGAGAAGTTGGAGTTCAAGGCACAAGTCAAGAAAGTTGGATGAGCAAATTTTTAAATAGTGATGAGATGCCATCTATCTTGAAAAAGTCTGAAGTTGTATTGAATGATCCTATCAAGTTTATCACTCAGTTAGGACAGAATGCGTTGAGCAATATCGCTAATATGCTTGGTGGTAAAGATGCATCTGGAAACTCTAGTCCTACTTATAACTTATCTCTAAACATCGCTTCGCTGAATGGCAATAAACAAGAAGTGGATTATGCATTAAATCGTTTATCTAAAGGAATGAAACAGCTAGGCTTGCAATAAGCAGAACTATCAACGGGTCAGGTACTTAAGTGTCTGGCTCTTTTTTTATGTTAGGTGGTGGGAACAAATAATGATTAGGCAATCTAAAAACTTTACTTTTAATGGTGAATCGAATGACGCGTATGGAATTATTAGTGTCAATCTGTCCACTGGTATGCAATCTGAGCCATTTGGAGCAAGTACAACCATCAAGGAAGTTGAAATACGAGGAAATAGTAAACGATATTTTCAAGGGGTGCAGAGATCACCATTAGAGTTCACAGTAACTTTTGCATTCTCCAATGCGTTCACATCTGACGAATTACGATCAGTTTCAAGATGGCTAACAACGGACTTCTACGCACCTCTTCAATTTTATGATGGTACGGGAGAAGATTTGAAACAAATATATTATGTGATGTTTGTTGATACACCTGAATTGGTTACAAATGCAGCTAATCATGGATATGTAACATTAAAAGCTCATTGTAATGATGCATACGCATATTCAAGTATTTACTCTGATATTGTTGATTGCTCGACAAACATTCCTGAAGGAACAAAGTATACATTTCAAAACTTAGGTGATGTGTCTTGTTCTCCTATCATTGAAGTACAAATTGTCAGTGGCAGCTCATTTGCAATTACAAACTATAGTAACGGGACTAGTAAAGTACTTTCATTTACAGGATTATCTGTAGGAGAAATATTAAAAATTAATTGTGAGAATGAAGTCATTGAAAGCTCAACTGAAAGTTTAAGATACGACAATATGACGACTAACAGCGTTTTCTTCACATTTCCTACAGGCGCAAACTATCTCAATATTACTGGGAATGTACAGGTCTGTTGGAATTATGAGCATAAATTTAATGTAGGTTAGGAGTCTTAAAATGTTACAAGAAATAGACTATACAAGAGTCAATGAATATAGGCCGCGAATATCCCTTTGTGATCCTTTAAAGAAAACTCTTTCAATTCTCAAAGAGGCATATGAGATCAATCAAGTAACCAAATTAGGGAATATCAATAATCTCAGTTTCCGTATTCCTTACAACTTGGAGATTCAACATAAGCTAGTTAGGAATAAGAACGCTGATTTAATTAAAGAACGTTTACTAATTAAGATTCAAAAGAAGACTGAATTCGAGTATTATGTAATCACTCAAATCTCAGATATCATGACGGATAATGAAGACTACAAGGAAGTCACTTGTGAATCATTAGCAATGCAATTGTCATGGCGTAATATCCGCGGCTACAGTGAAATATCAAAAACAGCCACAGAGATATTAACAGACATACTTGTTGGAACTGGATGGTCAGTTGGCTCTGTAGATTCTTCGTTTAATCAGATGCGGAGGTCTCCAACAGTTGATGATGATACGGTCTTAGGTACAGTGTTTAAGGTTGCTGAAACATTTAATGCACTCGTTGTATTCAATAGCATAAATCAGACAATATCCTTCACAAAAATTGATGTTGTTGCACCGTATGAAGGATTAAATGTGAGTTTTGGTAGATTGCTGAAGAACGCAAATAAGACTGAGGATATGTCCGAGTTCTGCACACGACTTAAGGTATTTGGGAAAGACGGATTAACTTTAAGTGGAATAACAGCAGCAGGATCAAACTATTTGGAGAATTATAGTTTTTACTTATTCCCGTTCACTCAGGATGTCAATGGCAATGTAACGAAGTCAAGCTATTACATGAGTGATTCATTAGCTTCAGCACTAGTTGCTTATCAAAAGAAAAGTGTTGCTGCTTCTGGAACTTTGCAAGGATACTTGGCTCAGAAAGTAGCATTACAAGCAACTAAAACATCACAAGAAAATGTCCTATATGGATATAAGAATGAATTAGCCATCATCAACGATCAATTGGTTGTCGCAAATGCTAATAGCCAAAATAACTCAACTATTATCGCTAATAAGGCAGCTAAAGAAGCTCAAATTGCTGCTCAAAATAGTCTAATTGCAACTACAAAGTCAAGTATTAATGCTGTAGATTCCAATATTCTTACGTTGAAAAATTCATTATCAATTGCAAACAATTTTACTCAAGCACAAGTAAATGAATGGCAACGAGGCGGGTACATTAATGAGCGTACATACACAAATGATCTAGTAGACAATGAGACTGAACTATTGAAGTTAGCAACAGCTGAATTTGATAAGATTCGTGAGCCCAAAATATTACTCGAGATTGATATTGTAGACTTATTCAGCGTAATAACTGAACAGAAGATGTGGCCAAAAGTTCGACTTGGAGCACAGATTAAAGTATACGTTGAAAAGTTAGATATCAATATTAAGGCAACGATTATTCAATTGGAACAGAATTATGAATCGGATACTATTAAAGTGACGATTTCTAATGTTCAGGAGTTTAAGGATGAAGACACCCAGCTTCTTAAGAAGTTGTATGGTAGTATTTCTGCTGCTAACACTTTAACGACAGAAAAGTACGGGTGGCGTGATGCCCGAGTGAATGTAGATGCTGTTAATATTAAACTCAGCAATCCGTGGGATTCCAGCACAGTTCCAGTTAAGGGTGGTTATGATGAAACAATAGAGATAAGTCATCGAGGAATTATTATGACATCTCCAACAGACAGTAATAATATGCTAATTTTGAATCATGCTACACTTGCGATCTCAAATGATAGCGGACTTAATTGGCAAAACAGTATCACTCCAAATGGAATCAATGCAACTTCAATTCGTGTTGGAGAATTATTTGGAATCAATGCTACGATTGGAACTGGTAACAATGTATTCAAGATGAATCAGAGTGGTATTTCACTTGGTAATTCTACATTCTCCAGCGCCCCTTTTCGTGTTGACATGCAGGGGAATTTATTTTCAAACTCAGCTAACATAACAGGAACTATAAACGCAACAGGCGGTACATTGGGGAATTTGACTGTCACTGGTACTTTGTCAGGTGGAAGCATTTTTGGTAGTCAGATCGTTGGATCAGACATTAGGACATCTAATTTTTCATTTCCAAGAGTTGAGTTAAAGTCTAGCGGAAATCTAATTAATGTTATGAGAGATGCAAGCAATTATTTAAGTTTTGATCCTTATGCTTCAGGTGCACCTGCAATTAACTTTTTAGATAGTGGAAGTGTAATGGCATCTATAAAGTATGTATCAAGCTTTGGTCTGATGCTGGCTTCCTTTGGAAAGATGACTTTACAAGCTAGTTCTGGGATAGATATTTCATCAATAACAAATTTCCCAAGCTGGTCTAATCTGTTTGCCTCTTCTGGTTCATCAGGTGGAGGTAGGACACTAGCTACTGAATTAGGAATAATTAACTCGCGACTTGCAGCATTAGAAGCAAGACCGCCAATTTAATATGTGCCTTTTATGGAAAATGATGCTATAATTTGAAGCATAAAGTCTTATAAAAGGAGCGTTTCAAATGAGAAAATATATAATTGGTGCGTTTTTCGGAATAGCGTTAACTCTATCTGCGTCTGCATTTGCTGATGAGTTCAAGAGTCTCATCGGCTTAGAAGTCAAAGGTGAAATGCAAGTATATGTTGATAAAAAACCTTTAGAAAATTCAGCTATCATTGTAAATGATGTCAGCTATTTACCTGTACGAAATTATGCTGACTCAACTGGTTACAAAGTAACATTTAACGGAAATGAGAGAAAAATTATGTTAGATAAAGAAGCAGTTGTGAAGACTCCAATAACTAAAGAAGAGCAAGCAGTTATTGATTATCAAAACGGTTTAGAGTATACAAATAGTCAAATTTCATTTTTAAAAGGATCGATTGCATTTCAGGAAGCTATTGTTGATCCAAGAAGTTTTAAATCAGATTCTGAAGTAACAGCAGCCAAAGCAGAACTAGAACGACTTAACGCTGAACTTACTAAGTTTGAGGCAAAGAAAGCTGAATTGGAAAAGAAGTAGTAGTTAAAATTATTTGTCTAAGGTCACTCAACTTTGAGTGGCTTTTTTAGTTTTACAAGAAAAAGGGAGGCATGAATAAATGTCATTGAAATATGATAATCCGCTGATTTACGAGCGAAGAAGTGGGAAAAGTGATGATCCCTTTATAGTAAAATCAGAAAGTCATAAAATCATTAACGGTAACATTTTGTTAGATGAGATTCCTGTTCAGCTTAATCGAGTTCAGATTGCAAGTTATTTTGAAGTTATCAACAAAACATCCCATACTTTGGAATCGAATCAATTCCTTGTTGATTACCCAACAGGTATTATATCTTTTAGCTCCACAGAAGAAGGAAAGACGCTTGTTGTAAATTATTACGGAGCAGGAGTAGTCCTTATTCCTGATTCACGTATCTATATTAGCTCTTCTTTAAACAACGGTTCGGTCACACAGACTTTGAACGAAATTATTCAGTCAGCATCAAATTTTGTCTCTAAAGGAGTTTACAATCCTTCAACTGTTTATTCAACCTTTAACATTGTTTCATACAATGGCTCAACTTATATGTATACAGCAAAAACGTCATCATCTGGCAACGTACCAACAAACACTACATATTGGACAAAAATTGCAGGTAGCAGTAACAGGGGTACATATTCTACATCTACATCTTACTCTATAAATGATGTTGTAGTTGATTCAATTAATCAAAATGTTTATCAATCATTAATTGAATCCAATCTCAATAACCCACTAACTGATACTACTAAATGGCAACTTCTTGTAAGTGTACAAAGTGCAGTTACTACAGTTAATACAACTAACACCAATGTAGTCAATGCAGAAAGTGGTCGTGTAACAGCAGAATCATCTAGAGTGACTGCTGAAACTGGAAGGGTAACCGCTGAGGGTGCTCGTGCCAGTGCTGAGAGTACTCGAGTATCGTCTGAGTCAACAAGACAAACTCAAGAAACTACGCGACAGACAAATGAGACAACAAGGCAAAGCGGTTTTGCTGCTTACATTGCTATTGAAGCTTATAACAATACTAAATCGTATGTTCCCTTAAATAAAGTTACTTATAACGGTAGCACTTATCAATGTATTGTAGCTACGACAGGAAATGTGCCAACTAATACTACCTATTGGCTAATGATTGCTGCAGCAGGAGCTAATGGTGCAGGTACGGTTGCCACAATTGTTTCAACGAATAATGATGTGGTTGTTGGTGGAACAGCACAAACGCCTGATTTATCAATTAATACAGGTAATGGTTCTAATAAAATTGCTAAACGTGATGCAAACGGAAACTTAACCAATATTGGAAATCAATCCATTAATATTTCTGCTGATACAGCACTAACATATGCTCAAAGTGGAATCGTAAATGTAACAACAGGTGCAACTAATAAAACAATTACTTTACCATCGGCTGTGACTTCTCAAATTCTTTTCACAATTAAAAAAGCAGATAGTGGTCTAGGAGTAGTAAACATTGTTACAACATCTTCACAGACAATTGATGGGATATCCTCAAAAACCTTAGCAAATCAGTACGCAGATATAACTTTGGTTTCAGATGGGTCAAAATGGATTGTTGAATTTGAAAATTATTATGATCAAGTGTTTGCTAATCCTACTGCTACATCTATGAATCTGGTTAATGGGCAACAAGTCGTTTCAGCCTCAAAGACAAGTCCATATAATGTTCTGAATATCGTGGGAAATACACTCGTTAACTTA
Organism: Paenibacillus ferrarius; assembly: GCF_002027705.1. GTDB lineage: Bacteria > Bacillota > Bacilli > Paenibacillales > NBRC-103111 > Paenibacillus_E > Paenibacillus_E ferrarius. Next base: position 43,102 of record NZ_MBTG01000001.1, on the reverse strand, counting down.
CTAGGGCGTGATGGTAATTGTGAGGATTTAAGTAAATGGACAACTGCTACAGTAACACTCGCTTTTGATTCCATAAATAAAACCGTAGGAGCAAATAGCATTGTGGCAACATTAACAAGTGCTACAGGTGCCATTTACATTTCACAGCCCAAAGCGGTAAACAACACTAAGTACTATTTAATGGCGGCTGATATTAGAAATATTGATGCTACTAATGTATCACTACTTGTAACAAAAGGCAGTAATAACACAACAATTAAAACAGCCAACGGTGTCCCTACGGTAAGTTTTTCATTGTGCTACACTACTTTAGCCCCTGCTGACTTGGGTTCTGAAACATCTGTTTATGCTTTCCTTAATATCGCAGGAACGACAGGGAAAAAAGCTGCTATGGACGGCGTTAGGTTATACGAAATCACAGCAGCTGAGAAAATAGCTATCGACGCCATGACTGTAGTAGCGGCTCAGGCATACATAGCCGCTAAATATCCATACGTAGATGATGTAAAACATGTTAATGCACCTTATGTAATTAAATATGGTGAAAACTTGATACCACCGTTTAATGAGTGGGCATTACATGCTAATGCGGTGGCTATCGAACCTTACAAGTTAACGCTAAACGGAACGGCTGGTAATCAATCATCGACAGTCATAATACCGAGTTTAGAAAATACAACTTATACGTATTCAGGAACTCTCCCAACAAACACATATGCGCAATTTGATTTTCTGGACGTAAATAATAGTGTTATTAGCGTAAGTTATGCACTTAATTTTACAACACCCATCGGAACAAAGAGTATACGTGTCGTGCTACAAAATACAGCGACAATAGGCACGTACACGTTCTCTAACCCGATGCTTAACCTTGGTTCAACAGCCAAGTCATTCAAACCACGTAACGACGATATGCTTGCATTCCCTAACGTACAACTGGCGTCATCCGTGGATGGTACAGTATATGACACGTTGTTCAAGCGTGATGGGAAATACTTTGTTGAGAAGCGTTTCAAGGACACGGTGCTTGATGGTAGTTTGGCGGCGGCTTTTGGCGCTGATTTCACAGGATACAAGGGAATAAATATAACAATTGGCTCTGTAAATAAACCCAATGGATACACTAATGATATTTATAATGTTGTTAAATACGATGGAAAGATTCTTAAATCCGATAACGGGGCAGCGACTACTTCCGATTACGCGGTTTTATACGACAATGGTCATGCAGCTACTGGTAAGATTCTCATATCTATTGCCGACACAGACAGCGGTTGGGGTGAGACATATACACCATCAACAGCAGAGATACAAGCGTATTTCTATGGTTGGAGAATGGCGAAGGACACTGATTGGGGTGCAAAATATGACGGTGTTGGTGGTAGGGTTTGGCTTGCTATTTCAGGATCGACAAATGCAGTAGCAACACTCCCTATTACTTACGCTTCTAGTTTTACTACTTGGAAACCTTACAAACTATCATATCAACTAGCTACACCAACATTTGAAGAAATCCAAGTAGATGCAGGAATGAGTCTGCATGAGGGATTGAATCAGATAGAAGTAGGGCAAGGGGGTGTTGTTCGCGAGAAGGCTAATCCTTATGTACATGTAAACGGTAATTCCTATATAAATGCTGGCGATATTGGTAGTTCAAAGCTTAAAAATAGGGTTGATAAAGTACTTTCTATATACAAAAATGGTAAACGGGATGATCAGTGGATTATATTTTCTGACGCCTATTCAAACGGCAAGTACACAATGCGTATTCCTACTCCAAATTTTGACCCCACTGCAACCTATGAAGTCTCATACACAGCCCTTGACCAGTATCTATTATCTGCTCCAGTACAAGTGGTAAACGGTGAGGTGGCAAGCAACTTAAAAACCGTTGTCGACCAATTAGCAATAAATCAAGCTGACGCAGATGCAAGGATTAGCGCCAATGAGATCGTTGCTAGAAAGATATATGACGTAATGACTTCTGATGCTTTAAAAGCCCCCATCAACAATCCAAAGTTTACAGGAGATGTTATTCTTTCCGCGAATCCAACGACCGCTCTTGGTGCTGCTACTAAGCAAATGGTTGATGCCGCAAAAGCGACGGCTGACGCGGCTTTACCTATAACTGGTGGGGACATGACAGGGAGTATAAAATTTAGAGCAGATGCTCCCTTGGATATCGGAGTTGAATTTTGGAACGCGGCAGGAACAACACGCAAAGGGTTCGTCGATTCTATTGGATCATCGGGCGCTGTAAATGGGTTGTGGATTCACAATCAGGTATCGGGAAAAACCTTGCGTTTGTTGGATACAGGCATCTTAGAATATGCGGGTAATAGGCTATGGGATGATGGCAGAATGCGTACAACAAACGGTTATGTTGAATTTTACAACGGGTCAACATGGCAGGGTGCAGGCGGCATTAAGGGTGTTCAAAGGGGAATCACAGGAGCAGCAGATACCACGGTGACTATCTCAGCGGTTAATATGTCAAAGTCGTTCGTTACTTTCAATAACTTCGGTAGCATGAGGTCTGACACTTACGCCCCGTACAGGGCTGTATTAACTAGCCCGACAACACTGGCAATCGGAAATGCGGCAGGAAATATAGGGAGCGGCAACCTCGCTTGGGAAGTAGTAGAGTTCTACTAGAAAGGGGCATAAAGTATGATAAACGTACAAAGGGGCGTAGCGTCATATGCTAACTCCACAGTGACAATAACATCCGTAAATCTCACAAAATCATTTATGATTGCAAATAACTTTGGATCGATGAACAGCGAAAGCGCAGCCCCATACAGGGTATCACTAACTAGCGAAACAACGCTACAATTCTCTCCCGCAGGTGGAAGTACAGGTAATGCCAACCCTGCTTGGCAAGTAGTTGAGTTCTACTAAATAGAAAGGAGCATACAACATGGATGGTTATTATAAATATGCACAAATAGACTTGGCGACAGGCGTTTGCGTGGGTGTATCTTACTTGTTGGGAGAGGTCATTGCTGATCACATGATCCCCCTAACTGAAGATCAAAACGTAAACCCTAGAGACATCTACGATGATGGCATTTGGACTCCTGCGCAAACTCCAGAACCTGCAGATCTAAAACAACGTAAAATTAATGAGCTTAATTCAGCATGTAATGCAGCTATTCTTGCTGGATTTAGGTCAGATGCTCTAGGTTCTTCTAATTCATATGAATTCGGCACTGACGATCAGATAAACCTCGGTGGCATGTTAAACGCAATCACAGCAGGATTAGTAACTGAACCAATCATTTGGAAAGCATCTGGATCACCTCACCCTCATACTTTTAATCAGTTCAAGCAGGTGTTTGGTGATGGACTTACTCATAAAAATAATAATATTGCAAAGTATTGGACACTTAAAGAACAAGTCACAGTAGCGGAAACAAATGAAGACGTTAATGCTATTCAGTGGTAATTCTAAAATGATTGGAGACATCATTTTTGTACGCTCAAAAAGTCCTCTGTCTTGGATAATTAGAAAACTAACAAAAAGCAATTGGAGTCATGTGGGTGTAATCGTTAGCGAACACTATCTAATCGAATCCAATTTCTTTAGACCAGTCAAGGTTAGAAAAAATCGTTATAAGGATTTTAGAATTATCCAACTAAATATTACTGACAAAGAGAGATTGAATCTAATTTCTTTTTTGTTGGATCAAACTAATCGAGATTACGATTATGGAAGAATACTTGGGATTTTGTTATACATTCTAGGCTTTAGTAAGAATAGGCATCTATGGAATAACTACAACAAAGATATATGTAGTGAACTGGTCTTACGTGGCTTACTCGAATTACCCGAGATGAGTTTTTTGAATGACTCAATTACACCAGAAGATATCATCGAAGGATTAGATAAAGCCAATAAAAGTAGAATTTCATTGGAAAAACAAGCTTGAAATATAGAGTAAATTGAAGGATATACGAGTATTTGGAAGGTGTGAAATCAATGGGAAATGAATTAACTGAGAGTGAACGTTTAGCAATCGTTGAGACACAATTAAAAAATGTATTGGATGGAATGGCTTCACTCACAAAATCATTTACTCGTCTTGAGGAGAAATTAGATCGTCGTGAAGAAAATTTTGTAACAACAGTATTATTGGATGAAAAGTTCAGGTTGCGTGATGATAAAATTGACGGATTACAAAAAGCCATCGTCGATATCAGATCAGAGAAACAATCAAATAAAAATAACCTTCCTGTTTGGCTAAGTATACTGCCATCACTAGCTGCTGTTGTTGTAGCCATCATTGCTATTTATAAATAAAAGGAGAATGAAAAATGAATATAGATAAAGTTAAAGTGCTACGTTACGTTTCACTTCTATTTATTATTTTAGGCATTTCCAATAAAATTTCTGGACATTTTGGGTATGAGTTACCTGAAGCTGAATTGGAATTTTGGGCAGATGTAGTGAGCGCTGTAGCGACCCTTGTGTTTGGTATTACTTTGGATAGTAAGTTAATCGTTTCTTTATTCAAGGGTAAGGTGTGATTAGTTATGCAACTATCACAGCTTTTAGCTAAGAGTGAAGCAAGAGTTGTTAAACTTCATTCTATTGTAGCAACTAAGACTCGTCAACTCATTACCGCGGCGTTTAATGAAGGTATCAACATTGTTATAGTTCAAGGATTACGCACATTTGAAGAACAAGCAGCCTTATATGCTCAAGGTAGAACAACAGCAGGTGCAATTGTGACGAATGCTAGGGCTGGATATTCGATGCACAACTATGGGGTAGCTCTGGATTTCTGCCTTTTAGCTGATGATGGTATTAATGTAGTGTGGACTGTTAATGACAAGTGGCTTAGAGTCGGAGCAATTGGTAAAGGCCTTGGATTTGTCTGGGGTGGAGATTGGACTTATGAAAGAGAAGGAATTGTAGATTATCCACATTTTGAGATGAGTTTTGGTTTGAGTATTAATGACTTGAGGAATGGTGCAAAACTACCTGAATTAGTTGAAACTGTAAAGGATGAAGATGATATGAATAAAGTACTGGAATATGATCAATGGGCATGGGATGAGTTAGATGCATATTTGGGTGATGCCTATAATGACAAGATCATTGATAAGTGGAAATGGGTTCAAGCAGTGAGAGATAAAACGTTGACATATAAGGATTTGATTTTACTTAAAGTGCTAATTGATGAGCGCAGACGGAAAAATGCTTAAAAATATGGAGTCACAGATAAATTCTGTGGCTCTTTTTTTATTATGAGAGGACTGTAAAATTAATATGAATTCTGAAAGACAGTATTTACTTAAACCAGATCAAGTTGATTCGCGTGATTACATTTATATGGCAAGTGGATCGAACAGCGAGTTTAAAGAAATTGATTTACGTTCCAAGGACATTCCTGAGATTTTTGATCAACTCAACTTAGGCGCATGTGCCATATTTTCAATTACTGAACTTATGATGTATTGGATGAAACAAAACACTCCTTCTCATTACTATTTTTACTTGTCTCAACTTTTCCTTTACTATAAAACACGTGAGACCGAAGGAACAATTGATTGGGATTCTGGAATCTCAATTCGTAACGGATTGAGAATAGCCCAACAAATCGGAGTATGCAGAGAATCGTTTTTTCCTTATGATATATCAAAGTATAAGGTACTTCCTTCACGAGAAGCAGAGAAGGACGCCGCGGATTACAAAATAAATGACTATCATAGAATCATGACCGTTACACAGTTGAAATCTGCCCTATCAGAGGGTTGTCCTGTAGTACTTGGTATTGAAGTTTGGAATAGTTTTGAGTATGACGAAGTAAAGAATACTGGGTTTGTTCCACTACCTGATAAGACTAAGGAAAGTATCATTGGCTACCATGCTATGCTAATAATGGGATGGAAGAAAATATACGACAAAGAATACATGATTGTTCGTAATAGTTATGGACAAAACTTTGGAGACAACGGCTATCTTTACATTCCAATGGATTTTATAGGGCGTTATGTGACTGACATGTGGGTAGCTAAATAAATTAAATCGATAATAAAATCGTGGTTTTATTAATTGGGGATTCCTGAGTTATAGGAGTCCCTTTTCTTTTTGTTTTTATAGGTCAAGTGCCTGACGCGGAACGATGAGCCCGTTCCTTGTCATTCCCACCAATCAGAGATTGGCGTGAATTCGATAATTGATTTTCTTCGAACACAAATAATTTATTGGAGTGATATTACATGGATAAATATTATACTACTTTCAGCCTTAACATTGCTGCCTTTTTGAAGTCGAATGGCGTGAAAATATTAAAAGTCGAAAAAGAAAATGGTAAAGCAACTTTTTATTTTGAAAAAAATGATCAAGTTAAAACTCTTGTAGATATGTATTTGAACGACTCAACTTTAAAGCGTTTCATATCTGCATTTCGTGACATTAAAGATATGGCAGTTAACGCTTAAAGATAAAAATACATATGACTTGTAGAAGGGCTTGATATTACTTGGATTTAGAGATAATTGAACAAAATGATGAGTTTATAATAGATGCTGAATATCACTTAATCGATGGTCAGTTTGTCAATACAGATGGCGAAATAATACAAAAAGAAATCTTAAAAAAATCAATTGAAAAACAAAAGTTAGACGATTTCTATGAAGCAATATCTACTATGAACAGCTTAGGAATTAACTCAAACTTAAGATTGATTAGAGCAAGAAATGGTGCAAAATATTTCTGTATAAAAATAAAAGAAAACTATACTTTTAATAAGGTGTTTAGAGTTGATATGAGATGGCTACTTGAAAACGTTGCTTTATCAGACAGAGCACAGATATTCTTGTTTAGGTTCCAGCACTATTTACACTTTCCATCAAACTCAATAGTAGTAAATAGTGAGCATCCAACAGTTGAAAAGCTCGGAGAAATGATGGGTGTTAAAGAGAATGTTACAAGAAAGACATTGAATGAATTGGAAAAGCAAGGAATCATCAAAACACAACAAATCGCCAATAGAAGAATTGTATATTTCAATCCTTTTTTAATTTCTTCTGGTGGGATAATTGATGTTGATACATATAGATTGTTCGAGAGCTCCATATATAACTCAAATAATAAATTTCACATAACTAAGCGTAATGTGGATGGTAAATAAGGTAAGAACACGCAAAACCACAAAAGTTCCTTCGATCCTTGTTGTATAAGGGTTTATCCGTATTTCTAGGGGTATCGTTTTGGCGTTAGCAGGGGTGTCGTTTGAACGACTATTACTTGATATTAATTTGACTTAAAAACCTTCGGATGAACACTGTCTGAAGGTTTTTTTATTACTTGGAGGATGAATATGAGCAAGATAATATCTGGAATTTATAAGATAGAGAACAAACAAAACGGAAAAGTCTATATTGGAAGTAGTAAAGATATACATGTCAGATGGAAATCTCATATAAGAGAACTAAATAAAAAAGAACATCATTCCTCTCATTTACAGCATGCTTGGTTGAAGTATAGAGAAGAAAATTTTGAATTTGCAATAATTGAAATTATTGAAGATGTGAACAATCTAATTGATAGAGAGCAATATTATTTTTATTTAACAAAATGCTATAATCGTAATTATGGATATAATATCAGTCCTACAGCAGGCCGTTGTCTAGGTGTAAAGCGCACTGAAGAAGAGAAACAGTGGTTGAGTAAAATTAAATCTGGAGAAAAGTCTCCACACGCTACAATAACTGATAAGGAAGCTATCACCATATGTGAAAGAATTGTTTCTGGAGAACCCGTCAAATCAATTTCAAGAGATTACCCAGAGGGCGTTGTTACAAGAATAAACTATGGTAAAACATGGAGACATATATCCAAAGATTACATAGATAGATTTCCTGAAAAAATAAAACTACCCAGTAAAGTAAAAAAAGAAAAAATCATAGAAGTGAAAACCATAAAAATAAAGAAAAAAAGAGCATCGAAATATATATTCAGCGCCTTTATCAAATGCTTAGATTGTTCAAATAACTTTAGAGGAAAAATGCATCGTAAAAAAGCGGTATATATTTGCTTGGGATACCACAGAAGAAAAACAAATTGTGAGCGATTCACAATTCATGAAAAAGATATTTTAAAAGCTATTCAAATTCACTTTAAGACCAATGTAATTAATTTAAATTTAGTTTCTTCTATTGATGTTGAATCTAAGACAGTAAAAAAATATTATACGAATGGAAGTTCTAGTATATTGTAGTTCATTAAAAAATGAAATTAAGAGATCAAAACAATAATAAAAACGTATAATTTTGTCGTCCTAAAATAGCGAAAAGCAAAGACTCAGCCTCCCTCGTAAAATTCGATGTCGTCCTAAAATTAGAATTTTAACATTATTTAACATATTTTAGTTGAGGGATGTTTACAATTTCGATATCTGGACAAAATAGACAATTAGACGAACTGAAGCATCTCATGATTGACCTCTCCTTCTGACATGTATTTGAATAACCCACTTTCTAGATTTTCTAGAGGTGGGTTATTTCTTCTCCTAATACTTAACCTTAATTCCATAGTCATTACTCTCGTCGATTACAGATGGCGATGACCCATCTTTATAATAAATCGTATATCCCTTCTCAGGGGTTACCTCTATCCTATCCACCAAATCCTTTATCTCGCCTTCTATACGCCTCCCTAAGACCGCGAAATGCTTAGAGATGGTAAGTATCAACTCATCTGCTTGAAGAGGATTGTAGGTACAGAAATCCTTGCCATAATTAGCGAAACCACCACACACAAATACCTGTTTCTTTCTTTCCATTTTGGAGCGGTAGTTCTTACCGCATGATAAACATTTGACTGTTCCTTTGTTTAATTCCAACATATAATTCACATCCCAATTGAAAATAGAGCATTCATTCTTTTATATTATAATGATTTGTCCACCTGTTTAACAATATCATTAAACCAACTCCCCTTTAATAACGATTTCGCCTGCCGGGCTTGTCGGTGGCGGTACAATCCCTAAACCAGGAGAGGTTAGTTTATCGCACAGAGGTATCCTGTTCCTTGATGAACTGCCTGAATTTACTCGAAATGCGCTAGAGGTGCTTCGGCAGCCTCTGGAAGATCGCTATGTGACCATAGCCAGAGCGAGGGCTGTTTATACGTTTCCTTCTCGGTTTATTTTAGCTGCTGCCATGAATCCTTGTCCTTGCGGATTTTACGGAGCTGAAACAGAAACAAACGCCTGCTTATGCAGCCCTGCTAAAATTGTGCACTATCGGTCTAAAATATCGGGCCCTTTGCTTGATCGCATCGATCTCCATGTCGAAGTGCCCAAACCAAGCTATCTCCAATTAAAAGAGCAAACGAACCATTTATCCTCACAAAATATGTTAGCTCAGGTTATGCTCGCCCATCATCGACAACAGCTGCGCTATGCAGGTTCCGGCATTCAGCATAACAACGAATTAAGCGGCAAATCCATGAGGCACATCTGTCGTTTAACCCCAGAGGGCGATCAACTGCTTCACGCCTCTTTTGAGGCCTTGGGTTTGAGCGCAAGGGCGCATGACCGTATCCTGCGGTTGGCCTTAACCATCGCGGATCTCGAAGCCTCTGATCAAATCCTGCCGCAACATCTGGCAGAGGCTATTCAGTATAGGAATTTGGATAAAAAACAACGTATAGAAGAGATTGAGATGTAAAGAAATAAACCAAATATCCGTTTTGATCGAATTATGTAGAAAGATAAAAATGCACGTATAGTTCCATTGGCACTAACATAATTATCCATTTAACTTTAAACTTTACAGTAAGACGACTTGTATAAAGGCGGACACCTTACTGGAAAGGTGGAGGCTGTGAACATGGATATATTTCAAGCTCTGACAATCATGTTTGCATTTGGGTTGTTTATACTCACATTGTTAACCTACATTGACAAGAGGAAATAAATCTAAGTTGGCATTAGTTTTGGTTTGAAACCATACTAAAATAAACCGCCAATGACAAGTCGCCATACAGGTCGGATCATTTCAGTTGATCTGACTTTTTCTTTTGACTGACTCAGCCAAAATTGAATAGTGAAATAGTCTATTGCCTGATATTATCTTTACGAACTAAGACTATAGACCTAATCTGGGTATTTATGGTATCTTAGAGTGAAAAATCATTATTCATTCTAAGGAGTATTACTATGACGTGTAAGAAATGCAATGCTGTTTTGCAAGAAGATAGTTCGTTTTGCAGCAACTGTGGAGCTCAAATAAGTTCAGAAAATGGCGAACTAATCGCAGCAACTTCACAAAATGCTCCTGAAGGTCAACCTATTAGAAAACTCTCTCCAACAGTTTCAAGATTACTTACAGTTTCAATAATAATTATTGTAGTCGCGGTATCAACATTGGCATATTTCAACTATTTCACTAAAGAAGCAAAAGCAAAACTAACAGTCAATCGATACCTATCTGCAATTAAGAATGGCCAAAGTACTTATTCATATAGATCAATAGACGTCGATGATTTCATCAATGTTATTGATTATAAATATCTGAGTAAAACCGATGAAGATTATGTTGAAAGAATCACGCATTATAATTTTGATAAAAAATGGTACGACCAATTCGAAAAACAACGTTATAGCAATTTCCAAGATTTTATTAAACACCAAAGAGAGTTCTTTGCAAGCTCGGCTTTTAATAATTCTACATTCAAATCAAAAACGATATCAGATACTTCTGAATCATTAAAGATTGATGTCACCAAAAAAGTTCTTTCATTTCAATTAATGTATGATGTGCAAGTAACAAATCAACTTGGGCAATTGTCATATAGAAAAGCTAAATTTACAGTTGATGAAGTAGACACTGATAAATTTGAAATTCACGATTATGATACAAACTAAAAAAATCGACAGACTTAAAGCGATAACGTAAATAAAAGAAGCAGCTCCCCCTACAAAGGCTGGAAAGCTGCTTCTTTTGGCTTATTGAATCATTTTTAATTTCTAATCCGTTTTATATCATTGTGCGTATAGTCTCTAAAAGCTCTATTAATTTTGGCAGATACAATTTCAGTTGAAGATTTATCAATGGGCTGAAAAATCATATTAGCAAAATCTACAATTTCCATCTCAAGTCCCTGATCCTGAAATAGTTCAACAAAATCACCGATACTTGGATTTCTATCTTCCTCACAAAAAAATGGTATCTCTTTAAATGTTTTCGTCAAGCGATCATTGTACTCTACCACAGCAATATATTTGATCTTAGTTCCCAAAATTGTCGCCTCCGCTTTCGATAACTGGCTGGCACAGTGTTTTACACTAAGCCCCTTTAGTTTTGCGTCCCTATCTTTAGATAGGTTTGCCATTGTCGAGCACTATCTGCTTAACATTCATTATTACTTTACAATAGTTAGTTAATTATGTCTAGTTCTAAAGTAGTAGTTATGATTACAATTCTATCGGAAAATGCTAAAATCCCCCCTGCCATGCGGCCTAAAGTAATGGGAACTTTTTTATCGAAATTAAGGCATCTTCATAGTTCGCCAAGGAGATCCTGAATTATACGCTGTAATAAACCAATTTGATCCTATCCTTTTGATGATAACTTCATCATAGAAAGTTTGTTCATCTCCATTTACATCCAAAGTCGTTACAGCAACTGTTGCACTTCTTTTGCTTATCCCTCGCCAACTGATTTTATCTATTGAATACCTTTGTATATGGCCATACCAATGCCTGTCGTTATTTAATAATCCTTCTGCCAAACTTGCTTTTCCTTCATTCGTTAAATTAAGGTCTTTCGTATGTGAACTAAAATCAGTGTATTTATACATATTTGAATAGTTTTTTTGAATAAAATCTGTATAGAAATGGTTTAGAGCTGGAGCGATGAATTTGCTATCCATGTTTTTTGACCAAAAAGTTATTACTATAAATGCAGCTATGAGTAGAATGAATAATGTGTAGATCATTTTCCTCATTTAGATGGGTTCCTCAATTTCAAAACGTATTACATTTTTTTTCTTCAATTTTAATAATTTATCATAGACAGCCCTTTCATCAGAGCTAGAAAAATCTCCACCTCTTACTCGCTGCCAGCCAAACTTCCGCATGTAATCTAAAGTAATGTCATTTTCCATATTCTTGGCTTCAAAATAATTACAAACACCAACAGATAATGTTTCTATCAAAGCAATTGGTTTGTATATTTTGGTCCAAGCTGCACCTATGCTCGTTCCATGATTAGCAATACGTCTCTCAAGATTATCTGTCTGCCCAATATAATAATGACCATCATCTAGTTTTAAAACATAGATAAACCTCATGACTTTTTCATTATGCAGCATAGAAAAGTTAGCTTCTTTCTGTATTAGGATGATACAACTAGAGAATATTTTACATGTGTCGAACGATGGAAGGCAATACAAAAATTTCCTGACACAACTACTTTGTTATGCAGTGCTGCGTGAGCTTATGAAAAAAACCTTTTGATGCTTGTCTGATTGACCATGCACTCAAAAGGCTCCTTCTATGTGTTCAACGCGAGGCGCTTCAGCATCCGCACTCATTTCTATCGTTATAACATCAAAACGTACTGACCTCTCATGCTGCTGAAAGCGATGCAAATAGAATTGAGCCGTTTCCCTCACCTTTCGCTGCTTCCGATAATCAACCGACTCTTTGGCTGTGCCGAAATGGTTCGATTTCCTTCTTGTTCTGACCTCTACAAAAATTAAGACATCGTCTTTTTCTGCTATAAGATCAAGCTCTCCCGTACGACAGCGCCAATTCCGAGCCAGTATACGGTAATTCTGTTGAATCAAAAAGGCTTCAGCCGCATCCTCGCCAAATTTCCCTAATTGTTTCCTAGTATCTTTAGGGAATTCCGTCATCCGTCACTCCTCTTCGGTCTCATTCGATTATCGGAACGATAGATGAAGCTAAGCACCTCAGCAACCAACTGATACAATTCCGGCGGAATTTCTTGATCCAAATCAAGCTTAGACAACACTTCTACCAAGGAAGAATCCTCTTGTATCGGTATCCCGTTCTCTTTGGCTTTTTGTAAAATTGCTTCCGCCATATGTCCCTTGCCTTTGGCAATTAGCGTAGGGGCTTTTTGCATTTCTGGTGAATAGCGGAGGGCTACTGCTTTTTTAATCGGTGTTGCTTCAGGCTTCGCGGATGGATTCCTTGGTTTCGTCATGCTCGGAAATCCACTCCTTTGTAGGTCTTCGGCTGATAGAGATCTCGAAGATCTACTCTGCCGTCGGACACCCCTTGTTTGGCTGCTTCATTTTCTTTCTGTGCAAGCGGTTGTGGGTATGGTGAACATTTCAGCGAAATAAATTGATATCCTGCTTTGTTCATTGCCGCCGTTATTTCTTCTTTGGATTCCTCCATTAATGGAGCTAAGGCTGGATGATCATTATGAATATTCAGTGAAACGATTTTATTCACAACTTGTACATCCAGCAGTGTATTGCCCATGATTTTCATTTGCAAATCAAAAAGCAAACGGCAATTGCTTGCATCTACTTCTCCGCGTTTGCCCTTACGGGATTGAATGTGTATGGCGGCTGATTGCTGCCCTGTACCGTCCATAAAGGGGACAAATAAGGTCATATGGGCAAACATGGCATTTTTGTCACCAGTCAACATGAGCTGCTGCCCTGTCACCTGGCCTATGGCTTGCTGCGCCGCTTCTTTGAGCGGCGCTGGCGTGTCGTCCGAAGCTGTCAGCTGCAGCAGCAGACTCTTCAGGGTATCAGCGGCAGGCTTGACAGCGTCATCTTGCTGGGAGCTTGTGGCGATCAGATTAGCGAGCTGCTCGCTCGTGTCCGTGCGCACTCGCATAAGTGGATCTGCCCGCTCATCCAGCTTCGCGGCTAGATGAGCCTCGTGTTCCACGCCAACGGCTTTGAGCATGCGGCTGATCCAGTTAGTCTCCGGATCAGCCGCATGCCGGGGAGGCGCTGCGCTGCGCGCCTGCGCCTCGGCTTCGCCAGCCGCCTTCTGCTTCGCAGGCGGCTGCTCGAGTGCTGGCGAACCCGCCTTCGGCGACGGTTCGCTTTCTCGTGCAGGCTCAGCGCTGCGCACCTGAGCCTGCGGCGGCTCGGCCGCTCCCGCAGGGCGGGCGGCCGGCTTGTCCGCTGCCGGCTGCGCCCCGGCAGCACTCTCCGCGCTTGGCGCAGCCGCGGAGACACTAGCGCCCGCCGCTTGCGCAGCAGCGGGCGGAGCCGTTACGACGGCAGCAGGCGCAGGCACGCTGCCGCTCACAGGCGGCGGCACTGCGGGAGCCGCCGCTTTCCCGGAAGAGCCAGCCTGCGAAGCAGCTGGTTCTACGGTCTCGGCCGGCGCCTCCGGCGGCCGCGCAGGCCATGTTGCTGCTGCGGAAGCCCGCAGCTCCTTGAGCAGCGCCACAACCTGCTTAGCCGTATCAGCAGCAGGATGTGCCGGGTCCTGCTCAATAAGTGCCGCAGCTTGCTGTTCAAGCTGTTCCAGCACTTGTCCTACAGGGGGTCCTGTTGTCACCTGTTTCAAGGCCCCTACCGTCTCCGTAGTAAGCGGCAATCCTTTTTTATAGGCAAGGACTGCTGCTTGCATCCAGTCTTCCTTATTCGCCCCTTCCGGCAGGCTGCGCATCAAGGCATCAAATGCCTTGACATTTTCCTTAGTAACCGGAATACCTTCTTGCTGCATCTGCTGCACCATCGAACGATTGCCAGCCGTATCCTTCACTGTGAATGCCTTCAGCAGCTCACTAATAGAATCTTCAGTAATGAGCACATCGGAAGTAGTTAAAGGCTTCAATAGAATTTGGCCGCCCTTTGAAGATTCCGGCTGTACCTGCAGCATCGTAACATCCCCTTGCTTAAGAGGAGTTTCCAGTTTAGCACGAACTTGCACACCGCCAATGTTCAACAATGCTTCTTGATCGCCAAGCAGCTGAAGCACGACACCTTTTACGATTTCTCCTACCTTTAATTCAAGCACCTTGCTATCTGATGCGGTTAATTCCCCGACCAAGTTACGAATAAGACCGCTAATATTCATCCGGTTCACCTCATGTCTTCCTACACTTATGTATCTATTATCGGCGCCTTATCTTCATTTCTTTACAAGAACTAGTTATATGAGGTCCAGTTCCAACTGCTCATTCTGTTGCTCCGCTTCCTTGATTTCCAACTGTGCCATCACTTTGCGAATAAATAATTTCCTGTGAAGCGGGGTTGGACCATATCTCAGAAGCATGTCTCTATGGTGCTTCGTCGCATATCCTTTATGTATAGCAAGACCATATTCGGGATATTGATCATCCCACTCCACACACATACGATCTCGTGTAACTTTAGCGATAATGGAGGCAGCTGCAATGGATTGACTCAACGCATCGCCATGGATGATAGCCGTTTGCTCGAGATCAACATCTACCGTCTCAGCATCCACCAATAAATAATCAGGCGTGATCTTCAGCTGGTCAACGGCTTGCTTCATGGCTAATCTGGCCGCCTGCTTGATATTGATCGCTTCGATTTGGGCAACATCGACGATCCCGACACCAACGGCCAGAGCTTCCAGCTGAATTTGCTCATACAAATAGTCTCGCTTTTTTTCAGAAAGCTTTTTGGAATCATTAACCCCTTCCAGCACATACCCCTTTGGGAGAACAACGGCTGCTGCAACAACATCTCCGAACAAACAACCTCTACCTACCTCATCGATGCCGGCTACAAAGCTAAACCCCTGCTCCCACATCTGTTTTTCATACGCTAGCAATGGCTTTCGCCCCTTTCCATCTCCTCATTATATAGGATTGGCACTTCGTCAAGCCATACCCATTTTTTTCATCCCTTTGTCTCATACAAAAAAGTCATTTTCGAACTCGCTTCACAGCGAAGTCCAAAAATGACTTTTCTTTTGCCATATATCCGCTGGACATTAAGGCTTTTCCAAAGAAATTCGCCCCATCTTGCCTGCCCTAAGCTCACGAATAATGATCAAGGATGCTTTATCCAAATCTACCTTGCCGCCGCTTACAATGGCTCCGCGTTTACGGCCGATAGCTTCCATAACCTTAATCACTTCATGAATGTTCTCCATATCTTCCGGGAGTTCCTGAATCGCAAAACGCTCTTGAATACCGGCTCCATAATGCTGAACCATATATTTCACAACGAAAAGCGCGATTTCATCTAAATGCAGCAGCTCTTCTTTGATCGCACCGGTAGCGGCTAATCGCATACCCACCATCTGGTCTTCAAACTTCGGCCACAGAATACCAGGTGTATCCAACAAGTCCATCTCAGTTCCAACTTTAATCCATTGCTGTCCCTTCGTAACACCAGGCTTGTCTCCGGTCGCTGCAATCTTCTTGCCTGCTAATTGATTAATCAATGTAGATTTCCCAACATTCGGTATTCCAACAATGAGCGCTCTTACTGCGCGAGGGTTAATTCCTTTGCGCAGCTGACTCTCAATTTTGTGAGCCCAAAGCTGCTTGACACGCGGTAAAATTTCTTTGACATGCGTTCCGTTAGCTGCATCAATTGGCAAAGCAGGAAGACCTTGATCAGCAAAATACTTCACCCACTCCGCCGTCACTTGCGGATCTGCCAAATCGTTCTTATTCAGCAGCACCAAACGTGGCTTGCCTTTCAAAATTTCATCTACCATGGGATTCCGGCTTGAAAGCGGTATGCGGGCATCCAAGAGCTCAATGACGACATCAATTAGCTTAAGCTTTTCTTCGATCTGTCTTCGAGCCTTGGTCATGTGACCGGGAAACCATTGAATGGTCATTCTATTTCACCTCAAAAATGTATAAAACTAATTTTGCTTACCGGCCAAAAAATAACCTCGGCGCGGCCGACAATTTTGTTGTAGGGCACAAAACCTACACTTTTCGTACGACTGTCTTTGGAGTTAGGCCGATTATCTCCCATGGCAAAAATTTCACCATCCGGCACTTTTGTTTCCGGGAAATCCGATAACGTATTATACGGGTGACCCTCTTTGTTGGCTTGTTCAATCGCTGCTTGAATGAAAGGCTGATCAATCTCTTGACCATTAATGAATACCTTGTCACCCGTCACTTTCACAGTCTCACCAGGAAGACCAATGACACGCTTGATGTAATCCTTGCCTTCTGGTGCGTGGAAAACAATGACTTCTCCACGTTTCGGTGAGCGAATGTCATAGACAATTTTGTTCACAATCAGCCGCTCGCCTGTTTGAAAATTGGGACGCATGGAATCTCCATCAACAATGAACGGTGAGAACAGAAACCAACGGATGACAATAACGAGTACACCCGCAATGACCAAAGCTTTAATCCATTCCCATGTTTCATTCTTGGCAGGTTTGACAGGAGCTGTCTCCACCGGCGTTGCCGGCTCTATGTAAGGCTGATCTTTTTGTTCCATCACTGATTGCCTCTTTTCCAGTTTTGGTTTATGTCCTATATAGGGTTAAGTCTAGTATGCACCATAAAAACGAAAAGGAGACTTGCCTGAACAAGCCCCCCGTTTTCTTATCGAATTTCTTTAATTCTTGCAGCTTTACCACGAAGACCACGCAGGTAATAAAGTTTCGCACGACGAACTTTACCGCGGCGAGCCACTTCAATCCGGTCAATCTTCGGAGAATGGAATGGGAAAGTTCTTTCCACACCCACACCGTAAGAAATTTTACGAACTGTAAACGTTTCGCTGATTCCACCGCCGTGGCGTTTAATAACAACACCTTCGAACAGCTGAATACGCTCACGTGTACCCTCGATAACTTTTACGTGTACTTTAAGTGTGTCTCCTGGACGGAAATTAGGAATATCCGTACGGAGTTGCTCTTTCGTAATCTCTTGAATAAGATTCATAGTTGACTCCCTCCTTCCACACAGGTGTTCATTCCGCTCATTCGCAAAGTAGATCGTAGTTGTTATGCGTAGAGGACCACCAGACTCGAACTGTTGAAAAAATCACAACAGAATATATAATATCATAGACAAAGAAGAAATTCAATAGATAAATTTATGGCCGCTATTCCTTTTGCTTCCGGTCATGCCATTCAGCAACCCATGTCTTTTCTTCTTTGGATAGATCTCTACCCTCAAGCAGATCAGGCCTTCGCTCCAATGTCCGGAATAAAGATTCCTTACGACGCCACTTTCTCACATTTTCGTGGTGTCCGGACAACAGCATGTCAGGAACTTCCCAATCGCGGAACTTAGCGGGCCTTGTATAGTGAGGATATTCTAATAAGCCTGTTGAGAAAGAATCGGTGACAGCTGACATTTCATTGCCCAACACACCTGGCAGAAGCCTCACTACGCTGTCTATAACGACCATTGCAGGCAGTTCTCCGCCCGTTAGGACATAATCCCCGATAGAGAGCTCGTCCGTCACCAAATACTGCCTAATTCGCTCATCATAACCTTCATAGTGACCACAAATAAACACCAAATGCTGTTCATTTGACAATTCTTCGGCTTTCTTCTGCGTGAAAGGCGTACCTTGGGGACACATCAGAATCACACGCGGCTTCACCGGCTCCTGTCCTTCTTCTTGATGGACAGACAAGTCCTCCACAGCAGCGAAGATCGGCTCTGGCTTCAAGACCATGCCGCCGCCGCCCCCATAAGGGTAATCATCTACGGTATTATGTTTATTGTTCGCATAATCCCGAAAATTCACCGTGTTCAAAGCAACGATTCCCTTGTCACGGGCTTTCCCCAAAATGCTGGACGAAAATACGCCATCAAACATCTCAGGAAACAGCGTCAAGACATCGATTCTCATTCCAGTAATCCTTCCATGAGGTGGATTTGAATCGTTTTGCTTGCCACATTCACATCAAGAATCACATCATCAATAACAGGAAGCAGCAATTGTTTCCCTTTCGGCAATGCAACGACCCATACATCATTCGCACCCGGGGTTAGCACTTCAGAAACCAGCCCAAGTTCTTGGCCTTCTTCTGTAACCACCTTACAACCAATGATTTCGTGGTAGTAGTACTCTCCCTCTTCAAGAGGCTGCTGCTGCGTGCTTTCGATTTTGAGAAGCGAGCCCTTGAACTTCTCCACTTCGTTGATATCTGTGAATCCTGCAAATTGCACAATAAATACATTCTTATGTAAGCGGGACGATAGTACCGTCACCGGCGTTTGCTTATTTTGAGAATCTACAATAATCAGCGAATTGCCTTTATCAAAACGTTCAGGAAAATCAGTTTCTGGAACTATTTTCAACTCTCCACGTATCCCGTGGCTATTCACTACTTTACCGATTGTCACCAATTTTTCGCTCATATTCGCTTGCCCAACCTCCACATTAAATTACCTTCAAGACCATATAAGAAAAAGGCTAGGAACTAAATCCTAACCTAGTTTCTTATGAAACGATTTCAACGGCTACCCGCTTCGTTTCTTTCACAGCTGCTGACGTGACCACTGTGCGGAGCGACTTCGCAATCTTGCCTTGCTTGCCAATCACTTTACCGACATCGTCGGGATGGACAGAAAGCCTGAACTCAATCTTGTCATCTTTCTCCACCACAGTAACACGTACTTCTTCCGGATGATCGACAAGAGCCTTAGCAATTACGGTGATAAGATCCTTCATGAACTCACCCTCCGAAAGATAACAGATTACTTCTGTAATTTCAGCTCGTGAAACTTAGTCATCAAACCTGCTTTTGAGAACAGGCTGCGAACTGTATCGGACGGTTGAGCGCCAGTTTGAAGCCATTTCAGCGCTTTCTCCTCATCAAGAGTTACAGCTGCTGGTTCAGCAATTGGGTTATAAGTACCGATTTCTTCGATAAAACGACCATCACGTGGGGAACGGGAATCCGAAACCACCACACGGTAAAAAGGAGCTTTATGAGCGCCTACACGTTTAAGACGAATACGTACTGCCATGAAAAATCACCTCCTACTTAGAATAAAAAGCTTATTTAAAAGGGAAATTTAAATCCCTTGCCTAACTTCTTCATGCCTTTGGCGCCTTTCGGGCCCATCATACCGGAGAATTGCTTCATCATTTTGCGCATATCATCGAATTGTTTAATGAAACGATTGACTTCCTGCACGGTATTCCCGCTGCCCAGTGCAATCCGCTTACGGCGATTTGCATTTAGAAGCTCCGGCTTGCGCTTCTCTTCCGTGGTCATTGATTTCACAATAGCTTCAACACGAGCCATTTGTTTATCATCAACCTTCATATCCTTCATGCCTTTGATCTTGTTGGCGCCAGGCAGCATATCAAGAATCTGATCCAATGGCCCCATCTTCTTAACTTGCTCCATCTGATCCAAGAAATCCTCGAAGGTGAATTCGGCGTTGCGCATTTTGCGCTCCATCTCTTTCGCCTTGTCCATGTCGATACCGGCTTGCGCCTTCTCAATCAACGTGAGCATATCGCCCATGCCTAGGATTCTTGAGGACATGCGATCTGGGAAAAATGGTTCTAACGCGTCCATTTTCTCGCCGCTGGCCACGAATTTGATCGGACAACCTGTAACTGCTTTGACAGACAACGCCGCGCCACCGCGGGTATCGCCATCAAGCTTCGTTAATACTACACCTGTAAGCTCAAGCTGTTTGTGAAAGCTTTCGGCAACATTGACAGCATCTTGACCTGTCATTGCATCAACGACGAGCAAGATTTCATCAGGTTCAACAGCAGTGCGAACATTTTTCAGCTCGTCCATTAGATTTTCATCGATGTGCAATCGACCTGCTGTATCAATAATGACATAATCATTACCGTTGTCTTGGGCATGTTTAAGCCCTGCTTTGGCAATTTCGACCGGATTCACTTGATCGCCAAGTGCAAATACCGGTACTTTCAATTGCTCGCCAAGAACCTCGAGCTGCTTAATTGCAGCTGGGCGATAAATATCACACGCTACAAGCAGCGGTCTATGGTTTTGTTTGAGCAGCATCTTCGCCAATTTACCAGAGGTTGTCGTCTTACCAGCCCCTTGCAAACCTGCCATCATAATGACGGTTGGCGGTCGATTCGAGCGAGCTAATTTGCTTTGGGTCCCACCCATCAGGGCGGTCAGCTCTTTGTTAACGATATCGATAACGACCATGCCAGGCGTAAAGGACTTAAGCACCTCTTGCCCAATCGCTTGCTCCTTCACTTTGGCAATAAAGTCTTTCACCACTTTAAAGTTAACGTCCGCTTCGAGCAGAGCCAATCGAACCTCGCGAAGCGCTTCGCCTACATCTTCTTCCGTCAGCTTACCTTTGCTTCTCAGCTTGCCGAAAACGTTCTGCAATCGGTTTGCCAATCCTTCAAATGCCATGCGCTTCACCTCCTGCTTCTGGACTTGTCTTTAATCTATCCCTACTATTGTATCAAAAAGCTCCGTCGTTTTCCTCTTTAGCTCCGGATCGCAATGATCCAGCACTTGAATCAGCTCTGTGCGCAGCTTCATGCGTTGTTCATGCTTATGTACCAGTTGCAGCTTGCCTTCATAATCCTGCAAAGTCAGCTCTGCACGTTTAATATGTTCGTAAACCGCTTGGCGGCTAATTTCGAAATTCTCAGCGATTTCTCCTAGCGAGTAATCGTCATGAAAATACAACTGGAGGAATGTTCTCTGTTTATCGGTCAACAGCGCTTCATAGAAATCAAACAGCAAGTTAATGCGATTCGTTTTCTCCAGCATCTGATCGATCTGATCGAGCGTCATAACTCCACCTCCGTAAAGGTTGCACACTTGACACCAGCACAACAGAACCTATCATACTGAATTCCGAGATGAATGTCAAGCATAATACCTTGTCAGTATGGAAACAAAAAATTCTTCCCTAGCCGCGTTGCAACTGGGAAGAATTAATTAACTAAAAATCGCCTATTAGGGTGTCCCAACAAGTGCCTATAAACTTTTCAGTTATCATTACTGAGCCATTAGTCATTATCGCAACTACTTCGGGAAAATCTCCGGAATTGTCAATAAATCTAAACTGATCTACAATATTCAGAATTGACTTAACGTTCTCAAAAGATTTGACCCATCTAGACAATATTTTGTCTACTGGAACGTCATGACCTCCTTGAGAAACCCTTCTAGCAACACGATCTATATTTATCGAAGGATCTAAGGTTGCCACAAAAATAAGATCTATAAAATATCCTAATTGTTTAGTTTTTAAAATAAAATCAACTTTAGACGGATGAGAAAATACTGTTTCAAAAGAGAATGAAACGCCACGCTCTAAAAGGACGTTCCTCACTAATTCAGCATCTCTCATAGCTGAGAGATACCTCTCTGTCTCATCTTTTATGCCTAGATATTTTTGTTCTCTAACAACCTCGTCCGGTGTAATAAACTCTTCTGTTTATAATCCTTTACTATCCAGTTCATCTATTACAGTTGTTTTACCTGAACCATTAGGTCCTGCAATTGCACAAAGAATCTTAGTTGCCATCTTTTCCACCATTAGAATCCGATCTGCTGTTTTCCTTTTCTTTATCTAACAAAATATCCATAATTGTTTTTCTTGATTTCTTTAAAGGAGCATTCAATTGCTCAAGCGTTTTCTTATAATCAGCTTTGGTACCATCAAAATAAGGAATAACTATTTTGTTTAACTTAGTCATGTACATCCTCCTTATCCCTAGTTTATTCGATACTCTTTAAAGAATTGATCCCTTATGGACAGGAAAATCAGCCTAATCTTCTTCTTTTTGCTCGCCTATCCATTTTCCGAACAAGGCATGAACGAATTGCTCAGAATCAAATGGCTGAAGATCGTCCATTTTCTCTCCTAAACCAACAAACTTCACGGGTAGTGCCAGCTCTTGACGGATCGCTACAACAATACCGCCTTTGGCCGTGCCATCCAGCTTGGATAAAACTAACCCTGTTAAGCCGGTTTTATCGCCAAATAGCTTCGCTTGACTCAGTGCATTTTGGCCCGTTGTGGCATCCAGAACGAGAATTACTTCATGAGGAGCGTCCGGCACTTCGCGTTGAATAACGCGGTAGATTTTGTTCAGCTCTTCCATCAAATTCACTTTGTTTTGCAAGCGTCCGGCTGTATCGCATAGCAGAATATCTACGCCGCGCGTCTTGGCAGCCTGCACCGCATCAAACATCACCGCGGCAGGATCGGCGCCGGATTGTTGTTTAATTACATCAACACCTACACGCTCGCCCCAAGTTTCCAGCTGTTCAATAGCACCGGCACGGAACGTATCACCTGCAGCCATCAGCACTTTTTTGCCTTGTGATTTGAACATGTGGGCCATTTTGCCAATCGTTGTCGTTTTCCCTACACCATTGACACCTACGAATAAAATGACAGACAACCCATTAGGATTCAGCTTCAAGCCTGCATCCGCATCGCCCTTGAGGAGTTCAATCAACTTCTCGGAAAGAATGGGTTGCAGCTCTGAAGGGTTTTCAATCTTACGTTTCTTTACTTCAGCACGCAGCTCGTCAATGAGCTTTAGGACGGTATTCACGCCGACATCGGCACCAATCAGAATTTCTTCCAGCTCTTCGTAGAAATCCTCATCAATTTTCTTGCGACGGCTAAACAAATCATCCACGCGATCCACGAAAGCATCTCTTGTTTTGGTTAATCCTTCTTTGAATTTATTCGTTACCGCTTCAGCCTTGCTGGAAATACTATCTTTCAATCGTTTGAAAAAGCTCATGGTTCCTCCTAAGATATTAACGTGTAAATAAATGATTATGATACAGAGACAACGGCTTCCTCATCCTCCAAGCGAACGGAAACAAGCTTGGAAACGCCGCCTTCTTGCATGGTCACGCCGTAAAGCACATCCGCTTCCTCCATCGTCCCTTTGCGGTGAGTAACGACGATAAATTGTGTCATTTCGGAAAATTCACGCAAGTATTCTGCAAAACGGGATACGTTCGCTTCATCCAAAGCAGCCTCTACTTCGTCCAGTACGCAGAATGGGACTGGTTTCACACAGATGATGGAGAATAACAAGGCGATTGCGGTTAGCGCACGCTCACCACCAGAAAGAAGCTGAAGGTTTTGCAGCTTTTTCCCAGGAGGCTGCGCAACGATCTCAATTCCTGTATCCAGCATATTCTCAGGTTCAGATAAAATCAAATCGGCACGCCCGCCGCCGAACAGTTTGGCGAATACAACACCGAAATGCGAGCGAATCGCATCAAAGGTCGTTTTAAACCTTTTGGACATCTCTATGTCCATTTCTCGAATAACCTGATACAACGTCGTCTTGGCTTCGATCAGATCATCCTTCTGCGAGCTCAAGAAGTCAAAGCGCTCCGAAATACGCGCATATTCCTCAATCGCCCCAAGATTCACAACACCGAGGGAAGCAATCTCGCGTTTCAGTTCGCGCACCTTGGTTTGCGTACCTTGAATATCCTCAGGAATGGGATATCGTTCTTTGGCCAGCTCATAGCTAAGCTCATATTCTTCGGCCAGCTTTTTCAGCAGATTTTCGAGTTCCACATCCAACCGGGTCACACGAACTTCCGTTTGATGCAAGCTCTCTTCAACCTGTTTCAGCTGCTGCCGCTGGGCGCGAGTTTCATTCTCTCCCTGTTCAAGCTTAAACAACCAATCCGTACGCTCAGCTCTTTTAAATTCGATACTTTCCGTACATTGCTGCTTTTTCAGCTTGAGGTCGTTCAACAACTCAATTTGCAGCACGGTTTCCTGCTCAAGCAGCGCCATATCCTGTTCCAGCTGCGCAAGGAGTCCACGGTTCGTATCCATTTCTCGATCAGCTTCGCCAAGGTCCTGCTGCAACCTCCGCTGTTGATCTTGGAGGGATTGCTTTTCTTGCGAAATAGATGCCACCTTGACCTTCAAATCAGTCAATTGACTTTGCAGTTCTTCCTTCTCGGATTCATTCGCTTTGCGTGAGCTTTCAGCCTCGCGAATGGCATGCTGAAGGGAAGCTTCTTCCTGCTGCAGCTCGGCCAGATTTGCTTCTGATTCTGTTTTCTTGCGCCCGAAATCTGCTTTCTCCTGCTGAAGTAGGCTTCTGTCTTGCGTATCCAGCGATAGCTGCTCTTCAACCGTGCGGCTCTCGGATTCCAAGGGATTCAATTCCGCGCGAACTTGCTGTTCGGTGATACGCTTTTGCTCTCCTAGCTGACGAAGCTGCTCGATCGTCATCATGTCGTCCGTAATCTCGCGCTTCATGACGCTGGATTGATTGCGCAAGCCGCTGAGCTGCTGCTCGGAGCTTTTGATCTCTTGATCCAATTCCTCAATCTGACGCTGCCGTCCCAACAAGTTCGTCGATTTCTTCTGCAAGCTTCCGCCCGTCATCGAACCCCCAGGGTTTACAACATCCCCCTCAAGCGTCACGACCCGGTAGCGATACTGCGCTTTTGCCGCAATATGATTCGCATCTTCCAAGCTTTGCGCAACAACAACATTGCCTAACAAGCTCGAAAAAATATTATGATAAGTAGCATCGAAAGAAACAAGGTCAACAGCTAATCCAATAAAGCCTTTGGCAGCCTTCAATGAGCTGAGTTCGTTATCCGAAATGGAACGCCCTCGTATAACATTCATTGGAAGGAACGTGGCCCTACCCATTTGACGGCGTTTCAGGAAAGCAATAGCTTCACGGCCATCCGCTTCCGTTTCGACCACGATATTTTGCAAGGCGCCGCCCAGCGCCGTCTCGATCGCTATCTCCACATCAGCTGGAACCTTCACTAGCTCGGCAATGGCGCCGCGAATTCCACGCAAATCCTTGCGGCTCTTCGCTTTGAGCACTTCCTTAACACCTTGCATGAACCCATCGTAATCGTTAGCCATCTCTTTCATCGTATCACGACGAGAGGTTAGCGCATCGAGCTTCTGTTCCCATTTGCGAACCATGCCTTGCGCTTCATCCAATAAGGCTTGCTTGTTTTTCAAGCTTTGCGTTAATTGTACATATTGCTGCCTGACTTCTTCAATTTCATTCACGGTTTCTTCCAGCTTAGCCATCAACTCTTGCTTGCGCTGTGTAATCTTCTCGCGTTGTTCCGCCCACTTGTGGCGTTCCTCGTCCAATCTTTCCAAACGACGGCCAATGCTCTCGGTTTGCTGCTCGGCATACCGAATTTCGTTTCGCGCCTGCGCCATCCGGTTCAGCGTCTCCAACAGTTCGCCCTTTAATTGATCTTCAGGCGAAGAACTGATGCCGCCACTAACGCCTTGCAGTCGCTGCTCCTCAGCCGTCAGCTTGGCTTGAAACTCAAATAGCTGCGCACCAATCTGGATAATTTTCTCCCGATGTTCGCTAAGTTCAGTTTCTTTATCAATTTTGCGCTGCTCCTGCATGGCAAGCGTGCTGCTGAGCTGTTGTTGATTTCCTATGTAATTCTTCTTACGTTCCTTAAGAACTTCGCCGTGGCCCTCACATTTCTCGAAATCTTCACTGAGCTGAAGCAGGTTTTCTTGCAGCTTCTCCAGTTCCTCTTCCAAGCGGCGCGTTTCCCAGCGATGCTTCTCCAGATGAGCATCGTGCTGGTTCACGACGGTTGATAGCTCTGTTTGCTCTTTCGTAAGATTCTCCAGCTTCTGCGATGCTTCATTCCAAGCGAGATAAATTTGATCGATTTGATGCACATACATCGCAATTTCACTGCTTTTGAGCGTATCCCGAAGCTCCTTATAACGAATAGCCTTCTCCGATTGTTCGCGAAGAGGCTCAATTTGATCTTCGAGCTCAGACACCAAATCGTGAATCCGCAGCAAATTTTGCTCGGTATCACTTAGCTTTTTTTCCGCTTCACGCTTGCGCGATTTATATTTAACAATCCCCGAAGCTTCCTCAAAGATGCCCCGGCGATCTTCCGATTTGGTACTCAAAATCTCTTCGATACGTCCTTGTCCAATAATGGAATACGCTTCTTTCCCAATCCCTGTATCCATGAACAATTCGGTTATATCTTTCAGACGGCAGGGCTGCTTGTTAATTAAATACTCGCTTTCCCCGCTCCGATGCACTCTGCGAGTTACCGTTACTTCATTAAAGTCAAGCGGCAATGACTGCGATGTATTGTCGAGTGTCAGGGAAACTTCCCCATAATTAACAGCTCGGCGTGAATCGCTGCCCGCAAAAATAACATCCTCCATTTTACCGCCGCGCAAAGACTTTGCGCTTTGCTCGCCCAATACCCAGCGGATACCGTCTGAAATATTGCTTTTTCCGCTTCCGTTGGGACCTACAACCGCGGTGATACCGCGCACAAATTCCAGCTCCGTCCGATCTGCGAAAGACTTAAACCCGGATAATTCAATCCGTTTCAAAAACATGGTCTCACCTCAAAAATTATTGTAACATATCCCTTCTGAAAATAAGAGATAAAAACCAAAAAAGGCAGCCGCAGCTGCCTCCCTTAGCTATATTCGTTATCGCTGAATAGTTACATTCAATTTCAACAAAGCTTGAGCTGCTGCTTGCTGTTCTGCTTCTTTTTTGGAACGTCCAGCGCCAGTCCCCAAAAGTTCAACATCCATGTAAACCTCTGCAACAAATTCACGCTCATGCGCAGGTCCACGTTCATTCACAATCCGGTATTCCAGAGAACCCATATTGTGATGTTGAGTATGCTCTTGCAATTGCGTTTTGTAATCAATAACGAGCAGCTTGCCTTCGCTGGAAATTTTCGTGAATACGTGCTTTTTGAGAAAACCTTTGACGACATCAATCCCTTGATCGAGGTATAGAGCGCCTACGAAGGATTCAAAAACGTCTGCAAGGAGTGCTGGTCGGGAGCGCCCGCCCGTCAATTCCTCCCCTTTGCCGAGTAAAACAAAAGCGCCGAAATCTAAATCTTCCGCAAAGGTAACTAATGACGGCTCACACACAATAGATGCTCTGAGCTTCGTCAATTCGCCTTCCGAACGCCCTGGATATGAGTCATATAAAAATTCCGAAACCGTTAGCTCAAGGACGGCATCGCCTAGAAATTCCAGCCGCTCGTTATCTTTATGTCCAGCAATGCGGTGTTCATTGACATAGGAAGAATGGGTAAAAGCTTGCTTCAGCAGCTCGGTCTTACGGAACGTAATACCGATTTGTCGCTGCAGTTCTTTAATATCACGGTTCATCCGCTTAACTCACCACCCAGAGAGAATGATATTCCGTTATCTTTCTTCGTAGGAAGGCAAATTATGCTTCAAACCTTTTCAAGATAATTGTTGCATTGTGTCCGCCAAAGCCGAAGGAATTGGACATCGCAATATCCACCTTAGCCTCACGAGCCGTGTTAGGCACATAATCCAGATCACATTCCGGATCTTGGTTCACCAGATTAATCGTCGGCGCAATCAAACTGTTCGAAATCGTAAGTCCACAGATAACAGCTTCCACTCCGCCTGCAGCGCCAAGCAAATGGCCTGTCATGGATTTCGTAGAACTTACCGCTACTTTGTAGGCATGCTCGCCTAAAGCTTTCTTAATCGCAATTGTCTCCGATTTATCTCCTACAGGAGTAGAAGTTCCGTGAGCATTGATGTAAGAAATGGACTCCGGTGCAATTCCTGCATCCTTAATCGCTTTCACCATACAACGTGCCGCCCCGTCCGGATCCGGATCTGTCATGTGATAAGCGTCGCCGCTCATACCGTAACCAATTACTTCCGCATAAATGCGAGCTCCACGCTGCTGCGCATGTTCCAGAGACTCCAGAATCATGACGCCTGCGCCTTCTCCCATGACAAATCCATCACGATCCGTGTCGAACGGACGGCTTGCCAAATGCGGCTCTTCATTTCGAGTAGACATTGCCCGCAGCGCACAGAAACCAGCTACACCAATTGGTGTGATAGTCGCCTCTGCTCCACCGCAAATCATCACGTCAGCATCGCCACGTTGAATCATTTTGAAGGAATCTCCAATGGAGTGCGTCCCTGTTGCACAAGCTGTTACAGCTGTGGAGTTCGGTCCTTTGGCTCCTGTCACCATCGAGATATGACCTGAAGCCATATTCGCGATCATCATCGGAATGAAGAATGGTGAAACACGTTTCGGCCCTTTTTCCAAAAGAATTCTATGTTGTTCTTCCCAAGTATTCAAACCGCCAATACCAGAACCTACAGATACGCCTACGCGTTCAGGATCCGTATCTTCTTTCACATTCAAATTAGCGTCCTTCAGTGCATTAATTGCTCCTGCGACTGCGAATTGAACGAAACGGTCCATACGGCGAGATTCTTTGCGATCCACATAATTCTCAATGTTGAAATCTTTCACTTCAGCTGCAATGCGAGTTGGGTATTCGCTTACATCGAAATTCTCAATTAAGCTGACACCGGATTTACCGGAGGTTAGATTCCCCCAGAACGTTTCCAAATCTTGACCAAGGGCAGTAACTACGCCCATACCTGTAACTACAACTCTGTTCATATGTACCACCTTCTATGTAGGAAGACTTTATTTTGTTGTTGGTTGAAAATGGAGAGAGAGTCCCGTCTTGATTAGAAACGGGACTCGGTAGACTATTACGTATGAGATTTTATGTAATTCGTAACTTCTCCTACAGTCGTAATCTTCTCAGCATCTTCATCTGAAATTTCTAAATCGAATTCATCTTCTAATTCCATTACTAATTCAACTACATCGAGAGAATCAGCACCAAGATCTTCTTTGAAAGATGCTTCGAGGGTGACTTCAGCTTCATCAACCCCTAGACGATCGACTACAATTCGTTTAACACGATCCAATACGTCGGACATCCGGTTCACCTCCTCTTTGGTATTATACGAGAATCTTTGACAGATTGCCAGTAGGCAATTTCTAGATTCTCTTTCTGGCAAATCTTACATGTACATGCCGCCATCTACATGAAGTGTTTGGCCTGTCATGTAGGAAGCATCGTCGGACGCCAAAAAGCGTACAACCTTTGCAATTTCCTCAGGCTGGCCAAGACGTTCCAGTGGAATCTGCTTCAACATATGTTCTCGCATCTCGGCCGACAATTTGTCGGTCATATCGGTTTCAATAAAACCTGGAGCCACCGCATTCACGGTAATGCCTCGAGAAGAAAGTTCCCTAGCGGTCGCTTTGGTTAGACCAATAACGCCTGCTTTGGCTGCTACATAGTTGGCTTGACCCGGGTTACCGAGCACGCCAACTACAGAAGATATATTAATAATTCGACCGAATCGCTGCTTCATCATAGGACGAGTAACGGCTTTCACGCAATTAAATACGCCCTTCAGATTCGTAGCGATGACTTGATCGAACTCTTCTTCCTTCATTCGCATGATTAAATTGTCTCTTGTTATGCCTGCATTATTCACAAGAATATCAATTTTACCAAAAATCTCTAACGTTTGCTTAACTAAATCATCAGCTTCTTGAAAACTGCTGACATCTGCGCGCAATTTGACAGCTTTGCGTCCCATTGCTTCAATGGCTGCAACTACTTCGCCGGCTGCCGCTTCACTTCCTGCATAGTTCACGACAACATCAGCGCCATGCTCAGCCAAATGCAGAGCAATCGCCCGGCCAATACCTCTAGATGCGCCTGTGACGAGTGCAACTTTACCCGTTAGCATGATTGTGCACCTCCTGCGTGTACTTCTCCAAAGCTTCTAGGCTGCCAATCGACACCGTTTTCACTGTTTTGTCGACCTTCTTGATCAATCCGGCGAGAACGGTTCCTGAGCCAAGCTCAATGAACGTGTCGACGCCTTGGCCGATCAAGTACGCAATCGTATCTTCCCATAGAACGGGAGAATACACCTGCTCTACAAGCAGCCCGCGAATGTCACTCGGTTGCGAGACAGGCAGAGCCGTTACGTTGGCCACAACGGGCACGGCTGCCTCACTCATCTTGACGGACGCGAGCACCTCAGCGAGGCGCTCCGAAGCCGGCTTCATGAGCGATGAGTGGAAGGGCCCGCTCACCTCGAGCGGTATGGCACGCTTCGCGCCAGCTTCTTTGCAGCGTTCGACAACTGCTGCAACGCCCTCGCGGCTGCCCGAGACGACGATCTGTCCCGGGCAGTTCACATTGGCGAGCTCCACGACGGAGCCGCCGCTTGAAATAGCCGAGCATAGCTCCGCCAGCGCTGCGCGCTCGGCTCCCAGCATGGCTGCCATGGCACCCAGGCCGCCTGGGACGGCCTGCTCCATGAACTCGCCGCGGGCCCGCACGGTGCGGACCGCGTCTTCGAAGCCAAGCACGCCAGCTGCGACGAGCGCGCTGTATTCGCCCAGACTATGTCCAGCGACATAGTCCGGTGCAATGCCCGCAGCCTTGAACGCTTCCAGACAAGCGATGCTTGTTGTCAGCAGCGCAGGCTGCGTGTGATACGTGATCTTCAGTTGGTCCTCCGGACCTTCGAAGATCAAATCTGATAAAGAGAAGCCCAGCGCTTCATTCGCGCGCTCAAAATAGGCTTTAGCCCCAGGATGATTCGTGTACAAATCACGCCCCATCCCGACGGACTGCGAACCTTGACCTGGAAAGACAAATGCTATTTTACCCATACGAGAAAAAAATCCCCTTTGGCGATAAATTTTAAGATGAAAGGATGATGACTTATGAGAAATGTATTACCAAACCAAAGCAGACGCGCCCCAAGTCAAGCCGCCGCCGAAGCCAACCAACACAATGCGGTCGCCTTCATTTAATCGGCCTTGCTCCGCAGCTTCTGCCAGTGCGACCGGAATTGAAGCCGCCGACATGTTGCCGTATTTGTCCAGGTTGATCATACATTTATCATCCGTTAATTCTAAACGATTCAAGGAGGCTTGAATAATTCTCATGTTCGCTTGGTGAGGAACCAGCAGGTCAATATCTGCTTTTTCCCACCCTGCTTTGCGCAAAGCCTCATCCGCAGCATTCCCCATAATCCGCACCGCGAACTTGAACACTTCCGCCCCAGCCATGTAAATGTAATGCAAACGTTGGTCGATCGAATTTTGCGAGGCCGGATTACGCGAACCGCCGCCTTCGATTTTCAGAAGAGGACCTCCTGTACCGTCAGCACCCAGCTCAAATGATTTGAAACCTCTATGTTCAGGGACTTCGCCAATCACTACCGCTCCGGCTCCGTCGCCAAAAAGAATGCATGTGTTACGATCTGTGTAATCTGTAATGCGGGATAAACAATCCGCGCCGATAACGAGCGCATATTTATAAGTTCCTGTTGCGATGAAATTCGATGCATTAGCCAAGCCATAGACGAAACCGGAGCAAGCGGCAGAAAGATCAAAGGCAGCTGCTTTCTTAGCGCCGAGCTTCTCTTGCAGTACGCAAGCAGTCGACGGGAAAGACATGTCCGGTGTAATTGTCGCGACGATGATCAAATCAAGTTGATCCGCGGTAATGCCTGCACTCGCCATCGCAAGGAGGGAAGCTTCATAGCATAGATCTGAGGTAGCTTGTCCTTCTGCAGCAATTCTTCTTTCGCGAATCCCTGTTCGAGTGACGATCCATTCATCATTCGTTTCGACCATGGTTTCAAGTTCTTGATTCGTTAATATACGCTCTGGTACGTATTTCCCCGTTCCGAGGACCCCAACTGGTATTAGATTCATGTTGTTATATCTCTCTTCCCATGGCTTATTTCGGCGGATATGGTGCCAACCAAATCATTTTGCAAGGCTATTCTTGCTTGGCGAACGGCATTCTTAATGGCATTGGCATCTGAGGAGCCATGGCTTTTCAGAACAAGGCCATCAATCCCCAGAAAAGGGGCTGCCCCATGTTCATTGTAGTCTAACTTTTTGCGGAATTGGGTAAGTCCCGGTTTCAGGACAGCCGCAGCCAGCTTTGTAAATATAGTTTTTGTAAATTCCTGCTTGAGTGCCGAGAAAATAGCGGAAGCCGCGCCTTCCAAGGTTTTCAGCATGATATTCCCCGCAAAACCGTCACATACGATAACATCGCATTTGGCACGAAGCACTTGAGAGGATTCCACATTGCCCACGAAATGAATAGGTGCTTGTTCCATTAAAGGATATGCTGTTTTCGTTAATTCATTCCCTTTGGCTGCTTCTGTTCCTACATTCAACAGGCCTACCCGTGGCTTGGCAACACCATGCACTTTGGAACGATAAATACTGCCCATAATGGCATATTGTACAAGTTGCTCCGGTGTAGCATCCATATTTGCACCCAAGTCCAGGGCAAGCACACCATGTCCGTCCATGGTAGGAATCATCGGTGCTAACGCCGGACGTTCAATCCCAGGAATCCGACCAACGACAAGCAATCCCGTCGTCATCAATGCTCCTGTATTACCTGCGGAAATCATAGCCTCCGCTTCTTTCTCACGAACCAACTTTCCGGCCACAACCATGGAAGAATCCTTTTTGCGGCGAACAGCTTTCACAGGCTCGTCTTCCGCTTCAATGACTTCTTCGGTGTGACGGATCGTTAGATTCGCCGGCCGCTCTGTGAGATGAGCTTCAATCGCGGCGCTGTTGCCGACCAGGATGATATGTACGTCCTTCCATTCCTTGGCCGCTGCGAGTGCACCTTCCACTACGATCTTAGGAGCATTATCGCCGCCCATTGCATCAATCGCGATCCGCATGCAGCTTGTCCTCCCTATCTAGATGCTCTTTCTTCGAATGAAAGATCACGAAATTGCCTCGAAAAACAGCCTCATCCCCAACATAAGAAGACACTTCAACTCTTGCTTTCCCTTTGGATACAGAGCGCACATAAGCTTTAGCAATGCATTTCTCTCCGAGCTTCACAGATCGTATAAAACGAATATCTGCGGAAGCCGTCAGAGCTATCGGATCGTCGATGACAGCAACCGCTAGAGAGTTCGCTTGTGAGAATATATGATGTCCTCTTGCAATTTTGGTTCTTGAGAAAACATGATCTTCTTTAATTTCAAAAATCGAAATACCGCTTTGATCCAGCTGTATATCGATAACTTCTCCAATAACTTCATCAATGGATAATGATCGAACTTGGTCATGTGTCTTGACCGCCATATGCTTCATTCGTTCCCTCAGCTCAGGAATACCTAACTCCAATCGATCTAATCGGACGGTTTGGATACTGACGCCAAACGTACGCATCAGTTCTTCGTCTGTCATAAAAGGATTGACTTCAATCGCTTGAAGCAATTGCTGCTGCCTTTGTCGTTTAGGAAGGCGTTCGATGGTGAGCACCACCTTATCTCGTGAGATCTCATCTTATTACCAGATACTAAACTGTAGTATATTAAATTTACAACCAAAAAGAAAGCAAAAAAAATAGCACTTCACTTTTAGGATGAAGTACTATGTCCATTCTTATGCTTTTACGATCTCTCTACCTTTGTAAGTTCCGCAAGACTTGCACACGCGGTGTGCCAGCTTCAGTTCTCCACATTGTTCACATTTCACCATGCCTGGAACTTCCAATTTAAAGTGAGTACGGCGCTTGTCGCGACGAGTTTTGGACGTTCTTCTTTGAGGTACTGCCATATTCAAAACACCTCCTTATACGAATTTCCGGCGTTGCCTTATTCTTTGTTAAAATAGTCCGCGAGACCTGCAAGTCTAGGATCAATCTTCTCCTGCTTACAGCCGCAATCATGTAGATTACGATTCTCTCCGCACACAGGACAGAGACCTTTGCACGCTTCGTCACAAAGTGGTATGTACGGTAAACCGACCACTACATTCTCTACAACGTAAGGCTCCAAATCGACTTTATCTCCAACGACCAAATGAATGTCCTCATCAAGATCCGGATCTTCTTCCTCAGGCTTCTGCATGAAGACTTCCTCAAAAGGAAGCTCGATTGTTTGATTCGTGTGCGATAAGCATCGTGAACAGCTTAACTCCAAGTCTAGCGTTAACGTACCGTTAACTTTGGCTACTCCATCTTCATGCACAGCATGAAGATCGACACGTACTGGACCATGACCAAGAATATCTTGACGACCTTCAAAAGGTTCCGTCAAATTCAGTTCTTCTGTCATATGAACCGGCTGCCCTTTAAGAGCTAGCTCTCTAAAACGAATTTGCATGTTTTTTCACCCCAAACAAACAAAGATTATTATATCCACTTTACTTGCCTTTTGTCAATTTAATTTATATTATTTCTTACTCTTCTCTACTTCTTTTGGCGGTAGAGCTGCTAGAAATTTGAGCGCATCGTCCATGGATCCAATTTCAATAATTTTCATCTTCGTCTTAATTTGCTCAGCTCTATGAACCGCGTCTGAATAGTTCGAAATTTGCGTGCCGTCCTTGTACGTCATATCCTTCGGTGCGAAGAAATATTCCGCCTTCTCGCGATCCGCGGCGATGATTTTATGCTGAATACCGCCAATTGGACCTACTGTACCATCCGTTTCAATCGTTCCTGTTCCAGCGATTCTGTAGCCTTTGGTAATATCCTCGGGTACAAGTTGATTATAAATTTCCAAAGAAAACATTAACCCTGCGGACGGGCCGCCAATCTCGCCTGCTTTAATTGTAACCTGCTGATCGGCTTGATCCGCTTTGACGGACTGCATATCTGCCGGCACTACGCCAATACCAGCCCTTGCTTCCTTTTCCCCTGCTTGAAGGGGCAGTGCTCCCAACGCTAGCGTGGCTTGCTGTTCGGCCTTATTCCGCATAAACGTGATAGGGATGGATTCTCCAGCCTTCTTCCCCTTCAACGAATCCAGCAAATCTTGAGCGACCTTCACTTCTTTATCTCCGACTTTCAACAGGATATCTCCGGGTTTGAGCACCTTCTCCCCAGATAAGCCTGGCAGCGTCTGGAGCACCATTACGCCTTCATGGCTGATGTGAAAGGGAATTTTGGCGTGTGTATAAGCGGCTTGTATCGCACTCGCTTGAGAAGTCAACATCACATATTCTTGACGTTGTGAATACTCCTGCTCAGACTCCCCTTTTTTCAACACACTCGTCTTAGGTTGTATCTCTTCGTAAGGATGAACGAGACCAATTAAATAATTAACCATATTTGCATCTGCAACACGTACCGTAGTCAGCATCAAAGTCCCTTTTTCTATATCTGAACCTTTCGCTATTGTGACCATGGGTTTAATTTCTTCCGCAGTTCCCGGCATAAAAATAAAAAATGGAAGCTTCACAAAAAGCAATAAATATACAATCACAATACCCACAACAGCCGATATTAGATACCTTCTAGTCGCTGATCTCCGCGGGTAGCGGTAGGAGTCATTCGACCAGGTGCGAACATTATCTTCTTCATTTTCCATGCAGGTCCCCCTCCTCCTGGTGTCTGGCTACGGTTGCCACTTGTCCGCTCACCTTCATGGCTTACCTTCATGTCCAAGCAATGCTTGGTCTAAACCCGTACTTTTTTGCGTACAAATGAAGCATGTTTAAAGGATGAGGTGAATGGCATGCAGCCTATAAAAGCAAAATCCAACTCCAAATTAACGACGCTGATACTAGGGGCTTTGGCAGCCCTTGTCGTTGTGTCTGTCATTCTATTTCCGGACAAAGCTTTTCAGTCTTCACTTGAAGGCCTTACCGTTTGGTGGAAGCTTGTATTTCCTGCGATGATGCCTTTTCTCATTATGACCGAGCTCTTGATCGGATTCGGCGTCATCCAAGGAGCCGGTGTTCTTCTTGAGCCCCTGATGAGGGGAATCTTCCGACTTCCAGGTGTCAGTGGATGGGCTTTAGTTTCGGGACTTATTGTAGGATTTCCTACCGGAGCCAAAATTACTGCTAGCCTGCGGGAAAAAAAACTCATCTCCCGAACAGAAACAGAGCAATTAACCGCATTATCCCATTTATGCAGCCCTTTGTTCCTTATTATCGTTGTGGGTGTCGGATTTCTGCATAGTGCCAAGCTTGGTGTCGTGCTTGCAGTAGTTCATTATATCTCAGCTATTGCAACTGGCATTCTACAGATGAAATTCTCCAGAAAAACACAGCAGCTTGCATCTCCTGCATCCGAACACAGTCCCGCTCTTTTGAGCCCTGAGCCTCGTTCCGCCTCTGTCTGGCGTCAAGCATTCATCACGATGCGCCAAGCTTATTTGCATGATGGCCGCGCTTTCGGCAAGCTCCTCGGGGATGCGGTAACTTCTTCTGTCCAAACCTTAATGCTAGTGGGTGGCTATATGATGATCTTTTCTGTCCTCATCAATGTTGTCCACATTTCGCATCTCACCGATATACTGAAGCCCGCAACTCATGCCTTGCTCCAATACATGAACATTCATACCGACACTTCAGCTGAGTGGGTGACAGGTATGCTGGAGATTCATCTGGGTGCTTATGCCTGGAGTCAAGCCCAAGGACTCTCTTTGCTTGGCCAAATGGCGCTTATTAGCGCGTTCTTAGGCTGGGGAGGCTTGTCTGCTCATGCGCAAGTGGCCGGCTTTCAACATCAAACTGAAGCACGCTATCGTATCTTCTTCCGGTCTCGAGTCCTGCACGCCGTGCTTGCTTTCATCTTCACCATCCTGCTTTGGAAACCATTGCAGCTGCTTCTAGCCGAAACAGAGCCTAGCTTTCTATGGCTGGATAAAACAACAAACGAATCCCCGGCGGCGTCATTCCCGCTAAACGGCGATTCTGCATGGAGCTTATGGGGGCCTATGCTAACCCAATTCCTACTTGTACTGCTCATCATGCTGATGGCCTCGACATTCATAAGAGCTTTCCGCAAGAAAGCTCTTTAGTTTGACGCTGTTACATTCAATTGTCTCTTGGAAATTTAAGTTTGAGCGCTTCCTCCACCTCGACAGGAACCAAATCCTCCACGGGGCCGTGAAACCTAGCTATTTCCTTCACAATGCTAGAACTTAAATAGGAGAAACTCGGCTTGGACGTCATGAAAAAAGTCTCAACATCTGAATTAAGCTTATGATTGGTCGAAGCCATCTGCAATTCATATTCAAAATCCGATACAGCCCGAAGCCCGCGCACAATCAAGCGAACATTGCGAGCTTTCATGTAATTCACCATCAAATCCCGAAACCCATCCACCTCAACATTCGGTAGATCCTTCGTTACTTGGCGAATGAGCTCCATTCGTTCTTCTAATGTAAACAGCGGGTTTTTAGACGTATTATTAAGTACGGCTACAATTAACTTATCAAACACCTTTGCCGCTCTATGTATAATATCAAGATGGCCATGTGTAACCGGATCGAAACTCCCTGGATAAACGGCAACCGTTCTTCCGTGTTCTTGCTTCATCATGCTGTCATCTCCTCTCAGAACTTATCCTTCTACGGATCGCAAATAAATCGTTACAGCCGTATCGCCGTAATCCGCTCTTCGCTGTTGGTTGAAATTGCCGATCACTTCAGGCAAAATATCCTTCGCATCGTGTTCAACCACTATGGTAGCATTCGGCACAACAATCGCCTGCTCTTCCATGGCGCTTATCAGCTCCGCGATCAGCTTCATTTTATACGGAGGATCCAAGAAAACCAGCTCAAATTGCTGCTCCCGCTTGGCTAACGCTTTCAGTGCCCGAGTGGCATCTGTTCGATAAATCTCAGCCTGATCCTTCAGACCGGCTGTCTGTAAATTATGCTGGATGGTGTCGATGCTTTTCTTCTCAATATCAATGAACACAGCCTTATCCATCCCGCGGCTAAGCGCCTCAATCCCAAGTCCGCCGGTTCCGGCAAACAGGTCGAGCACTTGTCCCCCTTCAAAATAAGGACCTATCATACTGAAAATCGCTTCTTTCACTTTATCCGTTGTTGGTCGTGTGCTGGTACCTGGTACAGCTTTTAACGACCGGCCTTTCGCAGTGCCTGAAATCACTCTCATCTTGCGTATTTCCCTTCTAGCTGGCTATTCTTTTGCTATCGTACCACAAGCTCTATTCGGACACAAAAAAATTATACGCTCCATGTATAAATTTCCTGTAAAACGGTCATCCTTGAACTATCGACATCAGAGAATGTCGTAGACAACCGCGGAGAAGGCTTACGTTTCCCCATAAGCTCTTCGTCCGGTTTCTCCTCTCCCATGAGACGGCCTGTAAAAGGGCCGTCGTAATAATTTAATGGTACTGATA
This sequence comes from Paenibacillus ferrarius, assembly GCF_002027705.1. Taxonomy (GTDB): domain Bacteria; phylum Bacillota; class Bacilli; order Paenibacillales; family NBRC-103111; genus Paenibacillus_E; species Paenibacillus_E ferrarius. The sequence goes on along the minus strand of NZ_MBTG01000001.1, from coordinate 4,148 downwards.
CCTAAAACCCTTATTGTATAAGGGTTTATTTAAGTATAACAGCTTCACGGCCACTAAAAGCTTCAAGACAAGTTTCTGAATGTTCGTCAACATCACAGTCAGTGAAGCAGGCAATTGAATTTGTATTCTGCTTAAGTCGATCAGCCACAATCAAAGTTGAATTCATCGCTTGCTCTGCATGATTAATCGTATAGAAAACTGATCAAATAACTTAAGACTATGGCCAACGGTAGCCAATTATCCAAACTCCTTTCAAAAAAGGAAATAAAAAAGTCGCCCTATTTAAGAGCAACTCTTGATTATTCAAAAACACCTTTATCGTAATCAACACGGAAAAGCGATGTTTTTTTATCTTCAACCATTATATAAACCTCGTAAATCGTTTCTATCGTTGTGTAATATCTAACAACCGTATTTGTATCTTTGTATTTTTTTAGTTGATTTTCTGATAAACCAAACCGCTCAACTAGCTTGCCTATGTTGCTTGCATCTTCTGGTAAATGATAATTTATTCTTTTCAATTTATTTTTAACAAATTGAAATTCAATTTCTCCGCCTTTATAAGCGTATGTAAGCACAGGAAACTGATTTTTTGATCCTTTAAAATTCCAATTTTCCTTTGATTCTGGATCTCCCATGATCTGAACTAACTCATCAGGAGAAATCTGGCTAAATTTCTTTACATCGAAAATAGTGTCATTTGGGGAAATTCCCCCAACTTGATCAGAATTAGAGTCTTGGGCACACCCTGTCATCAGTAAGCATAAAGAAAACATCATTATCAGAACTTTTTTCATCTTTAAATCATTTTCTCCCTTCAAAATGAGACTTCAATAGCCCTATATTACCAAACATTGGGCCTATTCACCATTTATTTCGAAGTAGATCAACCTATTTACGATTCGTCTTCGCTGTATCGGATTCTTTTTTCAAATATAACTGGATGGAAGCAAATATAAAAGCCCTTTCACTTATTGGAAGCCCTATGATTTCATGTGGTAGCTTCCGAAGCTTGAAAAGAGCAGCATACTACAGGAGGAAGGCGGTTGGATCTGGCTCAACACCTCTCACCGCTTTCGTCCCTCCCCCCTCTATTAGTTTTTGCTTCTTCTACCAACTCATTGATATCTTTATCGAATCCGTTAATTTCTTGCATCTTAAGCAATAACCCTTGCTGCGCTTAGTGGCTGCTTTACGTAGTAAGATATACTTAGTTCAAATGAATTGAGGTAAATAACATGAGTGCATATAGGCTCAAGAATAAAGTATCTAAGTGAAAATTAGATATCTCTCAAAAGCGTTTAGCAGGCGCTTTTGGAATAACTAATATACAAGCATCTGGATACGAAACAGGTGATAGAAAACCTGATCAAGATACAATTAAAAATAGCTGATTTTTTTATGTTTCATCTGTTTTTTTATTAGGTGTAACAAATGATCAGGTTGAACCAAATGAAAATGACAATAACATTGGACGAGCTTTCTTCGGAGAAGCTGATCATTATTCTGAGGAAGAGTTTGAATTAAGAAGAAATAAACGACACCGGATTGGTGTCGTTTATTTCTTTTTGTAAAACCTCAATTAGATAGTTCCTGTTCATAAGTATACACGAAGTCCGTACGCATTCTTGCTAGAACGAATCTGTTTCATCCAATTTTCTCTCAATGCGTCCAGTACTTCTTTTCAGGTGCTTTTACATACTGTTCATTAGATGTGAGCTAACCAAAGGAAAACACCCCGCCTAGCCAAATCAGCCGAGCGGCGATTCGTTTTTATTAAGGAGTCACCACATCATATTCATCAACGGAGAACGTTAGTATCTTATCGAAGATTACATACTCTGTACGTGCTTTGAACGGACCTTTGTTCCATGTCTTGTCGAATTTATATTTGGCAGGGCCTGTCCCTACATCCTTGCCATCATACCAAACGATGAAAGCATTTACTTCTGCCATAGAAAGATCGTATTCCTTTTCTAGCCCATTCGTCATAGTAATAGTTAAAATAGCACGTTTTCCACTCGGATCCGGAGATGGATCTGGAGTTAGTATTTTCGACATCATTTGCAACTCACCAATTGATAAAAAACTAGCATCACCACTATTGGCAGTTATATTAATTCGATAAGACTTAAATTTGTTAGTATTTGAGAAAACAAAGTTTTTTGGGGTGCTATTTGCCCAACCAGTAACATTTGACTGAGTATCTAATACAGTCCAGTTAGTTCCATCATTCGAGCCTTCGAAAGTCCAGTTTTTAGGTGCACGTGAACTTGCAGTATATTGTGGATATATTACATATTGAGCTATCGCCAGTGGATTAGAAAATTCATACTTTAACCAAGCAGCATTATTGTCAGTTGTTGTCCATGCGTAAGACTGAGTACTAGCATAGGTTCCGTCAAAAGCCGTATATGCAGCTGAGTAACCACACACACAAGCACTACTAGCACTCGCAACTCCAGATGGACTTGTGTTTGATGTCATTATTGGAATTAAATTATCTGAGTATTGACTAGCAGCCTCGCTTTTATCTGGAGCTATAATTAGTCCCATAGATAAGCTCAAACTTAATAATATCAAAATAAAATACCTCTTCATACAAACCATCTCCTAGTAGTATTAATTTTACAATTCAACTATACTTGGAAATTTCAGTATTTAACAGACTGTTTTTTTATAAATTTCCACATTATACTATAGTATTTAGGTCAACACCGTAATCACGTTTTCCATTTGCCGCGGCACAGGCTGCTGTAGAGGCATATAGGAAGGGTTTGAATAAGAAGAAATAACGACACCATTAAGGTGTCGTTATTTCTTCTTATTTTCACTCTAATCTTCCATGCGTTGTGGTTGTTAAAATTTTAACCAACGTCTTGTTAATCTTAAGGAAGTTTGGAACGTCAATGCGCAAAGAATCCCGTAAGAGTAAATCAACAGGTTATCTTTGTCAAAAATATTACTATGGTCCTTATTTTCGTTTAAGGCTAGTATTGTTATAACAACACCAAGAACAGCAAATACAATGTAAAATATTGTTTCGAACAATAACTTTAACCTATTTATACGCTTTACGATCTTGTTTATTAATATTGAACTTGGAATTCCAATTACAACTAATGTTGGAATCGTAAAGATTGCAAATACAATAGTACCTAAAAAACTTTCAAAAGCAATTCTCTCATTTGCAATAAAAATAATTATAATTAATTGAAGAATCGTTGGACACACAAGTAATGTTATTAATGTTGTTAATAGATAATGCCCTAGTCTCATCTTCATCATATCCAAAGACAACCCCTTTATCTCTTTCATGTCTAAAGCCGCAATACATAAGTTACCTCACTGCTTACATCTTCGGTAATAGTAATGTGTTTCTTTCAATTTTATCAAAACTTAATGAAAAAAATCGATGGTATAACTGCGTTTTTCGGCGGCGCCGATCAATACTGAAGATGAACTGGAGATTACCTGCGGCACAGTCTGCTGTTGAGGCTTATCGAAAGGGTCTGAATAAAAAGAAATAAAAGACACCACTTATTCTACACTGGTACCCATAGTCTGGACACTTTGAAAAAGTGTTCAGACTGTGGGTATCTTTTTTTGTATACTAGAGTAAGCACCGGAGGGGATTACAATATGTCTAAGAAAATGTTTAGTGAGAAAGAACAAAAGAATTTATCAACGAATAAATACGTCATCCATATAAGCGATAAAGCAATAACCTATGCTGATGAATTTAAGCAGTTGTTCATCGATCAATACATGGCAGGTAAAACACCCAGAGAAATCTTTGAAGCAAACGGGTTTGATGTAAACATAATTGGCGTAGAGCGTTTAAAAGCATGCGTTAAGCGTTGGAAGAAAGCATACGCTGAGGATGGAGTCATTGGACTAGCAGACTCCCGTAAGGGATCATCTGGACGTCCCCTCAAGCGAGAACTAACGCAGGATGAAGTTATTGCAAGACAGGAAGCAAGAATTAGACTTCTTGAGTCTCAGGTGGAATTGTTAAAAAAGCTAGACACGAAAGAAAGGTTGCTGGTACCAAAGGGAAAGAACCTAAGTAAGAGTAATTTATTTGAGCTAATTAAAGAGACTGTAGGGCAGGGTTTAGGACGCACAACTAGCTACCTTTGCGACTT